>JBCBSF010000005.1:0-96188 GCA_039819325.1 Pseudomonadota bacterium | reverse complement strand
CCGCGACCAAGAGAGGCAGGCGCCGGGTCACGCCGTCGCTGTCGACCTGCAGGGTGATGGCGCCGTTCCCCTTGGCCGCTTCCTGCAGGCTCGGCAGGGAGGGCACGGCCCCGCCGAAGAGCGGCAGGAAGGGCAGGGGGGACTGGCCGATGAAGGAAAAGCCGGTGCGGCGCAGCGGTGCTGCACGCTCGGTGGTTCCAGCCCGCAATGCAAAGCCCAAGACGCTCGGCGTATCGGCCAGCGCCTCAGCAAAGTCCTGGTCGGGCAAGACCATAGCTCCGGCTTGTAAGGCGCCTGCCACCTCAGCCCGCGCGTCGCCCGGTAGCAGGGCGAGCAGGGCTTCCGGCGTCAAGCGGTCGGGTTCGGGGAAATAGGTGGTGAAGACCAGCGCGCGCGCGCCAGCCGTGCCGATCTTCTCGGTCAACTCCGCCAATCGGCTACGCGGCCAGGGCCACTGGCCGAGGCGCTGCAAGGATGCCTCGTCGACCGCCACGATCTTCACCGGCAAGCTGCTGGCCGGTCTGGGGTCCACCACTTGGTAGAAGTCGAAGGCGCGCAGCCTTAGTTCCTGCAGTGGTTCAGGATCGACCAGCCGCAACAGGAGGCCAGCCGCCAAGACAGCCAGTGGGATCAGGAGAAAGGCACGCGCGTTCAGTGCCTGACGCGCCCGGGCGGCGACTCGCATGCTCTCCCTCTCTCTCTCTCTCTCTCTCTCTCTCTCTCTCTCTCTCTCTTACCTGCGGTCGCCGGCCAGAATGCCAGAGGCCGCGTAGTCTCCCTTGCCGCCGTCATCGATGGTGAAGGTACCACCGACCTGGCCGGCCGGATCGCCGCCCCTGCCGACGAAGAAGCTGCCGCGAACCTTGGCGTTCAGGCCGTCTGCGCTGCGCGCTGGGTTGACTGACGAGAAGTCGGCGGGATGGCCACCCTCTTTCACGCCCAGCGTTCCACCCGTGAAGTCCCGGGAATCGAACTGAGAGATGGTGAAGGTGCCGCTGTCGGTACCGAAATTGAAGGTCTGGTCATAGCGGCCAGGTGCCAGGTACTGGCTGCCGTTGCCCAAGGTGACCGTGCCGAAGACATGGCCGCTGTGCGTGGCGGTGCCGGAGAGGCCGGCAATGTCAGCCGCACTTGGCCGCTCACCTGCCACCCAGGCGCCAATGTGCACGCGCTCACGCCGGCCAGCCTGCGGGCCGCTGGGATCGTACTGATACTCGCCGCCCCAGTAGCCCCATTGCAGGTAGGCACACTCGCAGAACTGCGTGTCCGGAAAGGCCGCACTGGCCGGCACCGGATCCTGGCCGAGCACATAGCTGCGGAAGCCGAAGCGCTCTTGCCCGTCGGCACCCTGATCGTTCCGGTTCACCTGCCCGTCGAAGCCCTGGCCTTGATCGGTGAAGGCCTCCGTCGCGGCATAGTGGTTCTGGTCCAGGTAGGCGCTGTTTTCTGCCCCGATGCCGCCAAAGGACCAGAAGGCACTGCTGGGCGCCGAACCGCTGGTGATGATCGGGGTTGCCAGCAGCTCCATGCCGATGTCGAGCGAGCTGCTGTTCGGGTCGCGCTGGAAGGTGACGCCGCCGCCGCCGTCAGGATAGCCGGGTCCCCCTTCCAGCCGATAGATCTCGGAAAAGCTACCACCTGGCAGCCGCGATACGCCGACACCGCTGGCATAGCCGACCAGGGTCGTATCCGGCCGCTCTTGGCCGAGGCCCTCATCGGTTCCAACCCGGGGCGCCACGCTGCTGAACCCCAGCGCGGTGCCGCCCAAATCGTTGTAGGGCTGGAGCAGCACCTGACTGATGTTCCGGGCCTCAAGGTTCGGGTCGCTTTCGTCTAGCGGGAAGGGGCCGTTGTTGGTGAGCACCACACGCTCCGCCTCACTGCCATAGAAGGCATTCCCAGCGTCATCCACGGCTGACCCCAGGCCCACCTCGGTGCGGGTCAGTCCGGCTGGCTGGCCACCGGCCTGCGCGATCGACCCGCGGACCGTTTGGGACAGCACGGGCCTACCGTTCCCTAGGTCGAGGAGCTTGCCAGCGCTGGCTTGCAGGATCGACGTCTGTTCTGCTCCCTCGCCCTCGACGCCGAAGGCCATCCAGAGCACAGAGCTGTTGAAGGGCCCCTCGACAGGGTCGAAGCCGCCGCCTGGGGCTGTGGCGACCAGGAGGTCGGTCGCTTGCAAGCTACTCGTCCCGGCCAGGCCACCGCCGGGAAGCGCCTGAAGCGCCAGACTCTGCGCGTCCAGTTGGTAGGAAAAGACCTCCAGTCCTCCTTGCCGAAAGAGGCTGGGGTCGCTGGGCAGGCCACCGACCACCTGAACACGGCGGCTGCCATCGGCGGTGCGCAGATCGTAGGTGAAGAAAGGCCGGTCACCCGACAGGCTCTCCAGCTGCCCGGTCCCGGTCAAGGGGCCCAGGGGACTGGCGCTTTCACTCAAACCCACCTCGAAACTGCCCTCGCTGATCGGCAGAATGAGGTCGATGCTCCCGTCGCCGTTGCTGTCGATCTGCAAGAGCCCGTCGTCAAGGATCTCGCCGTCTTGGTAGCGACGATTGAAGTCCTGCGACGGCCCGCCCAGCGCGTTCTGCAGCAGGGGATTGGCAAAGCTGGCGCCGCTGGGCGTGGTGTAGGGATCAGGCGTGGCGAGGTAGCTGCCGGACAGGTTGCTCACAACCGGCGTGTCGGGCGAGGTCTCGGGCTCAGTGTTGCTGATCTGCTCTTGCTGGCGGCCAAGGGCGACGACCTGGTCGAGCGCTGCCTGCTGTTCGCTCAGCTGCACCGCTGCTTGCTGCGGGTCACCCGCAGGGGTGCCGCTGCCCAGCGCGCCGCCACCCGCCGCTTGCTGATCGGCCGAGGGCTCGGCGCCCGGCGTTGTCTCCAGACCCTGATCGATGGTGGCGGTAATGATCTCCATCGTGCCGCCCTCGAACTGCTGATAGAGGTTGGTGAGCTGCGCTGCAGAGATCAGCCCGATTTCCTGCAGGCCCTGCGGGCTGACCAGCGCGAACTCGCTGGGGTCGTCGACGACAAAGGGCGCCGAGCCGTCGCGCGGGGTGACGGTGAGGCGGCCGAAGAGGTTGATGACGCGCAGCAGGTCGGGCTGCCGCTTTTCGGCGATGGCCATACCGCCGCGGATGCCGATGGTCGCCAGGTCGGTCTCGATGGTGACGCCGCCATCCTTGCTGATCTGCCCACCGATGTAGCGGACCAGACCGCGCTCCAAGGTCATGGTCAGGGAGCCGTCGGCCAAGGCCGGGTCGAAGACGAATTCGTCGACGATAACGAAACTGTCGGGACCGATGGTCAGGCTGGAACGATCGAGGAAAAGCACTTGGGCCTGGCCGGCCGGATTGGTCTCGATCTCCTCCATAAAGACGATGGGCTTGCCGAGCGGCAGGGTTTCGCTGGTAGCTCCCGGCGGGGTCGAGACGGTGGCCGGGTTGACCGCAGCGGCGATGCCGACCCGAAGGTCCCCGTCCTGGGCGCTTGTTGGGCTGGCCAGAAGCGCAGAGAACAGGGCCGCCGCCAAGAACCCAGCGCTCAGGTCACGTGCAATGGATACCATGCCAGCCTTGTCTCCTCTGGTTTGCGCGGTCGCTTGCGCGACCGTCCGGCACCAGCCCACACCCCCGCCCGGCCACCCAGTCCAGGATACTTTCGTTGGGCGGCCGGGCGGGGGTGTGGGCTGGTGCCGCCCGCGATGAGCTTGCTCATCGCTGTAAGTCTATCACGCGCGCAGTGTTTCAAAAATCCAGGGTCGCGCCGAGCAGAAAGGTCAGATTGTTGAAGCGGAAGTTCGGCAGGTTGGAGCCGTTGCGCAGGTACTCGACCTGGCCCATCAGCGAGATATCCTCCCAGACCGGCACGGTATTGATGAAGTTGAGCCGCACCTCGGTATCCCGGCGGGTCACGTCAGGATCGACGGAGGGGTCGGGCGCGCTGTAGCCGGTGAAGAGACCAGTGGCGGTGAAGGAGGCCTGCCAGAGCTCGCTGCCCCACTCGAAGGGTGCATCATAGAGCAGGTCGATGCCGCCATAGAGCCCGAGTTCCTGGTTCGATTGCCAGCTGACGCGCGCCTGGTCGTTGTCGTAGAAGGCGCCCAAGCGGCCACGCAAGCGATCGGTCACCAGGAAGTTGCTGTCCAGGCCTACCAGATTCTCGATCCCGGTCAGCTCATCCAAGTCCGGGTTCTCGTCGGTGTTGTTGAAGTCGCGGTAGCGCAGCTCGTACCAAGCGTTGAGGCCGATCCAGTTGTCGATAGTCGTGGTGACCGACAGGCCGCCGCCGACGGTCCAGAAGAAGGGCTTCTGGCCCAAACTGGCGAAGTCCGCCAAGAAGTAGGGGCGGAAGAACCAGTCGCCGGCGTCGGGATCGCTTTGCATCAACTCGAACTGCGGACCGGTCTCGATGGCGATCAGGCCAACGTTCAAATCCTGGAACTCGACTTCGGCGCTGTAGTAAGCCTCAAGATCCGTTTGCCAAAGCGCCTGGTTGTCCAAGCCGAGCCAGGCGCTGTCGGTGCCAAGATCGAAGCGCTGCAGGTTGCGCGCGGTGCCGAAGACGACGAAGGAAAAGTCATCCTCGGCCTGGAACTCGTCGCTGATCTCCGCCGGTTGGCCGGCAGCGCGCACGATGATGTTCTCCGGCCCGGCGTTGGCGTTGGTCTGATAGCGCCCGGCGACGGTCAAAGAGCCGAACCAGAGGCTGCGGGCCTGATCTTCGTTGATGCGGGCTAGAAAGCCGTCGATCCGCTCAGCCACCTGCGGCGGCAAGTCGGGATCGTCGGCGGCATCTTCGAAGTAGCGACGCGCCGCCTCATAGGATCCAAGCCGGTAGTAGAGCGCGCCGAGCTCCAGCTTTACGCGCGGGAGGTCGGGGTTCATCAGGAGCATGCGTTCGTAGGTCGCGATCGCGGCCTCGTAGTCGCCCAGCTGTATTGCCGTGCCAGCGAAATCGAACATGAGGTCCAGATCGATCGGCCGCTGCAAGAGCTCTTGGAAGAGGCGATCGAAGCGCGCTTGCAGCGCTGCATCCTCTGTCGCTTCCTGCGTCGCGGCCTGCCCAGGCAGCATTACTGCGAGTAGGAGAAGGCCGGTCGCCGCCAAGAGCCGTCTGTTGTTTGCCAAGGCTATGCCCCCCAACCGAACCGTCTTCACTCCCTCGTCAGCATTGTCCTTGCCATATTTTCCTCTGTTTCCACAGGGGTTTTGTGTCGAGGATAAGGCAGCGGACGGGGTGACCCGGCGTCACGGTCCTGGTAGAACCCTCTTCTCAGTGCCGTTGGTCCTCGTAGCTCAGCTGGATAGAGCGACAGCCTCCTAAGCTGTAGGTCACAGGTTCGAATCCTGTCGGGGACACCACCGGTTTTGAAGGGGTCGATGAACCCAAGCGCTCTTCGGCCTTAGCCGGCGGTTTGTCGCCGACGGGGCAGGTCAGCCACTATGCAAGAAGCCTCCCCATGATTCTCGATCTCATCTTCGGCACCACTGACATTGAGCGGTCCATCCGCTTCTATGATGCTGTCTTTGCCAGTATCGGCATTGGCCGTGCGCCCGACTGGTCGCAGGGCTGGGCAGGCTGGGGGCCTGGCTATGGCGAGGGATCCAGCCTCTGGATCCGTTCCCCTTTCGACGGCAAGCCGCCGACGGCCGGCAACGGCACCATGGCGACGCTCTTCGCCAGAGATGAAAAGGAAGTCCAGGGCTTCCACGCAGCAGCGCTCGCCAACGGCGGCAGCAGTGAGGGCGCGCCTGGCACCAGGCCTTACTACGAACCCAGCTTCTACGTCGCCTACGTGCGCGATCCGGACGGCAACAAACTGGCCTGCGCCTTTCTTCACCACCAGCCAGGCTAGAGATTCACCGGGCGATCGGCCCCGGACGCACGACCGCTGCTTCTGTCCGGCTTATGAAAGTGGGCTTCTGTTACCTCAGCCATTGCAGGCAGGAGGCCGAGCCGCTACATCCGGGTCCTCGCCGTCGCTGGTGGGAAAAGCCAAGCCCTCTCGGCGTTCGGGAGAGGCAAGCCAGACGCAGGGAGGAGTGACATCCGATGGGGATGAAGCAACAAGACGCCGCGCGGGTCGAAGCCTATATGCGCAGGCTCTTTCGCAATGACCTCCTGAACGTGGTCTTTCGCCCCAAAGACGGCTCGGCAGAGGTTCTGCTGGACGAGGAGTTCATTGGTGTCCTCTTTCAAGACGACGAGGACGGCGAGATTTCCTACTCCTTCACCATGGCGATCCTAGAGGAGGACCTGCCCTCGATCCGCCGCAGGTAGCCACGCGTCCCCCATGCTGTGCATCCGCTCCAGTCTCGGTGCCTTCCTGCTCGCCCTCTGCCTGCTGCTGTCCGGGCCCGGCTTCGCAAAAGCCGCGGAGGTCGAGGAGCGTTGGCGGGCGGTGGATGAAAGCGGCAGCGATCTGGCAGAAACGGAGCAGCAGGCCCGCGCCTCGATCTACCGCGGCGACCACCTTCTTGCCGTGCGCTGCCACCGCCAGGACGAGGAGACCTGGCTGACCTTGGTCTTCTCTGCCACCTGGTTCGTGCGGCCGAAGGAGCAGCCGCGCTTTTCGGTCAGTGTCGATGAGCGCGCGCCGGTGGAACTCTCCTTCCAACGCGAAACGGACTATCGCTTCGCCGCCGCCGACCCGCCACGCCGGCTCTTGGAGCAGCTGGCAGCCGGCAGCGAGGCGACGGTGGCCGGGCCGGACTACGAGGGGACGCCGGTCGCCTTGCCGCTGAACGGCTCGCGACGGGCGATCAATCAGGCACTGACGCTCTGTGATCTAGAGACGATGCCCGCCAGCGGGTAGGGCGGCCTGGCTGCGGTTCGCCTGCCGCACCGTCCAGTCGCGCGAGCCTTCGATCAAGGTCCAGCCGACCAGATCTTTCAAGACATCGCCCAAGGCTATATCGAAGGCCTCCACCACTGAGACCAGATCATCTTGCGGGCTGGGGGCAAAGGTGCCGAAGTCCCGGGTGGCGACGATGGTCCGCTGCGGCGTGTAAATCAGCTTTGCATTAACCACCACGTGGACGCAGACAGGTGGTCCCTGGCAGGCCGCTGGTTGCGAGGGATTATCATAGTAGTCGGCTTGGAACTCTCGAATGTCGATCCGCAGTTCGTAGTCGGAGCGCAGACCGACGGCGCGGCGGCCGACAGCAACGATGTGCCCGGAGTTCTCGAAGGACTCCAGCATCAAGGCCTGGAACATCAGCGGCATGCGGTCGGTCCAGCCGGCAGAGGCGTAGTATTCGATCCGCGTCAGGCTGGGGGCCAGCGCAATGCGCGTCGTGTCGATGGCGCCCTGTGCCGAGGGCGGTGCCAAGACCAGCTGCCAATCGACGGTCGGCAGGCCTGGGTCAAAGGTGCTCTTCGGCGTCAGCCGGTAAAGGTTCGGTGGCGGCCCTGATCCGGGCAGGAGAGCGCCACAGCCGGTCAAGCCGACCAGACCGAGGGGCAAGAGCCGGCAGAGATGACGGCGGCTGAGCGTGGGCAAAGGCGGCTGGCGTTTCATGTCACTTAGCGTCCCGGCTCATAGCCCTGCTGCGAATTGCCGAAGAAGAAGCGCGAGGGGTCGCGTTCCACATCGGTGGTGATGGTCTTCAGGTTGCCGATCAACTCCCGCGCCTCCGACAGGAAGTTCACGAACTCGAAGAGGCCTTGCGAGGTGAAGTCAGAGATGGGCTCCCGGTTTTCCGCCACCAGCGAGGCTACCTGATCGGCCACGCGCACGAAGGAGCGCGTGCCGCGCTCTGCCTGATCGGTGATGCGTGACAGGTCTTCGGTGAAGTCGCTGGCGGCCAGGTTCAGCGTGTCGGCTAGCTGGTCGACCTTGCCCAAGGTGATGTCAGCCTTGTCGATCAGGCGCTGGCCGTCCTGCTCCAGCAGGCTGGCCAGGCGCTGGATCGTGGCCGCGGTCTCGTCGAAGGCCTTCAAGGCCGTGTTGGTCCGCGAGATGATGCTGTCGATCTCGTCGCGGTTGTCAGCGAGCGTTTGAGACAGCGCACGCAGATCTTCAAGGCCTGCGCTGATCGTCTCGATATTGCGGTTGCTCAAGAGCTTGTTGGCGTTCACCAGCAGCCGGTTCACGTTGGCGATGACGTCAGGCGCGCCCTCCAGCAGCTCTTCGATCGAAGAGGGGCGCGCGGTGATGACGGGATAGCGCTCGCCCTCTTTGCGTTCCAGCGGCGGCGCCGCCGAGGTCCCGCCGGAAAGCAGGATGTAGCGGCCGCCTGTCAGGCCCTCCAACTCCAAACTGGCGACCGTGTCGGTCTTGATCGGGATGGAGGCGCCGATCTCCAGCAGGATCTCCACCGTGCCTAGGCGCTGCAGGTCGAGCTGGATGGAGGAGACGGTTCCCACCTTGACGCCGTTGAGGCGCACCGAGCCGCCCTCACGCAGGCCGGTGACCGAGCCCTCATAGCGGACCATGTAGGTGGTGGTCCGGCCTTCCCCTTGGGCGCCCAAAAGCCAGACGATGAAGCCCAGCAAGCCCGCCCCGATCACCAGGACGAAGGCGCCAACAAGGAGATAGTGCGCACGGGTTTCCATCGCTTCTACCTTACGCTCCCGCCACCTGGATCTGCGGCGCGCTCATCTGCGCTGCCTTGATCAAACGCCGTTCCTCCGCCGTTAGCGCAGCCCGCCCGCGCGGGCCAAGGAAGTACTCCTGTATCCAGGGGTCGTCGACCTGGGAGAGCTCTTCAATGGTCCCGACCGTTACCTGTTTGCGCAGCAGGGCCGCCACCCGGTCGCAGGTCGTGTAGAGCGTGTCAAGGTCGTGGGTCACCAGCACGACGGTCAGGCCCAAGGTTGCTTGTAGGGTGCGGATCAGCTGATCGAAGGCGGCCGCCGAGATCGGGTCTAAGCCCGCTGTCGGCTCGTCGAGGAAGAGGATCTCCGCATCCAAGGCGAGCGCGCGGGCGAGGCCAACGCGCTTGCGCATCCCGCCGGAGATCTCAGAGGGGTACTTGGCAGCACTCTCTGCCGGCAGCCCGACCAGCGCCAGTTTCAGCGCCACCAAGTCATCACGCGCCTGGGGAGAGAGGCGCGTGTGCTCGCGCAGAGGCACGGCCACGTTCTGCCCAACGGTCAGGGAGGAGAAGAGGGCGCCGTCCTGGAAGAGCACCCCCCAACGGCTCTGTACCGCTTGGCGCGCGCGGGGGCTCAGATCCTGCATCTCATGACCTAGGACGGTGATGCGGCCGCTCTTCGGCTTGATCAGACCAACGATGGTCCGCAGCAGCACCGACTTGCCGGAGCCCGAGCCGCCGACCAGGCCCAAGACCTCGCCGCGCCGCACCGTGAGGTCGAGGTTGTCGTGCACCACCTGCCGCCCGAACTGGTTCACGAGCCCGCGCACCTTGATGACGGCCTCGGCTTCCTCGTCCTGCGCGATTGGGCTTGCGCTGTCCAAAGTCTCCCCAGCTCCTCGCATTGGTCCTTCGCTAATGCACAGTCACTCACGTGACCGATCGGCACCAGCCCGCACCCTCACCCGGCCACCTAACGAAAGTACCCTGGACTGGGTGGCCGGGTGGGGGGTGCGGGCCGGTGCCGGAGCGATGAGCTTGCTCATCACTGCGGAACATACTTCGAGTCTGCAGACCTTCCCCAGGTTTTGCAAACGTGCTGCTCAAATGCCGATCACCTGGAAGAAGATGGAGAGGACGGCATCCAGAACGATGACTAGGAAGATGCCCTCAACCACGGCGCGGGTGGTGGCGTGGCCGACGGACTCGGCATTGCGGGAAACGCGGAAGCCCTCGAAGCAGCCGACCATGGCGATCAGGAAAGCGAAGGGCGGCGCCTTTACCAGGCCGACGAAAAGGTCGCCCAGAGAGACCGCTTGGCGCAGCTGAATGATGAACTCCGAGAGGCTGATGCCCAGAACGAGGTCCGTCATCACCGCACCGCCCAAGAGCCCCATGATGTTGGCGTAGAAGGCGAGGAAGGGCATGGCCAGCACCAGGCCCAAGACGCGCGGCAGGACCAGCACCTCCATGGGGTCGAGACCGAGCGTGCGCAGCGCATCGATCTCTTCGTTCACCTGCATGGAGCCGATTTGTGCGGTGAAGGCGCTTCCCGACCGGCCAGCCACTATGATGGCGGTCAGCAGGATCGCCATCTCGCGCAGGACACCGACGCCGACGATGTTCACCGTGAAGATCTGCGCACCAAAGCGTTCCAACTGGGCGGCGCCCTGAAAGGCCAAAACCAGGCCGATCAGAAAGGAGATCAACCCGACGATCGGCAGGGCGTTGAGGCCCGTGGTCTCCATATGGCGGAAGACGGCCCGCCAGCGGATGCGCCAGGGGCGTAAGAGACTGAGGGCCAGCACGGTCATGGTCTGGCCCAGGAAGTTGACCAGCAGCTGCGCGTCCTTGGCGATGGTCAGGCTGCTCTTGCCGACCAGAATGATCACGTTGATGAGGCCGGCCCCGCGCTCATCCGATTCCGTGGCCTGGCAGGCGTTCTCCGTCACGGCATCCAGCAAGCGCGCTTGCTCCGCCGTCGCACCGGTGATCTCGTTCTCTAGCCCAGCAGCCTTCAGGGCCCCTTGCAGCCGGAAGAGAAAGAGCGCGCCTGCGGTATCCAGCGCGGTGATCTGCTCGATATCCAGGCGGGCTGCGCGCAGGCCGCTCGATCGCTGGCCGGCCGCCACCTTCGCAAGCTGGCGTTCCACAGCCGCCAGCTCGCGCGTGCGCCAGGCACCCTGACAGGTGAGCAGCAGACGGCCAGCCTCCACCTGACTGGTGATGGAGGGGGGGTCAGCCTTCTGGGTGATGCCGGCTGCGCTCTTCATGGCCGTCAAGCTGCAGAGAGCACGGCGCCGATGCAAGGTTTCAAAGGGCGCAGGCCAAGGCCAGCTCTCTTGTCCGCCCGCGGCTTGTCGCTTCACAAGCCGGCGGACCGCTGGCAATAAGGGCCTATCGTTTCGCGTCACGAGCCCGCGCGGGTTGAGGAGTGCTCTTGTGGCCCCGTCTTTGCAGATCGAAGGTCTGGGAAAGCGCTTCGGCCCCTTCTGGGCGGTGCAGGGCGTGGACCTGACCCTTGCGCGCGGCGAGCTTCTAGGCTTCTTGGGGCCGAACGGCGCCGGTAAGTCGACCACCATGAAGATGATCACCGGCTACCTGCCACCCAGTCGCGGCCGGGCTTTGGTCTGTGGTGCCGACGTGGAGACCCAGCCGCTGGCCGCGCGCCGCGCCATCGGCTACCTGCCGGAGGGCGCCCCGCTCTACGGCGACATGACCACGGCTGCCTTGCTGCGCTTCGTGGCCAAGGTGCGGGGGATGAGCGGTCCCCAGCGTCGCCGGCGCTCGGAGTGGGTCGCGGAAAAATTGGGTTTGCATGCGGTTTGGTATCGACCGCTGGAGTCGCTCTCCAAGGGCTTCAAGCGCCGAGTCGGCCTGGCCTTGGCGATCCTGCACGATCCCCAGGTGCTGATCCTGGACGAGCCGACCGATGGTCTCGATCCCAACCAGAAGCACGAGGTCCGCAGCCTGCTGCGCGAGCTGTCGGCTGATAAGGCCATCATCCTGTCGACGCACCTGCTGGAGGAGGTGACGGCCGTCTGCACTCGGGCGATGGTGATTGCCGAGGGCAAGCTGGTGGCCGACGCGACGCCAGAGGCGCTCTTCGGCGCCGAGCCGCCGGAGCAGGTCTTCCGCCGCCTGACCTTGCCGCCGGAGCGGCGGAGCGCCTCATGAGCGCGCTCTTCGCCGTCACCGGCCGCGAACTGGCGGCCTACTTCTTGAGCCCCGTGGCCTACATCTTCATCTGCCTCTTCCTGGCCTTGGCTGGCGCGCTGACCTTCTACCTCGGCGGCTTCTTCGAGCGCGGGCAGGCCGACCTGGAGTCCTTCTTCGCCTTCCATCCCTGGCTCTACCTGCTGCTGGTGCCCGCGCTCGCCATGCGGCTCTGGGCGGAGGAGCGGAAGAGCGGCACTCTGGAGCTCTTGGCCACTCTGCCGATCACCACGCCGCAAGCGGTGATCGGCAAGTTCCTGGCCGCCTGGATCTTCACCGCCATCGCGCTGGCCTTGACCTTCCCGCTCTGGCTGACGGTCTCCTGGCTGGGCGAGCCCGATCATGGGGTGATCGCAACAGCCTATCTGGGCTCTTGGCTCATGGCCGGCGCTTACCTGGCGCTGGGCAGTCTGGCCTCGGCGGCGACACGCAATCAGGTGGTGGCCTTCGTGCTGGCCGCCGCGCTTTCCTTCCTCTTCCTCATGAGCGGGCTGGAAGTGGTGCAGGGTCTGCTGCGCGGCTGGCTGCCGGGGGACCTGGCCTCCATGGTCGCCGGGCTCTCCTTCCTCACCCGCTTCGAGCCCTTGTCGCAAGGCGCGTTGGAGGCTGCCGATCTGGCCTACTTCCTGCTGGTGATGATCATGGGGCTGACCATGACGGCCCTCTTGGTCGATATGAAGAAGGCGGGCTAGGCCATGGCGCGCGCAAGCGCCCAGCGGCGCCTCACCTACGCCAGGCTGGCCTTGCCGCTGGTGGTCTTGCTGTTTCTGGCCGCCGTCGTGCTGGCCGACCGCGGCCTGTCGCATCTGCGCCTCGACCTAAGCCAAGACAAGGTCTTTACCATCAGCCCGGTGACGGCCGAGTTGCTGGCCGGCTTGGAAGAGCCGCTGCAGCTGCGCCTCTACACCTCCAGCCTCTTGACCGACGTGACCCCGGCCTATGCCAGCCATGCCGCCCGCGTCACCGCGCTCCTACGCGAGATGGAGCGGCTCGCTGGTCCGAACCTGAACGTGGAAGTCCTGGACCCGGAGCCCTTCAGCCCCGCCGAGGATCAAGCACTGACCGATGGGCTGACCGGGCTGACGACAGGTGACGGGACGCAGATCTACTTCGGCCTTGCTGGGCGCAACCTGGTCGATCAGACCCAGACTATCGCGTTTTTGGATCCAGAGCGCGCAGCCAGCCTGGAGTACGATCTGACCGCGCTCATCGCCGCCTTGGCCAATCCGCGCCAGCCGAGGGTGGGCCTCTTCTCGCGCCTGCCACTGAACGGCAACCCGCTGCTGCGCCAGCCGCGGCAGGCGATTCTAGACATCCTGGCCCAGCAGATGGATTTGCAGGAGGTGGACCTGGAGACCGGCCGGGTGCCGCAGGAGATCTCGGTCCTCATGGCCGTGCAGCCCATCGGCTTGACGCCGGCTGAGGCCTATGCCCTCGACCAGTTCGTGCTGCGCGGCGGGCGACTCCTGCTGTTCCTCGATCCCTACTCCGAGCAGCAGGCCTTGATGAACGCGCAGCGCGGCCTGCCGCTGCAGCCGGCCGACTTCAGCTCCATTGAGCCCTTGCTAGCCGCTTGGGGTGCAGAGCTGCCGGGGCGGGTGCTAGCAACCGACGTCAATTCCGCCCGCCGGGTGATGGTCGGCAGCGGCGACCGGCAGACGGTGACCGACTATGTGGTTTGGCTCTCGATCCCCGAGGCCCGCATGCGTGCCGGCGATCCGCTGGTCGCGGGCCTGGGCAGCCTAAACCTCAACTCCGCCGGTTTCCTCTTGCCGCGCGACGGTGAGGGGGCTCCCTTGGAGCCGCTGGTCTGGACCTCGCCAGAGGCGCAGGTGCTGCCGCTCGACCGCCTGGCGCTCTCTCCTGACCCGACGCAGCTCTTGGCTGACTATCAGCCGGGCGGTCAGGCCCTCACCCTGGCCGCCCGCTTGAACGGCACGGCGGAAAGCGCCTTTCCGGCTGGACCACCGTCTGAGTTGGCGCGCGGAGAGACCGGTGACGCGCTGGCTCAAGAGCACCGGGCTGCCAGCGGGAGCCCCATCGCGGTCGTGGCCGTCGCCGACAGCGATCTGCTCTACAACTCCACCTGGATCGGCCAAGGGCAGGTCGGCGGCCAGCCGCTGGCCGGCAATGGCGCCTTCGTGTTGACCGCGCTGGAGGAGATGCTGGGCCAGCCCTCGCTGGCATCGCTGCGTGGCCGCGGCCAGCGCGAGCGGCCCTTCATGCTGCTGGAAGAGATGGCCCGCAGCGCCGAGCAGGATCTGCGCCGCCAAGAGGCGGCACTCACGGCCTCCATCGAGAGGGCGCAAAGCGAGATCGGCGAGATCGAGCAGACGCAAGACGGCGGCATCGTCCTGAGCGACGCCCAGCGCGAAAGCCTCGCCGCCCTGCGCGGACAGCTCTTGAGCGCGCGCGCGGAGCTGCGCCAGGTGCAGCGCGGCCTGCGTGAAGAGGTGGATGACCTGGTTCGGGAGATCCAGCTGGTGAACATCCTGGCCGTGCCGGCTTTGGTGGCCTTGCTGGGGCTCGCGGTGGTACTGCTGCGCCGTCGCCGCGCGCTGCGCCAGCCGGCTGAGCGCTAGGGAGGCCGGCATGCGATCCTCTCGCTTCTATCTGCTGCTGATCGTCACCGCCCTGGCGCTACTTGGCGCCGTAGCGGTGACCCTGGAGCAGCGCTCGCCCTCGTCGCTGCAGGTCTTGGGCACAGCAGCCTTCCCGCTCTTGGCCGAAGACCCGAGTGCGGCTGCGCGGGTGACGGTGGTCACCAGTGAGGGCAGCTACGCACTGGAGCGCTCTGCCGCGCCGGGGCTCTGGCTCTTGCCAGAGGCCGGCGGCTACCCGGTCGAGCGCCAGGCGATCACCGGGCTCCTGGTCCGTCTGGCGCGGCTGCAGCTCTTCGAGGCCAAGACGGCGTTGCCCGACCGGCTGGAACTTCTCGGGCTGGCGGGGCCCGAGGCTGGACCGGACCAAGGGCGACGCCTGGTGATCCTGGACAGCGATGGTGGCACTCTGGTCGATGCAGTGATCGGCCCGAACCGCGACAACCTGGATGGGCTCGGCGGCGGCGGCACCTATCTGCGCTACGCCGATAGCGATCAGGCTTGGTTGGCCTTGGGCGAGGTCTCTGTTCCCGCCGAGGGACCCGATTTCCTCGACCGCGTCCTGGTCAATCTGCCAGGCAGCATCGTCGCCCAGATGACGGTGGAGCCGCCCGATGGGGACGTCAGCCTGACGGCGCGGCGCAGCGAAAGAGGCGCGCTCGGGCTCAGCCTCGATCCGGCGCCGCCTGCAGGTATGGTCGTTGAAGACTTCCTGTTGCGCCAGATGGCCGGGAGCTTTGAGCGCTTGACCTTCCGCGCGGTCCGACCGGCGGAGGACTTGGCCTTGCCGGAGCCTTGGCGAGTGACCGTGACCACCTTTGACGGCATCCAGGTGACGCTGACCCTGCAGCAGATCGAGGGCGCCGTCTGGGGACGTCTGGAGGCTACAGCAGTGGCGCCGCCTTTGGAGCCTGGCGGCCCGCCGCGCGAGGACGCAGCGGCCTTTGCTGCGGACCTGGCCGCGCGCAGCGACGGCTGGGTCTACCAGCTGGAGCCCTTGCTCCTGCAGCGTCTGGCGCAGCGGCGCCAGGACTTGGTCAGCGCGGTGGGTGAGTGATGCGCGGTCAGGACTTCAAGAAGTGGCGGAAGAGCCTGGACCTCTCCCAACGGGACGCCGCTGACGCGCTCGGCCTGAAGCGCCGTGTTGTCCAGTACTATGAGAAGGGCGAGCGTGACGGCAGCAAGGTGAAGATTCCGAAGACGGTGCGCCTGGCCTGTTACGCGCTGACGGCTGGCGTGCGCGACTACGATGGCCCAGACGGTGAGCCGGAACTCTCCGACCGGCCGACGAAGAAAGGGAAGGCGCGGCGCAGAGAGTCAGATGAGGAGGAGAGCTCGGAGCCCTAGTGTTCCGCGCCTTAGAGGTCCGTCCCGGCCTCTCGCCAATAGGCCAGCGCAGCATCGCGCTCTGTCTCATAGTGCGCGGCGGCCTCCGGCCCGGTGGCAGGGCCGGCGTAGCGACCTAGCTCCGCCAGCAGATCGAAGAAGCCGCGGCCTGGCAGGCCGGACTTGCCATGCACCAGCGCTGCCAGCAGTGGCCGGCCTGCGGCGTGGTCAGCGCGCACTGAGTCTTCGAGGGCTAGGGTCAGGCGGTGAATGCGATGCGGGGGCTGCAGGTCTACAGCCTCGGCAAGCGCCAGGTAGGTCAGGCCCTGACCCAGCGCTGCTTGCTGAGAGAGGCAGGCCTTGAGGCGCACCCACTCTGCCCCACTGAAAGGCGGCGTCATTGGCCCGCCATGAGGGGTAAGCTGTCATGACAGAGGGTCATTTCCATGAGGCCACCGCTTCGCCTATGCTGCCGCCCGCGCGCCGGCCAGGTGCTGGCGCTTCAGTCAAGCTTCCAGACATCGCTGGTCAGCTGCAAGCAGCCGGTTAGACAGGAAACAGAGGGAACAAGAGATGGCGGACGTGATCAACCACTATATCGGCGGCAAGGTCGTCGAGGGGCGCAGCGGCAACCACGGCGATATCTACAATCCGGCCCTGGGCGAGGTCGTGCGCAAGGTGGCCTTGGCCTCTGCCGCAGAGCTGGATGAGGCCGTGCAGGCGGCCAAGGCGGCCTTCCCGGCCTGGGCCGCTGTCTCGCCGCTGCGCCGCGCGCGCGTGCTCTTCAAGCTGAAGAGCCTGATGGAGGCCGACATGGATCGGCTTGCCGGCCTGATCACCGAAGAACACGGCAAGACCATCGACGACGCCAAGGGCGACATCACCCGTGGGCTGGAGGTCGTCGAGTTCGCCTGCGGGATGCCGCACCTGCTGAAGGGTGAGTTCACCGAGGGCGTGGGGCCCGGCATCGATTCCTATTCCACTCGCCAGCCCCTGGGCGTGGTGGCCGGCATCACCCCCTTCAACTTTCCGGCCATGATCCCCTTGTGGATGGCGCCCATGGCGATCGGCTGCGGCAACACCTTCATCCTGAAACCCTCAGAGAAAGACCCCTCCTTCTCCCTGGCGATGGCCGACCACTTCAAGGAGGCTGGCCTGCCCGATGGCGTCTTCAATGTCGTTCAGGGCGACAAAGTGGCGGTGAACGCCATCTTGGAGCACCCCGACATCAAGGCGGTCAGCTTCGTCGGTGCCACGCCGACGGCGGAGTACATCTATCAGACCGGCTGTAATCACAATAAGCGGGTCCAAGCCCTGGGTGGCGCCAAGAATCACATGGTGATCATGCCCGACGCCGACATGGACCAGGCGAGCGACGCGCTGCTGGGTGCCGGCTTCGGCTCGGCCGGTGAGCGCTGCATGGCGATCTCTGTGGCCGTGGCCGTGGGCGACGGCGTGGCCGACCAGATCCTGGAGCGCTTGGAGCCCAAGGTCCGCGCGCTGAAGATTGGCCCCGGCACCGATCCGGAGGTGGAGATGGGGCCGCTGGTAACCCAGCAGCACTACGACAAGGTGCGCGGCTTGATCGACCAGGGCGTGGCCGAGGGCGCAGACCTCGTCGTCGACGGCCGTGACTTCAAGATGCAGGGCTATGAGCAGGGCTACTTCATGGGCGGCTCGATCTTCGACAAGGTCACCAAGGACATGGAGATCTACAAGCAGGAGATCTTCGGCCCGGTCCTCTCGGTGATGCGCGCGACCTCCTACGACGAGGCGGTGCAGCTGACCAACGATCATGAGTTCGGCAACGGCACCTCGATCTTCACCCGCGACGGCGACACCGCCCGCCACTTCGCCAACTCGATCAACATCGGCATGGTCGGTGTGAACGTGCCGATCCCGGTGCCCATGGCCTTCCACTCCTTTGGCGGCTGGAAGCGCTCGCTCTTCGGCGACCATCACATGCACGGGCCTGAGGGCATCCGCTTCTACACCAAGATGAAGGCAGTGACCGCCCGCTGGCCGACCGGCATCCGCAGCGGCGCCGACTTCTCGATCCCCACCTTGGGATAGCGAGCGAAGGCCGGTGGTACAGCCACCGGCTGCTGCCGATGGATATCAATGATCGGTGATGCTCTCCTCGTCGCAGAGTACATCAAGAGCCTCACCCATCTCCTTAAGGTGCTTGTCACCTCTGGTGTTGGCGCGTCTCTGCTTCTTGCCCGCCTGACCGCTGTCGTTTGAGTTGCGTCCCTTGCGCGCGGCGGCGGCCGCGTTGGCAGGCTTCGGCAGCTCTATGCCGGCATAGTGTTTCATGAAGATGGAAATGACATGGCGGACGACGTCGCCGCGCACAGTGCGGCGGTCCCCACGATATGTACGGCCTTGGCTCAAGGAACTCGTGACCATTTCGTATGAGGGAAAGTAGTCACAACGTCTGTTGGCTCGAGAGACCGCGTCCGCTGCTACCCGCAGCAAGGATTTGGAATAGCTGCTGGCAACAGAGACGTGGCGCTTTTCGTAGGTCGCCTTTATCTGAACAGGGGAGACTGTTAGAACGAACTTGCTAGCCGGATTCTTGGCCCGAATGAAGTCGAGCGACCACTGCAGGTCGGCCACGACCGAGGCAAAGTCAAAGTTCACGAATGCAAAGCGCGTCTCGTCGTAGACGCCGCCGGCCACCCCTGGCGCCAAGGGAAAGACGGCACCATCGCGTCTATCGACCCAAGCCTCAGTCAGGCCCAGCGTAAACACAAAGAGCGATAGTTGCTCTACGGCCTGCCTGACGGCGGCTAGGTGGGTCTCACGGCTCTTTTCCAGGTCAGCTGCGTTGATGAAGCCGTCTGGCTGGATTTGCGGACGAAAGGGATCGACCAGCCATCCTGACCTCCCTTCCCACTGCGTCTCTCGTGGTTCGAACAGGCCGTAAGCGCGCTGGAGAAGCTGTTTGAGCTGTCGCGTGGTATAGATATTGCCATAGCGCGCCGAGAAGAGGCCATAGTGGTGGTCTTGCAAGAGGTCGACCGTCAGCAAGGGGTGCGGTTTCTCCGTGACCAGAAGATTGAAGCCGGATCGCTTGAGCGCGTGGGCGAGGGTTTGAGCGAAACAACTGCCTGCCGTTACCACGGGCTCATCGAGATCAATGCCGAAAGAAACCTCCACCACCGGGTCAAAAAAGGGACCGCCCTCGCTTCCCGGCTGCTGATCCCAGAATTGGTAGTCTGGAAGCCCGACATAGGGGTGTCTAGGCGCCATGGTTTGTCTCCAAGATGCGCGGGACAAGCAAGTGACCGTAGTCGCTGTTGGCGTGCGTACCATCGGGATCGGCAAACTGGGGAAGCAGACACCCCTCGGCATCCAACGCCTCGGCCGGTGGCTCGATGACGGGCATCCCCAGTTCTTCGCAGTGTGAACGAAACACCCGGTTTTGCAGGTTAAAGAGCTTCAGTCTCAATGACACTGGCGCCAGCCCATACTGCGCACGCTCTCCAAAGGTTCCGGGCTCTTCCAAGAGGAAGCGCACATCGCATATCGGTGGTGGTGCCAGAATCTGGTAGACGGGGCAAGAAAAGAGACTCTTCAGTGCGGAGATGGCAGTGCAGTGTCTCGCCAAGCTCACTCGCATCATCGCCAGCATAGCGGCATAGGGAATGATCGTTCGTCTGCCCTCTGCAAGTGCGCTGTTCTCCGGTGCAACGAAGTCGTAGGGCTCTGGGTGCTCGAAGAGGCCGTAGGCGTGGTGCGTGTTTCCGCCGATCATCGATATGACCCCCTTCGGCTGAAACGCGCGGGCGAGGGCTGGTGTCGGGACCTCTTCATCAAACAGCGACGCGAACTTGGGCTGGCGTAGATTGATGATTGCTATGTGCGGCCTCTGCTCTCGAGAAAGCCCGTTGCGAACGGCCAGGGTGTGGCTGCCGCCGACAATGAGGACCGGCCGCCGAACAGGCGCCTCCGGATAGGTCCTGGCGGGTGTGTCGAACGCGGGCAGTCGGCCTGGGCGATCGGACTTAGCCTTTACCATCCCAACCCCTCCCGTTCGAACCCTTGCGCTTTCTCGTTTGCAAAGAACCATGCCCGTCATAAGTTGACGGCCGTGGTAGTGCAACTCTTTGCAAGGGCCCGTAGTTCAGCGGTCAGAACCCGCCGCTCATAACGGTGTTGTCGCAGGTTCGAATCCTGCCGGGCCCACCACCCTGCCCCCCTGGGTTCCGCCGCAACTCGGCGGCCCTTTCGCCAAGCGTCGCCGAATCCACGGCCGAATGGGAGACGAGATGCACGACAGGCAGAGCTTTCTTCCAGCAGAAGAGCTGCCTCTGCCTGTCCTCGAGATCGAGCGGCTGGATGTCGCCTACGGCGCAACGCCCGTCTTGCACAAAGTCTCCTTGTCGGTCGTGAAGGGCCAGGCCGTTTGCCTGCTGGGACCGAATGGTGCCGGCAAGACGACTTTGATCCGTACGATACTGGGCCGTGTAAGGCCGGAAGGCGGGAGCGTCAGCCTGGCCGATGCCGGTGTAGGGCTGGTGCCACAGGAGATTGCCCTTTTTCCCAAGCTGACGATCCTGGAAAATCTTGCTGTCTTCGGGCGCTTGACCGGCCTTTCGCGTCGGCAGGCCAAGACAGCGGCGGCGGAGGTGTGCCACTTCGCTGGCTTGGCCGAACGCTCCAGGATCTTGGTTGAAAACCTGTCCGGCGGCTGGAAGCGACGGGTCAATCTGGCCTCTGCCATCCTGCGCCGGCCCGGGCTCCTGATCCTCGACGAGCCGACGGTCGGGGTCGATGCGGCGGCGCGCAAGGCCTTGCACCGTTTGATCCTGGATCTGCGGGCGCAGGGCATGGGATTACTGCTAACCACGCACGACCTAGAGGAGGCGGAGACGCTCTGCAGTGACCTGGTCTTGCTGTCGGCTGGGCGCGTGGCTGAGGCGGGGTCCATCGACCAGCTTCTGGCAAAGCACTTCGGCACGCGTCTGTGCCTGGATATCACCTTGAAGCAGCCTCTGCCGGCGCTGAGCGAGCCAATTCTGCACTACTTCGCACTCTCCGGCGATCGACGCTCTCTCTCCAGCCTGGTCGAGAATGAGGCTGCTGGCATGGAGACGGTTGCCATCCTGCGCGGCGGTGGCCTGGAAGTCACCGGCATGCGGCTGGAGGCACCCGACCTGGCCTTCCTCTATCGTCATCTGACCGAGGGAACGCCGTGATCACCACCATCCTCAAGGTCATGGCGCTCTCGCTGCTGCGCGATCGCGGGGCGCTGATCATGACCTTCGTCCTGCCGCCGGCGATCTATCTGGTCTTCGCCGCCATCTTCTCCGGCAGTGGCCAAGGCGATCCCGATCTGCGGGTCGGCCTCTTGACCCAAGCGGAGCAGCCGGCGCTCACCGCTGCGCTCTCGGCCATGCCCAAGCAGACCTTGCAGCCCTACGACGACCGGGCGCTGATGGAGCTGGAGTTGGCCGAAGGCCGGCTGGATGCCGCGCTGATCGTGCAAGGCCCGATCACCGACCTGTCGCGTGCGCCTCTCTTGGTGCTGGCCGACCCGGGTAAGCTGATGGCCGGCTCGGTCTTGGTCGGCCGCCTGCGCGAAATGCTCTCTGAAGAACAGGGTGCTGCCCTGCTGGCCCGCCAGGCCGACCAGGTCGAGGCCGTCACCGGCCCCTTCACGCCCGATCAAGCCCGCCGGATCGAGGCCGCAGTGGCTGCCGGGCCGGACCCTGGTGCCGAGGTCCCCCTGGTCGCCCAGGCTGTGGTGGGTGGCGATGACGAGGCCGATCCCAGCGTCACCTATTACGCTGCCGGGATCGCCATCATGTTCCTGCTGCTCTCGGCAACGCAAACGGCCGCCGGGCTGATCGATGACCGGCGGTCTGGCATTCTGGACCGCTTTGCCGCCTCGCCGGGCGGGATCGAGGTGGTGGTCTTGGGGCGCAGCCTCTTCATCGCGCTGCAAGCCCTGGCGCAGGCCACCCTGGTCTTTGCGGTGGCTGCGCTCGCCTACCAGGTCCCGGTGCTGGAGCACCTCTGGGTCTGGCTGCTGGCGACCCTGGTCGTGGCGGTCAGTGTCGCCGGGATCGGTATCTTCAGCGCGGCGGTTTGTTCGACGCGGGCACAGGCGCAGACCGGGGCGATCTTCCTGATCCTCACCTTCTCAGCCATTGGCGGCTCTATGGTGCCGCGTTTCCTCATGCCCGACTGGCTGCGCGACATCGGCGTGATCTCCCCCAACGCCTGGGTGATCGAACTCTATCAGGGCCTGCTGACCCGTGACTTGAGCTTAGGCGAGGTCTGGGTGCAGATCGCCGCGCTCCTCGCTTTGGCCCTGGTCGGCACGGCCGCAGCGGTTAAATTATCGCAATGGAGACTGCAGCTCTGACAAGAGGCGGCTATGCGCTGGGCGCATCGCTTCGGCACCAGCCCGCTCCCCCGCCCGGCCACCCAACGAAAGTATCCTGGACTGGGTGGCCGGGAGGGGGAGCGGGCCGGTGCCGTAACAATGGTCACGTAGCGTGACCAATAGAGAGAAGCGCCGGGACACGCTGATTGGCGTTGGTTTGGCCGTCCTGATTTTGGGGACCTGGGCTGGGCTGCTTGTTGTGAACCTCGTCTTCGTCGACTGGGCGGTTTGGTGGCCGCTTGCGCCGCTGGCGATGGCCCTTCAGTGCTGGCTCTACGTTGGTATCTTCATCGTCGCCCACGACGCCATGCATGGCAGCTTGTCACCAGCCATGCCGCACCTGAATGGTCTCATCGGCGGGCTCTGCGTCGCCGTCTATGCCGGCTTTTCCTACCGGGCCCTGGCGGCTGCGCATGGCGATCACCACCGCTACCCTGGGACGGCGCGCGATCCAGACTTCTACGACAGCGATCCCACGCGCTTCTGGCCCTGGTACTGGGCCTTCTTCCGGCGCTACTTCGGACTGCGTGAGTTCGCGCTGCTGAGCGCCGTGTCTTTGCTTATGGGCTGGCTTCTGCAGGAGCGTGCCGTCCTGGTGCTGCCCTTCTGGGCGCTGCCGGCCATCCTCTCCTCGGCACAGCTCTTCTACTACGGCACCTTCGTGCCGCATCGCCACACGGCCGTCCCTTTCGCGGACAAGCACCGCACCCGCCATTCGACCCTGCCCTGGCACTGGTCGCTGCTGACCTGCTTCCACTTCGGCCATCATCAGACGCATCACCTGCAGCCTGCTGTCCCCTGGTGGCGGCTGCCGGCGGCCGCACGCAAGGTGATGGCGGCATGATCGAGGACCTGGCCATACCAGCGGCGATCATCCTCGCGACCGTCATCGCGACAGAGGTGGCGGCTGCTTGGATCCATCGTCATGTTATGCACGGTTGGGGCTGGGGCTGGCACCGCTCCCACCACGAAGCGCGCAAGGGCTACTTCGAGCGCAATGACCTCTACAGCCTGCCCTTCGCCGCGCTCTCGACGGCGCTCTGCGTTCTGGGCAGTCTCTTCTTCATGCCGCTGCTCTGGGTCGGTGTCGGGCTCTCGGTCTACGGGCTGCTCTACTACCTGGTCCACGATGGCTTGGTGCATCAGCGCTGGCCCTTCCGCTACGTGCCGCGCTCCGGCTATCTCCGGCGTCTCTATCAAGCGCACCGCCTGCACCACGCGGTCAACACCAAGGAGGGCGCCGTCTCCTTCGGCTTTCTCTTCGCCCGTCCAGTGGCGGAGATCAGAAGGGAGCTGCAGCGCTCGGACTAGCCGACCAGACTCTCGATCATCAAGCCCGCCGTGGCCTTGGCGGAGCCGACAACGCCTGGGATGCCGGCGCCCGGATGTGTGCCGGCGCCGACAATGTAGAGGTTGGAGATGACTTCATCTCGGTTGTGCGGGCGGAACCAGGCGCTTTGCGTCAGGATGGGCTCGACCGAAAAGGCGCTGCCGAGGTGCGCCTTCAAGACGTCGCGGAAATCCAGCGGTGTGAAGTGACGGACCGTCACCAGATCGCGGCTCAGGTCGGGGATGTAGCGCTCTTCCAGATACTGCAGGATGCGGTCGCGGTAGAGTGGACCGGCGCTTTCCCAGTCAATCGGGGCGGTGCCGAGGTGCGGGACGGGCGAGAGCACGTAGTAGGCGGAGGAACCAGTCGGCGCCAAAGAGGCATCGCTGACAGAAGGTGCGTGCAGATAGAGCGAGAAGTCCTCAGCCAGACGATCCGCGCCGAAGATGTCGGACAGGAGCTCCCGGTAGCGCGGGCCGAAGAGTACCATGTGGTGCTTCAACTGGGGATGCTCGCGCTTCAGCCCAAAGTAGACGACGAAGAGCGACATGGAATAGCGCTTGCGCTCCAGGGTCCGCGTCTTGGCTGCACCGCGTTTGGTCTCCCCCAGCAGGTCTTTGTAGGTGTGCACCACGTCGGCGTTCGAGGCCACGCTGTCGAAGGGCAGGGCCTGCCCGCCGACGACCACGCCGGTGGCCCTGTCGGCCAGCGTGGTAATCTGTTCAACCGGCGAGGAGAGGCGGATGACCCCGCCCAGATCCTGGAACAGCCGGACCATGGCGCGGATCAGTGCACCGGTGCCGCCTCGTGGGAACCAGACGCGCCCTTTGCGCTCCAAGGCGTGGATCAGTGCATAGATGGCGGAGGTGGAAAAGGGATTGCCGCCGACCAGAAGCGTGTGGAAGCTGAAGGCCTGGCGTAGCTTCTCGTTCTCTAGGAACTCCGAAACCTTGGCGTAGACGCTCTTGTGGCTGTCCAGACGCACTAAGGTCGGGGCTTCACGCATCATCGACCAGAAGCTCAAGAAAGGGACCGTGCCCAAGCGCTCGTAGCCTTCGCGGTAGAGATCCTGGGAGTAGGACAGCAGCCGCTTATAGCCCTCGACATCCTTAGGATTGATGGCGGCGATCTGGGCGTCGATCGTGGCCTGGTCGCCGTCGTAATCGAAGATCGTGCCGTCTTCCCAGCAGAGCCGGTAGAAGGGCGAGACCGGCATGAGGTCGACGCAGTCCGAGAGCTTACGCCCGGCGAGCGCCCAGAGCTGTTCCAGGCAGTCGGGGTCGGTAATGACGGTGGGGCCCGCATCGAAGACAAAGCCCTGGTCTTCATAGACGTAGGCCCGTCCGCCTGGCTTGTCGCGGGCCTCGAAGATCGTTGTCGCAACACCAGCGCTTTGCAGACGGATGGCCAGTGCCAGGCCGCCGAAACCGGAGCCGATGACTGCCGCCGTTGGTGGGCTCGGCTGATGCAGGTTCATCGCTCGGCGGGCCGTACGGCGGGCTCTGGGATGCAAGGGACGGCTCTGCGGATGGGGACCGGTGGAAAGCTGCCGAGGATACGCAGCATGTCGAAGCGGGTGGTGCGGCCCGCGTAGAAGCGCTCAATGATCGGAAGGGGGAGGCGATAAAAGGTCTGCATGACCAGGTGACGTCTCTCCGGTTCGGTTGCGGTAAAGAGCATACGATTGAGAAAGCGGTAGAAGGACTGCACGCGCGCGCGCCGCTGAGCGTAGTCCCGCAAGCGTTCAGCTAGGGCAGCACTGCTGGTTGGCCAGGCCTCGGCCACCAGGTTGGCGCTGCGTACCGCGTCGGGCAGGGAGTAGCCGGTGGTGGCATGAAAGAGCCCAGCGCGCATACCGAGGCTCGGCAGGTCGCCGCGGTTGGCCTCGAAGCGGGCAGGGTCGAAGGCCAGGACGATCGGTAAGACGCCGGTTTCGCGATGCACCACCTCAGTGATCTGCCAGCTGCGCGCCTTAGCGTAGTCGCCGATACAGGCCTCGATCGCCGCTGCATCCAGTTCGGGGCCGTCGGCGTAGCGCGTGTCCTCGATGAGGAGGCGCGTCGGGCTGAAAGGCAGCAGGTAGACGAAGCGGAAGCCGTCGATCTGGGTGACCGTGCTGTCCATGATCAGCGGATGGTCGATGCCATGCGGTGCTGCCGTCTCGACGATCCAGCCGACGAACTTCTGATAGCCCAGGGTCATGGCATCGCTGGCCATGTGACCACGCGCATCGATGACACAGCCAGCGTCCAGGCGCCGCCCATCCGCCAGCACCACGTGATCGCTCGCTATGGCCTCGACCTTGGTGCCCGTCGCCAAGGTCAGGTTGCCCTGTGCGGCGATTGCCGCCGACAGGGACGCGGAGTTCGTCGAGGCGTAGCCGCTCTCCAGCTCGCGATCCAAGCGCTCGAAGCGGACCCTTTGGCGGGGCCAGCGGGCGAAGAAGGCCGGTGCCAGCCAGGCCTCGTCTTCCGGCGCGATGTCGGTCGCCTGCAGCGACCAGGTCTTGTCGCCAAAAGCCCGTTCGCTAGCTTCCAGGATCAGGATGCGCGGGGGCTCTTCCAGCTGTGCGAGCCGGAGCGCCAGAATGCCGGCCACCAGGCCGCCACCAACGAGAATGATGTCGGCGTCGTCGTTGAGAGTGATTTGGGCAGGGGACATGCTACGACCACACCAGGAGTGGAGCTGCGGGACATCGCTTTAGAGATAGTCTTCTTGACTGGACCCTTTATCAGGGCCGGATGAACGATGGCGCAAGCCTTCCAAATCCCCGAGTTGCATCCTGTCGCAAGAGGCCTGCCGCATGCAAGTGGTATCTTGACATAGTCAACTTGACGCGGAAGCCAGGGAATACCGCCCTTTGCGGAGGTTGCTGTCCCTAGCCGCCAGTGGTGTCGATCTGGCGCGCAGGTGCGACGGATCACCCTTTGGCGGGCAAGCCGCTTGCCTCGCTGGTGCCTCACAGGTTTTTCTGGGAGACAGCGGCGAAGCGAGCGCTTGGGGGACGGCGGAGCTGTGGGCGAGAACCTAACGAAGGCCAAAGCCTCTCTCACCGTCGCGGCCCTTGGCATCGTCTTTGGCGACATCGGCACCTCGCCGCTCTACTCCTTCCGCGAGGCCGCGACCGCGGCAGGCGGCGAGCACAGTGCTCTGCAGATCCTAGGCGTGCTCTCTCTCATCGTCTGGACCATCACGCTCTCGGTCTCCTTCAAGTACGTCGGCCTGGTCTTGCGGGTGAACAACGATGGGGAAGGCGGGATCCTGGCGCTTTCTACGCTGCTGGGCCTGCATCGGCGCAGCGACCCACGCGGCCGCTTCTTACTGCTCTTCGCGCTATTGGGTGCGGCCATGCTCTTCGGCGACGGTGTTATCACGCCTGCCATCTCGGTCTTGAGCGCGGTCGAGGGGCTGGAAGTGGTGGCGCCCGTGCTGGACCACGCTGTGGTGCCGATCACGGTCCTAGTGCTGCTTGGCCTCTTCATGGCTCAACGCGCCGGCACGCACCGCATTGGCGCCCTCTTCGGGCCGGCCATGCTCGTCTGGTTCACTGTGCTGGGCATCTTGGGCTTCATCTCCATCCTCGGCAATCCATCGGTGTTGCAGGCCTTCGACCCGCGCTTTGGGATCGTCCTGCTGGAAACCCATCCCGAGCGCGCGGCGCTCATCATGGCCGCAGTTTTCCTCACCATCACCGGCGGCGAGGCGCTCTATGCCGACCTCGGCAGCTTTGGCCGTCCGGCCATCGCGCGGGCCTGGTTCTTCATCGCCATGCCAGGGCTGCTGCTGAACTACTTCGGGCAGGGGGCGCTGCTGCTGTCCGACCCCTCGGCCATCCGCAATCCCTTCTACCTGCTGGCGCCGGAGGTCTTGCGCCTGCCCCTGGTGATCCTGGCTGCGGTGGCTACGGTGATCGCCTCGCAAGCCGTCATCACCGGTGTCTTCGCGCTGGCCCGACAAGCCATGCAGGTCGGCCTGCTGGTCCGGCTGCGTGTGGTACACACCGCCGAGACTCATGAATCGCACGTCTATTTGCCGGCGATCAACTGGTGTCTGGCGGCGCTTTCGATTGCTGCGGTGCTGGGGTTCCGCTCGTCCGACGCTCTGGCCGATGCCTATGGCGTTGCCGTGGCGACGGCCATGATCACCACCACCCTTCTCTTCGTCGCAGCCATCGTGAAGCGGGGGGCAGTGCACAAAGCCGGCGCTTGGGCTTTGGGTGGGTTGCTGCTCACCATCGACCTCATCTACTTCATCCCCAATCTCACCAAGCTGGAGACCGGAGGCTGGCTGCCTCTCTCCTTGGCAAGCTGCGCCATGCTGGTGATGATTGCCTGGCGGGTCGGTATGCTCCGCGCCAACAGGGCGCAAAGCCGCGATGCCGAGCCTCTGGGCAGCTTCGCCATGGCGCTGCAATCCAAGACAGCGACTGTGCCGCGCTGGGGCATTTTCTTAACCCGCGGCGGCGACGTCACGCCGGCCCCACTGGCCAACATGGACCGCCTGCTGGGCAGCGTCTTCGAGGGCCTGGTGCTGGTCTCCGTCCGGGTCGAGGGGCGTCCGCGGGTGCCGGCGGAAGAACGGCTGCAGTCGCACTGGGTCGGCGACCGCCTGCTGCGTGTCGACCTGCACATCGGCTACATGCAAGCCACCTCGCTGCCCTCGCTTCTGGGGCCGGTGCTGCGCGACGCGGAGATCGATAGCAACAACGTGGTCTACGTCGTTGGTCACGAGCGCCCCATCGCGCCCAAGCATTGGCGCCGCCTGCGCGACCCGCTTTTGAGCCTCTTCTGCCTGCTGGTCCGCAACGCCGAGCGCCGCAATGACAGTTTCGATCTGCCGCCGCGACGCACCTTGGAGGTCGGCTACTCCATCCGCATGGACGACTGAGAGAAGAGCGCGCGAGCGAGGCTGCGGGCGAGGCCCTGGCCGGGCTCTAGCTCTGGATGGGCGGTGAGATCATCGGCCGCCGCGAGCCCGTCGACGGTCACCGCCAGGCCGCTCAGCCCGGCAGCCGTCACAGCAGCTGCCGTCGCGGCGTTGTAGGTCTTGGCGCCGCCGAAGGGTACGGCAAAGAGCCGGCTCTTGGGCTGCGGGTAGGCCGCCAAGCTCTCCGATGCCCGCGCCACCTCCTGCGCCTGCGCCTCGGCGCTGAGGCCGGCCATCACCAGGTGGTCGCGCGAGTGATTGCCAAGCGTGAGTCCCGGCAGCCGCAGCGACGCTAGCTCACCGGCGGTGATCTGATCCTCAGCAGGGGCTTGGCCAGGCAGAAAGGCTGCCAGCAGCCGTGCCATCTCCGCCGGGGAAACCCGGTCCGGGTCTTTGCTGTCCTTGTAGAGCTTGCCGGGCCGCAGCCGCGCAGCCACCGCCGGTGCTTCCACATACAGAAAGGCGCGGAAGGCGGCTTCCTGGCCGCTGGCCTGCAGCGCTGTGAGCCGCCGGCGCCAGAAGGGGCGGCCGGCCAAGGGCCCGGTCATGATGAACCAGGTGGCGGGCAGGCCCTGTGCCGCCGCCAGCGGCAAGGCGACCTCAGCCAGGCTGCGGTGGTTGTCATCGAAGGTCAGTGCGGCTTGACCACTGATCGAGTGACCAGCTTGCAGGCGCTGCAGCAGCTGGTCCAGCGGGCAGACCTGGTAGTGATCGCCAAGCCAGCGCAGCGCCTGGGCGAAGGCCTCCGCCGATACCGCGTCCTTATAGCCGGTCTCAGCCGGCGTACCGATGGCGTGGAAGAGCAGGATCAGACTGTCAGGGCGCATGCAAGGGCTAGCTTGCACCTGTCTCGCCCAATGACAAGCCTCAGCGCAAATCGAAGACGATCGGAATGGCAAGTGACAGCCGCGACTGATTTCCCGGTGGGCGCGGTAGAGGGCTGGCGCGCTCCAGCATGTCCAGCACCTCGTCGTCGAGCCGGTCGTAACCGGAGGAACCGACGATGCGCCGGCTCACGACACGACCGTAGCTATCCAAGGTGAAGCGCAGGGTGACAGTGCCTTCCTCTCCACGGCGCTGCGAGCTGCGGGGATAGCGCTTGTGCCGCTCCAAGAGCGCGCGCAGGCGACCCGCATAGCTATTCATCTCTCCAGCAGTCGGGCCGGCGAGGCCGCTGCCGCCGGCATTGCCGTCCGCTTTGCCAGCTGTCCCGCCGCTGCCGCTGTTTGCCGCCGCCGCACTGCTGGCGGCACTGCCGCTGCTTTGCGTCCTGCTGGTCGTGGTTGCCTGCTGCGGGCTGGCCGGCTGTGGACTCTCGCTGCTTCTGCTGGTCGGCTGCGGGGGATCGGGTGCGCGTGGTTGTGGGGCTGGATCTTGGCGCTGGCTTACCCGCGGTGCTGCTCGGCGTGGCTGCGCCAGTTCGACGCTGCGGTTGGGCTTGCTTAAGGGCTGGGCGAGCGGGGCTTGCTCGGGACGGACCTCAGGCGGCTGCGGCTCTGGCGTTGGGTCAGGCGGGAGGAGCAACGCGGTTTGAACGGCAGGTGGCTCTAGCACCGGATCGACGGCTTCAGGAACCGGTTGCATCGCCAGTTCGAGAGGTTCGGGCGGTGATGCTGGGCTCTCCGCAAGCGGTACTGTCTCGGGCACTGTCTCGGCTACCGATTCGGCGACCGTTTGGGGCAGCGGCTCGGGCGGCGAGAGGTCTGGGACTGGCGAAGGTTCGCTGGTCTCGGCCCTGGTGGAGACGGGTGGTGTCTCTTGTGCCAAGAGGTCTGGTTCTGCGCTAACGTCAGAAGGCGCAGTCGGTAGAGGCGGAGGCGTCTCCAAGACAGCGTCCTGTGTCGGCTCCGTCGGTTCCAAAGGCTGGACCGGCTCCGCCGCTTCTAGAGGCTGGGTCGCTTCTGCTGACACCACAGGCTGGGTCGGCTCTGTGGGCCCGAAGAGTTCGGTCGGCTCTGACGAGACTGTGGATTGCGGGAGAGCGGCAAGGCTGCCGATGTCGACTGCTCTTGCGGGCTCCCTGACGGGGGAAGCGTCCAACAGCTGTGGGGCTTCAGGCATCGGTAGGGCTTCAAGCTCTGGCAGGGGTTCGACGATCGCCTGGGTCTCAAGCACTGGAGTGGTCTCTAGCAGCGCCTGCGTCTCGAAAATCGGCGGAGTCTTGAGCTCTGGAGGGGCTGCGATCTCGGGCACTGCATCCACGAGCGGTGTGACCTCTGTCACGAGGCTGCTATCGATCACCGGTGCCAGCGGGCGTGCGGATGCCGTTGTGTAAGTGGCTGCAGTGTCGGCAGCGGCTGGCTGGAAGACGATATCGACGGCGATCTCGCCTGGGTTGCCTTGTGCACCACCTCCGCCTTGGCCGCCTGCGCTTGTGCCATCGCCGCCCTGGCCGCCGGCGAGTGCCAGCACCGGCGGCTCGGACAAAAGCCCTACAAGGAGAACTGCGACCAATAGTCCGTGAAGGCCCAGTGAGCCGGCCCAGGCCGTAACCGGCGCCCAAAGGCTTGCAGGCAGCGGTGTCGCGGTGCGTACGGCGTTCTTGGCGACCACGCGCGGGCTCTCTGGTTTGGGCTTGTTCGCTAAGCCCTTAGGGCTGGCTGATAGCGGCCGATAGGGCGCGGCAAGCGGCTCGGGTGTTGGATCCCGTCTCGCTTCATTCCCGGCGCGCGCTGCGCTGAGCCGCTTAACTATCATGGACCGGGTGCCGTTCCTCTTGACTCGCCGACAGGCTGCATAGCAAGCAGAAGACCAGGCTTGCAAGTGCGAGTGACTTGCATTAACGCTTTAGCCCTCACCAGGACGAAGAAGGGAGTGAAGAGATGGAGGGACTGCAGAACGGTAGTGAGACGCGCCCGAGTGCTGATGCACAACCGGGCCCGGTGCGCGAGACCAGCAGCGCGTGGCTCTTCGGCGGAGCCAGGGAGGTGATGATCCGTCATGGGGGTGAAGTCTACCGCCTGCGCCGCACTGCTAGAGGGGGCTTGATTCTGACCAAGTAGCAGAAAGCGCGGACGCTATCCTTGCCGTGTATGCGGCGCAAGACAGCGTGAAACCTGTACAGCAACAAAGAGCCCGGTCACATGCCGGGTAGGACACCAAGACGGCAAACAGACGGGGCGCTAGCTCTGCCCCTTGCCGCGATACCGTCAATGAGCGCGCCAGCCTTCACCCGCACCGACAGTGGGTCAACGCCAGCCAGCCAATCACGCCTAAACGCGAGAGGGGACAATGGTTGGTATGAGGGTTTGTTCCGGCAGTGTCCGGAGACGAGAGCAGCAAGAGGCTGCTCGACACGTCATTCTGGGGGCCTCGCTCTTGATCGCTCTCACGCTGCTATGGGCCACGGCTTCTGAGGCTCAGGACACCACCGGCGCCGGCGAGCCGGACAATGCTGGCGCTGCTACGGTCGAAGGACTGGGAGATGCAGTGCGGATGCAGCCGGTGACGGTCACGGCCACGACCAATCCGGTGACCGCCTTTGATTACCCAGGCTCGGTCACGGTCATCGATCAAGATCAAATCCAACGCGACATCCCCTCTAGCCCAGCGGACATCTTGAACAAGGTGCCGAACGTGGTCTTCACCGGTGGGCCGCGCCGTACCGGTGAGATCCCGGTCATCCGCGGCTTTTCCGGCCAAGACGTGATCGTCCTGCTGGACGGTGCCCGGCAGAACTTCATCAGCGGCCATGACGGCCGCTTCTTCGTCGATCCGCAACTCTTGGAAACGGTTGAGGTGGTGCGCGGCGCCAACTCGGCACTCTACGGCACCGGCGGCTTGGGCGGCGTCATCGAATTCCGCACCAGAGATGCCAGCGACTTTCTTGCGCCCGGCGACAGCTATGGCTTCAGCACCTTCGCCGGCGGCCAGACCGGCAACAATGAACTCTCGAGCGGCCTATCGCTCTTCGCCGCCCCAATTGAGGGCTTGGATCTCTTAGGCTCCTTCGTCTACCGCGACTCAGGCGATATTGAGCTGGGTGGCGGCGGCACCTTGCAGTCGGACGACGAGATTATCTCCGGCCTGGTGAAAGGCAGCTACGTCACCGGCCCGCACCGGATCGAGCTTTCCTGGCAGCGCTTCCACGATTCCGCGACAGAGCCCAACAACGGGCAAGGTGAGGGCGGTGTTGACTTGGTCGACAAGGACATCACCGCCCAGACCTCGCAGGCGATCTACAACTTCAACCCCGCCTCGCCCTGGATCGACTTCCAAGGCCAAGTCTATTACGTGAACTCTTCGGTCGATGAGTTGCGCTTGGACGCGCAAGGCTTGGGACCGACTGGCGAGACAGTCACGCGAAAGCTGAACACCATTGGCCTGCGGCTGCAGAACGACTCCCGCTTCCAGCCGCTGGATAACAGCAACGTCATCGTCACCTACGGGATCGAGTACTTCCGCGACAAACAGGATGGGGCCAGTGCCGACGGGGATCGGGCTGGCGTTCCCGACGCAAGGCAAAACAACTTCGGCGCCTTCGTCCAGGCGGAGATCTCGCTGAGCGAGCCCCTTGGTCTTCCGGGTGAGTTCCTCATCATCCCGGGCGGTCGCTTCGATTACTTCCGCTCCAGCAGCAATCTAGGGAACGACCAGACCGACTCACGCTTCTCGCCGAAGATCGGGGTTAGCTACAGCCCGTTGAACTGGCTGCTGCTCTACGGCAGTTACGCCGAGGCCTTCTCGGCGCCGAACATCAACGACCTCTACCTGACTGGCGTGCACTTTGAGATTCCCTTTGGCTCGAATACGATCATCAACCGCTTCGTGCCTAACCCGGATCTGAAGCCACAGACGGCGCGCACCTTCGAGGCGGGCCTGGGTTTGCAGTTCGACGATTTCTTGCTGGATCGCGACTACTTCGAGTTCAAGGGTGGCTACTTCCGGACGAAGGCGGACAATCTGATCGCAACCCAGGTCAACCAGCCGGCCCTCTTTGTCGACTGCAATCCCTTCATCCCAGGCGACTGCGATGGCACGACGACGATCGAGAATGTCTCGCGCGCCCGGTTGCAGGGCACGGAGATCGAGGCCCTCTACGACACGCCCTGGGCCCGCGCTTCTGTCGCCTACTCGATCATCGACGGCAAGGATCTGGATACCGGCGAACCCGTCGGCGGCTTGCAGCCGGATCGGGTCGTCTTCGACCTCCAGGCCAAGATCCAGGGCTTGGATCTCTATCCTGGTTATCGGCTGACCCACGCCCAAGAGTTCGACAAGACCGACGACCCAGACGAGTTCCGCGATCCCTACACCTTGCATGACTTCTACATGATCTGGGCGCCGAGCGGAGATACGCCGCTCACTGGTCTGCAGGTAGCGCTGGGCGTGGATAACGTGACGAACAAGGAATACTCGACCGTCTTTACTGGCGCGAACGAGATGGGCCGGAACTTCAAGGCTCTCATCAGCTACACCCTGTCTTTCTAGTAATGGAGCCCGAAGAAAAGGCTATGTCAGACCCTGTTGTCGTCTCACCACCTGCTGCCCAAAGCCAGCTCTTGTCTGCCTTCAAAGCGGCGAAAGCCAAGAATCCAAAACTGCGAACCCGCGATCTGGCGGCCGTCTTGGAGGTGAGCGAAGCAGAGATCGTCGCCGCTGGCTGCCTCGGGACGGCAACACCACTGCGGCCTGATTGGGCAGCGCTGGTTAAGGCTCTGCCTAAGCTCGGTCAGGTCATGACTCTCGTACGCAATGAGGCCTGTGTGCATGAGAAGGTGGGCACCTACACCAAGGTCTCCACCTTCGCCTCCATGGGCTTGGTGCTGGATCCCGATATCGACCTCAGGCTGTTCTTCGATCGTTGGCACTACGCCTATGCGCTGCGCGAAGAGATGGATCAGGGGCCACGCTTTAGCCTGCAGATCTTCGATTGCGATGGGACGGCGGTTCAGAAGATCTTCCTGCGCGCTGACAGCGATAGCGCTGCTTTCCTGCTCTTGGTCGCAGACTTCGCAACGCCCGCTATCGGTCCACCGCAGCTTCTCCCAGCGCCGGCACTGCCAGTGGAGCGCCCTGACGCAGACATCGACCAAGCTGCATTGCGCCAGCGTTGGGAGGATCTGCAGGACGTCCATGACTTCCATGCCATGCTAAAGACCCTGGGCTGTGCACGCCGCCAGGCCTTCCGCCTGGTTGGGACGGATTTCGCCCGGCCGCTGTCGAACGACCGCTTCCAAGCAGCCTTGGAGGCTGCCGGCGAAAGCGCGCTGCCGGTTATGGTCTTCGTTGGCAGTCCTGGCGTGATCCAGATCCACAGCGGTCCGGTCAAGCGCCTGCAACGCATGGGCCCTTGGTTCAATGTGTTGGACCCCGGTTTCAACCTGCATCTGCGCGAGGATCTGATCGATCAGACCTGGCTGGTGATCAAGCCGACCCGCGACGGCATTGTGACCTCCATCGAGATCTTCGATGCGACGGGGCTGCAGATCGCATGGATTTTTGGACTGCGGAAGCCGGGGCAGGCGGAGAACCCGGCATGGCAAGACCTGGTGGCCAGGCTGGAGGCAAAGTCGTGAAGTCTCTCCCTCTCCTCGCACTTCTTTGCTTCCTAGCCTGGCCGCTGCAGGCAGAACCGCCGCAACGCATTGTCTCGGTCGGCGGCTCGGTGACCGAGATCATTTATGCGCTGGGGCGTGGCGACAAGGTGATCGCCGTCGACGTCACCAGCATCTATCCGCAAGCTGCGACTGATTTGCCGCAAGTTGGCTATGTGCGCAATCTGGCGGCAGAGCCCTTGATCGCCATGACACCGGATTTGCTCTTGGCAGAATCCGATGCTGGCCCCCCCGCGGTTCTGCAGCAGATCGACGAGGCTGGGCTATCGGTGGTCTTGGTGCCCGATGAGGCTTCGCCCGAAGGTGTTCTCGCCAAGATCCGTGCCGTGGCTGAGGCCGTGGAAGCCGTGCCGGAAGGTGCTGCCCTGGCGGAGCAGGTCGGCAAGGGCTTCACGCGCCTCAAGTCGGAACGCGAGGCGCTTCAAGAGCCAATCCGCGTGCTCTTCCTGCTTGCCCACGGCGGGGCTGGCTTAGCGTCTGGGGCCGGAACCTCCGCCGACGCCATCATCGCGCTCGCAGGTGGCGTCAACGCGGTCGAGGGGTTTGAGGGCTATCGACCCTTGTCGCCCGAGATGGCGGTGGTCGCAGCGCCGGAGGTGCTTTTGCTGACCACACAAGGGTTGGATGCTTTGGGCGGCATGTCGGCCGTAGAAGCCGATCCGGCGCTCTCGCTGACACCGGCTGTCAAGGAGGGGCGTGTCTATGCTTTCGATGCCATGGAGCTCCTAGGCTTTGGTCCCCGGACGCCTGACGTTGCCTTAGCGGTCTTGCAGAGTCTGCAGGCCAAGTGAGCCTCCACAGCCTGTCGCTCTCCAGCAGCGGTTTGGATCCGGCGGCCGCTGAGGCCCTCGCCCAGCGCACACGAAGCCGCCGTCGGCGGGTGTGGGCGCTGGTGCTCGTCTTCATTGCGGCTGCTCTCGCCGGTCTTGGGTTCGGTGCCGTGCCCATTGGGCTGGAAACGCAGGCCTTGATTGTCCTGGATCGGCTAGGCCTGACAAGCCTGGATGCGAGTTGGGTACGCGAAGAGGCGGTCTTGCTGTCCATCCGCTTGCCCCGGGTGCTGCTGGCGATTCTCGTTGGCGGTGGCCTGGCCGTCTGCGGGGCGGCACTGCAGGGTCTCTTCCGCAACCCCTTGGCCGATCCGGGCTTGATCGGCGTCTCTGCCGGGGCCGCATTGGGCGCGGTCGCCACGATCGTCTTCGGTGGTCTCTTCTTCGCCGGGCTACCGCCTGCGGTGCGCCCCTACCTCTTGCCACTTGCTGCTTTCCTGGGTGGCCTCGTCGTCACCGTGATCATCCAGCGCCTGGCACGACGCGGCGGCGAGACGGACATCGCCACCTTGCTGCTGGCCGGGATCGCCATCAACGCCATCGCGGCGGCGGCCATGGGCTTCTTGATCTATCTGGCTGATGATCAACAGCTGCGCCAGGTGACCATCTGGACCCTCGGCAGTCTGGCCGGACGGCCCTGGGGCGATCTGATCCCAGTGGTGCCGGTGATTTGCCTCGCCGTCGTTGGCATCTTCGCGCTTGCCCGCCCGTTGAACGCCCTGCTGCTGGGCGAGCAGGAGGCCTATCATCTGGGCGTCGAGGTGGAATCGATGAAGCGCCGCTTGGTGTTTCTGGTCGCGCTGGCCACCGGTGCTGCGGTCGCGGTGAGCGGCGTCATTGGCTTCGTCGGTCTTGTCGTACCGCACTTGGTGCGTTTGCTGCTGGGGGGCGATCATCGGCTCTTGCTGCCGGCCTCGGCCGTGGCTGGGGCGAGCCTGCTGCTGCTGGCCGATCTGGCCGCGCGGCATGTGGTGCTGCCGGCGGAGCTGCCGATCGGCATCCTGACCAGCCTGCTGGGCGGGCCCTTCTTCTTGTGGCTGCTGCTGCGCCGCCGGGACATGACCCGTGGCTGAGACGGTCGGACTGACCGCCCAGGGCCTCGGCTTCCGCGTCGCAGAACGCTGGCTCTTGCGAGGGATCAACCTGTCTCTACAGCCCGGTCGTCTTCTGGCTGTGGTCGGGCCGAACGGCGCTGGCAAGTCCACCCTGCTGCGCTGCTTGAGCGGCGCGCAGCCAGCCTCTGCCGGACAGGTCTCGCTTGATGGACGCCTGCTGGCCGACTGGCCTGGCAAGGCCTTGGCGCGCCGCCGGGCGGTCTTGCCGCAAGCCCCGCCGCGCGGCGGCTTCGGCCTTGCCGCCAGCGACCTCGTGGCCCTGGGCCGAGCACCGGCCTTAGGCGAGGCCGATGCGGCACCGGATGGCGAGGTGATTGCTGCCGCGCTGTCGCTGGCCGGGGTCGGCCATCTGGCCGCGCGCAGCCTGACAGTGCTCTCCGGCGGCGAGTTGCAGCGGGTCGACCTGGCCCGCGTCCTAGCGCAGATCTGGGAGGCGCGGCCGCCCAGGCCTTCCGGCTATCTGCTGTTGGACGAGCCGACCGCCAGTCTCGACTTGGTGCAGCAAGGGCGCGTGCTGGGTTTGGCGCGTCAGCTGGCCGATCAGGGCTATGGCGTGCTGGCTATCGTGCACGATCTAACGGCGGCGCTGCGCATGGCCGACGAGGCCCTGCTGCTTGCCGAGGGGCGGGCGGTGGCGCAGGGCCCGGTTGCTTCAGCCATGCAAGCGCCTTTGCTGTCGAAGGCCTTTGGTGCGGCCTTGCAGGTGGGCCAGCTGAGCGATGGTGGACAGGTGGTGACCCTGGCGCGGGAGAAGGCTTGACGGGCAGTCTCTGCCGGCTAGGATCGCGCGCCATTTCCTGCCCCTGATCCGAGAGAAAGGCCACCCGCCCATGGCCACCTATCAGTACATCTATCAGATGAGCCACCTGTCGAAGACCTTCCCGGGTGGCAAGCAGATCCTGAAAGACATCAATCTGAACTTCCTGCCGGGCGCCAAGATCGGCGTTCTGGGCCTGAACGGCGCCGGCAAGTCGACCCTGATGAAGATCATGGCCGGCATGGATACCGAGTTCAGCGGTGAAGCCTTCGCCGCCAAGGGCGTGAAGATCGGCTACCTCTCGCAAGAGCCGGAGCTGGACCCCAACAAGGATGCGCTGGGCAACGTCCTAGAAGGGGTGGCCGAAACCAAGGCGCTGCTCGACCGCTTCGAGGCCGTCTCTGCCGCCTTCGCCGACGAAGACGCCGACTTCGACGCGCTGATCGCCGAACAGGGCGAGCTGCAGGAGAAGATCGAGGCGCTGGACGCCTGGGACCTGGACCGCAAGGTGGACATCGCCATGGACGCCCTGCGTTGCCCGCCGGGTGATGCCGACGTGACCAAGCTCTCCGGTGGGGAGCGGCGCCGGGTGGCGCTCTGCCGTCTGCTGCTCTCTAAGCCCGACATGCTGCTCTTGGACGAGCCGACCAACCACCTGGATGCGGAATCTGTCGCCTGGCTGGAGCGCTTCTTGGAGGAGTATCCCTCCACCGTCATCTGCGTGACCCACGACCGCTACTTCCTGGACAATGTCGCCGGCTGGATCTTGGAGATCGAGCGTGGCCGCGGCCTGCCCTTTGAGGGCAACTACTCCTCCTGGCTGGAGCAGAAGCGCAAGCGCTTGGCCCAGGAGGAGAAGGAGGAGAGCGCCCGCCAACGCGAGCTGGCGCAGGAGCTGGAGTGGGTGCGCAAAGGGCCCAAGGCCCGACAGGCCAAGTCCAAGGCACGGCTCAGCGCCTATGAGGACCTGCTGAAGGCCGAGGCCGAAAAGGCGCCGGAGCCCGGCAAGATCGTCATTCCTCCCGCCCCGCGCCTAGGCGACCTGGTGATCGAGGCGGTGGAGCTGCGCAAGGGCTTCGGCAATCACCTCCTGATCGACAATCTGAACTTCAAGGTGCCGAAGGGCGCTATCGTCGGCATCATCGGCCCCAACGGTGCGGGTAAGACCACGCTCTTCCGCATGATCGTCGGCCAGGAGCAGCCGGACAGCGGCACCTTGCGCAAAGGCGAGACCGTGGTGCTGGGTTATGTCGACCAGAGCCGTGACGCGTTGGACGGCAATAAGACGGTCTGGGAAGAGATCTCCGAGGGCCAGGAGATCATCGTCATGGGCAAGCGGGAGGTGCCGAGCCGTGCCTACGTCGGTGCCTTCAACTTCAAGGGCCCGGACCAGCAGAAGAAGGTCACCCAGCTGTCGGGCGGTGAGCGCAACCGCGTGCACCTGGCCAAGATGCTGAAGTCCGGCGCCAACGTCATCATGCTGGACGAGCCGACCAACGATCTGGACGTCGACACGCTACGCTCTTTGGAGGACGCGATCTCCGACTTCTCCGGCTGCGTGCTGGTCACCAGCCACGACCGCTGGTTCCTGGACCGCTTGGCCACCCACATCGTCGCCTTCGAAGGCGACAGCCAGGTGGTCTGGTACGAAGGCAACTACGAGGACTATGAGGCCGACCGCAAACGCCGCCTCGGCGCCGCCGCCGACCAGCCGCACCGCATCAAGTACAAGCCGCTGGAGCGCTAAGCGGCGGAGTAGAAGCCCTAAAAGAGCGCCAGCTGGCGGTCGTCCAGCGCCGGTGCGCGGAAGAGGTCGCAGCGCAGGTCGTGATGGCGTTCCGTGTTGAGCTCTAGCTTGCGGCAAGCCACGCGGAAGCGTGTGGCGAGTATCTGCGCGGTGGGGCCGGTGCCGGTCTGGCGCTGGCCGAAGGTAGCGTCGTAGAGACGCCCGCCGCGCGCTTGGCGCAAGAGCTCCAAGACCCGGCGCTTGCGGTCGGGGTAGTGCTGGTCCAGCCACTCCTCGAAGAGCTGTTTGAGTTCGAGGGGTAGGCGCAGCAGGACATAGCCGGCGCGGCTGGCGCCGGCGTCTGCTGCGGCGGCCAAGACAGCATCCAGTTCGGCATCGTTTAAGGCCGGGATCACCGGGGCGAAGAGCGTGCCGACCGGCACGCCGGCCTTGGCCAGCCCCTCAATTGCGGCCAGCCGCCGTTTCGGCGTCGAGGCACGCGGCTCCATCCGCCGAGCCAGGGTGCGGTCGAGCGTGGTGACCGAGACCATGACTGAGGCCAGGCCCTCTGCCGCCATCGGCCCTAGGATGTCGAGGTCGCGCAGGATCAGGTCGGATTTGGTGACGATGTTCACCGGATGGCGCGCCTCCGCCAGGACCGCAAGGATCTGACGGGTGACCTCCAGCCGCCGCTCGATCGGCTGATAGGGGTCGGTGTTGGCGCCCAGCACGATGACCTTAGGCTGGTAGCGCGGGTTGGCCAGCTCTCCCCGCAGCAGGCGCGCAGCCTCCGGCTTGGTGAAGATCCGCGTTTCGAAGTCCAGCCCGGGCGAAAGGCCCAGATAGGCGTGGCTCGGCCGGGCAAAGCAGTAGACGCAGCCATGCTCGCAGCCCCGATAGGGGTTTATCGAGCGGTCGAAACCCAGGTCGGGGCTGTCGTTGCGCGCGATCACCTTACGCGCGCTGTCGATGCCGACTTCGGTGCGGTTCGCGCCTGGGAACTCCTCAGCGACCGAGCCCCAGCCGTCGTCGACCTGGTGGCGGCTCTCCCGCTCAAAGCGGCCGCTTTGGTTGCTTTGCGCGCCACGTCCTTTGCGCTGCGGCTGCAGGCTGGTGGGGGTCTCTCGTCTCTCCGTCATGCACGGAAGAGAAACACAAAATCAGGAACAAAAAAAGAACATTGAGTCTGACGCCGAGGAGGGCGACGCGTCACGTCTCAGGGCTTAGGGGGTCGTCAAAATGGCCCCCCAAGATCCGGTAGGACTCCGAGTCGCCCCGAGTCGCACATTTTCGTGAAACAGACCCGGAACGCTCAACTGCTGACCAAATGCTCCTGCAGCCGCGGCATCAGCTCGACAAGGTTGCAAGGGCGGTGGCGGGCGTCCAGCTGCCAACGCAGGATCTCTTCCCAGCCGTCCTTTACCGCACCGGGCGAGCCCGGGAGAGCGAAGAGGTAGGTGCCGGCGGCCACACCCCCAACGGCGCGGCTTTGGATCGTCGAGGTGCCGATCTTCTGATAGCTGATCCAGCGGAAGAGCTCGCCAAAGCCCTCGATCTTCTTCTCCAACACCGCCTCGAAGGCCTCTGGCGTCACGTCGCGGCCGGTGACGCCGGTGCCGCCGGTCGTAATGACCACGTCTACCTCAGGTTCGGCGATGAGGGCGCGTAGGCGCTCGACGATCTGGCTGGCCTCGTCCGGCAAAATCTCGCGGCTGGCGACTCTGTGGCCATCCCGCGTGATCATCTCCTCCAGGCGCTGGCCAGAGCGGTCGCTGGCCAGATCGCGGCTGTCGGAGATGGTGATCAGCGCGATGTTGACAGGCAAGAACGCCCGGCTCTCGTCTATTCCCGGCATCACAACTCCTCTGAGTTTTGGTTCGGGTGCCTAAGGCTCTGGGATCCACGCGGCTTGGCGGCGGGCTGGATCGAGCTGGCGATAGTGTGGCCAGCTGCCTTCCGCGACCGCGCTTAAGGACAGGGGCTCCTGCCCCAGCCGCTTGCGGTAGATCCAGTAGTTCGCCAGCACCTTCTCTATGTAGGCACGGGTCTCGCCGTAGGGGAGGCTTTCGATGAAGAGCAGCGCGTCGTCCTCAGGCCCAGCCAACTCTGCCCAGCGCAAGACCGAGCCTGGGCCGGCGTTGTAGGCCGCGATCACCCGGAAGAGGTTGTCGCCGATGCCCCTGTGTCCCATCAGGTAGGTCAGATAGTCCTGGCCCAGCCGCAGGTTCAGACCAGGGTCGAAGAGGGCCGCCTGGCGGCTGCCGCGCAGACGCGGATCCTCGCCGATGTAGCTGGCGGTGCGCGGCATCAGCTGCATGAGCCCACGTGCACCTGCGTGGCTGACCGCTTCGGGATCGAAGGCCGATTCCTGCCGCATCACGGCAAAGACCAGGGCACGGTCGACGGCAAAGCCGCCATCGGGCTCCCACGCCGGAATGGGATAGAGAGCTGCCAAGAGCGGGCGGCCACTCTTGGACTCACCCTGCAGATCGCTCAACTGGCGGGCCAGGGTCATGGCAAAGCCCGGCATACCCGCTTTGTTGGACAGCGCCACCAGCACCTCGCCTAAAGCGCTGCGCTGCCAATCGCTGAGCTGCAGGAGTTCGGCACGCGCAGCCTCGCTCTGGCCGACCTGCAGCAGCGCCAAGGCGCGACCGCCGGAGGGATCGGCCACCAGGCGCTGCACCTCGGCCCGGGTCAACTCCAGACCCTCGAAGTCGAAGTCGAGCTGCAGGCCTAAGGCCTCCCGCGCGATGAGGCCATAGAAACTACGCGGGTAGCCAGCCGCTACATTCAGCCACTGGCTCATGGAGCCCGGGTCGCGCCGGCGCAGGTGCGCGCGCGAGGCCCAATAGGCCCCGCCGGCAGCCAGCCAGGAGGACGACTGCGGGCTTTCCGCCACGCCGGAGAAGTGCTCCGCCGCCGCGTCCCACTTCTTCAGGCGCCAGGCAGAGAGGCCAGCCACCCAGTGCGTTGCCGGGACCAGCGTGCCGGAGCGCTTGGCTGCCGTCGATGCCAGCTTGTAGGCGTCCTTGTAGTCTCTGTCGGAGTAGCGCGCCCGGGCGATGGAGCCGCGCAGCTGATCCAGTTCGGCCGGCTCCAAGGCCTCGCGGTCAGGATCTTCCTTCAGCGCCGTCTCCGCGTCATCCAACTCGTCTTTGCGGATCAGACCGCGGACTTTCCGCTCGAAGCTGCGGATCTGGCGACTTTCCGCCGGCGTGCGGGCGGTGTCGGAGCGGTAGGTTGACCGCTCCGCCAGGGCCGCGCCGCCGACCGCCACGCGCGACACCAACGGTTCGCGCGGCGTCACCGCACCTTCTGGCTGGCGTTTGAGGGCCAGGCGGTGGAGCCGGGCCGCTTGCGGATGGTCGCCAAAGCGCTCTAGCCAGGCGGTCAGCTCCCCGAAGGAGGTGCGATAGGCTGTGGGGTGCAGGTAGCGGGCGGCCAGTACATGACCCATCAGCCGGCGGTCGCGCAGATCCTCGATCTCGCCGTCGGCGGCGGCCATGCGACCAGCCTCCTGAAGTGCAAAAATCCGCTGGTACAACGCGACATCGCCCTGCGACAATACTGCCGGGAGGCCCCGTTCATCGAGCGGAACACTAGGCCCGACAAGGGTCGCCAGGCTGCGCGAATCCTCCGCGGCAGCGCCGACGCTCCAGGTCCAGGCCAGCAGGAAGAGACAGACGGCGCGTGGCCATCTGGCAAGCTGAGCCATGGTTTTCCCCCTTCTTGCCAAAGCAAGGCTCCTGCTCCGCACGCTGGGGTGTCCTTCAAGGGACGCCTTCTCAACGATGGCGCAGGAGTGGCAAAAACTGAGTCAAATCATCGCATTATTGCCTAGAGAAAGCCATAGGCCGGGTCAATCGCGCGGCCGCGGCGACTCCGGCATGGCTGCTGGGCTCTGCTAGGCTCTTGACTCGTTAAGTGCCTGACGAAAAGCCAGAAAATCCCGCCAGGCGAGGCGCTTTTGTGCCGGTTGGCGCAGAAGATAGGCCGGGTGCAAGGTCGCCAATGCGAGCAGGGGGGCGGCCAGACCAGCGAACTGAAGATCGCTCCACTGGCCGCGCAGGCGGGTGATTCCCTCTTTGCGTGCCATCAGGGTCTTGGCAGAGAGGCCGCCCAGCAGCAGCAGATGGGTGGGCTGAACCAGCGCGATGTGGCGTTCGACGAAGGGCAGGCACACGGCGATCTCTGCCGGCGTTGGCGTGCGGTTCCCGGGCGGGCGCCAGAAGAGAATGTTGGTGATGTAGGCGCTCTGCCGGTCGAGCCCGATGGCTGCCAGCATCAGGTCCAAGAGCTGGCCGGAGACGCCGACGAAGGGCTTACCCTGACGGTCTTCGTCGCGACCCGGTGCTTCGCCGATCAGCATGATGCGGCTGTCCGGGTTGCCGTCGGCGAAGACCAGGGAGTTGGCCGTCTTCTTCAGCTCGCAGCCATCGAAGGTCTCGAGGGCCTGTTGTAGGGCCTCTAGGCTGGTGGCGGCCTCGGCCAGACCGCGGGCTGTGGCCTGCATCTCGGACGGGCCGGCCAGGGGTGGCGGCGCTGCCACAGGCTTGCGCTGCGGCGGCACAGAGGCAGCCGGAGGCGCCGCGAAACGGTCGCGGGCCACTTCCTCCAGTGCTTCGTCAGCACCCATCGCCAGCTGCCAATCAAGCGCCGCGAGTAGCTCGTCTCTCTCCGCCATAAGGGCTGATTTAGCCCGGAGAGAGCCAGAATGAAACAAAAGGACCGAAAAGCGGCGAAAACTGCCGCCTGTGAGGTCTTGGACGCGCGCCCTTAGGGTGACTATCTTCTCCCAAACCGCATTGAAACTCAGACCCTGCAGGAAGAGAGCGATGGAACGCGAGTACATGGAATACGACCTGGTGATCGTCGGCGCCGGCCCAGCCGGCCTGGGCGCGGCGATCCGGGCCAAGCAGGTGGCCGCCGAGGCCGGGCAGGAGGTCTCGGTCTGCGTGCTGGAAAAGGGCTCTGAGGTCGGTGCCCACATCCTCTCCGGCGCGGTTCTGGAGCCGCGGGCGCTCACCGAGCTGCTGCCCAACTGGAAGGAGCAGGGCGCGCCGGTCACCGTCGCGGTGAAGGAAGAGCAGTTCCTGCTGCTGAGCGAGACCGGCGGGCGCAACATCCCGATCTGGATGCTGCCGCCGCAGACCCACAATCACGGCAACTACATAATCTCGCTGGGCGCGCTTTGCCGCTGGCTGGGCGAGCAGGCCGAAGAGCTGGGTGTCGAGATCTATCCCGGTTTTGCCGCCGCCGAGGTCCTGACCGACGACAACGGCCGAGTGACTGGTGTCGCCACCGGCGATATGGGCATCGGCAAGGACGGCGAGCAGAAGGCCGAATACACCCAAGGCATGGAGCTTCGGGCCACCTACACGCTCTTCGCTGAAGGCTGCCGCGGCTCCCTCTCCAAGCAGCTGGAGGGCCGTTTCAACCTGCGTGACGGCGTCGACCCGCAGACCTACGGCATCGGCATCAAGGAGCTCTGGGAGCTGGATCCCGCCAAGCACAAGGAAGGCTTGGTCCTACACACCTCCGGCTGGCCGATGGACGACAAGACCTGGGGTGGCTCCTTCATCTATCACCTGGACAACAACCAAGCCTACGTCGGCTATGTGATCGGGCTGGACTACCAGAACCCGCACCTCTCGCCCTATGACGAGTTCCAGCGCTTCAAGATGCACCCCAAGATCCGGCCGATGCTGGAGGGCGGCAAGCGTCTCGCCTATGGCGCACGCGCCTTGAACGAGGGCGGGCTGCAGTCGATCCCCAAGCTGACCTTCCCAGGCGGTGCCCTGATCGGCTGTTCGGCCGGCTTCCTGAACGTGCCCAAGATCAAGGGCAGCCACACGGCGATGAAGACCGGCATGTTGGCGGCAGAGGCGGTGGTGGCCGCGCTGGCTGAGGGCGACAACCGTCCGGCAGAGCTCACGGCCTATCCGGAGGCCTTCAAGAACTCCTGGGTCTATGACGAACTCTACCGCGCCCGCAATCTGCGCCCGGCGGCGGCACGCTACGGGATGAAGATCGGTATGGCCCTCGGCGGGCTGGACATGAAGCTCTTGGGCGGCAAGGCGCCTTGGACCTTCCACATCAAGCACGCCGATCACGAATGTCTGAAGCCCGCGGACTCTATGCCGAAGATCGACTATCCGAAGCCCGACGGGATCGTCAGCTTCGACAAGAACTCCAGCGTCTTCCTCTCCAACACCAACCACGAGGAAGACCAGCCGGCACACCTCACCTTGAAGGATGCTTCGGTCCCGGTGAACATCAACCTCGCTCAGTATGACGAGCCGGCGCAGCGCTATTGCCCCGCTGGTGTTTACGAAATCGTGACGGAAGAAAGCGGCCCGCGCTTGCAGATCAACGCGCAGAACTGCGTCCACTGTAAGACCTGCGATATCAAGGACCCGACACAGAACATCGTCTGGGTGACGCCGGAAGGCGGTGGTGGCCCGAACTATCCGAACATGTAACCGCTTTGAGCTGGTGCTGCTTGGTCACTGAGGTGACCCGCTGCACCGGGCTTGCGGCACCCTATTGCTGTGCTGTCTGATGGTCTCCATGTCAGAACTGATTTGAAACGGACCTTTGGGAGACTTCATGACCGCGCAGCAGCTCCGACCGCTCCTCCTCTCGGCTGTCTTGGCGACCGGCCTCAGCACTGCCGCTTATGGCGTCGATGCCGAGGCACCCGACTTGCCGGAAGCTGAGCCGGTCCCGGGGCTGATCGGTGCCTATGTAGCCGGAATGGCGGCTGGCCAGAGGGGTGATGCCGATACGGCCGCTGCGCTTCTGCTGGGTCTTTCGGAGCGTGTGTCTCCCCAGGTTGCGGTCTTGGGTCCGGCTTTGCGGGCTGCCGTTTCCGCCGGCCTGATCGAGGAAGCGATCCCGGTCGCGCGCGTCCTGCTAGACCTGGACCCGCGTGCCAGTGAGGCCGCTATCCTGCTGTTGCTAGCAGACGCGGCACGTGAAGGCGACTGGGAGGCGGCGAAGGCGCTGCTGGCGTTGCTCCCAGGTCGTGACCTTTCGGGGACGCGGCGTGATCTGCTGCGGGCCTGGGTGACCCTGCCACTGGAAGGGGCGGACGCCGCGCTGGAGATCCTTGCGCCCTTGGAGGAGCGGCGCGGGCTGAAGACGCTGGCCTTGGTGCACAAGGCGCTGATCCTCGATATCGCCGGCGATCCGGCCGCAGCTGACGCCTACCGTGCTGCCCTAGGGGAGAGCGAGGTGCCGAGCGGCCGGAGCCTGCTGCTGGCCAGCACCGCCTTCGCTCGAGACGGCGCGCGCGAGGAAGCCTTGGCTTTGATCGACGCAGAGCTCGACCGCGGCCGCAACTCAGCGACCCTGGAAGCCTTGCGCGCTGAACTGGCGAGCGGCGAGCCGCTGCCTGAACTGGTGGCCAATGCCAGCGATGGCGTGAGCGAGGTCTTCCTGCAGATTGGCGCTGCCTTGAACAGCGAAAACGAGCGCTTGCAGGTCATGGCCCTGCAAGAAGCCCGCCTGGCAGCCTACGTGGCGCCGGAGAGCCGGGCTGCCGCCTTGCTGGAGGCGGAGCTGCTCTCGCGGGTCGAGCGGCATGATGAGGCTGTCTCCCGCTACGAGGGCTTGTTGGATGATCCACGCCATGGCCGTTCGGCCGCTTTGGCGCGGGCCGATGCCTTGGCGGCCGCCGAGCGTCTGGACGAAGCCGAGGCTGCCTACCGCGAGCTCGCCGCAGCCGAGCCGGATGACCCGGAAGCGATGATGCGGCTTGGCAACATGCTGCGTTGGGACCGGCGCTTTGAGGCCTCGGCGGCTGCCTACAACGAGGCTGTAGCGCGGTCAGGCGAGCCGCAGGAACTCGATTGGGTCCTCTACTACTTCCGCGGTATCGCCAATGAGCGCTCAGGCGACTGGGATGCGGCTGAGGCCGATTTCCTGCTGGCCTTGGAGCTGCGGCCGGAACAGCCGCAGGTGCTGAACTACCTGGGCTACTCTTGGGTTGAGCGTAAGGAAAACCTGGCTGAGGCCAAGGCCATGCTGGAACGCGCCGTGGAGCTGCGCCCGCGCGATGGCTACATCGTCGACTCGCTGGGCTGGGCGCTCTACAAGCTGGGTGAATACGAGGCTGCGGTGGAGCAGCTGGAACTGGCCGTGGAGCTGGACCCCAGCCAAGCCGTCATCAACGACCACCTGGGCGATGCCTACTGGCGCGTCGGCCGTACGCGTGAGGCCATTGTGCAGTGGCAGCGCACGCTGTCTTTGGGTGAGGATCCCGACATTGATCCTGAAGAGGTGCGCCGCAAACTGGTCGAGGGCCTGCCGCCGGTCCAGCAGGCCGACCTCTCTGCCGAGCAAGCCAGTGAAGAGCTGCCTGAGGCCGAACCGTCAAGCGAGTAACCTGTCGTGAGCGCTCCGGTCAGCCGGCTGGCGCGGGCCAAGATCAATCTCTCCCTGCGTGTCGTCGGCCGGCGCCCGCCCGGGGATGCCAAGGCCGGCTATCACGAGCTGGATAGTCTTGTGGTCTTTGCCGAGGCCGGGGACCGCCTGCAGGCAGCGCAGGCTGACAGCCTAGACCTCCAACTCACCGGTCCCTTCGCATCGGCCTTGACGGCCGAGCCCAACAACCTGGTGCTGCGGGCCGCACGGGCGCTTGCCGAGCATCTTGGCCGCGTGCCGGCTGCTAGGTTGATCCTCGACAAGCAGCTCCCGGTGGCGTCCGGCATCGGCGGCGGCTCTGCGGATGCGGCGGCGACACTGCAGGCACTCTTGGCGCTTTGGGCCGTGGAAGTCCCAGAGCAGGAACTGGCCGAACTGGCCCTGCCGCTTGGAGCTGACCTGCCGGTGTGCCTGGCCAGTCGCGCTTGCCGGGTCACCGGCATCGGTGAGGGGTTGGAGGATCTGCCGGTGCTGCCACCGGCCTGGGTCCTGCTCGCCAATCCGGGCCAAGGCTTGGCGACGCCGGCCGTCTTCGCTGCCCGCCAAGGTGCTTTCTCCACAGCGCTGCCGCCGCCCAGCAGCTTTGCAAGTGCTAAAGCGCTGGCAGATTTTGCCGTGCAGGCCAGCAACGACTTGACTGAGGCCGCTAGCACGCTCTGTCCCGCCATCCCGCCGCTCCTGTCCGCCTTGCGCGGGCTGGAGGGCTGTTTGGCGGCCGGGCTCTCCGGCAGTGGTGCCACCTGCTGGGCGCTCTTCGCTGCGCCAGAGCCTGCGCAGGCCGGTGCCCGTCGGATCGCCCAAGACCGGCTGGCGCCCTGGAGCCTGGCAGCCCCCCTGTCGCGGAGCCTTTGAGCGGAATGCTGCAAAGCCCTGGGTTTCTGTCGCGCGGCTTGATCGCCATCAGCGCCGGTTTGGTCGCCTGGTCCTGCCGGCGGCCGCTGATCACCTTGCTCTTGGCCTTGGTCCTGACCGCAGCCTCTCTGGGCGGTGCTTACAAGCACTTACGCCTCGATACCTCGACGGAGGATATGCTTTCGCCGGAGCTGCCCTTCCGTCAGGCCTTGATCCAGCTGCGCAGCGCCTTCCCCAACCTGGGCCAGACTCTGGTCGTGGTGGTGAAGGGGCCCGGCGCAGCGTTGGCCGACCGCGCTGCCGAGCAGCTTTCGTCCTGGATGAGCGCGCGCCCCGATCTCTACGCCGATGTCTTCTATCCGGAAGGCGATCCCTTCCTGCGCGAGCATGGGCTGCTCTACCTCAGTCCCGATGCCTTGGCCGGCCAGATCGATCGCCTGGCGGCCGCCCAGGGCCTGCTGGCGACCTTGGCGGAAGAGCCATCGCTGGTCGGTCTCTCCTCCGTCTTGCTACTGGCCCTCAACAGCGGCGAGGCGGAGCAACTGGAGGACCTGGAGCCGGTGCTGGAGCAGATGGCCCGCACCGGCGAGGCGCTTGCCGCCGGCAAGCCGGCGCTCTTGTCCTGGCAGCAGGTGATCGAGGGCGAGAGCGATAGCGACAGCCTGCGCATCATTCTGGCCTTGCCGGCCCTGGACTACGCGAGCCTCGCACCGGCCAAAGCGGCCATGGAGGGCGTGCAGAAGACCGCTCGCGCGCTCAATCTGGAGGCCCAGGGCATTGAGGTGCTATTGACCGGGAAGCCGGCGCTGAGGGCTGACGAGCTACGCTCCATCCGCACCAACATTGCCGGCATCGGGCTGCTGTCCTTCGCGCTGGTTGCCCTGATCCTCTGGCGCGGCCTGGGCTCGATCCGAGCAGCGGTCAGTGTCGGTCTGCTGCTGGTCGTCGGTCTTGCGCTCACCGCCGGCTTTGCGACCTTGGCGGTTGGGCGCTTGAACCTGCTCTCCGTCGCCTTCGCTGTGCTCTTCATCGGCCTATCCGTGGACTATGCCATCCACTCCCTGCTGCGCAGCAGTGAGTTCCGTCTGGCCGGCTTGCCTCAGGCTGAGGCGGCCGTTGCCGGTGCGCGGGTGCAGGCACCGGCGCTCTGGCTCTGCGCTATCAGCTCCATCGTCGCCTTCCTTGCCTTCTTGCCGACCGACTATCTGGGGCTGGCCGAGCTGGGGCTGATTTCCGCCGGCGGGATCGCGATCGCGCTCTTCCTTTGCTTCACTCTGCTGCCCGCCACCCTGCTGCTGCTGCGCACCCCGCCCTTGAACTTTGCCGCCGGTGCGCTGGCCGCCCGGCTGGAGTCGAGCCTGGCCGATCGGCGGCGGGCCGTTTTGGTGCTGGCTGCGCTCTTGGCTCTGGCCGCCGGGGTCGCGATCACCAATCTGCGCTTCGACAACGATCCTTTGAGCCTGCGTGATCCGGACTCTCCCTCCGTACAGGCCCTGGTCGAGGTCATGTCGGACCCGCGTGCCGTTCCCTATCGCGCTGAGGTCCTGCTGCCGGACCTGGCGCAAGCGGAGGCCGTCGCTGAAGCGCTGCGCGCCTTGCCGGAGGTGGATTCGGCCGTGACCTTGCAGAGCTTCGTGCCCAAGGATCAGGATGAAAAGCTAGCGCAGCTGGGCGATGCCTCCTTCCTGCTGGCGCCCTTGCTCTTCACCGGACCAGCTGCCTCAGAGCCGACGGCAGAGGAGCGGCAGGCGGCGGTGGCGGCCTTGATCGCCGGCCTACGCACGGCACCGGAGCAGCTGGTCGGACCGGCCTCGGGCCTCGCTGCCGCCCTGGCGATCTTCCTGCAAAGCCCAGACCAGCTGCCCGCGCTGGAGACAGCCTTGATCGGTGATCTGCCGAGCGCACTGGACACACTGCGTGCCGCCTTGAATGCTGGACCCTTCGGTCTGCAGGACCTGCCACAGAACCTGGCCAGCCGCTACATCGCGGCCGATGGCCAAGCCTTGGTGGAGATCCGCCCGTTGGAGGATCTGCGCGACCCGGCTCTGCGTGAGGACTTTGTCGAGGCCGTGCTGGCCGTGGCACCCACTGCTGGCGGCGATGCCGTCACCCTGGTCGCTGCCGGCCAGACGGTGATCGAGGCCTTTGCCACAGCCAGCCTGCTGGCCTTTGGGCTGGTGGCCCTGCTGGTCTTCCTGGTGCTGCGGCGGCTGGATGATTCCTTTGCGGCCCTTCTGCCCTTGGTCCTGGCAGCGCTCTATTGCGGTGGGCTGGCGGTGGCCTTCGGCGTCGAGCTGAACTTCGCCAATGTGATCGTGCTGCCGCTGCTCTTTGGGCTGGGGATCGACAGCGGGCTGCATCTGGTCGCCCGCCGGCGCGAGGCACCGGACAAGCCCTTGATGGAGAATGCCACGCCCCGCGCTGTCTTAGTCTCCGCGCTCACCACTCTCGCTTCCTTCGGCGCGCTCTCGCTCTCCAACCACCCCGGCACGGCCAGCATGGGGCAGCTCTTGCTGCTGGCCTTGGCCTGCGTGCTGGCGGCTGTCTTCCTGGTCTTGCCGGCGCTGATCGGGCGGCCTAGCTCAAGTCTTGCAGCGCGCGGGCCGGAAAGCTAACGTCCGCGCTCACCAGGCCAATGGGGCGTAGCCAAGCGGTAAGGCAGCGGTTTTTGGTATCGCCATTCCCAGGTTCGAATCCTGGCGCCCCAGCCAACCTGGCCTGATATCCCTCCTGATAGTAGAGTGATATATCAGCCCCTTTCGCGATTGGCGAGCAGGGTCCGCTTTCCTGCGCCTATCTCGTGCAAAACCCTTGTTCGCTGAGCCCGCTCCCCCCATACAATGTGGCTTAAGCCGTTGCGCAACAAAGATACGAAGAGCGCTGCGGGGAGGGTGAGTGGGGAGGCCATCGGTGAGCGATCAGCGTAAGAAACTGACCGTACCTGATCTGAAAGCGCGCAAAAGCGCTGGCGAAAAGGTCGTGATGGTTTCGGTGCCTGACTTCCCCATGGCGGTCTGGGCGGAGCGTGCTGGGATCGATATCGCCGCCGTCGGCGACAGCCTGGGTATGATCACCTACGGCCACGACAACACCCTGCCGATGACCGTCGATCAGATGATCGAGCATGTGCGCGCAGTCCGCCGTGGCGCGCCCAACACCATGATCATGGTCGCCATGCCTTACGGCAGCTATGCCACGCCCGAAATCGGGGTCGCCAACGCGCTGCGCTTCATGAAAGAGAGCGGCTGCGATGTGGTGAAGATGCAAGGCGGGCGGGAGAAGGCGCATATCGTCAAGGCCATCGCGGATGCAGGTGTACCGGTGATGAGCCACGTCGGCATGTGCCCGCACTTCGTGCACAGCTACGGCGGCTTCCGTCTGCAGGGCAAGACCGCCGAAGACGCGCTGGAGATCATCGAGGACGCCAAGGCGATCGAGGCCGCTGGCGCCGTCGGTTTCGAGATCGAGGCCGTGCCGGCCCCGGTCGCCAAGGCCGTCGACGCGGCGGTGGAGATCTTCACCTTCGCCATCGGCGCCGGCAGCGCCAGCTGCGGCCAGCTGCTGCTGGGCGCCGATCTTCTCGGCAGCTTCGACCGGTTCAAGCCGAAGTTCTCCAAGCGCTACGCCGACCTGGCCGGCATCGCGGTCGAGGCGCTTCAGACCTATGCCGCAGAGGTGCGGGCTGGGCAGTTCCCGGACGCTGACCATAGCTATTCAATGAAAGAAGAAGAGCGGGAGAAGCTGGAAGCAGCCCTCCGCACAAACCTCACCTAAGCCTTGTAACCACCCGATCTGAACAGGGACAAACAAAAGGGAGATGTTCCATGTCGAAGATGTTGATCAAAGGCGGTCTTCTGGCCGCCGCGATGAGCCTGGCCGCCGGCGGCGTCCAGGCCCAGGAGGTCTGGAAGATCCAGTCGCTCTGGAGTGCCGGCACCATCAACCAGAAGGTATTCGAGAAGTGGGCCAGCGATCTGACCGAGGCCAGTGACGGCCGTCTCACCATCGAGCCGCTGCCCGTTCGCTCCGTCGTTGCGCACAACGAGACCCTGGACGCGGTCGGCGCCGGTATCCTGCAGGGCCAGCACACCGCGCCCATCTACTTCTCCGGCCGCGACGCCGCCTTCGCCATGATCGGTGACTTGAACGCCGCCTACGAGAACCCCTACCAGATGGAGTATTGGTTCTATTACCGCGGCGGGTTGGAACTGGCCCGCGAGGTCTATGCCCAGCACAACCTCTTCTTCGTGGGCCCAATCTGGTGGGGCGTGGAATCGATCCCGGTGAACAAGCCGGTCCGCTCGCTCGCCGACTTCGAGGGCGTGAAGCTGCGCATGCCGGAAGGCCCCTCCCACGACATCTTCAACCGCATCGGTGCGGCCCCGGTTAACATTCCGGGCTCTGAGGTCTACACCTCGCTGGAGCGTGGCGTGATCGACGGCACCGACTGGGGCACCATCTCGATGAACCAGGACCTGGGCTATCACGGCATCGCCCAGTACCCGATCTATCCGGGTCTGCACTCCATGCCGACGGCTGAGATCGCCATCAACATGGATGCCTGGAACGCGCTGCCGGATGATCTGAAGACCCTGGTCGAGATGTCGGTCCGGGCCTTCAACGCCGACATGATCGGGGCCATCGCCGTCGCGGATATCGAGGCGGTCGCCAAGGCCAAGGAAGAGGGCGCCACCATCATCGAGTGGTCGGCCGAAGAGCGTAAGAAGCTGCGTGCCATCGCTGCGGAGGTCTGGAAGGAGTATGCCAGCCGCAGTGAGCTGGCGAACAAGATCTATGAGTCGCAGGTGGCTTGGCTGAAAGAGCTGAACCTGCTCGACCAGTAACCCTTCGTGCCTTAACCGGGCCGCCCCCTCGATCTTGGGGGCGGCCCGGACGTTCTTTTAGGACCTGGTTGTAAACAACCGCGGCACCGGCCCTGAAGACCGGAGGTTCGGTCGGTTTTCAGTCGGAAATTGGGACCTGCCCGTATGGAAAAGCTGCCTCTGGTCGATCGCTGCTCGCGCGTGATCGGCGAATCCATGTCTTATGTCTACTTTCTCTCGGTCGCCATCATCGGCTTTGAGGTTGTTGCCCGCTATTTCTTCAACGCGCCGACCATCTGGGCGCATGAAAGTGTGATTGCGCTGACCGCGCTGGGGTTCATCTTCGGCGGCGTCTACGCCATGCAGCGCGGGGCGCATGTTCGTATCTTTGTCGTCGTGCAGCTTTTGCCCAAGCACTGGCAGCGCCGGATTGAGATCTTCAATCAGGCGCTGATTTGCGCCTACCTCTGTGTCTTCATCTACGCCTGCTGGGGGGTTGCCGAACGCTCTATCCAGCAATGGGAGACCTCGGCCTCCGCCTGGAACCAGCCGACACCGGTGTTGGTGAAGACGGCTCTGGTGGTCGGCGGTATCGCCATCCTGATCCAGTCTTTCGCCTTCCTGATCCGCCTGATCCGCGGTCATTCCATCCCGACCAGCGACGCCCAGGTGGACTAGTAGAAAATGGACATCTCGACCATCACACTGCTGATGGCGGGCGGCATCTTCGTGCTGCTCGTCATGGGCCTGCCGCTGGCCTTCGTCACTGCCTCCGTCGCCGTCGTCGCGGCCTTGCTGCAGTTCGGGCCCAACAGCCTCTTCCTCATTGCCAGCCGCACCTACACCCTGGTGACGGAATTCGCCTTCGTGGCGGTGCCCATGTTCATATTCATGGCCTCGATCCTGGAACGTTCCGGCGTCGCCAAGGATCTCTTTAGGGCCATGTACATCTTTGCAGGCGGCCTGCGCGGCGGCCTGGCGATCCAGACTATGATGGTGGCCGTCATCATGGCGGCGATGACCGGCATCATCGGCGGCGAGATCGTGCTCTTGGGTCTCTTGGCGCTGCCGCAGATGCTGAAGCACGGCTATTCCAAGAGCCTGGCGATCGGCACGGTCTGCGCCGGCGGCTCTTTGGGCACCATGATCCCGCCCTCCATCGTGCTGATCATCTATGGCCTGACGGCTAACGTCTCGATCGGCGACCTCTTCGTTGCCACGGTGATCCCGGGCTTGGTCCTGGCGGCGCTCTACATCGCCTACATCCTGATCCGCTGTTACATCGACCCCAGCCTCGGCCCGGCGGCCTCGCCCGAAGAGCGGCAGATGCCGACGCGCGAGAAGCTGATGCTGCTGAAGGGCCTGGCCTTGCCGCTCTTCGTCGCCGCCTTCGTTATGGGCACGATCTATGCCGGCATCGCCTCGGTCAGTGAGGCCGCGGGCATGGGCGTGATCGGCGCTCTTCTGTCCGCCATCATCCGGCGCGAGCTCAGCTGGCGGATGATCCATGACGCGCTGCGTCAGACCATGGTCGCCTGCGGCATGCTGCTCTGGCTGACCTTCGGCGCCAATATGCTGATCGGCGTCTACAATCTGATGGGCGGCACTGCCTTCGTACAGGGCTTCATCACTGGGTTGCCCCTGGAGCCCTGGATGATCCTGGCCGTCATGATGCTGGTCTTGATCGTGCTGGGCCTCTTCATGGACTGGATCGGCATTCTGCTGCTGACCATGCCGATCTTCGTGCCGGCCATCGTCGCGCTGGGCTATGATCCGGTCTGGTTCGGGGTGCTCTTCTGCATGAACATGCAGATCTCCTACCTCTCGCCGCCCTTTGGGCCAGCTGCCTTCTATCTAAAGGGGGTGGCACCGCCAGAGATCAGCCTGATGGACATCTACAAGGCGCTCTGGCCCTTCATCATCCTGCAGTTCATTGGGCTGACCCTGGTCTTCGCCTTCCCCGACCTGGCGCTCTGGCTGCCGCGCGTGCTGCTGGGATAGGGGGCTCAAGATGCAAGATCTTCGCCACGGCTTTGCCGAGACCAACGGCTTCCGCACCCACTACGTCGAGGCTGGACCGGAGGAGGGGCCGCCGCTCCTCCTGCTGCACGGCTGGCCGCAGACCTGGTACGAATGGCACCTGGTCCTGCCACACCTGACCGCGGCCGGCTACCGGGTCATCATGCCGGATCTGCGCGGCCTTGGGGATAGCGGCCGGCCAGCCGGTGGCTATGACAAGAAGACGGTGGCCACCGACATCTGGCAACTGATGGCCGACCACCTTCGGATTGAGCAGTTCCTCCTAGTCGGCCACGACTGGGGTGGTCCCACGGCTTTTGCGTTGGCCGCCGCTCATCCGGAGGCCGTGCGTGCCTTCGTTTTGATCGACGTCGTAGTGCCTGGTGCCGGCGGTGATTTCAGCCAAGGCGGCAAGCGCTGGCATCACGCCTTCCACCGGACTCTCGATCTGCCGGAGGCCCTGGTGACCGGGCGGGAAGAGGCCTATCTGGGCTGGTTCTATCGGGAGTTCGCTTATCGCCCCGACGCCATCTCCGAGCCGGCTTTCGCCGAGTATCTCCGCTGCTACCGCCAGGCGGGTGCGCTCCGGGCCGGCTTCGAGTTCTACCGCGCCCTGCCGCAGGACGCGGCCGATACGAAAGCTTGGCAGGCCGCCGGCGGGCGGCTGACCATGCCCTGCCTGGGCATCGGCGGCACCAAGGCCCGTGGCCGGGCGCGCGAGCCGGAGGAGTCTCTCCGCCACGTGGCCGACGACGTCCGTGGCGCTGTGGTCGAGAACTGCGGCCACTTCGTCCCGGAGGAGCAGCCGGAGGAACTGGCGGCCTTGCTGTTGACCTTCTTTGCCAGCCTAGAAGGCTCCTAACGCTTCAAACGGCGAGCTGATTTTGATATATTATCTGACCAACGCAACAAAGAGGCGAGGAAACCCATGCCCAAGAAGCTGAGCAGCGCGGCCGTCGAGGCCTATGCGCGCGACGGCTACTACTTCCCGGTTCGCGTGATGTCGGAAGCCGACGCGCAGAGCTACCGCCAGGCGCTGGAGGCCACCGAGGCGCAGATCGGCGGCCATCTGGAAAGCGGCATGCGCCACAAGGTGCATCTGCTCTTCACCTGGGCAGCAGACCTGGTGCGCCATCCCGTGATCCTCGACACGGCGGAAGACATCCTGGGCCCCAATCTCTTCTGCTGGACCACCAACTTCTTCATCAAAGAGCCGCATGACCCGGGCTTTGTCTCCTGGCACCAGGACGCGACCTATTGGGGCCTCGACCCCGACGATGTCCTGACCGTCTGGGTCGCGCTCTCCGATGCGCCGCTCGAGAGCGGGGCGATGAAGGTGATCCCCGGCAGCCATCGCTGGCCACAGGTGGAACACCGCGACACCTTCCATGAGCATAACCTGCTCTCCCGTGGGCAAGAGCTGGCGATCGACGTCAACGAGGACGAGGCGGTCGCCATGCCGCTGAAAGCCGGCGAGGCCTCGCTGCATCACGTGAAGCTGGCACACGGCTCCGCGGCCAACGCCAGCAATGACCGCCGTATCGGCCTCGCCATCCGCTACATCCCGCCCGAGGTCCGCCAGAAGGGCCTGCGTGACAGCGCCACTCTGGTCCGTGGTACGGACACCTGCGGCCACTACGACCTGGAGCCAGCACCTCAGGCTGATCTGGACGATGCGGCCAAGGCCGCTCATGCCGATGCGGTGCAGCGGCAGGTGGCCAACCTCTATCAGGGTACGGACAAGACGCAGTTCCGGACCTGAGGCGCAAAGATCGTGCTTGCCGGGCTCCGACCCGGCTGCTAGGCACGGGCTAAGAAAACCTGCGAGAGGCTACCCGACCCGATGAGGTTGCGACGACGACGATAGAGGCTCCCGACCGTCCGTAGCACGCGCTGCGGCCTACCGCTCTATGTGCGTCACGTTTCAACCGTCCCGGCAGTTTCGGCGTCCAGTCCTGCCCGGGCGGCCAGCAGGATCAGGTTTCATGCCCAGTTTTAGAATCGTCCAAGAGACCCCTGCAAGCGCCTCTCAGGTCGAGCCGCTGCTCGACCGCACCTTCGGCACCTCGCGTCAGGACCGGACGGTCTATCGCCTGCGTGAGGGCCACCCGGCCTTGGCCGAGCTGTCCTTTGCCGCCCTCTCTGCCGAGGGCGATCTGCTGGCCTCGCTGCGCTTCTGGCCGATCCTGATTGAGGCCATGCCGGCCATCCTCTTAGGTCCCCTGGCGGTCGAGCCGGCCTTGCAAGGCCAAGGCATCGGCAAGGCCTTGGTGCGCCACGGTCTGACCACAGCGAAACAGCAGGGCCATCGGCTCTGCGTGGTGGTGGGCGAGCCCTCCTACTACGGCGCCTACGGCTTTCGGAATGCGCATGAGGTCGGCTTGGTGCTGCCGGGCCCCGTCGATCCGCTGCGTTTTCAGGTGCTGGAGCTGCAGCCCGACGCCTTGCTGGGGGTGCGCGGCCGCATTCGGCGTGACGAGCGGCTGCGCAGGTCTGAGGCGAGCGAGCCAGACATCTTTCCGCTCAGCGGCTGAGCGGGACTTGGGCGAGGGTACGTACGACACGCTCCTGCGGCCACCGCCGGCTCCGCCCGGCTGCTTCGCCCAATGCGATGTCGATGCCGGCACCTGGGCCCAGCCGGCTGCTGCCGCCCGCATCGCCCGCAACCGCGACAATGCCGCTGACCACGAAGACCGCGGTCGTCGCTCTCGTGCTGGCCACCACGAAGTCGGTGCCGCGGACGGAGGCGATTGCCGTGGTGCCGCGCACCTCGAAGCCCTCCCAGGCGCCCTTGGTCATGAGCAAGCGCAAGATGCCGCCGCTGATCACAAAGAGCCCCTGGCCTGGCGCTTCGCGGGTCGGCAAGTGCAGGTGTTGCAGCTCGCAGCGGCTGCCAGCGCCCAGTACCAAAGTCGCACCGTCGCCTAGAACGGCCTCGAGCCTGGCGTCAGCCCCGGTCACCAGGACATCCGTGACATAGAGCGCCTGCCCCACGGCCAAGGGCAGCAGGACGCCGCTGCGCTCTCGCAGGACCCGCCCGGCGAGGGCCGTCACCCTGCCTATGGGGCCTCCGCCACTACGCTCTTGGTCATCAGGGCAATGCCGGCGGTAGAGGCCAGCAGAAGGCGTCGGGTTATCGTTTTCATCGGATATCTCCGCATCCTTTGGCCGTCGGGACCTGGGGCCCGCGTGCCGTCGCCACAACCGATTGTGCTGGTTTGCAGCAATGATCCAGGCGCAAAGCTGCTAGGGAGACGCCCGGTCAATGCCTATGGTGGCGCCGACCATGCCATCCGATCGGACCATCTCCTCCTCTAGCCCAACTGCGGTCTCCCAGCGCCTGACCGCGCCGGCGTTGATCTTGGCCAATGCTGGGCAGCTGCTGCTGGTAACTGACGAGGGGGAGGAGCTTTCTCCCAGCGCGCAGGAAGCGGCGCAGATGGCACGCGAGGCGCCGCCTTTGGTTTGCCATCTGCCGGCCCTCTGCCGCCGCTTGGGTGTGGGACCCTTTCCGGCCTTGGACCTGCTGGAACTCTTCGCCTTCGTCCGCCCAGCCAGCTTGACTGTACCGACCCCGCGCGGGCTGGCGCTGGCCTTGGGCCTGCCTGAACCAGAAGACGCCTTGGACCAGGCCTTGCTGCTGCAACGCGCCGCCGGCCTGCTGTTGGCGGAGGCCGATCAGGTGAAGCCACGGCAGGCCCGCGGCCTAGCCTTCACCTTGGCACAGGAAGGCTGGAGCTGGGGCGCCCTGCTGCTGCGTGCCCTGGGGATCGACGAGGCGGCTGCACCGGCAGCGCGTGGATTGGCGGTCTGGGAGCGTTTGCCGCGCTGGCAGGACGAAGGGCCGCCGTCCCCCTCCAGCCAGAAACCGGTGAGTGAGGAGGAGGCACGTGCCGCGTTGGCAGCACTGCGCGGGCCCACGGCGGAAGACCGGCCGCAGCAGGCCGACTACGCCTCCGCCCTCTCGCTCGCCTTCCGGCCGCCGGTAGCACGCGGCGAGCCGGCCCTGGTGCTGGCCGAAGCCGGCACCGGTGTCGGCAAGACCCTGGGCTATCTCGCCCCCGCCGGCGTCTGGGCGGAGCGGAACAGCGGCACCGTCCAGCTCTCCACCTACACCCGCGCGCTGCAGGGGCAGCTGGAACGAGAGCTGACGCGGCTCTATCCCGACCCGGTGGAGCGGGCGGCCAAGGTGGCCTTGCGCAAGGGACGGGAGAACTACCTCTGCCTGCTGAACTTCGCTGAGGCCGTGGGCGGCGTCATGGGACGGCCCGGCGACTTGTTGGCATTGGCGCTGATGGCCCGCTGGGCCTTAGTCAGCCGGGACGGGGACATGGTCGGCGGCGACTTCCCCGGCTGGCTGCCGGATTTGGTTGGCCGGGCGCGCACCCTGGGCCTCACCGATCGGCGCGGCGAGTGCATCTATTCGGCCTGTGAGCACTATGGCCGCTGCTTCATCGAGCGCTCGCAGCGCCGGGCGAAGCGGGCACGCCTGGTGGTCTCCAATCACGCGCTGACTATGGCCCAAGCCGCCGGCGCACTGGACGAGCAGAACCCGCCGCTGCGGCTGGTCTTCGATGAGGGCCATAACCTCTTCGATTCCGCCGATTCCGCCTTTGCTTTGCACCTGACCGGGCGCGAGACCCAGGATCTGCGCCGCTGGCTCTTGGGCGGGGAGAGCGGGCGCGGGGCGGCGCGCCTGCGCGGTCTGCGCCGGCGGCTGGAAGACCTGGTGCTGGATGACGTCAAGGCCGCAGCAGCACTGCAGGACAGCCTGGTTGCCGCCGCCGCCCTGCCGGCGGAAGGCTGGCGCCAGCGCCTGGGCAGCAAGGCGCCGCGCGGCCCAGCGGAGGGCTTTCTGGCGGCAGTCGCCGCGCAGGTCGAAGCCCGCACGGCCGAGAGCGCGGGCGGCGACTACGACTTGGAATGCGACAGCCAGCCTGTCGATCCGCCTGTGCTGACGGCGGCGCGTCGCCTCACCACGGCGCTGGAGACGCTGAGCAAGCCACTGCGCCTCTTGGCCGAGTGCCTGCAGCGGATGCTGGACGAAGAGCCGGAAACCATGGAGAGCGATCAGCGCCGCCGGCTGGAAGGGGCGCTGCGCGGTATCAACCGTCGCGTTCTGCTGCGTCTAGAGGGTTGGCAGGCCATGCTGGCCGCGCTGGAGAGCGAGACGCCGAGCGACCGCATCGACTGGATGGCGATCGAGCGGATCGAGGGGCGCGCGCAGGACGTCGGCCTGCATCGCCACTGGCTCGATCCCATGGAGCCCTTTGCCGAAGTGGTGCTGGAGGCGGCCCATGGGGTAGCCGTGACCTCTGCCACGCTCACCGGCAGCAGCGGCGACGTAGAGGAAGACTGGCGTGTCGCGGAAGCGCGCAGTGGGGCGCTGCACCTGGCAAGCCCCGCGATCCGCGCCAAGCTCTTGAGCCCTTTCGACTTCGCCGCCCAGGCGCGGGTCTTCATCGTCGGCGATGTGGATAAGCGGCGCGCGCCGGCGCAGGCCGCCGCCATGGCCAGCCTCTTCACCGCAGCGGGCGGCGGCAGTCTGGGGCTCTTCACCGCGATCCAGCGCTTGAAGGCGGTGCATCCCTTGTTGGCGGAACGCTTGGCCGCAGCGGATTTGGCGCTCTACGCCCAGCATGTCGATCCGCTGGATACCGGGACTCTGGTCGATATCTTCCGCAGTGAGCGTGATACCTGCCTTCTGGGGACGGACGCCTTGCGCGACGGGATCGACGTGCCAGGCGACAGTTTGCGCCTGCTGGTCTACGACCGCGTGCCCTGGCCGCGCCCCGACATCCGCCACCGGGAGCGGCGCAAGCACTTCGGCGGCAAGGCCTTCGATGAAGAGAGCGTGCGCCGCCGCCTGCGCCAGGCCTTTGGCCGGCTGATCCGGCAAGAGGGTGACCGCGGCGTCCTGGTCATGCTGGATGGCGCCTTCCCCAGCCGCTTCTTGACGGCCTTCCCGGACGCGGTGCCGGTGGTCCGCTGCGGCTTGGCCGACGCAGTCACTGAAGTCCGGGGGTTTCTGAGTTCTGAGGGTCACTGACGTGATCCTTGTGGCACCGGCCCTCTCCCCCGCCCGGCCACCCAGTCCAGGATACTCTCGTGATGGGGTGGACGGCCCCCACGGCATCAATGTGCCAGAGTGAGGTCGTCTAAGATCTCAAGCAGAGGAGCCGTCCATGAGCGAGATTATCCGAATTGGTATGGATACGTCCAAGCACGTTTTTCAGCTTCACGGTGTCGATGGTCAGGAGCAGGTGGTGTTGCGTCGCAAGCTGCGTCGTAAGGATGTGCTGGCGTTCTTTGACGGGCTTGCGCCGACCACGGTCGGCATCGAGGCCGGCGGCGCGTCGCATTACTGGGCACGCTCTCTGAGAGCGCTGGGGCATGAGGTGAAGGTGATGCCGCCGCAGTACGTGAAGCCCTACGTCAAGCGCAACAAGAACGACGCGGCCGACGCCGAGGCTCTGTGCGAGGCGATGAGCCGGCCGACGATGCGCTTTGTTGGCGTCAAGACGGAAGAGCAGCAGGCGGCACTGATGCTGGTGAGCCTGCGCGCCCGGCTGATCGGCAACCGCACGCAGCTGAGCAACGCGATCCGCGGTCATGCTGCAGAGTTCGGTTTCATCGCCGCCAAGGGGCTGGACAAGATCGAGGCGCTACTGGCGCGGCTCGCCTCGGACGAGCGGCTGCCTGAGCAGGCACGGGCGCTCTTTGCTCTGCACGGCGAGGAGTACGCCCGGCTTCAGGTGCAGATCGCTGAGGTGCATGCCCGCTTGATGGCGTGGCACCGCGAGAAGGCCGAGAGCCGTCGGCTGGCGCGCATTCCCGGAGTGGGTCCGATCGGAGCGACGCTGCTGGCGATGAAGGTCCCCGACGCCGGACAGTTCCGCTCGGGTCGCCACTTCGCGGCCTGGCTCGGCCTGACGCCGAAGGATCACTCAACCGCGGGCAAGACACGGCTCGGGGTGATCACCCGGGCTGGTGACCCGGCGCTGCGCAGCGTGCTGGTGGTCGGGGCGATGGCTGTGATCCGCCAGGCCTTGCACGGCCGGGGCCCTGTGTCGCCTTGGCTGGCAGGCCTGCTGCAGCGCAAGCCACGTAAGCTTGCCGCCGTGGCGCTGGCCAACAAGATAGCCCGCATCGCGTGGAAACTAATGGTCACCGGCGAACCCTTCGATCTCGCCCGCCTGTCCACGGCGGCGTCCAGGGCCGCCTGAACGAGATCGACCAGGCAAGATCGACCGGGCCGGGGCGACTGCTGTGCCTCTGCCCGGTCGATGCCGCTGCTTGCCGGAGAAGAGGAGATGGTGGGATCGGTCGATCCGGGACGAGAGACACGCCGGGCCACCCAACGGCGCTAGACGCCGCTTTCGTGTTAGGCACTCCCGTCGCGGAAACCATCTTGGCCAGCGGTCGATCGAGACCGCAACAATAGGCCGGACATATGGATGCAAGCGACCCAACGCACCTCGCCTCTATCCTCTTGCAAGCAAGGGGCCGTCCACATATGGGTGGCCGGGCGGGGGTGCGGGCCGGTGCCGGGTGCGATGAGCTTGCTCATCGCCGCAAGTGACTAGCCAATCTCCAAGTAGATGAAGAGCGCCGAGAGGCTGAAGATCGAGGCCACTGTCGAGATCAGGATCACGGCGACGGAACGCTGCAGATAGACCTCGTAGCGTTGCGCCAGCACGAAGGTGAGGGCGCCTGTCGGCAGCGCAGCCAGGACGACGGCGGAGGCAGCTTCGACCGGCGAGAGTGGCAGCAGGTAGTAGGCCAGCCAATAAGTCACCAGCGGCTGGGCGATAAGCTTCAGGATGGTGACCCAGAGGACCTCCGGCAAACCTGTCGTGACTGACTTGCCGACCATGAAGAGACCGATGGCGAAGAGGGCGCAGGGGCCGGCGGTGACGCCCAGCAGATTGCAGAAGGTCTCGACCGCGGTGGGGATCGGAACCTGCAGGGCTGAGGCCGTCAGGCCGGCGATGGCACTGATGATGAGCGGCGACTTGAAGACGCCACTCAAGACCTTGCCGACGATGGCGAGCGGCCTCTGACCGGCGGCGTGGTCGATCTCCATGATGATGGTGATGAGGCCCACCAGGACAGCGCCGTTGATAACGGTGGAGATGATGCCGGGCATGCGCGCTGGATCGCCGTAGGCCACCAGCAAAAGCGGAATGCCCATGTAGCCGGTGTTGGAGAAGACGGCTGACAGCCCGTGGAGGGCGAGCGCGCTGGGCCGGTTGGGGAACAGGAAGGTGGCAATCACCATGGCCAGCGCGAAGACGGCTAGGATGCCACCCATGTAGGCGGCGATGAAGGGCAGGTTCAGCGCCTCCGACACCGGCACCTGCGCCATGGCGATGAAGAAGAGCGCCGGCAGGGCGACGTAGAAGACGAAGGCGTTCAGCGCCTGGCTGGAGCCCTCGCCCAAAATGCCGAGGCGGCCGCAGGCATAGCCGGCGGCCATGATGGCGAAGACTGGCAGGATGACATTGACGATGGCGAGCATGACGGCGCCGAGACTGCCGCTGCTCTCACGTCAGGGTCCAGCACCGGCCACCACAGTGAGACGCATGGCCTCACACGGGGGCTAGACGGGCTAACCCTCTTGGAGGCGCTCCTTCCAGTTCTGGCCGCCATGGAACACGGCTTGAATTCTGATGGTGTCGCCTGATACCGAATAGGCGATGATGGTTCGGCCTTCGAAAACGATGGTGCGCAGGCCTGGCAGGACGTCGTCGTGGGCCATTCCGCGTCGTGGAAAGGTCGATAAGCTCTCGCAGGTGTTAAGAAGACGGTCGAAGTAGGACTTTGCGCGGGAGGCGTAGGATTCCCGCGCGATGCAGGCTTTTAGCTGATGTAGATCCCGCTGAGCCCGCGCCGAAAAGACAATCCTCACCTAGTCATCGAGGAGTTCAGCCCGCATTTGCGCAAGGGTTCGGCCCTGCGACGGGTCCTTCATGAACTCCTCATGCGCCGGCACGACAACGTCTCGGAGCCACTGCTTCACGGCGGCGTTCTGCGCCAACTCATCCTGCTGATCGCGCAAGGCCTCGGACACGAAGGCCTCCGCGGACTCGGCCAAGCCAGCGTCGACGACCTGCTTCACGACGGCCTCTTGGTCGGGTGTCAGTTTCATCGTCATGACGAAAACATACGCCCTAGAGTGCCGCTTTGCTAGTGAAGAGACATTCAGCAGGCGAAAAAGCAATCATTGCATGTATTCTTCGCTGACCAACCATCCTGAATGGTACAGAGTGCCTTGTGGTCACAAAAGCGGACCTGGGGTGTTGCCAGCTGCTCTGCCTTTGTTCTAGTGGCTTGGGTCAGTTCTTACCGACCCGCCAGGCCCGGCCCAGCCCGGGCGCCGAGGAGTTTCCTGAGCCCATGTTCACCCCCCATTCCGCCCTCATCGCCTGCATGGTCCTGGTCGCCGGCAGCGACCGCCTGATCGAGGATTCCGAGCTGCAGACCATGGGCAATCTGGTTCGCCAGCTGCCGGTCTTCCGCGACTATGACATCGACCACTTGCCCGATGACGCCCGGCGCTGCGGGACGGTGCTGCAGGAGGAAGAGGGCCTGCAGATGGCCTTGACCGGCATTGTCGAGGCCCTGCCGGAGCGCCTGCGCGAGACTGCCTATGTCATCGCCTGCGATGTCGCCGCGGCCAACGGCGTGGTGGCCGAGACCGAGGCCCGCATGCTGGAGCTGCTGCGCAACCACCTGCGCTTGGGCCGCCTGATATCAGCCGCCATCGAACGGGCCGCCCGCGCCCGCCATCTGCCGATGAGCTAGGCTGGCGCCAGGAGGGAACCAAGCCGGCGCATGCGCCGCTGCATTCTGCACATCGGCGGGCTGAAGACCGGCAGTTCGGCCCTGCAACAGGTCTTCATGGAAAATGCAGGCCGGCTGCGGCAGGCGGGCCTCCTCTATCCCCTCTGCGGAGAGACCACCGGCAGCCAGCGCAACCTCTTCTACGAGCTGACCCGGCACCGGCTCTTCGATCCCGAACAACCCACCTTGGCCTGGCTTGAGCGGCAGGTGCGGGAGAGCGAGGAGGAGGAGGTGCTGATCCTCTCCTCGGAGATGTTCAGCACGCTGGGACGCTTCTCACGCGTACCGCGGCGCCTGGTGCGGCTGCTGCAGGGCTGGGGGCTGGAGGTCCAGGTGCTCCTCTACCTGCGCCCGCAGGACGAGCTCCTGAACTCCCTCTATGCGCAGAGGGTGCGCTTGCTGAACTGTAAGCAGCGCTTTGCGGACTGGGCGCCCTCTGCTCTCAAGGAGTCGATCTTTCATTACGGCCGCCTCTTGCAGCGCTGGGAAACGGCGGCCCCCAGCGCGCTCCTGCTGCGGCCCTACAACCGAGAGACCAAGGACCGCGGCATCCTTGCCGATTTTCTTGAGGCAACGGGTCTGGCCGACCGACTGGACGCCGCCACCCTGTCGAGCGGCCCAGCGCTGCGAAATCCCACGCCAGGGCCGTTGACGGTGGAAGTCTTCTACCGCCTGGCCAGGGCCGGCGGCAGGCGCCGCTATCGCCGTCAGCTGCACGCGCTGCGCCGCTTCGTGACAGCAGCCGCTGACGAGCGTGGATGGAATGACAGGGCTTTCGCCGGCATGACGGAGGCCTTGCGCGCGGAGGTGACCCGCCAGTTTGCCGCGGACAATGCCAAGGTGGCTCAGGCCTACCTGCCCGATAGCTGGGACGCCGTCTTTGCCGAAGACCTGCAACGGCCGCTCAGCGTGAACCTTTTCGGCCCTAGGACGGCATCGGCTGAGGAGGAGGCGGCGATCCAAGACCTGGTCAGTATCGCCGAAGCGCGCTTTGGCGCAGCTGCGACGACTGGCTGAGGGCGCCGCTTTTCCCTACATCTCCCTGCTATGGTTTCAGTGACGCTTTCCTCCAGCAAGCCGTTCGCCTCTCTGCGCAGTCTGGGCCTTTGGCTCTTGGGCGTGGCGGCGATGATCTTCGCCATGGCGGTGATCGGCGCCATCACGCGGCTGACCGAGTCCGGCCTCTCCATCATGGAATGGGCGCCGGTGACCGGCACTCTGCCGCCGCTCAGCACCGCAGAGTGGGAGCGGGTCTTCGCCCTCTATCGCACCATCCCGGAGTATCAGCTGATCAACGCCGGCATGACCCTGGAGGAGTTCAAGACCATCTTCTGGTGGGAATGGATTCACCGCCTCTGGGGCCGCCTCATTGGCCTGGTCTACGCCGTCCCCTTCATCTGGTTCCTCTGGCGGCGCAAGCTGCCGGGCTGGCTGGTACCACACCTTTGGATTGCGCTAGCCTTGGGCGCGCTGCAGGGCTTCATGGGCTGGTACATGGTCGCCAGCGGCTTCACCGACCGCACCGACGTCAGCCAGTACCGCCTGGTCATGCACCTGGGCCTGGCGCTGGTGATCTACGGCTACCTACTGGTCTTAGCGCTCAGGCTGCTGGAGCCCCCAAGCCTAGAAGCTCAGAACACCACCGCCTTGCGCTGGGCGACACTGGGCCTTCTGGGGCTCTTGGTCGTGACCCTGGTCTCCGGCGGGCTGGTGGCCGGGCTCAATGCGGGCCTGGTCTACAACAGCTACCCCTACATGGACGGCGAGATCGTGCCGCGCGGCTATGGCCTGCTGCAGCCCTGGCTGATGAATTGGTTCGAGAACCCAACGGCCGTGCAATTCAACCACCGTTTTCTGGCGCACCTGGTTGTCATCGGCGCGCTGCTGCTGGCCGTCTGGGGCTGGCTACGCGGCGTCAACGGCAGCCAGAAGCAGGCCTTGGCCTTGGTGGCGCTGGCTGCGGTCGGGCAGTTTTTGCTGGGGATTGTGACCCTCATCAACGTCGTGCCGGTGTCGCTGGGGGCTCTGCACCAGGCCGGGGCCATCCTGCTGCTCTCAGCCCTGCTGCTGCTGCTGCACCGCTGCCGCGGGCCAGTGGCAGCATGAGCACCCCCGAACCCCTCGAGGAGCCGCTTCCGGTCACGGTCCTGACCGGCTTCCTGGGCAGTGGCAAGACCACGCTGCTGAAAGCCTTGATCGCCGCCCCTGGCGCCGAGCAGATGGCCGTCATCGTCAACGAACTGGGTGAGATCCCGCTGGATCATCACCTGGTGAAGACGGTGGATGAGAGCACCTTGATCCTGGACGGCGGCTGCCTCTGCTGCACGGTGCGTGACGACCTGGTCGCGGGCCTGCGCGATCTTGCCTTCAAGCGCGAGCAGGGGGCCGTGCCGCCCTTCACCCGGGTGGTGATCGAGACCACGGGCCTGGCAGACCCGGCGCCGATCCTGCACACGCTGATCCGCGATCCCATGGTCAGCTTCTTCTATCGCCTGGACGGCGTGGTCGCGACCTTGGACGCGGTCAACGCGCCGGGCCTACTGCAACGCGAAGCGGAGGCGGAGAAACAGGCGGCGCTTGCCGACCGCTTGCTGATCACCAAGCCGGATTTGGTCACCGCCGAGGCTCTGGCAGCGCTCACCGCACAGGTCCGGGCGCTGAACCCGGCAGCACCGATCTACGAGGTGGAGCAAGGGCAACTGGACCCGAAGAAACTCTTCAATGCCGGCCTCTACAACGCCGAGACCAAGAGCCTGCAGGCCCGCCGCTGGCTGGCGGCTGAGGCCTATCCCTCTGCCGCGGATGGTCACCACCATCATGACCACGGTCATGAGCATCACCACCACCACCCTGACCTGCGGCACGACAGCGGCATCAAGGCCTTTTGCATCACCCGCGATCAGCCTGTCGCCTGGGACAAGCTCTCCACCTGGCTGGAGACCATGATCCTCACCAACGGCGACAAGCTCTTGCGCATCAAGGGCTTGGTCAATGCTGTCGGCGAAGAGGCACCCATCGCCATCCACGGCGTGCAGCATCTCTTCCACCCACCGGTCTTGCTGGAGGCCTGGCCGGACCTGGACCGCCGCACCCGGCTGGTCGTCATCGCGCGCGACCTGGAGCCGGCGCAGCTGGAGCGCAGCCTGGATGCCTTCATGGGGACGGGGTCGGTGGAGCGGGTGAAGGGAATCGAACCCTCGTCGTAAGCTTGGGAAGCTTCTGCTCTGCCATTGAGCTACACCCGCAGCACGGCAGCTCGCGATGCTGTGTCATCACCGAGCCATCGCCCAGGTATAGTCTCCTGGTGTTCAGCACCGCAAGAGCGGATGGTGGGGACAAAGGGGTAGGAGAGGAGCGCCGAAAGCCATGACAAAGGATCAGCCCAGTTCAGAACGCCGGCGGCTCATGCAAGGTGGCGGCCTGCTTCTTTCCGGCGCCGCCGTAGCGCTGCTCGCCGGCTGCCAGACGGAGGCCGGGGCCGCCCAGGTGAGCGACCAGGACACAAGCCAAGATGCCGACCTGCTGAACGCTGCCCTGGCGCTGGAGTATGAGGGCGTCTTCGCCTACCAGGCCGGCGCCGGCACCGGCTTGCTCACCTCGCAAGGCGTAAAGCTGGCGGAGCTCTTCCTGGGCCACCATGAACGCCACCGCGATCTGCTGATCCGCACGGTGGAGCGCATTGGCGGCCAGCCGGTGGCGCCGGAATCCGACAGCGTCTACGCAGACCGCTTGCAGCTGGACCTGATCGCCTCCGGCGCCGATGTGCTCGACCTGGCCTTCGGCTTGGAGCAGGCGGCCGCCAACGCCTACATCCAGGTCCTGCCGCGCTTCTCCGACCCGCTCTTCGGGCAGTTCGCCGCCCGCATCGCTGCCGATGAGGTCATGCACTGGACCACCCTGGCCGTGATCCTCGACAAACCGCTGCCCGAGGCTGCACTGACCTTTGGGGCCGTCACCTGATGCGCCTTTCCCGCAGACAGATCCTAGCCGGCTCGGCCGGGTTGGCCGCCCTTGCCATGGCGCCCCAGGCACGCGCCGACGCCTTCGATCTGTCTGACTGGGACAGCGTGGCCGCCGCGGCGCGGGGGCAGCAGGTCTACTTCAACGCTTGGGGCGGCGACCGGCGAATCAACGACTACATCGCTTGGGCCGGCCAGACCTTGATGGAGCGCCATGGGGTCGAGCTCATCCAGGTGAAGATCAGCGACGTCGCCGACGCCGTCACCCGGGTGCTGGCCGAACGCACCGCCGGGCAGGATAGCGACGGGGCCATCGACCTCATCTGGATCAATGGCGAGAACTTCGCCGCCATGAAGGCCAATGACCTCCTCTTTGGCCCCTTCACCTCGGCGCTGCCCAACTGGCGGCTGGTGGACCTTGTCGACAACCCCACCGCCCTGGTGGACTTCACCATCCCCACCGACGGGCTGGAAGCACCCTGGGGCCGGGCGCAGTTCAATATCCTCTACGATTCCGACCAGGTGAGCGCACCACCGCCCCGCTTCGCCGGCTTTCTGGACTGGGCCAAGGAGCACCCGCGGCGCCTGACCTACCCCCGGCCACCCGACTTCATGGGCACCACCTTCTTGAAGCAGGGCCTGATCACCCTGACCCCCGATCCCAGCATTTTGGAGAAGCCGCCGGCCGATCAGGCGGCCTTCGACGCCGCTGCGGCACCGCTCTGGGATTTCCTCGACCAGCTCACCCCGCTGCTCTGGCGTGGTGGCTCCAGCTATCCAACCAGCGGACCGGCGCAGCAGCAGATGCTGGCCGACGGCGAGCTCGACTTCGCCTTCTCCTTCAACCCCGGTGACCTGCAGTCCGGCATCGCCACCGGCCTCTTCCCGGCCAGCACCGAGTCCTACCTCTTCGACGGCGGGACCTTGGGCAACAGCCACTTCCTGGCCATCCCTTACAACGCCCGCGCCAAGGCCGGCGCCCTGGTGGCGATCAACTTCCTGATCTCGTCTGAAGCCCAGGCCCGCAAGGCCGACCCGCAGCTCTGGGGCGATCCCACCATCCTCGCTCTCGCCGCCCTAACCCCGGCTGAGCGCGCCCGCTTCGAAAGTCTGGCGAGCCCGCCGCAACCCCTGACCCCCGGTGCCTCCGCCCCCAGCCTCCCAGAGCCCCACCCCGCCTGGACAAGCGCCCTAGAGGCCGCCTGGACCAGCCGCTACGGCCGCTAGCCCTGGCCGGGCGGGCGCTAGTTAGGGCAAGGCATGGGGGGTGCAGTTGGTGCGGTGGTCGTTCTGCTCCTGGGAGCGCCGGTGCTCTTGGGGCTGGTTGGAGTCGTTCTGCCTGCTTTTGGCTATCTCCCGGCGCTGGGCGGCGAGTCCCTGACGCTCGACCCCTGGCGTCAGCTCTTCGCCGAGCCGGGGCTCTGGACTGCGGCGCTGCTGGGTCTCTCCAGCGGGCTTCTCGCCACACTCCTCTCGCTTTGCCTGGTGATCGCCCTTCTTGCCGCCGGCCCGCTTTGGCTACGCCGCGGCCTGCAGGCCCTGCTGGCGCCTTTGGTGGCCGTGCCGCACATCGCCCTGGCGGTGGGCCTGACCTTCCTGATCATGCCCAGTGGCTGGCTGGTGCGCTTTGTCTCGCCCTGGCCCAGCGGCTGGGAGCGGCCGCCGGATCTTGCCTTTCCGCAAGACGACCTGGGCCTCAGCCTGATCCTGGGCCTGGTTGCCAAGGAGACCCCCTTTCTGCTGCTGATGGCGCTGGCCGCCCTGCCGCGCCTGGATGAGGAGTGGCGCCTGGCGATGGCGCGCAGCCTTGGCTATCACCCGGTCACCGCTTGGCTAAAGACGGTCCTGCCGGACCTCCTGCGGGCTCTCCGCCTGCCTCTGGCCGCGGTGCTGAGCTATGGAGTCGCCAATGTGGAGATGGCGGTGATCCTGGGACCCAACACCCCGCCGACCTTGGCCATCTTGATCCTCGACTGGTTCCGCGACCCGGACCTGGCGCAGCGCTTTCTGGGCTCGGCGGCGGCCTTACTGCAGCTGGGAATCGTGCTCTTTGCCTTGGCTCTAACTTGGGGCTTGGCGCTTGGCTTGGGCCGCCTCGCCCGCAGGCTGGCGGCCGATGGCCGGCGAGGGCAGGGGCGTTTGCTTCTGCCGGCAGGCCTTTGGTTGGCGCTACCGCCCCTGCTCGCCCTGACCCTGCTGGCGCTTCTGGTTCTGTTTGTCTGGTCCTTTGCCGCGCGTTGGCGCTTTCCCGATCTGCTGCCGGTCTGGAGTCTTGAGACCTGGCAGCGGCAAGGCGAGAGCGTGGCACTACTGACGGGGCAGAGTCTTGCCTTGGCGCTCTGCAGCACCGCTATCGCGCTGCTTCTAGCCTTCGCGCTCCTGGAGTCGCGCCGGCCGGCAAGACAAAGGGCGGCCGAGCCCTGGCTGCTGCCGGTCCTGGCCTTGCCGCTTCTGGTGCCACAGATCGCCTTCCTCTTCGGCGCGGCGGTGGCGGCCTTGCAGAGCGGTATTGCAGCACCCTGGTTCTTCGTTCTTTGGGGACACCTGCTCTTCGTGCTGCCCTACGTCTATCTCACGCTCGCCGGACCGCATCGCGGGCTGGACCGGCGCTATCACCAACAGGCGATTAGCCTGGGCAAGGGCCCCTGGCGGGTCTTCTTTACCGTTACCCTGCCGCTGCTACGCGCACCGCTCTTGACCGCAGCCGCCGTGGGTCTGGCCGTCTCCTTCGCCCTCTACCTGCCCACGGTGCTGCTGGGTGGGGGCCGAGTCGTCACCTTGGCCAGCGAGGCGGTCGCTCTCTCTGGAGGGGGCGATCGCCGGCTCTTGGCTGTCACCGCCCTGCTGCAGGCCTTGGTGCCGCTGCTCGCCATCGCGCTGGCCATCCGTCTCGGCCGCAAACGCCGCTTCTTGCCATGACTGGCGGCGAGGGACTGCGTCTCGAGGCCCTAAGCCTGGCGCTGCGGGGAGAGCCGCTCTTCGCGCCGGTCACCCTCACCGTGCCGCCAGGCAGAGTCGCGGCCATCGTCGGGCCCTCCGGCTGCGGCAAGTCTTCGCTGCTTCTGGCACTCTGCGGTTTGCTGAGCGGCCCCTTCACCGTCAGCGGTGAGGCCTGGATCGAGTCGATCCCCCTTCTGCAGCTGCCGCCGGAGCGCCGCAAGCTGGGCCTCATCTTCCAAGATCCCTTGCTGCTGCCGCACCTGAGCGTCGCCGAGAACCTGGCCTTTGGCCTTAGTGCCGCAGCGGGCCGCCGCGGCAAGGGCGAACGTGCCGCGGCCATCGAAGAGGCGCTGGCCCAGATTCGCCTGCCCGGCTACGGCAAGCGCGATCCGGCCACCCTGTCAGGCGGCCAGCGCGCGCGTGTGGCCCTCATGCGCAGCCTGCTGGCAGAGCCCCGCGCGCTGCTGCTGGACGAGGCCTTCGCCAGCCTTGACGCTGGCCTGCGCCAGGAAATGCGCAGCTTTGTGGCGGCGATTCTGCGCGAGCGTGGCCTTCCGGCCCTGCTGGTAACCCACGACCAAGCCGATGCCGAAGCGCTGGCAGAACAGCAAGTAGAACTGGCGTTTGTCCAACAAAATACATAAACGAGCAGTTGATAGCCTTCCGAGACTGTGGCACAAACGGCACACGCGGGTGTGATACCGCGGGTTCTGCGCTTTCGGGCTCTTCGCTGCTTTTGACAGGAGGGAGTGGGCTTTCTAAGGTGCGTTACGGACATGAGAGGGCACTGGGCGGGGGCCTGCGTGCCTAGTGCCCCGTGAAACTTCTTAAAGGCCTTCTGCGTAAGGCCGCTGTTGAGACCGTCTGAAGGACGAGAGGCGAAGGAGGGATTTAATGGCCCACAAGATTGTCGGAGCGGTCGCGGCGCTCGCCCTTTTGGGCGGCTGTGCCTACGACATTGACGAGATGCGGACGGTTCAGCCGGTCGGATCTCCGTTCACCAAGGCACTCACCGAAGAGTACCGTGAGATCGTCGCCTTTGAGGCCGACGAGATGTATGACTGGATCGATGCATCCTACTTCGCCGCCAAGGGCCTGATGGCCGCGCAGGGCGAAGAGGTTCCGCCGGAGCTGGTCTCCGACTGGAGCATCGCCGATCCGGAAGCCCGTCAGGAGCTGATCACCGGTCGCCAGCGTCTTGAGGGCGTTTTCGATCAGGGTGCTCGCGAGCGCTTCCCGGCCATCGCCGCGCACGCTCAGGGCCGCTACGACTGCTGGATCGAGCAGCAGGAAGAGGGTTGGCAGACCGACGACATCGCCGCTTGCCGCGATGGCTTCTATGCCGCCATGACCGAGCTGGACGCCCTCTTGGGCACCCCGGCTGCCGGCCCCTCGCCCTACACCATCTTCTTTGCGTGGGATAGTGACGTCGTCAGCCCGGCCGGTATGGTCGCCGTCGACAACGCCATCGCCGCTGCCTCCAAGATGGGCCTCAGCGAGTATGCTGTGACGGGTTACACCGATACCTCTGGTTCGGCTGCCTACAACCTGCAGCTTTCGCTGCGCCGTGCGAACTCCGTGAAATCTGCCCTGGTGGCTCGCGGTGTTCCGGATGCCAACATCTCGGTCGCTGGCCGTGGTGAGAGCGACCTGGCCGTCCCGACCCCCGATGGGGTTCGCGAGCAGGCCAACCGCCGCGCTGTCATCCTGATCCAGTAGCCTGGACCTGATCCCTCCTCGCTGAGGGGGGAGAGGAAAACCTTCAGTCAAGGGGCGCCGCGTTCGACAAGAGCGCGGCGTCCTTTGTCGTTTCGAAAGGGCGGTGAGCGCAGGCTCACTGCTCTTTTTTCCTGTGCCCCTTCTGCCTGGGGCAAGTGGTCCCTTGCAGTCACTCTGTCTTCGCGAGAGGCTTCACGTCGCCGCTGGGCCTTGCGACTGCCCCTCGGCAAGCAGCAGGGATGGGGCGCAAGAACATGACAAGCGGTGCCTACAGCAAAACGACCCAGGGCGTGCGTATCACGGTGCAGCCGCAGTACCTTGACGCCCAATCATCGCCGGACGCCAATCACTATGTCTGGGCCTACAGGGTCGAGATCGAGAACCTGGGCGACGTGCAGGTTCAGCTGATCAACCGCACCTGGCTGATCACCGATTCCAATGGCAAGACGGAGGTGGTGAAGGGGCCGGGTGTCGTTGGCGAGCAGCCTGTCTTGCAGGCCGGAGAGGCCTTTTCCTACACCAGCGGTGCACCGCTCTCGACGCCCTCCGGCTTCATGCGCGGCAGCTATGGCATGGTCTGGCAAGACGGCCATGGCTTCGAGGCTGAGATCCCAGCCTTCTCCCTCGACAGCCCTTTCGCGCCGAAAAGCGTCAACTGACGAGGTCGCTGGACGGCTGCTCGGCGCCCGTACCCACTGCTACCCCATGAAAAAGAGTGAACCTCCCTTGTCCGACCGACCTTCCCGCGAGGCCGCCTTGGCCGCCGTCGAAACTCTGATCCGCTATGCCGGCGACGATGCCGGGCGCGAGGGACTGCTCGGCACGCCAGACCGTGTCGTCCGCTCCTATGATGAGCACTTCGCCGGCTATGCCATCGATCCCGACGCTCTGCTGCAACGGACCTTCGAAGAGGTCGAGGGCTATGATGAGATGGTGCTCTTGCGCGACATCCCCTTCGAGTCGCACTGCGAACATCACATGCTGCCCATCATCGGCCACGTGCATGTCGGCTATCTGCCGCGTAAACGCGTGGTCGGAATCAGCAAGCTCGCACGCGTCGTCGACGCCTATGCCCGGCGCCTGCAGATCCAAGAGAAGATGGCGGCGCAGATTGCCAACACCATCCAGTCGATCCTGGATCCCATGGGTGTGGCCGTGGTGGTTGCGGCAGCGCATCAGTGCATGACCACGCGCGGGGTTCACAAGGCGGGCGTCACCATGGTGACCAGCCGTATGCTAGGCCTCTTCCGCAGCGCTCCCTCCACCCGGCGCGAGTTCCTGGCCTTGATCGGTGAGAGCTCGCCGGGCCGGGCCGTGTGAGGAGATGAGGGCGCGCGGGACAAGGGATCGGCCGTGCTGCACTTAAGCCCGGCCCTGCGCGCAACCGGCGCCAGTCTGTCGATCCTGGCCTGTGCCATGCTGGTCCCGGCGGGCGCCGATCTGGCGGTCGACAATGCGGATTGGCAGGCCTTTGCGGGCGCGGCTGCGGTGACGCTCTTCGTAGGCGTGCTCTTGCTGCTGGTTGCTCAAGGACCGAAAGTCAAGACGATCAACCTGCACGACGGCTTCCTCATCGCCAATCTCTGCTGGCTATCGATCGGTTGCTTTGGGGCCTTGCCCTTTCTCTTCGCCGGACTGGACGTCACCCCGGTGGAGGCCCTCTTCGAGTCGGTCTCCGGCATCACCACCACCGGTGCCACGGTGCTGGACGACATCGATAACCTGCCGCCTGGCATCCTGCTCTGGCGCGCGCTTCTCAGCTGGCTGGGTGGCGTCGGCATCATCGTCATGGCCCTGGCGCTTCTGCCGGTGCTGCAGGTGGGCGGCATGCAGCTCTTCCGGCTGGAGGCCGCGGCATCTGAACAGGTCATGCCACGCGTGGCGGAACTGAGCCTGGGGATCATCGAGCTCTATCTGCTGCTGACCCTCTTCGGTGCGGCGGCGCTCATGTTGGCGGGCATGCCGCTCTTGGACGCCGTTGTGCACGCCATGACGGCGATCTCGACCAGCGGCTTCTCGACACACGAGCTCTCGATCGGCCACTTCGCCAGCCCGACGATGGAGGCGGTGCTGGTCATGCTGATGATCCTCGGCGCCTTGCCCTTCGTGGCGTTGCTGCGGGCCGTGCGCGGTAAGCCGCTCAGCCTCTACCGCGACAGCCAGATGCGTTGGCTTCTGGGCTTCCTCCTCGCTGGCACCCTACTGATCGCGCTCTGGCGCTGGCTGGAGCTGCAGCATGAGGCCGGCGCCACGCTCTGGACCTCCTTCTTTACCGTCGTCTCGATGATGACCGGCACCGGCTTTCGGGTAGAGGAAACGGCTGACTGGGGCGCGCTGCCGCGCTCGACCCTGCTGTTCCTCATGCTGATCGGTGGCGCCGCCGGCTCCACCTCGTCCGGAATCAAGCTCTTCCGCGTGCAGATCTTCGTCGCGCTCGCGCTTGCACAGCTGCGCCGCCTGACGCGGCCGCACGGCATGTTCTTGGCTCACCTGGGCCGCCGGCAGATCCCCGAGACGGTGGCAGACGCGGTCCTGGCCTACTTCGTGCTCTTCACCTTTACATACATGGCCTTGACCTTGCTGCTCGGCATGACCGGCCTACCCCTGGTCAATGCCCTCTCCGTGACCGCTAGTGCACTCGCCAACGTCGGCCCCTCGCTCGTTGATCCAGAGTTCGCACGTGGCGACTACTCAGAGCTGGGGGTCGGCAGCCAGCTGGTGATGGTGGCGGGTATGTACCTGGGCCGGCTGGAGATCCTGGTGGTAATCGTGCTCTTCTCGCGCAGCTTCTGGCGCGCCTGATCTTGGCTGCGCTAAGGTTGTTGTCTCCTGGTCACTGGCGTGACCAAGCGGCACCGGCCTGGTGCCGCAGCGAAGAGCCTGCTCATCGCCGCAACAGAACAAGGATATCCGATGGCCGGACCGACCTACACTGCCCGCGAGATGCTGGCGAAGCTCGTCTCTTTCGACACCACGTCGCGCGATTCCAACCTGCACCTCATCGCCTTCGTCGAGGACTACTTGGCGGCCTACGGCGTGCCCTATATCAGGCTAGAGAATGACGAGGGCGATAAGGCGAACCTATTGGCCTCCGTCGGACCAGATGTGCCGGGCGGCGTGATCCTCTCCGGCCATTCCGATGTGGTGCCCGTCGATGGCCAGCCCTGGAGCAGCGACCCCTTCGCCATGGAAGAACGCGACGGACGCCTCTACGGGCGCGGCACCTGCGACATGAAGGGCTTTCTGGCCATTGCGCTGTCCCTAGTGCCGGAGATGCTGGCCCAGCCGCTGCGCGTCCCCTTCCACTTTGCGATCTCTTATGACGAAGAGGTCGGCTGCACCGGTGTCCTACCCATGGTGAAGCGCATTGCCGAGGTGGTACCCAAGCCGCGCGCCTGCCTGGTCGGGGAGCCGACGGAAATGGGGCTGGTGGTGGGTCACAAGTCGATCAACCCCTTCCGAGTGGAGATCAGGGGGCGCGAAGCTCACTCCTCCATGCCGCAGCTGGGTGCCAACGCCGTCCACGCCGCCGGCCTGCTGGTCGCTAAGCTGGTGGAGATGGTGAAGGAGAAAGAAGCCAACCCCATGCCAGACAGCGAGTTCACGCCACCCTGGACGACGATCCACGTCGGCACCATTGAGGGCGGGACTGCGCAGAACATCGTGCCGCTGACGGCCAGCTTCACCTGGGAGTATCGCCTGCACCCGGGCGATGACGGCAAGGCGATCCAAGAGCGTTTCGAACGCTATGCCCGCGAGGAGGTCGAACCCTGGCTCCAGCGCCATGCGCCCGAGGCCTCGATCACCATCACTGAAGGCATTGAAGTGCCGGCTCTGGTTCCAGATCCCGACAATGCGGCAGAGGAACTGGTGCGCCAATTGAGCGGCCTCAACACTACCAAGGTGGTCTCCTTCGGGACTGAGGCCGGGCATTTCCAGGCCAGCGGTCTGCCGACGGTCATCTGCGGCCCCGGCTCCATCGAGCAGGCTCACAAGCCGGACGAGTTCGTCGCGCTTAGCGAGATCCAGGCTGGTGAAGCCTTCCTGCGCCGCCTGATCAATTGGGCGCGGAGTGAGGCGGCTTAAGGGCCTTTCCGCTCAGCAAGGAAGCGGCTGGCCCAGTCCCGGCTGACCGCGTCTGCCAACTTGGCCACCGGCGGGTCGACTGGCCGTGAGGGCTGCCACTCCACCTCCAGCGCGTCCATGATGGTCGCCAGCGTGGCGTGTGGGTTCTCGGCCAAGGCCTCGTAGGTCAGCTGCAGGGGCGTAATGCCTTCTACGGCGAACCAGGTCCGCCACGCCGCATCCAGTGCTTCGGCCTCCGCCAGCCGCTTGGCGATGGCGTCCGCATCGTAGCTCGGGTCTTGCGGTTCGGAGAGCCGCTCCAACTCGCTCCCATCCGCTGCGCGATGCCAGAGGCCTGTCTGCTCCGCCTTGACGTAAGATACGGCCTGATCGAGCTTGCCGAGCCGCGTGAGGTGGAGGAAGCGCGTCGGACCGAAGGCCGCTTCGATACGCGCAGAGTCGCTCTTCAGTCCGGGATAGAGCCGGCCCAGCTGCTGCATGAAGAAGTCGAAGCTGTGCCGTTGCAGACGTAGGCCGAAGATGCCGGTATCGCCTGTTCCCGTTTGTCGCGCAGCCTCGACGGCGGCTGCTAGAGCCTCTCGCTCGCTCGAGAAGTCCGCGCGCTCTAGGTCGTAGTATCCCAACCACGCGGCGAGCGAGGGCTCGTGGAAGTGCGAATCCGGCCGGCCAGCCTTGCCCGTCGCCGTGAGCAGCTTGCATAGCAAGGTGCTACCGCTGCGGGGACTGGTGCAGAGGATGTAGCAGCGGAAAGGTGACACAACCCTAGAGCATAGTGAGTTCAGATAGAAACAGTGTGTCCAAGAGCCCTCCCTCGTCTTGAGCAGCGAGCGTTAGCAAGCGTCTGTCGAAAGGCGGGCCGTTAGCACCGAGCCTGGGGCCCGCCTTTCGACAGGTGCGGGCTTACGCCCGCTGCTCAAGACGAGGGGTACGCGGGTGGTTGGGCATTCAAACCAAACCCATCATGCTCTAGAAGCTCTGACTGGGGAAGAGCGGCGGCAGGCGGGCCAGCTCGATGTCCGGCACGAAGGGGATGGGGAGGTCGAGAAAGGCCCGCCCGTCGCGCAGCTCTAAGGGGATCGCCACCCAGCGTCCAGAGAGGCCGTCGCGGGGGCGTGCCAAGCCCGCTAGCAAGCCACTGTAGCGCTCCGCCAGGCCGGGCTGCAGCTGGCCGGAGCGCTCGAGGGCCTTCAGCAAAGCGTCTGGGTCGGCGACCTCCAGGTTCAAGCTGCCTTGGGGCCTCAGTGCTTGATCGAGGCCCAAGAGGCCGCTGGCTTCCATTCGCAAGGCGCCCCAGACGATGTCCAAGCGTTCCAAGGCCAGGCTGCCGCCGCCCTCTTGCCAGATCCGCGCCATCACCGGACCCGCACCGGGGAAGAGGGGGCCGCTGATCCGGCCCGCCAGGTCCAAAGACTGCAGGTCGGCGCCCAGCCCGCTCGCAGCCGCAGCCGGCAAGCGGAGATCGCGGAGCAGGAGCGTGAAGGATGAGCTTTCTGTAGCACTCCTGAGCGGCCTGACGGGTGCGACCGCAGCCTCGGCCGTGCCGAGACCCAGGACTTCGTCGCCCTGCGGCAGTGCGATTCTGGCGTTACCAAGCAGGACCGCCACTGTGTCCAGCCCCTGATCGCCAATGCGGACCTGCGCATCGGCCTGACCGCTATCGATGGTCAGGTCCTGTGGCCCAATCCGCAGACGCCCGTCGCCGGGTGCCGAGAAAGCGAGAGAAAGCGGGTCCGTGAGCCAGGCCGCACCGCTGACGGCGGGCGGCCCCTGCCAGCTGCCGTCTGGCCAGGTGAGCGTGGGCCGCTCCAGCTTGGCCTCCATCTGCAAAGGAAAGCCGGAGAAGCCAAGCGCGCTGTAGTCCAAGGTCACGCCATCGGCTGCCAGGTCGGCTTGCGTGCGCTGCAGCGCCGTCTCGATCTGATCGCGGGCCACCCACCAGGTGGCGCTTACGGCCACCAAGATCAGCGCGACCAGGCTGCCAAAGATCCAACTCAGGCGGCGGCGCAGGCGCCCAGGCTTTTGGTGTGTGCTCATGCAGGTGAGCTAGCACGCCACCCGCCAGATTTCACTAGGGGGTCACCACGCTGGTGCCGCAGATGTGAAGGTGCCTAGCGCTGCTCTCCTCAAGAGCGCGGCTTGGTCTTCTCCGGATCGTAGAAGGGGAAGCGCACGACCTTGGCTGGAATGCGCTTTTGATGCCCGTCCAGGCGGCCGATTTCGACCTCGGTTCCGATCTCTGCATGCGCCAGGTCCAAGCGCGCCAGGGCGACGGACTTACGCAGGATGGGGGAACGCGTGCCGCTGGTGACCAGGCCGATCTGCGGGCGGCCAATGTGGACGCAGTCGCCGTGCTGGGCAGCCTCGTTGCTGTCCAGCTCCAGGCCGACCAGGCGGCGTTGTGGGTTGGCTTTACGCCGCTCCAGCGCCGCGCGGCCAACGAAGTCGTCCTCTTTGGATTTCAAGGGCACGGTGAAGCCGACCCCGGCCTCGAAGGGATCGACCGTCTCGTCGAAGTCGTAGCCATAGAAGATCAGGCCGGACTCGATGCGCAGCATATCCAGCGCGTCGAGGCCCAGCGGCTTGATGCCGAAGGGGCCGCCAGCCTCCATTACCGCGTCCCAGACTGTGACCGCGTCGCGCGGATGGCACCAGATTTCATAGCCAAGCTCGCCAGTGTAGCCAGTACGGCTCACCACCAGCGGCACGCCGTTATGATCGCCGATCCGGCCCACGGTGAAGCGGAACCAGCCGATTTCGCTTACCGACGGCCGCGCTTCGGGTGTCCAGACGACCTGGGAGAGGATCTCGCGGCTCCGCGGGCCTTGCAGCGAGATGTTGTGCAGCTGGTCGGTCGCCGTCTTGACCCAGACCTTGAGGCCCAGCTTCTCCGCCAGTTGGCGCAGCCAGATACCGCAGTAGTCGTCGCCGCAGATCCAACGGAAGGCATCGGGCCCCAGCCGGAAGAGGGTCCCATCGTCCATCATCCCGCCATGCTCGTAGCAGACCGCGGAATAGACCACCTGGCCCTCGGCCAGCTTGCGCACGTTGCGGGTCAGTGCGGTCTGCAGCAGAGTCTCGGCGTCTGGCCCCAGCACCTCGAACTTGCGCAGGGCAGAAAGGTCCAGCGCGACTGCGGCTTCGCGGCAAGCCCAGTACTCGGCCTCCGCCCCCTCGTTGTGGTAGTGCGTCGGCAGCCAGAAACCGCGGTACTCCGCCATATGGCGGGTCAGCGCAGAGGTGCGGGGGTGAAAGCCGGTTTCCCGGGTTGGGCGTGGGCTGGCGTCGGGCGTCATGCGATAAGCCACCGATTTCTTGAAGACCTGTTCTGGGCTGTAAACACGCACATGAATATCACTGGGAGTCCAGCCGTTGGCTGGAGAAATATCGTCCGGGCAGGCAGAGGAGCAGCAGACCAAGTCCTTCGTGGCGCGCAGCAGCACATAGTCGCCAGGGCGGCTCCAAGGCTCATCCAAGGTGTAGAGGTGATGGGCGTCGAAGGCCGTGTTGTAGAAGAAGTTTATTGTCGCCCAGGCCCGCCTGGCGGCAACGCCAAAGGGCGCCAGCGCGCCATTGAAGTTCTCTGAGCAGTTTGGATGTCCAGGGAAACCGACGTCATCGTAGTACTTGGCGGTGCAGGCCACGCCAAAGGTATCGTGCCGGCCCACGGTGTCCTGGATCACCTCCAATAGGGCTTGGGCATTGTGGTCATAGTACTTATCGAAGAGGCCAGGCATGGGATACATCTGAGCCATCAGCGAGCGCGTGGTGATCATGTCGGGCGTCACTTCGCGTCCGCGCTCTAGCTCCTCAGTGACGAAGCATCCGAAGTCACTGCACTCCCGGCCTGCCACGTCGATGATCTGGATGTAGTCGCCGGCCTTGACCTCATAGGCTCTGGCCGTCCGGGCAGTGATCCGTAACTCATCGCGCGGATCGGCCAGCGGTTCGGGCAAGGGTAGATCCTGTGGTGACAAAGGATTGAGCCGGCGGACCCGCGCTTCCAGATCGCTGGGCGGCGATTGCTGGTCAGGGGTCATGGCAGTGCCAGGAGCCGACAGCAGCACCAAGAGTGCTTCGCTGGCTGTTGTGCGCAGCCGCTCTCCAGGCGCACCGCCGTCACTGAAGATCGCCGCTGAGGGCGCGTCGCGCCAGGCGATGCCGTGGCGTTCAAGACCTTTCACCAGCCGGGCCGCTTCCTCGCTTCCATCGTCAAGCGCGGCAAGGGCCATGGCGCTCCCCGCCGGCTGCTGTCCGGCGAAGGCGTCGAGCTGGCCAAGTGCTGGGCGGCCGTCGAGGGTGAAGGCCATGACTCTGCCGGCTTGGCGCCCTTCGGGTGAGATCAGAGTCAGGCTGTCGCCGGCAGAAAGTGCGATCAGCAAGCTGCCAGCCGCTGGGATGCGGTAGCGCTCTTCAGTGCCAGACCTGAGGGCCAACCCCGGCTGCGGCCAGGCCGAAGAGATCGGACGGGTCAGACCAGGCAGGAAGCCGCCCTCCGCGAGACTGGTCTCCACTGCTGTTCCTCCCGCCTTGTTGTGCCGTTGTTCAGGAACCCTAAACCAACCAATTTTAGAAAGCTAGGTGCTTTTGGTCAGAATTGGTATGTCATTGGTCGTAGCCAGGGGGCTGGACGGCGCGCTAGCCAGCGGTCATCTTCCCGGCCATGCGGCTTTACCGGCACTATGCTTCTCTTCCCCCCTCGGCGCGTGGTGCCGTGCTGGCCATCGGCAACTTCGACGGACTGCACCTGGGCCATCGCGCGGTCTTGGAACTGACGCGCGAGAAGGCACGACAGCAGGGCCGGCCCTTCGGTTTGCTGACCTTCGAACCGCATCCCCGCCAGGTACTGGGCACCCCTGAAATGCCCTTCCGGCTCACGCCGCTCAGGACCAAGGTGCGTCTGCTTGGCGAGATGGGGCTCGATCTGCTCTATGTGCTGCCCTTCGTGCCTTCGCTCTATCGGTTGACAGCAGAGGATTTCATCGACGCCGTGCTGCTGCGTGGCCTGGGCGCTGCTGAGGTCGTGGTCGGCGACAACTTCTACTTCGGGGCAAAGCGCGGCGGCTCTCCTGCCCTGCTGGCCGAAAGGGGCGCGGCCTCGGGCTTTGCCGTCACCATACTGCCGCGGGTCGCGGCCGAGGGCGCGAAGCTCTCTTCCACCGTCATCCGCAGTCTGCTGCGCGACGGCGATATGGCCGCTGCCGCCGCCCGGCTGGGCCGGACTTGGGAGATCACTGGACGGGTCCTGCATGGGGCTAAACGTGGGCGGGACCTTAACATGCCCACCGCCAATATCGACTTGAGCGACAGCCTGCGGCCGGCCTACGGCGTCTATGCCGTGCGGGCTGCCCTCGACGAGGGCGGCCGGGCTGAGTGGCGGCCTGCCGTCGCCAATCTGGGCATCAGCCCCATGTTCGCCTACGATCGGCCCTTGTTGGAGGTTCACCTGCTGGATTTCAGTGGCGACCTCTATGGCAAGCGGCTGCGGGTGGCCCTGGTCGAGCGTCTGCGCGCGGAGATGACTTTCGACGGTCTACCAGCGTTGATGGCGCAGATGCAGGTGGATGCGGCCCAGGCGCGTGGTATCTTGCAGGCGGACGTCTAGAGGCGAGGCTATGGCGCAAGCGGCAAACGGCGGCGAACAAGCGGGTGGAGGCGTCACACAGCGCTTCGGCTTCCTGCTGCTGCCGCGCTTTGCCATGCTGGCCTTCACCGCTGCTGTCGAGCCCTTGCGTGTGGCCAACCTGATCAGCGGCAAGTCGCTCTACGATTGGCGCGCGGTGACCAGCGATGGCCAGCCCCTCGCCTCCTCCAACGGCATCGCGGTAACGGCCCAGGATAGCCTGGCCGATCTGCCCAGCTTCGATGCCATCGTCGTCTGCGGTGGCTTGGATGCACACCGGGTGGACGACAAGGCCCTCTTCGGCTGGCTGCGGGCCCAGGCGCGCCGCGGTGCCAAGGTGGGTGCCATCTCCGATGGGACCCACGTACTAGCCGCCGCAGGCCTCTTGGAGGGCTATGCCTGTACGATCCACTGGCACTGCCAGACCGCCTTGCAGGAGATGCACCCGGAGCTGGACCTGCATGACGAGCTCTTCGTCTTCGACCGACAGCGCTTCACCTGCGCTGGCGGCACGGCCTCGCTGGATATGATGCTGCATCTGATCGAGCAGGATCATGGGCACGACCTTGCTCTAGCGGTGGCTGAACAGTTCCTGCACGACCGCATCCGTGGCCTGGAGGACGAGCAGCGCATGGCGCTTCGCCAGCGGGTCGGCGTGGGGCATCCCAAGCTTCTGGAAGCCGTTCGTCACATGGAGGCCAATCTGGAAGAGCCGCTGACCACAGTTGAACTGGCCGATCGGGCCGGCCTCTCGGTGCGCCAGCTGGAGCGGCTCTGCCAGAAGTACCTGCAAGCGACGCCGCGTGCGCACTATGTCGAGCTCAGGCTGCAACGGGCTTATCACCTGCTGAACCACTCCAGCCTCTCGGTAACGGAGGTCGGCTTGGCCTGCGGCTTCGTCTCGGCCTCGCACTTCGCCAAACGCTATCGCGAGCGCTTCAATCAGACGCCGCAGCGCACCCGTATGGGGCCGCGGCGGGCAGCGGGCGCCACGGCACGCCCGGCGGCGCCCGGCGTTTAGGCCTGCCCATGCGCCTTCTCCTTGCACTGCTGCTGCTGGCCCTGGTGGCGGCGCCGGCGCAGGCGGCTAAGCTGGCCGTGGCCTTCGACGAGGATGTGATCCTGGAGGCCGACGACGCGGACCGCCTCTGGCATCCGGCGTCGCTGACCAAGCTGATGACCGCCTACCTGGCCTTCGAGGCGCTGGCGCTGGGGCATCTGGAGTGGGGCCAGGAGCTCAAGGTCTCCAAGACCGCCGGACAGCAGCCGGAGGTCGCGCTGGGCCTGAGCCAAGGCGACAGCATCACCGTCGGCAAGGCCATCGAGGCCATGCTGCTGCGCTCGGCCAACGACGCCGCGGTGGTCTTGGCCGAGGCAATTGACGGCAGCCATGAGCGCTTTGCGCTGCGCATGACAGAGACCGCGCGGCGGCTGGGCATGACGCGCAGTGTCTTCGTCAACGCCAATGGCCTGCCCGACGACCGGCAGGTGACCACGGCGCGCGATATGGCCATTCTGGCCAGGGCGCTCCTGGTGGATCTGCCGCAGCGCTATGACCTCTTCTCCAAGGGTGGCCTCTCGCACGGCCAGTCTTGGCTCGCCAACATCAATGGCATCTTGAACAGCCTGGCCGGTGCCGACGGCCTGAAGACCGGCTTCACCTGCAAGTCGGGCTACAACCTGGTGGTCTCGGCAGAGCGGGACGGGCAGCGGGTGATCGGCGTGATTCTTGGTGCGCGCTCCCCCGATCAGCGCCGCGACCAGGCGCATGCCCTGATGGAGCGCGCCTTCCGTACCTTGCAGCGCGAGCCGGAAGACCTGGCGAGCCTGCGCCGGCCACAGAGCGGTCTGCCGCTGATGACGGGCCCTGTGGCGCCCCCCGATCTGGAGAATGAGGGGCCGCCGACGGTGCTGACGCCTGCCGATTGCATCTACGGTGCAGCGCTGCGGCAGGCCCGCGGACCCTGGGCGATCCATGTCGGCAATTTCCGCACCTATGGTCTGGCCAGCCGCAAGATGCGCTCGCTGCGCCGGCTGACCTCGGCCCTTGGCTTCTCCCAGCAGCGGATCTTCCGGGCCAAAGCGGTGGGGGCCGCGCGTTTCCAGGCACGCTTCGTGAACCTGAAGCGCAGTGAGGCACAGCGCGCCTGCCGGACGTTACAAAGTAACGGCCACTATTGCCGTGTCGTTCCGCCCCGCTCCAGGTGAGGCACTTTCGCCGCGCGCCGGCTTGTACTAAAGACGCAAGAGAAGAGCCTTATCCAAAACGGGGAGACCGAAGACGATGAAAACCCGCGCCGCCGTGGCCTTTGAGGCCGGCAAGCCCCTGGAAGTGATGGAGATCGACCTGGAGGGCCCGAAGGAGGGCGAGGTCTTGGTCGAGATCATGGCCACCGGCATCTGCCACACCGACGAGTTCACCCGCTCCGGCGCCGACCCGGAGGGGATCTTCCCAGCCGTCCTGGGGCATGAGGGCGCAGGCATCGTGCGTGAGGTTGGGCCGGGCGTGAAGAGCCTGAAGCCCGACGATCATGTGATCCCGCTCTACACGCCCGAGTGCCGGGAGTGCGAGTACTGCCTCAATCCCAAGACCAACCTCTGCCAGGCGATCCGCAGCACGCAAGGCCAAGGCCTGATGCCCGATGGGACCTCACGCTTCTCCTACAAGGGTGAGCGAATCTTCCACTACATGGGCACCTCGACCTTCGCCAATCACACGGTCTTGCCGGAGATCGCGCTGGCCAAGATCGACCCGACGGCGCCCTTCGACAAGGTCTGCTACGTCGGCTGCGGCGTCACCACCGGGATCGGCGCGGTGATCAACACAGCGAAGGTGGAGCCCGGCAGCCGCTGCGTGGTCTTCGGCCTTGGCGGCATTGGCCTCAACGTCATCCAGGGCTTGCGTATGGCCGGTGCGACCCAGATCGTCGGCGTCGACCTGAACGACGACAAGAAGTCCTGGGGCGAGCGCTTCGGCATGACCGACTTCGTGAACCCCTCCAAGATCAACGGCGATCTGGTGGCCCATCTGGTGGAGCTGACCGGCGGCGGTGCCGACTATTCCTTCGAGTGCATCGGTAACACCAAGGTCATGCGCCAGGCCCTGGAATGTGCACACAAGGGCTGGGGCGAGAGCATCGTCATCGGCGTGGCCGGCGCCGGGCAAGAGATCTCGACCCGTCCCTTCCAGCTGGTGACCGGCCGCTCCTGGCGCGGCACCGCCTTCGGCGGCGCACGTGGGCGCACGGATGTGCCGAAGATCGTCGACTGGTACCTGCAGGGTAAGATCGAAATCGACCCGATGATCACCCACATCCTCTCGCTCGAGGAGATCAACAAGGGCTTCGATCTCATGCACTCCGGCGAGTCCATCCGCAGCGTGGTGGTGTATTAGGTAGCTTTCGCAGTCACTTCGTGACTGGTCGGCGCCAGCCCACTCCCCCGCCCGGCCACCCATTCAAGCATACTGACGTTGCGTGGCCAGGCGGGGGAGTGGGCTGGCGCCGACCTTCGGCCGCTAGGCCGCGCAAACAAAGGAACCTTTCGATGAGCCTGGAAACCCTGGAAGAACACGCCTGCTTCGGCGGCACGCAGGGCGTCTACGCCCACGAGAGCGCGGCGACGGGCACCAAGATGACCTTTTCAGTCTACCAGCCGCCCCAGGCCGCCGAGGGACCCTGCCCGGTGCTCTACTACCTTTCAGGCCTCACTTGCACTTGGGAGAATGCCACGGTGAAAGCGGGCGCCCAGCGCTACGCCGCCGAGGCCGGGCTGATCCTGGTCTTCCCCGACACCTCACCGCGCGGCGATGATGTGCCGGACGTCGATAACTACGACTTCGGCAGTGGGGCAGGCTTCTACGTCGATGCTACGGAAGCGCCCTGGTCGGCTAACTATAAAATGCTGAGCTACTGCCGCGATGAGCTGCCGGCCCTGGTCGAGAAGAGCTTTCCCATCGCCGCCGGCAAGCGCGGTGTCACCGGCCACTCCATGGGCGGCCATGGCGCGCTAACCCTGGCCTTGGCCAATCCAGACCGCTATGCCTCCGTCTCCGCCTTTGCCCCCATCGTGAACCCCGCGGAGGTGCCTTGGGGCCAGAAGGCGCTGGGCGGCTATCTGGGCGACAACGAAGCCGCCTGGCGTCAGCACGATGCTTGCGCGCTGATGGCAGCTAAGGGCTGGAAGGCCGATATCCTGATCGACCAGGGTGCTGCTGACCAGTTCCTCGGCGAGGCCCTGCAGCCGGAGCGCTTTGCCGAGGCCTGCAAAGAGCAGGGCGTGAACCTCGATCTGCGCCTCCAGCCAGGCTACGACCATTCCTACTACTTCGTCTCCACCTTCATCGGCAGCCACATCGCCTGGCATGCAGCGCGTTTGGGATAAACTGGCCCGGCCTTGCTAGTGCTGCAGGAAGCCCTGCTCTTCGGCCCAAGGCTTCCAGTCGACTTCTTCGCTATCGATGAGGCGGACGTCAGTCCTCCGAGCGTCATCTCCGAAGACCACGAGGTTATCGCAGGCCCAACGCGCTGACGGGGCAAGAAGCGCGTCTGCGCCAAGAAAGGCTGCGGCTTCTCCGATCTCCTGGCAGGCCGTGACGTTGGTATGACGATAGATATCAGGCGTTAACCCGAAATCGGCCAGTCTGTCGCGCGGCAAACGCCTTACCTGCCTCAGAGAGACTTGGACGCGATGTAGGACCATGGCTTTCGTCGGAAGGGGCGTGAGCCTGCCCCAGTGATAGCTAAGTTCAGCCAGTGCGCCGCTTCGCTCTAAGCTGGTGTAGAGAACCGCTGTACCGTTTGGCCTTGCCCAGCGGCCGCCGCGTGTCGAGTAGGCCAGTGGATCCAGCCCGGTTCTTGTTGTTCGATAGACAATGCCGTTGAAGGGTTCCAACGGCAGATCACTGATCCGATCCAAGAGATCCGGTGCATGGAGCAAGGGCAAACTCCTCCTTACGCTACAAGAAGACGCTGTCTCTCAGCGCGCCGATGACTGCGATGACCTCATCACTACGGCCTTGGTTGATCAGGTCTGCGGGGACCTCGTCATTGAGCAGCTTCTGGCGCGAGTAGAACCAGAGACGGACCTCGTCCGGTTCGTAGAAGTCCGAGAGTTCATCGGCGATGTACTCCAGGTCGAGAAGTGCCTTCTGAGCCTTGGGGCGTGGGAAAGCATGACCCTGGTTCCATCGCGACACGGTCTCTGGCCTGGTTCCTAGCAGGTTGGCGACATCGACTGATCGCAAGGAGCCTTTCGCCTGGATCGAGTCCAACCTTCGGGAAATAGCGGTGCTCATTGAACGACTTTCAACAAGGCGCGGTGGTGCGGCTTCAGGTCTGCCTGCCGCGCCGGTTTCCTCTGCGACGCTCGCACGCCACGTGAACCTGTCTTGTCTCTTGCCATATGTGTTGCTCCTGACCTTGATCAAGATATGTCGCTTTTTATTGACGTTTGCATAGTCCGTTTGGCTTCGGCAAGGTCACGATCCTGTCGAGGCGAGGGGGGCTGAGGCGATCGCGTGACCCAAGACCAAGCGCTGCTGTTCGGCCTCTTGGCCCTGATCTTCGTTCTGCTGATCTGGGGGCGCTGGCGCTATGACCTGGTGGCCTTCGGTGGGCTGATCCTGGCCTTGTTGCTGGGCCTGGTGCCGACGGAGGCTGCCTTCGACGGCTTCGGGCATCCGGCGACCGTGGTCATCGCGCTGGTGCTGATCATCAGCCGCGGGCTCTCGAACGCCGGGGTGGTGGAACTGGTCGCCGGCTGGCTGGTGGACGCCAAGCGCTCGCTTGGCCAGCATATCGCCATCATGGCGGGGCTGTCGGCAGGGCTCTCGGCGGTGATGAACAATGTGGCCGCCCTGGCACTGCTCATGCCGGTGGATCTGCAGGCGGCCAAGAGCGCCAAGCGGGCGGCAGGGCTGACCCTCATGCCGCTCTCCTTCGCCTCCATCCTGGGCGGCATGATCACCTTGATCGGCACACCGCCCAACATCGTCATCGCCGGCTTTCGCGAGGAGGAGATGGGCGCGCCCTTCGCCATGTTCGACTTCGCGCCTGTGGGCCTGGCCTGTGCGGTGGTAGGACTGGCCTATCTAGCGACCATCGGCTGGCGCCTCTTGCCCAGGCCGGGCGATGGGGCTGGCGGGTCCGAAAGCCTTTTCGAACTCAAGAACTACATCGCCGAACTCTCGGTGCCGGAGGGTGCTGCGGCGATCGCCAAGACCTTGGAAGAGCTGGAGACCGCCGTGCAGGCGCCAGAAGAGGAGGAGGGCGAGACCTTGCGCTTCCTCGGCCTGCTCCGCGGCGGCCAGCGCCTCCCCGGCGGCGCCCGGCGTATCCCGATCGAGGCCGGCGATGTCCTGGTGGTGAAGGCCGATCCCGCCGGCTTGGAACGCACCGCCGCGGCTCTGGGCCTCGCCTTGAGCGAGGCGCGCCAGGGTGACGAGGTCTTAAAGGCTCAAGACCTGGAGCTGATGGAGGTGGTGGTGCCGCAGGGTGCTGCGGTGGAGGGCCGCAGCCTGCTCTTCATGCCGACTCTGCAGCAAATGGGCGTGCGGGCCATCGGCGTGGCGCGGCAAGGACAGCGGCTGCACCAGCGGTTGCGCCGCTTGCCCATCCGGGCGGGCGATATCCTGCTGCTCTTCGGCCCCGCCAAGGCTCTGCCGGAGGCTACCCAGCGCTTGGGCGCCCTGCCGCTCGCCAGCCGCGGCCTGCAGGTGATCCAACGCGACAAGGCGAAGCTGGCGGTCGGCATCTTCGCCGCTGCCATCCTGCTGGCGAGCTGCGGCCTGGTCTATCTGACCGTGGCGTTGGCGGCAGCAGCACTCCTCTTTGTCCTCTTCCGCGTGGTGCCGTTGCGCGAACTCTATCAGTCGGTCGAGTGGTCGGTAATCGTGCTTCTGGGCTCGATGATCCCCATCGGCGAGGCCTTGGAGACCAGTGGCGGCAGCGATCTCTTGGCCGCAGGCCTGCTGTCTTTGGCGGAGGGAGCGGCACCCTGGGTCATTCTGACCTTGCTGATGGTGGTGACCATGACCCTGTCGGACGTGATGAACAACACCGCTACAGCCGTCATCGCAGCACCCATCGCCTACGAGATTGCAACCCGATTGGAGGTGAGCCCCGACCCCTTCCTCATGACCGTGGCGGTGGCCGCTTCTTGCGCCTTCCTGACGCCGATCGGGCACAAGAACAACACGCTGATCATGGGCCCGGGCGGCTACCGCTTTGGCGACTACTGGCGCATGGGCCTGCCGCTGGAGATCATCGTCATCGCCGTTTCCGTGCCGATGATCCTGCTGGTTTGGCCGCTTTAGTCGAAGACGGCTCGTAGGAAGCCCTCGGAGATCTCCAGATAGCGGTCCACGTCCGCTTCGCGATGGGCGAAGGAGCAGGCGGGGCCGGCACTGCCCACAGCCTCCCAGATGTCGCGGCTGGCCATGAAGTGCCGGCGGGTGTCGACGAAGCGCGGGTCCAACGAGCGCAGCGACTGGTCCGCGTTGCGCGGCAGATCGGGAAAGAGCACCCAGCCGCTGCGTCCGCCGATCTGGGGCGCCCGCCAGCCCAGGCCGCGGCGGTCGAAGAGGCCTTGCAGACCCTCGGCCAGGCGCTGCCCCAAGGCCTCTGCGCGCGCGTAATCCTCTTCGCGCAGGCACTGCTGCAGGCTTACCTGGGCGGCGGTTAGCGCCAGGGGATTGGCGTAGGTGGTGCCGCCGGTCGCCAGACCCGGCGGGCCGATGTCCACATCCAGCTTTTCGGCCATCAGTTGGCCCAGGCTTTCGGTCATGCCATAGCAGCCAAAGGCGATGCCGCTGCCCAGGCCCTTGCCCAGCACCTGGATATCAGGCTGCAGGTCCCAAGCGCGGGTGAGGCCGCCGAAAGCGAAGGAATGGCTGTGCGCCTCGTCGATGATGAGGAGCGTCCCAGCCTCCTGGCAGAGCCGCCGTGCGCTCTCCCAAAAGCCGGGATCAGGGAAGACCAGGTTGCAGTTCGTCAGCAAGGGCTCTGCGATCAGCGCGGCGATCTGCTTGGCTGCCAGCGCCCTCTCCAAGGCGGCCAAGTCGTTGAAGGCGATCTGGCGGATGTCCCGCCCAGCCGTGCGCGGCAGGCCCAGAAAGTCACCTTCGTCGCCGCCCAGGCTCTCGTCCAGGTGGCCATGGTACTTGCCATGGAACATGAGGATCTGGTCGCGCCCGGTGGCGACGCGGGCCAGGCGAAAGGCCTCGGCATTGGCGGCCGAGGCAGAGCCGGTGAACTGCCAGAAGGGCAGACCGCTGCGCCGCGCCAGCTCCTCGCAAGCCTGAATGCCGTCGTCGGTCGGCAGCAGAAAGGCGCTGCCCTCGGCCAGGCGCTGGGTGAGGGCCTCGACGATCGGCGGCGGTGCGAAGCCCAGCGTGGCGGCCAGATCGGCCTGGTTCATGTCCAGATAGCGGTGCCCGTCGGCATCCTCGAACCAAGCGCCCTGGCCCTTCACCGCGAAGATCGGTGGGTGACGGTAGAGGCCGGCCATCCAGGCCATGGGCACGCCGCAGGGCTGGCTGCGCTGCGCCCGCTCCCACAGCGTGCGGGAGCGTGGCAGACGGGCTGCTAGACGCTCATCCTCGGCCGCCCGCAGCGCGTCCAGGCGGGCCCAACCCAGCGCCGGCAGCTCTTCACTCACAGCGCCAGCGCCTCCTGCGGCGGCGTGTAGCTGTAGCCGAGTGCGTTGGCCACTGCGCGATAGGTGACATTGCCGCTGGCGACGTTGAGGCCGGCCATAAGGTGCGGATCGTCGGCCAGGGCCTGGCGGTGCCCCTTATCAGCGAGCGCCAGGACGAAGGGCAGCGTGGCGTTGTTCAGCGCCATAGTGGCCGTGCGCGCCACCGCACCCGGCATGTTGGCGACGCAGTAGTGCACCACGTCATCGACGACGAAGGTGGGGTCGTCGTGCGTTGTGGGGTGAGAGGTGGCAAAGCAGCCGCCCTGGTCGATGGCGATATCCACCACCGCGGAGCCTGGCCGCATGGTCTTGATCATCTCCGCACTCACCAGCTTCGGCGCGGCGGCACCCGGCACCAGAACGGCGCCCACCACCAGATCGGCATCGGCCACATGCTGCTCGATCGCATCGACGGTGGAGAAGATGGTGTTCAGCTGTCCGCCGAAGCGCAGATCCAACTCGTCCAGGCGGGCGAGCGCCTTGTCCATGACGGTGACCTGGGCCTCCATACCCATGGCCATACGGGCTGCGTTGGTGCCAGAGACGCCGCCGCCGATCACCACCACCTTGGCCGCAGCAGTGCCGGGCACGCCGCCCAGCAGGATGCCGCTGCCGCCTTGATACTTCTCCAGGCAATGCGCGCCGACCTGGATCGACATGCGCCCGGCCACCTCGCTCATCGGCGCCAGCAAGGGCAGGCGGCCGAAGCGGTCGGTGACGGTCTCATAGGCGATGGCGATGGCGCCGGACTTCACCAAGGCCTCGGTCTGCGCCGGGTCGGGCGCTAGGTGCAGGTAGGTGAAGAGCACCTGCCCAGGGCGCAGCTTGGCGCACTCGCTGAGCTGCGGCTCCTTCACCTTGATGATCATGTCTGCCTCACCGAAGACTGCGTCGGTGTCGGGCAGAATGCGCGCACCGGCCCGCTCGTAGTCGGCGTCGAAGAAGCCGATGCCGGCGCCGGCACCGGTCTCGATCAGCGCCTCATGGCCGTGGTGCACCACTTCGCGCACCGAAGCGGGGGTCAGGCCCACCCGATACTCCTGAGACTTGATCTCCTTCGGCACACCGACTCGCATTGGGGTTCCTCCTGATGAGTCTTCTTTTTTGAGGTGATCTTACAGATTGCTGCGATGAGCAAGCGCATCGCACCGGCGCCGGCTCACGCCCCCGCTCGGCCACCCACGCCCCTATCCTATTTGGTGGCAGAGCGGGGGAGTGGGCAGGTGCAGGACCGTCACGCTAGTAACCGCGCACCTTAGGTTCCGTTCTTTGCTGTATCCTGATCGTCGTTCAGCATTTCGCCGCGCACCAGGAAAATCGCCAGGCCGGAGAAGACCAAGGTGATCGGCATGATGCCGAAGAGCTTGAAGCCGGCCCAGAAGTCGGTCGAGAAGTTGCGCCAGATGACCTCGTTCAGGATCGCCAGGAAGACGAAGAAGCAGGCCCACATGAGGGTGAGCCGGCTCCAGCCTCGGTCGGTCATCTTCAGCATGGAGCCTAGAAGCGGCGCCAAGAGCGCCTTGCCGAAGGCCAGACCGCCGAAGAGGATCACGGCGAAGAGCGTGTTGACGATGGTGGGCTTCAGCTTGATGAAGAGCTCGTCGTTCAGAATCAGGGTGAGCGCACCGAAGCCCAGCACGAAGAAGCCGGAGACCAAGGGCATGATCGGCACCTTGCGCTCCAGCCAATAGTTGACCGAGAGCGCGATGACGACGGCCACCATGAAGGCCGCCGTGGCCGCGAAAATGTCGGCGCGGGAGTTGACGACGAAGAAGACCACCAGCGGCCCGGCCTCCAGCGCCAGCTTCAGGAGTGGCGGCAGGGGCGGCTTGGTCTCGGCGGATGCAGGTGTGCTCATGCCTACTCGATGTGTCGGGTGAGGGAAGGTGTTAAGCGTGGAGTAGGCCTTTGGCGCCGGCCGTTCAAGCCGCTGCTCCCTGCTTCTCTAGCCAGAGTGACGTCTCGAGCGCGCCTTCGGGCAGCGGCAGGCTGGCGATGACGCCCTTTCGCCAGGCCGCGGCCAGGCGGCTGGCGACGTAGTGGCTGGACCAGCGCAGGCGGAAACCGGCGCCTTGCAGCAGACAAGCGACCAGGAGCTGCTCGTTGTAGCCGCGCCAATCCCAGGCCTCCGGATAGGCGTCGGGCAGCGTGATATCGTGGATGTGCACCAGCACGCCTGTTGGCAGGCGTGGCAGCCAGTCCAAGAGCAGGCGATCGACGTCACTGCCCGGCATGGCGACATGGCTGCTGTCGATGAAGAGCATATCCCCTGCCTTTAGCCGCTCTGCTTGGCCTGCCGCTGCCTGGGCTAGAGTCTTGGCCTCATGCGTGACCGGCAGGGCGGCGATGGTGGCGCGGGGGGCTGGATCGATGCAGTGGATCTTGGTTGCGAGGCCGCCGTCGCTCACCGCGCGCGCCAGGAAGCGGGTGGAATGGCCGGAGCCGATCTCTAACACGCGGGCGGGCCGCGTGCTCCGCACCAGGGCATAGGCCGCTGCGCCGTCCAGGCGGGGAAACCAGTCCTGCTCCCAGCGCGGCGCCGGAGGCTCGCCGCCAAGCGCCAAAAGCGCCGGCGCCAGCGCGTCAATCTCCCGCAAAAGACCCGCGAAGGCGGGTTCGGCGGCCTGGAAGAGGGGCTCCAGGGCTGGATAGGGGGCAACGCGATCCTGGCCAGCGTAGCGGGCGGGGATGAAGTAGCCGCGCTGGCCGAGACCCAGCAGGGTCGAGAGCCCGAAGGCAAGGCGCCGGGTCTTGGCTCTCATGCGCTGTTGCGTCCGCAGAGCTCATAGAGGGCCACCGCGGCGGCGTTGGAGACGTTGAGGGTCCCCAGCGGCGGGCGGGTCGGCAGGCGGCAAAGGTGGTCGCAGCGCTCCTTGGTCAGGCGGCGCAGGCCGGCACCTTCCGCGCCCATCACCAAGACCAGGCGCTCGCTGCGCGGCACCTCTGCTAGCGGGACGCCGGTTTCGTCCAGGCCTAGGCACCAGAAGCCGGCCTTCTGCAGCCGCTCCAGCGCGCGGACCAGGTTGGTCTCGCGCAGGTAGGGGACGATCTCCAGCGCACCGGAGGCCGACTTGGCGAGGGTCCCGCCTTCCTCCGGCGCCCGGTCTTGCGTGGTGAGCAGGGCTGCTGCGCCGAAAGCGGCGGCAGAGCGCAGGATGGCACCGACATTGTGCGGATCGGTGACCTGGTCGAGGGCTACCAAGGTGGCAGGCGCCTCGCCCAGGTCGTCGATCAGCGTCGGCAGAGCGGGCTGGCGGAGGGGGTGGCACTCCAGCGCCAATCCTTGATGCACTGCGCCCTCCGGCAAGACGGCGTCCAAGGCGCTGCGGTCGACCACCTGCGGCGGCGCCTGCTTGTGGGTGTCCAGGAGCGCAGTGAGGCCCTCGTCCGGCTGGCTGGTCGCCAGAAAGCGACGCGTGCGGCGGGCTGGGTTGGCCAGTGCCGCCTCAACCGCGTGCCGGCCGAAGAGCCAATAGCCGCCGGCCGGTGGCCCCTGCCGGGGGCGCGGTGCGCCCTGGCCTTGGTGGCGTTTCGGCTTTCTTTTGTCTGGACGTCCGCTGCCTGCCATAGGGAGGCTCTCTCTCATGCTATGTCCTAATATGCGGCACGTAACGGTGCCGGTTCCGGTGCGCCTGGCGCCGCGCGCAAACACAGGATTCAGCACCTGCTTAACCGCATTTCCTTAGCCATTGACAGCGGAACTTTTTTGGCCATAGTGGCGCGCCTGCTGAGGGGTCCCTGACCGGGGGGCTCTTTCTGCGTGCGCGGGGCGGAGGGGTGCCCGAGTGGCTAAAGGGGACGGGCTGTAAACCCGTTGGCTATGCCTACGTTGGTTCGAATCCAACCCCCTCCACCAGACACCCGGCCGGGCCGGGTGTCT
>JBCBSF010000004.1:0-98758 GCA_039819325.1 Pseudomonadota bacterium | reverse complement strand
CTTTCCGGCGTCTCCATAGACGCCGGAAAGGACAGCGGCCTTTTTGGCGGTAGTGGTGCCGATCTGCTCGCAGGCGGGCTCAACGACGATACCAGCGTCTATGGTGGAACAGGTGACGATACGCTTTCGGGCGATGAAGGGACAGACCTGATCTTCCACGGCGACAGTGGCGCCGACAGCCTCTCCGGTGGCGCTGGCAAAGACCGCGCCTTCTTTGGCGGCAGCGGCAGCGATGACATCGCCGGCGACGGCGGCTACGACCAGAGCTTCTATGGCGGTGACGGTGATGATCAGCTCTTCGGTGGCTCTGGTCTCGACGCCTCCTTCTTCGGTGGCAGCGGCGCCGACAGCCTCTATGGTGGCAGTGGCCAAGATACCTCCTTTGAAGGTGGCGCGGGCGACGATTTCCTCTCCGGCGGCAGTGCCAATGACAACAGGTTCTATGGTGGTAATGGTGCCGATACGATCGAGGGTGGTAGCGGGTTCGATGGCTTTTTGAGAGGTGGTTCAGGCGACGACATCATTGATGGGGGCTCTAGCAACGATTCCGGTCTGGAAGGCCAGTCTGGCAATGACCGCGTCTTTGCCGGTCAGGGCAACGATATTCAGGCTTCAGGGGACTGGGGGAACGACAGCCTCTACGGCGAGGCTGGGAACGACAGCTTTTTCTATGGGGGCAGTGGCGACGATCACCTCTTCGGTGGCAGCGGCCGCGACGGAGTCCATAGAGGCGCCAGTGGCAACGATCGCATTTACAGCGGCGCCGGGGACGATGCCTTCATTAGAGGGGAGGATGGTGAAGATGGTCTCTTCGGCGACAGCGGTAACGATCGTAGCTTGCTGGGCGGCGAGGGCGCCGACAGCCTCTACGGGGGTGGGGGCGACGACAGCCAGTTCCGCGGTGAAACCGGCAACGACTACTTGAATGGTGACAGTGGTGAAGACACAGCACTCTGGGGCGGCTCGGGGAGTGATATCGTCATCGGCGGTAGCGGCTTCGATGCGGTCCTGCGCGGTGACAGCGGCGACGATCTGCTGACCGGCCGACAGGGCGATGACTCTCTCCTCTACGGCGGCGACGGGTCCGACCTGCTTTACGGAGCCTCTGGCGCCGACACAGGCTTCTACGGCGGTACTGGCGCCGACAGCCTCTTCGGTGGCGGCGACAACGACCGCGGCCTGCGGGGCGACAGCGGCAGCGACTTGATCGACGGCGGTAACCGGAACGACTGGCTCTACGGCGGCAGTGGCGCCGATAGCCTCTACGGCGGTTATGGAAAAGACCGCGCCTATGGCGGTTATGGCGACGACGTCAGCTTGTTTGGGGGAGAGTCCGTCGATACGCTCGCCGGTGGGAGCGGTATCGACGCCCAGTTCTTCGGTGCCTCCGGCAACGACTTTGTCTTCGGCGGTAGCGGTGGTGACGTCGATCTCTATGGCGGTGGCGGTGACGACTTCCTTGCTGGAGACGATGGCGAGGATTCTGGGCTCTTCGGTGGTACGGGTGCGGATGTGCTGACCGGCCGCCAGGGTGATGACTTCCTTTTCGACGGTGGGAGTGGGGACGACACCCTGGCCGGCGGCGGTGGCGATGACACTGGCTTCTACGGCGGCGATGGCGCCGACGTCCTGAAAGGTGGTGGCGGTGACGATTCCTTCCTCTTCGGCGGCAGCGGGGTCGACACCTTCTTCGGTGGCAACGGTGACGACTTGGTCACCATCTTTACCCAAGACGAGCTGCAGGCCGGCGAGACCTTCGACGGCGGCGCGGGGCGCGACACGTTTAGCCTCGCACCGGGCGTCACCCTGCCGGGCGGGGTGGAGGTGACGTCCTTTGAGTCTGTGATCTACGGCTGAGGCAGAGCGCCGGCTGCTCCGGTGATGCCTTTCATGCCTCAGGCTGGTAGTCTCTGTGTCTGCTGATACGAGAAGAACAACCAAGAGAAGCATAAGGCCAAGGCAATGACGGTCATTTTTGGGGCCACTGGCGCCGACAACTCTCTCACCGGCACCTCTGAAGCCGATATCATCCGCGGCCGTAGCGGCGACGATCGGATCTCCGGTCTGTCGGGCGGCGATAGCCTCTTTGGTGGCAGCGGTGCCGATACCTTGTTCTTTGGCGGCAACGGCTCTGACAGTCTTTTTGGCGGCGACGGGGAGGATAGTTTTCTCGCTGGGGATCGTGGCGACGACCGCATCTACGGTGGTTCCGGAGCTGACCGCTTCCTCACTGGCGGCACTGGCGGCGACCGGCTCTACGGTGGTCCGGGTGCCGATGGCACCTTCCTTGGCGAGAGTGGCAATGACACCATACGCGGCGATGCTGGCGATGATCTCTCTCTCATCGGCGGGCTTGGCAGCGACCGTTTGTTCGGTGACGGCGGCAAGGATCAGTTCCTCATAGGCGGCGCGGCAGACGACCTCCTCTACGGCGGCAGCGGTGATGACGCCTTTCTCCGCGGTGGGAACGCTAGCGACAAGATCTTCGGTGTCGGCGGTAGCGATAGCCTTCTTCAAGGCCAGGGCGGTAGCGACAAAATCTATGGCGGCGCCGAAGCCGACGTCAGCCTTGAGGGCAATGACGGCGAGGACAGGATCCAAGGCGATGATGGTGATGACGCAGGTCTTTTTGGTGGCAGCGCCAATGACCAGGTTTTCGGAGGCTCTGGAGCTGACCTCTCCCTCTACGGTGGTGATGGTGACGATGAGGTCTTCGGCGGCACAGCTGTCGACCAATCGCTGTACGGCGGCCCAGGCAACGACACTGTCTACGGCGGCGGCGGCGGCGATAGGTTCCTCTTAGGCGGCGCTGGCGATGATTTCCTCGAGGGCGATCTTGGAGATGACTTCTCACTGCTAGGACAGGCCGGGGCGGATATTCTCTTTGGTGGTGGTGGTGATGACGTGTTGCTATTCGGCGGCCCTGGCAATGATATTGCCTTCGGCGGGGGGCAAGGCGATGCTGCGTTCGCCGGAGAAAATGGTGATGATAGCCTCTATGGAGACAGTGGCAAAGACTCTGTCTTCTTTGGTGGAAGCGGTCATGACAAAATTTTTGGAGGTACTGGCGATGATCGGGAGCTTCGCGGCGACACTGGGAACGATCTGATCTATGGCGACAATGGAAATGATACCTATCTCACTGGTGAAGAGGGTGCGGATAGCCTTTTTGGTGGTGATGGAGACGATCGCGGCTTCTATGGCTATGGCGATGCCGACACGCTGTTCGGCGATAGCGGCAATGACCTGAGCTTCTTCGGCGGGGATGATGCCGACAGGATCTACGGCGGTGTCGGGAACGATACCCTGCTGGATGGCGGGGCCGGTGACGATGGCGTCTTTGGTGGCAGCGGTAACGACAGAGACCTGAGAGGTGCTGACGGCGCTGATAGCCTGAATGGAGACACTGGGAACGACGCCTCCCTCTTTGGCGGTGACGGCGATGACTCCCTCATCGGTGGCGATGGCCGAGATGTCAGTCTCCGCGGAGGCACCGGCAGTGATTTTGTCTTCGGCGATAGCGGCAATGACGCCACGCTCTTAGGCGACCGGGGGGACGATCGGCTCTATGGTGGCTCAGGCTCCGACACCAGCCTCTTTGGCAACACAGGCGCCGACCGGATCTACGGTGACTCTGGCGATGACTTCCGGCTTCTCGGCGAATCAGGCAGTGATCAAGCGTTCGGGGGGCGCGGCAGAGATGCTTTGGTCTATGGAGGAACAGGCAATGACACCCTCTCCGGCGGCAGCGGCAACGACAGCTTTCTCTTCGGCAACAGCGGCGATGACAGCCTCTCGGGTGACAGCGGCGATGACAGCTTTCTCTTCGGCGCTGGAGGGACCGACCGGGTCTACGGCGGCGAGGGCGACGACCAGAGCCTCGATGGAGGTGAAGGCGACGACCGCGTCTATGGAGACGCTGGACAGGATAGCGGCCTCTTTGGTGGCAGCGGTGCCGATCTGCTGGTTGGAGGCCTCAACAACGATACCAGCGTCTATGGTGGACTGGGCGACGACACACTCTCGGGCGATGCCGCGACGGATCTGATCTTCCATGGCGACAGTGGCGCCGACAGCCTCTCCGGTGGCGGCGGCAAAGACAGCGCCTTCTTTGGCGGCAGCGGCAGCGATGACATCACCGGCGACGGCGGGAACGACCAGAGCTTCTATGGTGGTGACGGTGATGATCAGCTCTTCGGAGGCTCTGGTCTCGACGCCTCCTTCTTCGGTGGCAGCGGCGCCGACAGCCTCTTCGGCGGCAGTGGCCAAGACACTTCCTTTGAAGGCAGCGCGGGCGACGATTTCCTCTCCGCCGGCAGCGGCATCGACAGGACATTCCTGGGCGGTGACGGTGCCGATACGATCGAGGGTGGCAGCGGTTCCGATGGCGTTTTGACAGGTGGTTCCGGCGACGATGTCATCGATGGGGGCTCTAGCACCGATTCTCTTCTGGATGGCGATTCTGGCAACGATCGTGTCTTTGCTGGTCAGGGCAACGATTTTCAGGCTTCAGGTGGTTGGGGGAACGACAGCCTCTACGGCGAGGCCGGGAACGACAGTTTTTTCTATGGGGGCAGTGGCGACGATCACCTCTTCGGTGGCAGCGGCCGCGACGGGGTGCATAGAGGCGCCAGTGGCAACGATCGCATCTACGGCGGCGACGGGGATGATGCCTACTCTAGAGGAGATGACGGGGAAGACGGCCTCTTCGGCAACAGCGGGAATGATCTTAGCCTATTGGGCGGCGAGGGCGCTGACAGCCTCTACGGTGGTACGGGTAACGACAGCCGGATCCGCGGCGGGGCTGGCAATGACTACTTAAGTGGTGACAGCGGTGTAGACACCGCACTCAACGGCGGCTCCGGTGCCGACATCGTCATCGGTGGCAGTGGCTTCGATGCGCTTCTGCGCGGTGACAGCGGCGACGACTTGCTGAGCGGCCGGCAAGGCGATGACTCCCTCCTCTACGGCGACGACGGCGATGACACGCTCCTTGCTGGCTCCGGCGAGGACCTGTTGCTCTTTGGCGGGAACGCCGCAGACAGCCTCCTTGGTGAAGAAGGCAATGACACTGGTCTCTTCGGCGATGACGGCGAGGATTGGCTCTATGGCGGCGAGGACGACGACCAGAGCCTGGATGGAGGTGAGGGCGACGACCGCGTCTATGGAGACACCGGACAGGACAGCGGCCTCTTTGGCGGCAGTGGTGCGGATCTGCTCGCAGGCGGGCTCAACAACGATACGAGCGTTTATGGTGGAACAGGCAACGATACGCTCTCGGGCGATGCAGGGACAGATCTGATCTTCCACGGCGACAGTGGCGCCGACAGCCTTTCCGGCGGTGGCGGGAAAGACAGCGCCTTCTTTGGCGGCAGCGGCAGCGATCACATCACCGGCGACGGCGGCTACGACCGAAGCTTCTTTGGCGACGCCGGTGATGACCAGCTTTTTGGCGGCACCAATGGCGAGGTGTCCTTCTTCGGTGGCAGCGGTGCCGACAGCCTCTTTGGCGGCACTGGCTGGGAAACCTCCTTCGAAGGCGGCACAGGCGACGATTTCCTCTCCGCCGGCAGCGGCAACGACAACAGGTTCTGGGGTGGTGATGGTGCCGATACGATCGAGGGCGGCAGCGGCTTTGATGGCTATTTGAGAGGTGACTCGGGCGACGATGTCATCGATGGGGGCTCTAGCAACGATTCCGTGCTCGAAGGCCAGTCTGGCAATGATCGTATCTTTGGTGGTCAGGGCAACGATCTTGAGGTTTCAGGGGGCTGGGGGGACGACAGCCTCTACGGCGAGGTCGGGAACGACAGCTTCTTCTACGGGGAGAGCGGCGCTGATAGGCTCTTCGGCGGCAGTGGCCGCGACGGGGTGCATGAAGGCGCCAGCGGAAACGATCGGATCTACGGTGGCGACGGCAACGATTCCTTCTTTAGAGGGCAAGACGGGGAGGATGGGCTCTTCGGGGGTAGCGGTAACGACCGCAGCCTCTTCGGAGGTAGTGGCTCCGATAGCCTCTTCGGGGGTGGGGGCGACGACAGCCGACTGCGTGGCGATACCGGCAACGACTATTTGAACGGTAACAGTGGTGAAGACACCGCCTTCCGGGGCGGCTCTGGTGCCGACATCGTCATCGGCGGCAGTGGCTTCGATGCGCTTCTGCGCGGGGACAGCGGCGACGATCTGCTGACCGGCCGACAGGGGAATGACTCGCTCCTCTACGGCGGAGACGGGATCGATCTGCTCTACGGTGGTTCGGGAATTGATACCGGCTTCTACGGCGGTGCTGGCGATGACAGCCTCTTCGGCGGCGGCGACAACGACCGCGGTCTGCAGGGCGATAGCGGCAGCGACCTGATCGACGGCGGTAACCGGAACGATAGGATCTACGGTGGTAGCGGCAATGACAGCCTCTACGGCGGGTACGGTAATGACCGTGTCTACGGTGGTTATGGGGACGACGTCAGTCTCTTCGGCGGCGAGTCCGTCGATACGATCATCGGCGGAAGTGGTATCGACGTCCAGATCTTCGGTGCCTCCGGCAACGACTTCCTCTTCGGCGGCAGTGGTGTTGATTTTAATCTCTATGGCCGAGACGGCGACGACTTTATCGCCGGCGACGATGGCAACGACCGGTCGCTTCTTGGCGATGCGGGTGCCGACGTGCTGACCGGTCGTCAGGGCGATGATGGTTTCTTCTTCGGCGGGCTTGATGACGACACCCTTGCTGGCGGTGGCGGTGAAGACAATGGCTTGTTTGGCGACAGTGGCAATGACGTGATCAAGGGAGGCGGGGGCGACGATGGATTCCTCCGCGGCGGCAGTGGCATCGACACGCTCTTCGGCGGCAACGGCAGTGACCTCCTGTGGATCGCCAGCCAGGGCGAGGTCGTGAACGGTGAGACCTTCGACGGTGGGGCTGGGACCGACACCCTCTTCTTGGCTCCCGGCGTCACGCTGCCGGGGGGCGTGGAGGTGACCTCCGTTGAGTTGGTGATCTACGGCTGACGGCCTAGCCTGATCTGTCGTGGCGCCACGTCTCTTCCCGCGCCTGATCCAAGTATCCCCTGAGTGCCTGCAGAAAAGGGAGCGCGGCGGCGAAGTCCGCTGGATCCAGCGCCTGCTTCATCGGCTGAAAGGCCGGGACTAGGGCGGCGATGCAGCGTTCGTGCTGCTGACGGCCGGCTTCAGTCAGGTAGACCCGCTTCACCCGGCGGTCCATGGCATCGTCTTCCAGGCGGATGAAGCCGGGGGTCAGCAGGCGGCCGAGGGTGTGGGTGATGGTGCCCTTGGTCACCTGAAAGGCGCGGGCCAGATCCACCGGGCGGGCGCCGTCGCCGAGACGCACCAAGTGGTTCAGCACGATGAAGTGCGGCAGCTTCAGGCCGTCGGGCATGACCTGCTCGAAATGGCTGCGGGCCAGCTGCTCGATGATGCCGATCTCGGTGAAGAGCGTGAAGAGCAGCCGTTCCTCGGCGCCGATGACCGGCGGGGCTGTGGGGTCCTGGTCTATGCCGGCTGCTCCTCAAGGATGTGCGAGACCGGCCAGCGGGGGCTGGGTGCCGGCGTCTTGCCGTAGCCCAAACGGCCCAGCATCTGCAGCCGCGCGCCCTCCGGCACGCCCAAGAGCCTGTTCAGGGCCTCGCGGTGGTCATCCTGGGCCGCATACTCCTGCAGCGCCTGGCTCACCGGCTGCATGGAGAGGTCGATGGCTGCGCCCTCCAGGTTGAGGCGCAGCCAGTCGCGGCCGGCAGCCAGCTGGCTGAAGCGGCTATTGTCCGGCGTGATCTGCCAGAGGTAGGCCATACCGCTCATGAAGACCGGCTCGAAGCGGTCCAGGCCCTCCTGGTAGGCATCGGAGCTGGGGTCCAGCAGCGCCTCGCGGCTGATCATGCCCAAGGTCGCGCCGATGTCGATGCCCAAGCCGGTGAGCGCAATGCCGTCCGGGTTGGCATTGACCTCGCTCTTGCCGATCCGCATGACATCCACGCTCTCGCGCCAGGGGCCCGGGGTGGCCAGCTCGGTCTTGAAGGATTCCCATGTCAGCTGCCGCAGGTTTTGGCGGAGAGTGTTCTCGCTGCTGGCGTGGGTCCAGCCCGGATTCTCCGTCTTACTGATCAGGTCGTCCAAGGCGGCCTGATAGACAGTCCGCCGGGTGTCAAAGACCTCTTTGCTGCTGCGGCGATAGTAGACGCGGTCGAAAATGGGATTGTGCACCAGGCTGCTGTCGGCGGTGAAGGTGACCGTCGCGATGGGGCGATCGTCCAGATTGGGCTCCGGGGCGCCTTCGGGGAAGGGCGTGATCTCGGCGCGGTAGTTGTTCTCGGCCGATGCCAGCCGCAGCAGCTCCAGGAAGCAGCCAAGGCCAATAGTGGTCTGCCGGTCGAAGGGATCTGTCTCCGGCAGACGCTTGTTGAGATCACAATAGAGGGTGAGGGAGTCATCCCGCTCCAGCACCACGCGCCAGGGCTGCATGTTGTGCGGATTAGGCGCCAGGATGGCGTAGGAGAGGGCAAAGAGCCGGGGATCGCGCTGATAGGCCTCATCGCCCGCCTCCTGCCAGGGCTCTAAAGCATCGCTCGGCGTGCGGGTGAAGACGTAGCCGCTGATGCCCAGCGCGGCCAAGCCCACCGCACCGCCGCCGATCATCAGGGCCCTGCGTGTCACAGCCATCGGTTACTCCTGTCTGGCAAAGAAAGTTTGATGTCAAACCATATGGTTTGACGCTAAACGTTGTCAAGTGGTGATGGATGCCGCCACACTTGACAGACCGCCACTAAACCCGCATATCGCGCGTCTTCCCGGAAATGCGGAGGGCGGGCCTAGTTTCCGTTCCATCCCGTCGCAGGCCCTCGACGTTGGGGGCCAAGACCTACCGGGACACCAGCACCCTGCGCCCCAACAAGAGGGCAGCGGGGCCAAAACTCTGTTGTTAAGGAGAGAGCCGCTTTCATGTCGAAGCGTTTGAATTCGAAGCACAAGATCGACCGCCGCCTGGGCGTTAACCTCTGGGGTCGCCCGAAGAGCCCGATCAACAACCGTCCCTATGGTCCCGGCCAGCACGGCCAGCGCCGCAAGAAGCCGACCGACTTCGGCACTCAGCTGATGGCCAAGCAGAAGCTGAAGGGCTACTACGGCAACATCGGCGAGCGCCAGTTCCGCAGCTACTACAAAGAAGCAGCGCGGCGCCGCGGTGACACCGGCGAGAACCTGATCGAGATCCTGGAGCGCCGGCTGGACGCAGTGGTCTACCGCGCCAAGTTCGTGCCGACCGTCTTTGCCTCACGCCAGTTCATCAATCACGGCCACATCACCGTCAACGGCAAGCGGGTGAACATCCCCTCCTACCAGGTGAAGGACGGTGACGAGATCCAGATCCGCGCCAAGAGCCGCGATCTGCCGCTGGTGCTCTCCGCCCTCGACACCCCAGACCGCGACGTGCCGGACTACATCGAGGTGAACATCGGCGAGCGCCGCGCCCGCTTCGTCCAAGGGCCCAAGCTGGCGGACGTCCCCTACCACGCCCGCATGGAGCCCAACCTCGTCATCGAGTACTACTCCCGCAACTAGCGCCAGCGGGCGCGTCTTTGTTTGGAACGAGCGTGGCGGCTACCTCCTTTGGGGGTGGCCGCCATTCTTTTGCCTGGCTGGCGTGGCGTCCTGGCTGTTGCGGTGCAGCAGTCCTAGCGGCTAGGTGTTTGGTGGTTTGGAAGTCTTTGACTTCCCTGCACGGCGCCAGCCCGCTCCCCCACCCGGCCACCCAACGACAGTATGCTTGAATGGGTGGCCGGGTGGGGGAGCGGGCTGGCGCCGTGCTCGACAGAGCGAAAAGGGACACCTGATGAGCAAGTGGGTCTATTCCTTCGGTGACGGCACGGCCGAGGGAACGGCAGAAATGCGCAATCTGCTGGGTGGCAAGGGCGCAAACCTGGCAGAGATGTCGTCGATCGGGCTGCCAGTCCCGCCGGGCTTTACCATCACCACCGACCTCTGCACCCGCTACTACGCCGAGGACGAGACCTATCCCGGCAACCTGGAGAACCAGGTGAACGCCGCCATGGCGCAGGTGGAGGCCATCGTCGGCGCCGGTTTTGGCGACGCGGAGAACCCGCTGCTGGTCTCAGTACGATCAGGCGCGCGCGTTTCCATGCCCGGCATGATGGACACGGTCCTGAACCTGGGCCTCAACGACGAGACGGTTGAGGGCCTGGTCAAGCGCTCTGGGGATGCTCGCTTCGCCTACGACTCCTACCGCCGCTTCATCCAAATGTATGCCGACGTGGTGATGGGGGTGGAGCACTACCGCTTCGAGGAAATCCTGGAGATTGCCAAGGAAGACAAGGGCTATCGCCTGGATACCGAGCTGACCTCGGCGGATTGGCAAGGCGTCATCGCCGACTACAAAGCAGCCGTAAGGGAGAGCCTGGGCAAGGACTTCCCGCAAGATCCGCGCGACCAGCTCTGGGGCGCCATCACGGCTGTCTTCGGCTCCTGGCAGAATCAGCGCGCGGTGGTCTATCGCAAGCTGCACGACATCCCGGCCGAATGGGGTACGGCGGTGACTGTGCAGGCCATGGTCTTCGGTAACATGGGCGACGACTGCGCCACGGGTGTTGCCTTCACCCGCGATCCCTCTACCGGCGAGAACCTCTTCTACGGCGAGTACCTGGTGAACGCCCAGGGCGAGGACGTGGTGGCGGGCATCCGCACGCCGCAGCTCTTGACCCTGGCCGGCAAGGACGCCCAGGGCTCTGACCTGCCGGCGATGGAAGAGGTCATGCCGCAGGTCTTCGGCCAGCTGGCCGAGGTGCGGGTGCTGCTGGAAAAGCACTACCGCGACATGCAGGACATCGAGTTCACGGTGCAGCAGGGCAAGCTCTACATGCTGCAGACCCGCAGCGGAAAGCGCACCGCGCCGGCCGCCCTGCGCATCGCGGTGGAGATGGTGGAGGAAGGCCTGATCAGCCAGGAGGAGGCGGTGCGCCGCATCGATCCGGCCTCGCTCGACCAGCTGCTGCACCCCACCCTCGATCCCGATGCCGAGCGGCAGCTCTTCGTCCGTGGCCTGCCCGCCTCTCCCGGCGCTGCTTCTGGCCGCGTCGTCCTGACGGCAGACGAGGCGGAGAAGCAGGCGGCCGCGGGCGAGTCAGTCATCCTCTGCCGGGTGGAAACCAGCCCGGAGGATATCCACGGCATGCATGCCGCTGCCGGTATCCTGACGGCACGCGGCGGCATGACCAGCCACGCCGCCGTGGTGGCGCGCGGCATGGGCCGTGCCTGTGTTGCCGGTGCCGGCGACCTGCGCATCAATCGCGACCAGGGCAAGCTGGTGGTTGCCGGCCAAACGGTTGAGGCGGGAGACGAGATCACCATCGACGGCAGTACTGGCGAGGTCTTCCTGGGCCGCGTCGCCACCTTGCAGCCGGAACTCTCCGGTCACTTCGCCACCTTGATGGGCTGGGCGGACGGCCTGCGCCGGCTGAAGGTGCGCTGCAATGCCGAGACGCCGCGCGATGCCAATGCCGCCCGCAAGTTCGGGGCGGAGGGCATCGGCCTCTGCCGCACTGAGCATATGTTCTTCGATGCCGACCGGATCATCGGCGTGCGCGAGATGATCATGGCGCAGGAGGCCGAGGGCCGGCGCCGGGCGCTGGACAAGCTCTTGCCCATGCAGCGTGCCGACTTCGTCGAGCTCTTCCGCATCATGGAGGGCCTGCCGGTCACCGTGCGCCTGCTAGACCCGCCGCTGCACGAGTTCCTGCCGCACAGCGATGCCGACATGCAGGAGGTCTCGGAGGCCGCCGGCGTTTCCATGGAGCTGGTGCGCGCCCGCACTCTGCAGCTGACTGAGGCCAATCCCATGCTAGGCCATCGCGGCTGCCGGCTGGGCGTTACCTATCCGGAGATCTATGAGATGCAGGCCCGTGCCATCTTTGAGGCCGCAGCCAGCCTGCAGACGGACGAGGGGCTGACGGTGGAGCCGGAGGTGATGATCCCGCTGGTCTCCATGCCCGGTGAGCTGGCCGTGCTGAAAGAAGCGGTCCAAAAGGTAGCCGCCGAGGTGCAGGCGGAAAGCGGCGTCGCGCTCAGCTACCTGGTCGGCACGATGATCGAGCTGCCGCGGGCTTGCCTGATGGCCGGAGAGATCGCCGAGACGGCGGACTTCTTCTCCTTCGGTACCAACGATCTGACGCAGACCACCTATGGCCTCTCGCGCGACGATGCCGGTGCCTTCCTGCCGGCTTACGAGGCCGCGGGCCTGATCGACCGCGATCCCTTCGTCAGCCTGGATCAGCGCGGCGTGGGCGAACTGGTCACCCTGGCCTCCGAGCGTGGCCGCCAGACCCGGCGCGGTCTCAAACTGGGGATCTGCGGCGAGCACGGCGGCGATCCGGCCTCGGTCGCCTTTTGTGAGTTACAAGACCTCGACTATGTCTCCTGCTCGCCCTTCCGTGTGCCCATCGCGCGCTTGGCGGCGGCTCAGGCGGCGTTAGATCGAGGCTAAGCAGCGGTTCCTCTTTTGGGAGTTTCTTTATGAAGACCTTTCTTTGCGCGACGGCCCTCTTCGCTGGTCTGGCCTTTGCCGCCGGCGCCCAGGCCCAGGACGCCGGCCAGATCGATGCCGCCTTCAGCCAGCTGGATGCGAACGGCGACGGTGCCGTCGATCTGCCGGAGATGCGGATGATGGCTGGTGGTGACAGCGCGGCGGACCCGCGCCTCACCCTGATGATCGTCATGCTGGATGCCGACGGCTCTGGCACGCTCTCGCGGCAGGAGTTCGGGGTGATGATGACCAGCGGTCAGGGTCAGATCACCGAGGAGCAGTCCCGCCGCCTCTTTGACTACTTCGACAGTGACGGCAGCGGTGACATCAACCGCAGCGAGGCCAGAGCCTCGATGCAGCAGATGGGCAGCGGCATGTCCGAAGCCGACATGGACGCAGCCATGGAGGCCGCCGATAGCAACGGGGATGGCGCCATTTCCTTCGACGAGTTCCTCAGACAGCAAGGCTAAGCCCAGACCCCGTTCTGAGAAGTTTCACTTGACCCTGCCCACCGGCCCCCTCTCTCCTTAACGGCATAAGAGGAGACGGGAGGGCGGTAGACATCGTGCAGGTCTTGGAAACGTGGGAGGCCGGGGCGGACCTCATCGATAGTCCGCTCCTGAACAAGGGCACGGCCTTCACCCAAGAAGAACGCCTGGCCTTTGGCCTGGAAGGCCTGATCCCGCCGCAAGAAGAGAGCTTGGACCTGCAAGCCCAGCGGGCCTACCAGGCCTTCAGCCGCAAGCACGACGACCTGGAACGGCATATCTACCTGCGCGCGCTACAGGACACCAACGAGGTGCTCTTCTACCGCCTGCTGCAGGATCATCTGGCGGAGATGATGCCGATCATCTACACGCCCGTCGTCGGTCAGGCCTGCCAGCTCTTCAGCGAGATCTATCGGCGGCCCCGCGGGCTCTTCATCGCCTATCCCGAACGCGAACGGATCGACCAGATTCTGGCGAACGCACCGCAGCAGGATGTCTCCGTCATCGTAGTGACCGATGGTGAGCGCATCTTAGGCCTGGGCGACCAGGGTGCGGGCGGCATGGGCATCCCCATCGGCAAGCTGTCGCTCTACACCGCCTGCGGTGGAATCAGCCCCTTTCGGACCCTACCCATCGTGCTGGACGTCGGCACCAACAATCAGGAACGCCTGGACGATCCCTTCTACATCGGTTGGCGCAACAACCGCATCACCGGCGCCGACTACGAGGCCTTCGTCGATCTCTTCGTCCAGGCGGTGAAGCGGCGCTGGCCGAAGGTGCTGCTGCAGTTCGAGGACTTTGCCCAGACCCACGCAGCCCCCTTGCTCGCGCGCTACCGCGATCAGCTCTGTACCTTCAACGACGATATCCAGGGCACCGCGGCTGTGGCTGTCGGCACCTTGATGGCGGCGGTCAAAGTCGCCGGCCAAAGCCTGACCGAGCAGCGCATCGCCGTCTTCGGCTCCGGCTCGGCCGGCTGCGGCATCGCCGAGCAGCTGGTGCAGGCCATGGTGCAGGAGGGCTTGAGCGAGGCCGAGGCCCGCGCGCGCTTCTTCATGATCGACCGTCCTGGCTTGCTGCACGACGGCCTCGACGGCTTGCTGCCCTTCCAGACCCGCTTGCTGCAGCCGCAGAGCAAGGTCGCCGGCTGGGCAACTGCGGCGGACGGCAGCATCTCGCTGATGGATGTCATGCGTCAGGCCAAGCCGACCGTCTTGTTGGGCGTCTCTGGCCAGCCGGGGCGTTTCACCCAAGAGATCATCCAAGAGATGGCGGCGCATTGCGCGCGCCCGATTGTCTTCCCGCTCTCCAACCCCACCTCGCGCATCGAAGCCCTGCCGGCGGACCTCTTGGCCTGGACCGAGGGGCGGGCTCTGGTCGCCACCGGCAGTCCATTCAAGCCGGTCGCGCTGAAGGGCCAGAGCTTCCCCATTGCCCAGTGCAACAACTCCTACATCTTTCCTGGCATGGGCTTGGGCATTCTCGCCTGTGGTGCAACCCGCGTCTCCGACGCTATGTTTATGGCGGCTGCCGGGGCCTTGGCTGGTGAAGCACCTGCGGTGAAGCAGGGCAGTGGCGCGCTCTTGCCGCCCTTGTCGCAGGTGCGGGAGGTCGCCTTCGCCATCGCCCGCGCGGTGGCGCGGCAGGCGGCAGCCGACGGCCACGCCGAGGCTCTGAGTCCTGCGGCCCTAGAAGCGCGGCTCAAAGATGTGGCCTGGCTGCCGGTTTACCCGAACCTGAAGCCCGCCGCCTGAGCAACGGAGGAGGTTCCCATGCCCTTGGACATCATGACGGTCGAACCGGCCGGCGATAAGAAGAGTTCCGACTTCTTCAACGAGTATCGCCTGAAGATCTACGAGCGGCGCAAGAGCTGCGGGCTGGAGGATCTGCTGGACCGTCTGCGTGCGCTGGTCGTCCAAGTAGAGACCGGCAAGGGCATCGGCTATCTCGCCGAGTTGGTGGCGATGACACCCTATCGCCTGGACTGCGCGCGCCAGAACGCCACCCATCGCATCTTCTTCCTGAAGAGCCAGCCGGACTACCCGCGCCTCATCGTGCTGGAGCCCTTATCGGCCGACTACAGCGATGATTCCACGCGGCTCAACCTGCTCTACCCACGCGCCCGGGAGAAGCCCAACGCACGCTACATTGGCGAGATCTTCTCGACCCAGGATCTGGCCGAAACCCAGAAGATCCTGGAGTCCCACGCCATCCGTTTCCACACAGCCGAAGAAGAGTGCAATCCCTTCTTCGCTAACGAGCACTTCACCTTCACCTACCCCTCGGACTACAGCGGCAACCGCATGGGATATAGCAGCCTGGACCTGAACGACGTGGAGGCTATCGGTGCCGGCCAACCGCTGGACCTGACGGCCGAGGAAGCCAAGACCCTGGCGGAGATGGAGGCCAAGGTCGCTGACCTGGGCCTGGAGAGCCTGATCCTCGGCGTTGATCACATGGCGACCCGCATTCTCTCCGGAGAGCGGGAAGACGCCATTCTCGAGTTCCTGACGCTCTCCAACTATTACTTCTGGGGCGCCTATAACATCGCCGACATGAACTCCTCGACCAATGTGAACCGCCATCCGCAGATCGCGGACGAGAAGCTGTCGCCGGCCAAGGTCTTCACCGCCAACAACACGCCCTCCTTCGTGAACTCCTTCGAAGGTCTGCCCATGCCGACGGAGACTTTCGTGCGTAACTTTGGCCGGCGCATGCACCACGTGGCCTATGAGGTGCTGGACGGCGATCACGGCAGCGGCCAGAAGAACATCGACTTCGTGGTGGAGCAGCTGAAGGGCCAAGGCTTCCCCTTCCTGGCCCACATCGTCGGCTCTTGCGGCGACGAACCGGACCTGAAGCAGATCTTCTCCAAGCATTCCGAGTACTCGCTGCTGATCACCGAGTACGTGGAGCGCTGCCACGGCTACGAGGGCTTCTTCACCAAGGAGAACGTCGCCGCGCTTACCGAGGCCGCCGGCCTGGATGAGCGCTTCGACCACGGCCATGTGTTCGACTAGCCTTCGCTAGAGTGAGGAGTAGCTTTGCCTATCACTCAGAAACAGCACTCCCCTCATCCTAAGCTCGTCGAAGGATGTGCCCCAAGCCCGATCGTCTCCAGGGCACATGCTTCGACAGGCTCAGCATGAGGTTGGTGCTTGGCGGCAGCGGGTCTGCCCTCCGATATCAGCTTTGCCGTGTCGTTCTGAATAAAGGGAAAGACAAATGACTCAAGACCGTTGGACTGTCGGATCTTACTTAGCGCACCGCCTACACGACATTGGTCTTCGTCACTACTTCTCGGTCCCGGGCGACTTTAACCTGGTGCTGCTCGACGAACTCTTGACCAACCCCGGCCTGCAGATGGTCGGCTGCTGCAACGAGCTGAATGCCGGCTATGCGGCTGACGGCTATGCGCGCGCAACCGGCGGGCCGGCGGCGGTGGTGGTAACCTATAGCGTTGGTGGCCTCAGTCTTCTGAACGCAGTTGCCGGCGCCTACGCCGAGGACTTGCCCGTCATCGCCATCTCCGGTGGTCCCAACACCAACTCCGAGGCTGAGTACGAACTGCTGCATCACACGCTGGGCCACGTCGACTATGGCTACCAGCAAGAGATCTTCGCCCGGGTGACGGCGCATACGGAGGTGCTGCGCCACCCGGGCCTGGCACCCGAACAGATCGACCGGGCGCTAGACATCGCCATGCTGCGCCGCAAGCCCGTCTACATCGAAGTCGCTTGCAACATCGCTGGCGAGGTCACCTCTGGCCCGGTCGCGCGGGGCTTCGCCCGCAGCCCGATCAGCGACCCACAGGCACTAGAGGCAGCCATAGCGCACGCAGCCAAGCGTCTCGATGCCGCCAAGCGCCCGGTGCTAGTGGCCGGCAGCCAAGTCCGCGCCGGACAGGCGCAGGCGGCCCTGCAGGCGCTTGCCACCGCCAGCGGCTACGCCCAGGCGGCCATGCCGGACGCCAAGTCTTTGCTGTCCGAGCAAAGCCCGGCCTATATGGGTCTCTACTGGGGCCCGGTCAGCACGCCCGGCTGCGGCGAGATCGTCGAATCCTCCGACGCGCCGCTCTTCGTCGGGCCGAAATTCACCGACTACACCACCACCGGGCATCACCTGGCCTTCAACCAGTCCCAAGCCATCATCGTCGAGCCGCAGGCAGTGCGGTTGGGCTCTGCCCTCTATAGTTCGGTGCAGATGACGGACTTCCTGGAGGGATTGGCCAAGGCCATCACCCCGAATGCGGCCGCGGTGAAGGCCTTCGAGAGGGTGCGTCAGGACAAGGTCGCACCGCAGCCGGGACCGCCCGAGCGCGCCTTGACCGTGCGCCAGCTCTTCCAGCGTATCCAAGGCCTCTTGCAGGCGGATTCCTGTCTCTTGGTCGAGACCGGGGACTCCTGGTTCAACGGTCTGGATCTGACCCTGCCGGAGGGCGCGCGTTTCGAGATCCAGATGCAGTACGGCTCCATCGGCTGGTCGGTGGGTGCCACCCTCGGCTACGCCCTGGGCCAGGCGGAGGGGCGGCTGATCGCCTGTATCGGCGATGGGTCCTTTCAGCTGACCGCGCAGGAAGTCTCCACCATGATCCGCTATGGCGCAGACCCGATCATCTTCCTGATCAACAACCGTGGCTACTCGATCGAGGTCGAGATCCACGACGGCCCCTACAACAAGATCAAGAACTGGAACTACGCCGACCTGGTGCAGGTCTTCAGCGCCGGTGAGGGCCAGGCCTGGTCGGCCCGGGTAGAGACGGAAGGCGAACTGGATGCTGCCTTGGAGACGGCCAAGGCCCAGGCCGGCCTCTGCTTCATCGAGGTGATGATCGAGCCCGACGACTGCAACGTGAACCTGCTGCGCTGGGGCAACGCGGTTGCCAAGAACAACAGCCGCAAGACGCGTTGTTAACGCCTAGATCGGGATGAGGCTTGGTGAGAACAAGTACCGCCAAGAGCCCTTCCTCGTCTTGAGCAGCGAGCCGAAGGTGAGCGCCCGTCGAAAGGCGGGCCGCAGGGCTCGGTGCTAACGGCCCGCCTTTCGACGGTCGCTCGCTTGCGCTCGCTGCTCAACCCTTCGGCAGGCTCAGGAGAGGGAGTGCTTAGAGAACCGATGATTCCGTTTTGAGCTCATCCCGCTCTAGTGTTTCCCGTGTGAGAGCTTTCTACGTGCCCGGAGGGAGCGGCAGGCTCTAGAGAGGAAGGGCTCTTGGCAATACGTGCTCACACCAAGTCTCATCACGTTCTAGCTCGGTCAGCCCTGCTTTAATGGCACTTCCCCTGACGCCCATCACGCGGGGTTCCTGCGCGTCAACCCTACGCAAGGTTGATTGTTTTCTTCGAGCTCTTACCGCAGTTTTAATTGTAGTGTCACACAAGTCTAGCTTCAGGTAACTATCTTAAGTCTGTCACGCAGTTTTTGAGCCTAGATGCGACTGCGCAAACGTTGGGGTGTGCGCGCGACGTCAGAAAGGGGAAGAAGCTATGGCAGTCTATCCTGGTACCAGTGGCATTGATGTCCTTGTTGGAACATCCAATAGCGATACCATCTCCGCGAGAACCGGCGATGACACGCTCTCTGGTGCTGCGGGCGACGACAGCTTCTTTGGTGGAGAAGGACTGGACCATCTTCTCGGCGAAACCGGCGAGGACAGGCTCTACGGCGGCGATGGGGCCGATACTCTCGATGGGGGACGGGGAACGATAGCTCCCTCTTGGGCGGCGCGAACAGCGATGTGATCTATGCCGGCAGTGGTGATGACTCCTACCTCTTCGGTGATGGGGGGCAAGGATCGCATTTACGGCGGTGACGGCAACGACACCGACATCGATGGTGGGGATTGGAACGACCTGATAGAAGGTGGTGCTGGCGTCGATACCGCCCAGGGCGGTAGCGGCGACGATACCTTCTTTGTTGCCAGTCAGGGTGACCTGGTTGCCGGGGATTTCATGGACGGGGAGGGCGGCAACGACACGCTGCTCTTTGGCACGGCTGGCGTGACTATCCCGTTGGGTGTCACCATCTTTTCGATTGAAGAAACGGTTTTCCTTGAGTCGCCGGAGCCGACCTCGGGCAACGATGTCCTCGTCGGGACCAGTAGACGGGACAGCTTCGATGGCCTCTCCGGTGACGACAGGCTCTACGGACTGGGCGAGCGGGACCGCCTTCTTGGCGCTGCTGGCAACGACCGTCTTTACGGCGGCAGTGGTAGTGACGTCTCGTTCGGCGGCGGGTCAGGCGACGATGTCGTTATTGGCGGAAGCGGCTTCGACTTTGCACTGACCGGTGACAGCGGGAGCGATCTGCTGGCGGGCCGCCAGGGTGACGACTCCCTCTTCTTCGGTGGTGACGGCAGCGACCGGCTCTATGGGGCCTCTGGTGCGGACTCTGCCTTCTACGGCAGGGCTGGCGACGACAGCCTCTTCGGCGGTGGTGAGGACGATAGCCTCCTTTATGGCGACAGTGGAAGCGACCTGGTCGATGGCGGTAACGGCAGTGATCAGATCTTCGGCAGCGGTCGCGATAACAGCCTCTACGGCGGTTATGGGAATGACCGCGTCTACGGTGCTGACGGTGACGACAGCAGCCTCTTCGGCGGCGAGTCGGTGGATCGCGTTTTTGGCGGGAGCTGCGGTGACTCAGCGCTTTTTGGCGCCTCGGCCAAAGACTTTGTTTACGGCGGCGATGGCGATGACGTCGGACTCTACGGCGACCTGGGCGATGACTTCCTTGCCGGCGATGCGGGCGAGGACGCCTCACTCTTCGGTGAATCGGGGTCCGACGGCCTGACCGGCCGCCAGGGCGACGATGCCTTCTTCTACGGCGGTTCGGGCGATGATCGGCTCTCCGGCGGTGCGGGCGCCGATACCTCCTTCTTCGGCGACAGCGGTGCAGACGTGATCCGCGGCGGCGGTGGCGACGATGCCTTCCTCTTCGGCGGCAGCGGCATCGATACGCTCTTTGGTGGGGGCGGAGAAGACACCTTCATGGCGATGAGCCAGGGTGACCTGCTGGCCGGCGAGACCCTCGACGGTGGCGCCGGCGTCGATACCTTGCTGCTGGCCGCCGGCGTTACACTACCGGGTGGGGTTGAGGTGACCTCGGTCGAAGCGGTGATCTACGGGTAAGCGCGGGCGCCGCCCAGCTCGCCTAGCACTCCGGAAAGTTCACGGCGTGCCCGCCGAGTCTGGTTTCCTTGTACGTCTCGTTCATCCCCAGCCCGGTCTGGCGTTCAGTCTCGATGCAAGAGTCCAGTGGCATTAAGTGGGTGCCGCCGCAGCATTGAGTCTCTTGGCCTATTTCACCTTCGATATGCCGGGTTTGGTTTCTTGATTTTCGATGTTTGAGGGCGCGCTTTGTGAAAGAAAAGTGAAAGACTTTTCGCTTTTTCTATACATGCTAGCATTCCGGTGCAGGCCCTCGCTATCCTTTGGATGAGTTGCGTTACCAGCTGAGTGGCCTGTTTCGGACGAGACGGTCCAGTGACTGAACCGCTTAAAGCAGGGCCGAGGGAGGTAAAGGCGTCTGTAACCACAAGCTCTGTCTTGAGGAGGAAGGAAGCAATGGTAGGAGCGAACACGCTAGCCGCGAGCGGGACACTGTTGGGCGGCGGCTCGATAGGGGGTGAAGTATGACGACGCGCGATTCTGGCCGGAGAGGCCAGGAGCCTGTGGTGCTGGATGACAATCGCCGTATCCTGACACGTGTAGATACCAAGACAGGGAACATCACGGCGCTGCATCAGCCGCCCCTGGTTACGCAAGCGACTGCGTTGACGGTGACACCGGACGCGTCTGCTCCTCCGGGAGCTCGATTGCTTGACGAGCCGTACCTATCGCGGGCAGGGCTCCTCATGATGGATCCGCGAGCCGATGGAGACCTTACCGTCGATCGCTATGGTTTCACCGATCTGGTCGCTGAGCGCCGGTACGCGCATGGAGCCTGCTTGGTCCCAGTGCGACCAAGCAGCCGACCATTGCATTTTCTCCCGCTTACCGGGCAGTCAAATGCAATCAACGGCGGTGGTAGTGACAGCCGGCGCCTCGTCGATGCTTACTTCCCGGCACATGGCCTCACTTTTGCAAGGCAGGGAAAACGAGTCGCAGGTACTCCAGGAGGTACCAATACAAATCCGCCAGGTGGAGATCCGGCGGAAGAGGTGGATTCTGCGTCGCTGGATGGATTCACGCCGATGATGGATGGCCCCAGTACGCTCGGGCAAGGCGCAAACTCACTCTGGAGCCTGGCGATCGAATTGGCCTATCGGCGCCAAGGATCAGTCAGCGATGGCACGGCTGTCTACAGAAGTGGTCGCGGCGCCAGTGGCTTAGATGTTATGACCAAGCCAATTGTTGTCAATCAACAGCCTCGATACCCTGCAACTGACCCAAACATTTACGAGAACATCATACATGTTGCGACACGTCTCAGAGACCTCGTGACGCTCTACAATCGCCAAGCAGTCTGCCACCTCGTTATGTTGGTTCAGGGTGAAGGGGGTGTTACCGCGAGTGCCAACGCCACTTGGGAGCAAGTTGCAATTAAATTGGCTAACGACTATCGCGTAGACCTTCAAAGCGCGCTTGGGCAAGACCCAGGTGTTGTTATCAAGATGATGGTTGCCCAAACGACAACACAGGATGCCTATGCGCCACAAAATGGCGTGGTGGACCCGATACCGATTGAACAAGTTAAGGCTTGTAGAGACAATCCCGACCTCTTAGTTTTGGCTGCTCCAATGTATCATAACTTCATGAACGAGAGGGGTGTGCATGGTTCGACCGCATCGAAATCCATGATCTGGGAGGCTTTTGGCCATGCCTATTGGTGTTATGTAACAACAGGATCGTGGCAGTGCCTACAAGCTGACGTGGCAAGTATCACGCGGAATGGAGCTGTTATCGACATTCCCTATCTGATGCAGAATTCATACCAGGATTTGGAGTTCGACCCCGGGGTTGATTTCCCCGAAAAAGATGGTTGGATCAAACCTGTCCCTAACTATGGTTTCCACTACAGCGATGACACTGGGTCGATTTCCATCCAATCTGTTGAGATCGTCGAAAACACGCAAGGATCTACCCGGTTTTTGCAAACAGTCCGCATCACCCTTACGGGCGTACCTGATCCTGCGGATACCAAGAAGCTGACTTATGCTCGGCATGTTTTTGATTCTACGGAAGATCGCTGGTCATCCACGCGCGGCCAACTTCGGATGTCGATCGGTCGCTCGTTCATGCGCGACTTCGGCTTGCCGATTCCACGCGACGCCTACGTGTATGCGGTCGCAGAAGAGTTTGATATTCTCTAGGGGAGAAACACGATGACGCTGGACTTAACGACGGTCGTGGACAATGTAAACCTGCCTACTGTCTTGAACCTCAAGGATCTCATCTTAGCCCAGCCGAGCTTAGTAGAGTGGTTTCAAGCTGATGCACTGTCGACGACCCCGGGAGCTGATTCCGGGATTGAGAGCCTAAACTCTCTAACGACAGCAGCGGGAGTATTGTCGCAGCCCGATACAGAGAAGCAGGCTGCGCTTGTATCTAGCGCGATTGGGGCTTTCTCGGCATTGAAGTTTGATAAGACGGACTTCTATACGTGGACAGGCCCAAATCCGGCTACCGCGTACACCTGGGCTCTTGTTCTCAAACGAGGCGATCCTACCGAGAACCAAGCAGTTTTTGGAACGCGGAATACACCGGGCGATCAGTCACACATGCGGTTCCGAACTGGGATGAATATAAGCTACTATCACGGGAGCGCGGTGCTGACACAGACCACGCCTGACGGCTGGTTGCTTGGTGTGTTTGGCCACGATGCGAATGCTGCCTTTACGGGGGGGACGGCCTACTTGTCGGTGAACGGCAGCCCTTATCTCTCGGAGGCAACTGACAATAAAGCCGGCACTGGGGAGCCTTACTTACTTGGGGCTTTGTCTGAGACTCTCTCACAACCTTTTGATGGTGAGGTGTCGGATATCTGGATGTTCGATGTCGCACCACTGCTTGCTGAGAAAGAGTTGAGTCTCGTCAAAGACTACTGTGAGCAAGTCTATGGTATCCCCATTGAACCGCTCCCGCGCAATAAGCTAGCGATTGGGAGCTAGTGTAATAATAGAAGGCGCGAAACACGCCAGTAGTAGCTAAAGTCGTGTGAGTTGTCCGCATCTCACGTGAGCAGGCGAGATGAATAGCACCTTGTTTGTGTGCTGTTAGGGATGCTGTACACAGAGGCGCCGAGCCTGTGGCGGACACGTTCGTTGTCCCAGCGCCAATAGGTCTGCGCCTAGCACTCCGGCAGATTCACCGCTAGGCCGCCGAGGCTGGTTTCCTTGTACTTCTCGCTCATCTCCAGTCCGGTCTGGCGCATGGTCTCCACGCAGTTGTCCAGTGGCATGAAGTGGGTGCCGTCGCCGCGCAGCGCCAAGGAGGCCGCAGCCACCGCCTTGATCGCACCCAGGCCGTTGCGTTCGATGCAAGGCACTTGGACGAGGCCGCCGGCGGGGTCGCAGGTCATGCCCAGGTGGTGCTCCAAGGCGATCTCGGCAGCGTTCTCGATTTGCGGCGGGGTGCCGCCTAGAACCGCACAGAGACCGGCAGCCGCCATGGCGGCAGCGGAGCCGACCTCGCCCTGGCAGCCGACCTCGGCGCCGGAGATTGAGGCATTGTGCTTGATGAGCCCGCCGATGGCAGCTGCGGTTAGCAGGAAGTCGCCCACCCGCGCCGGGTCGCCGCCCAGGCAGTGGTCGAGGTAGTAGCGCAGGACCGCCGGCACAACGCCGGCCGCGCCGTTGGTGGGGGAGGTGACCACCCGTCCGCCGGCTGCGTTCTCTTCGTTCACCGCCATGGCGTAGACCGAGATCCAGTCGTTCACCACGTGCGGCTGGCGGTCGTTGCGGCCTTTCTCTTGCGAGAGCGCGTCATGGATCGCCCCAGCGCGGCGTTTGACCTTCAGCCCGCCTGGTAGCGTTCCGGCGCCACGCAGGCCGCGGTCCATGCAGTTCTGCATGGCTTGCCAAATGGCCGCCAGGCCTTGGTCCACCTCCGCTTCCGAGCGCCAGCAAAGCTCATTAGCGCGCTTCATCTGGGCGACGGAGAGGCCGCTCTCCTTGGCTTGGCGCAGCATCTCTGCGGCTGTCGAGAAGCCATAGGGGCAGGCGCTTTCCTCCGGCTGAGCGCCGGCGGCCTTGGCGGCCTGATGGGCCTCCAGCTCTGCCTCGGTCATCACGAAGCCGCCGCCGATGGAGTAGTAGACCTCCCGCAAGACCAGCTCGCCCTTGGCGTTCAGTGCTTCCAACAGCAAGCCGTTCGCGTGACCGGGCAAGGGGCCGTCGTAGTTGAAGTGCAGATCCTTGGCCGGGTCGAATGCCAGTGATGGTAGACCCGCGGGTTCTAGCCGGCCGGTCTCAGCAAGCCGCTCCAGGTCGGCTTCCGCCTGATCGGGGTCAAGCTCCGCCGGCGCAATGCCCAAGAGCCCCAGGGCGACAGCACGATCAGTGGCGTGACCTTTGCCAGTGAAGGCCAAGGAGCCATAGAGCGTGACCCTGATGGCCGCCGGCTCTGCTGCCGTCTTCTCCCGCAGCGTCTGCAGAAATCGCAAGGCAGCCGTCATCGGCCCCATGGTGTGGGAGGAGGAGGGGCCGACACCAATCTTGAAGACATCGAAGACGCTGAGGAACATGGGCGCTTGCTGGCCTCTTCTTCGGGGTGGGAGTGCTACTCCGCAGCCTCGGCGTAATCCTCAAGCGGCGGGCAGGAGCACACCAAATGGCGATCGCCATAGGCGTTGTCTACCCGGTTCACCGGCGGCCAGTACTTGTCGACGCGGAAGGCGCCAGGCGGGAAGCAGGCTTGCTCTCGGCTATAGGGCCGCTGCCAGTCGCCGACCAGATCCTCCACCGTGTGCGGCGCGTTCTTTAGGGGATTGTCCTGGGGATCGCTGCGCCCCTCGGCGATGTCCCGCGCCTCCTGCCGGATCGCCAGCAGCGCGTCGCAGAAGCGGTCCAGCTCCGCCTTGGGTTCGGACTCGGTAGGCTCCACCATCAGGGTCCCGGCGACCGGCCAGCTCATGGTCGGTGCGTGAAAGCCGCAATCGACCAGGCGCTTGGCAACGTCGTCCACGGTGACGCCGGCCTCCTCCATGAGTTTGCGGGTATCCAGAATGCACTCGTGCGCCACCCGGCCAGCCGTACCGGTAAAGAGGATATCGTAGGCACCTTTCAGTCGGCTGGCGATGTAGTTGGCGTTCAAGATGGCGACCTTGCTGGCCTGGGTCAGGCCGGCCCCGCCCATCAGCAGGCAGTAGGCCCAGGAAATCGGCAGGATCGAGGGCGAGCCATAGGGGGCAGCGGAGACCGCACCGGGCTTGCCGTCGGTCGCTGGGTGACCGGGCAGGTAGGGTGCCAGATGCGCTTTCACGCCGATCGGGCCCATGCCTGGGCCGCCGCCACCGTGCGGAATGCAGAAGGTCTTGTGCAGGTTCAGGTGGCTGACGTCGGCGCCGATGGCCCCGGGCTGCACCAGGCCCACCATGGCGTTCATGTTGGCGCCGTCCAGATAGACTTGACCGCCGAACGCGTGGGTGATGGCGCAGACCTCCCGCACGCTCTCTTCAAAGACGCCGTGCGTGGAGGGGTAGGTGATCATGCAGGCGGCCAACCGCTCGCCGGCGGCCTCCGCCTTGGTGCGCAGGTCGGCGAGATCGATGTCGCCGTTCTCTGCCGCCTCGACGACCACGACCTTCATGCCGGCCATCTGGGCAGAGGCTGGATTGGTGCCGTGAGCCGACATGGGGATCAGGCAGACGTCGCGATGACTGTCGCCGCGGGCGTGATGATAGGCGCGGATGGTCATCAGCCCGGCATACTCGCCCTGCGCGCCGGAATTGGACTGCATGGAGATGGCGTCGTAGCCGGTGATGGCGCAGAGCCGTTCCGACAGGGTGTCGATCAGTTCCTTGTAGCCTTGGGTCTGCTCGGCGGGGGCGAAGGGGTGGATGTCGGCAAACTCGCGCCAAGATACCGGCAGCATCTCCGCCGTGGCATTCAGCTTCATGGTGCAGGAGCCCAGCGGGATCATCGCCCGGTCCAACGCCAGGTCGCGGTCGGCCAGACGGCGCATGTAGCGTGTCATCTCCGCTTCCGCCCGGTTCATGTGGAAGATGGGGTGGGTGAGGTAGCTGCTCTCGCGCACCAGAGCGTCGGGCAGGCGGTACTCGGCCTCGTGCCCCTCGCGCATCTCGCCGCCGAAGGCCCGCCAGACGGCCTCCACGATGGCCGGACGGGTCTTCTCGTCCAAGGTGATGCCGATGCGGTCCTTGCCCACTTTGCGCAGGTTCACGCCCTCAGCCACCGCCGCGCGCAGGATGACGCCCTGCAGCGAGCCCACCTCGACCGTCACCGTGTCGAAGAAGACCTCCGGCTCCACAGTGAAGCCCAGCTGTTGCAGGCCGTTGGCAAGGCGCACGGTCTTGCGGTGGATGCGCTGCGCGATGGCCTTCAGCCCATCCGGGCCATGGAAGACGGCGTACATGGAGGCCATGACGGCCAGCAAGGCTTGCGCCGTGCAGACGTTGGAGGTGGCTTTCTCCCGCCGGATATGCTGCTCGCGGGTTTGCAGCGCCAGGCGGTAGGCCTTGTTGCCGCGTGCATCGATGGAAACGCCGACGATCCGCCCCGGCAGCGCGCGCTTGTAGGCATCGCGGGTAGACATATAGGCGGCATGCGGCCCGCCATAGCCGAGCGGCACGCCAAAGCGCTGGGTCGAGCCCACGGCGATGTCGGCCCCCATCTCGCCTGGCGGCTTGAGCAGCGCTAGGGCCATGGGGTCGGCGATGACCACGCCGATGGCTTTTTCCGCGTGCAGGGCGGAGATCTGAGCAGAGAAGTCACGAACGTGACCATAGGTGCCGGGGTACTGGAAGATGGCGCCAAAGACGGCGGTGGGGTCGAGGTCCCGATCGGGATCGCCGATCACCAACGCGATGCCCAGCGGTGTGGCGCGGGTTTGCATGACGGCGATGTTCTGCGGGTGGCAGTTCTCGTCGATGAAGAAGTGGCTGGACTTGGACTTGGCGACCCTTTTGGCCATGGTCATGGCCTCCGCCGCCGCCGTGGCCTCGTCGAGCAGCGAGGCATTGGCGATCTCCAGCCCGGTCAGGTCGCTGACCATGGTCTGATAGTTCAAGAGCGCTTCCAGACGGCCCTGGCTGATCTCCGGCTGGTAGGGCGTGTAGGCCGTGTACCAGGCTGGGTTCTCGAAGATGTTCCGCTGGATGACCGGCGGCATCATGGTGCCGTGGTAGCCCTGGCCGATCAGTGAGACCAGCACCTTGTTGTGCCCAGCCACTTGGCGGATGCGGTAGAGCATTTCGCGTTCCGACAGGGCACGGCCCCAGTGCAGCGGCTCCTCGCTGCGGATCTGGCCGGGCACCGTCTCATCGATCAGCGCGTCCAGACTGGCCGCGCCGACGACCTTCAGCATGGCCTCCATCTCAGCTGGAGAGGGGCCAATGTGCCTGCGGTTGGCGAAGTCATAGGGCAGGTAGTCGGTGGGCTTAAAGGCCATTTTGCGTCTCTCCCGTTCTTGCGGCGATGAGCAGGCTCATCGCTCCGGCCCGGCCCCGCCCCCCCCCCCGCCCCCCCCGCTATTTTTTTTTGGGGGGGCGGGGGGGGGCCCGGGGGCGGGTGCCGCGCCTCGCATTAGGCGATGAACGCCTTGTAGCCGGCTGCGTCCATCAACTCGCTCAATTCATCGGCCTTGGCGACGGTGATCTTGTAGAGCCAGGCGCCTTCCTCCGGCGCTTCGTTCAGCATGTTGGGCGCGTCGACCACGCCGCTGTTGGCCTCCACGATTTGTCCGGTCACCGGGGCGTAGATTTCGCTGGCCGCCTTGACGCTCTCGATCACGCCCAGTTCGTCGCCTTGCGCGAAGTCGTCACCCGGTTCTTTCAGCTCGACGAAGACGATCTCGCCCAGCTGTTCGGCCGCGTGGGCGGTGATCCCCACCGTGGCCTTATCGCCCTCGACGGTGATCCATTCATGTTCCTTGGTGAAGTAGGTGGTCATGATCGGCTGTCCTTGCGGCTGGCGTTAGCGCTTGTAGCGTTGGGGAACGAAGGGAAGGGCGACGACCTTGGCTGGCTGCCGCTTACCGCGGATCTCCAGATCCAGGCGGCGACCGGGCTCGGCCAAGGCGGCATCGACGTAGGCGAGTGAGAGCGGTGCCTCCAGTGTCGGACCGAAGCCACCGCTGGTGACCGCACCGACCTGGTGATCGGGCGCTTCCGGATCATAGACGGCGACTCCGCGTCTCGCCGGTGCGCGCCCCTCCGGGCGCAGGCCGACGAGACGCCGCGCAGGGCCGTCTGCCAGCTCATGTAGAATGCGCGTGGCGCCAGGGAAGCCACCGTCTGCACGGCGGCGTTTCTGGATGGCCCAACCCAGGCCGGCCTCAACCGGCGAGGTGGTCTCGTCCAGATCGTTCCCATAGAGCGGCAGGCCGGCCTCCAGGCGTAGGCTGTCGCGTGCACCCAGGCCGGCCGGCTCTAGGTCCGGATGCTCCAAGAGCCTGCGGGCGAGGGCCATGGCGCCCTCGGCTGGGACCGAGATCTCAAAACCGTCTTCGCCAGTGTAACCCAGGCGCGAGAGACGGCAGGGCTGGCCCGCGACGTCGCAAAGCATCGTTTCCATGAAAAGTAGGCTGGCTGCTTCAGGCGCTAAGGGGGCCAAGACCGCCTCGGCGGCTGGCCCTTGGATCGCGAGCAGCGCCCGGTCGCTCAAGAGCTGCGGCTCCAGGCCGTCGAGACCGGCGCGCAGCAGGGCCAGGTCATGCGCCCGCCTGGCACCGTTCACCACCAGGAAGAGATCCTCGCCGGTCTTGGCGATCATCAGGTCGTCTTCGGTCCCGCCTGCTTGGTTGGTGAAGAGGCTGTAGCGTGTCTTGCCCTCCGGCAGCTCTGCCAGAGCGCTGGGCACGAGTCGTTCCAGCGCGGTAGCGGCCTGCGCGCCGGCCAGTTCGATCTGCCCCATGTGCGAGACGTCGAAGAGGGCGGCCTTGGCGCGGCAGTGGCGATGCTCGCCCATGATGCCTAGCGGGTAAGAGACCGGCAGCAGCCAGCCGGCGAAGTCGACCAGCTTCGCGCCCAGCTCTTGGTGCAGATCATAGAGCGGCGTGCGTTGCGCCTCGTCAGCCATGCCGGTCCTCCCCGGAATTGGCGAGTTCTTGTTCTCTGGCAGCACCGGCCCGCTCCCCCGCCCGGCCACCCAATAGGATACTGGCGTGGGTGGCCGGGCGGGGGAGTGGGCCGGTGCCGGAGCGGTGAGCCTGCTCACCGCCGCAGCGCTTCAGTATCCGCATTGCTTCAGGGCCTGGTCAATGCCCGGCTAAGGCCGCCGCAGAGCTGCCGTCATGGCGCCCGCGGTGACCAGCAGCCCGCCGCTGACCCGCGCCATCCAGCGCCGGGCGGCCGGCTGATGCAGCAGCTGACGCAGGCCGCCGGCGAGCAGTGCATAGGTTGAGTTGATCGGCAGTACCAGCAGCAGGAAGGTGGCGCCGAGGATCAGGAATTGCGGCCCGGCGGCGCTCTCGCGGTCGATGAACTGCGGGAAGAAGGCGACGATGAAGACAAAGCTCTTGGGGTTCAGCAGGGTGACGATGAAGGCCTGGGCCAGCATGCGCCGTGTCTGCGTAGCCTTCGTCTGCGTGGTCGGCGGTGGCGCCCCAGCCGAGCGCCACTGCTTGATGCCCAGGTAGATGAGGTAAGCCGCCCCGGCCCACTTCACGATGGTGAAGGCCAGAACCGAGGACTCCAGCAGCGCGCCCAGGCCCAGCAGCGATATGACCGTCGCTGTCGCCAAACCCGGCACAGTGCCGGCAACGGTCAGGAGGCCGGCGCGCAGACCGTTGCTGAGGCTGTAACTCATGACCAGCAGGTTGGTCGGGCCGGGCAGGGCCAGCATCAGCCCTGCTGCAAGGGTAAAGGCCAGCCAGGTCTCGAAGGTCACCATCTGCGTCTGCTCCCGTTTGTTCACGGCAGTCTAACGCTCGGCCCTTGCCTCGTGGCAGGGGCGTTTGGCCTCATGCGGCCCGCACTCGCACCCGATGGTAACTCGGGTTTGTTCGGGAGCGTCAACAGAGCAACGGGGAGAGAGACTCTAACTCTCCACTTTAGCTTAAACCTGGCTTCGTGGTTGACCTTCTTTGAGTTCAAGATCCTGTTGTGTTTCTCTTTCATGATAGGAGAGGGAAAGAAGGCTCCAGACTTCGACACCAGATGCTGCGGCACGAAAGCTGCCATTGCCCGTGCCCTGGTAGAGAGTGCAAGGCTCAACGACGTCACGCCGGAAGTCTGGCTCACTGTTTCACGCGGCAGAGTTGCCGATTGAGCGGTTGCGTGTTTGATTGAGTAGATATCGAGGGCGTTTCCGGGCGCTCCGCAAAAGGAACATATGGAAAGCGCTGTGAGTGACGCACCCGATCCTGTCTTTGTAACTGGCCCAGGAGGAATTGGAAAAACATCGTCTGGCCCAATCCTAGCGGAAAGAATGATGTATCAGTTCTTTGATCTCGACGAGATCTTTATGGATAAGATTGGACATATCGGGAGCTACATACACCAAAATGGATACGCAACCTATGTTCGTAGAAATTCTGGCCTGTTCTTTGATCGTCTCGAAAGCGTGTGCTCACCAAGTGTCTTCATTTTATCATCGGGCTTTTTGATAGCAGAAACTGAATTTGAGACAGTGGCAAGAAATCGACGAGCTGTATTGGAGAACGGTTGTTCGGTGATGCCATTACCTTGTCACGATATCAAAATCTGCGCTGAAATTGTCACAGAGGCCAAGTAAAAAGAGGGCTAGGTTTTGATGCTGAAACCGAAAGGCCCAAGTTTTTGGCGCGGCTGAAAATCTACAAGCAACTGGTGGATTGTATTGCCTTCTATGACGGACCGCCAGACAGTGCAGCGCAAAGTATGTTTCAGCAAGTCAAAATGCACTTAAAAGGCAAAGTCTAGCCTCGGAACAATCAACAAAATTGAATCCAGCGCGATTGGGTCGGTAAGGTCTTTCTGAGGCTATCATTTTGACATTCTCTTTGTGACTCTACTTCGTCATGAGATGCGAATATAAGCGAATCTCTCTCAAAGGGTGTGACAGAAGCACTCTCATGAGCAGACTCAAGACGGCGGCGCGCTGCCCCCGCCACCCAGCAGGGTCAAGGCATAGAGCCCGCCGACGAGCACCACGCCAGCCAGCACCGCGGCGCTGATCTTCACCCAGCTGTAGGGGCGGTGGCCCTCCACCTGGCCGGTCTGGCCGTTAATCACGACCTGGTAGGCCTTGCCGCGGAAACGGTAGCCGGCGAGCCAGATCGGCAGCAGCACATGCTTGAAGGAGATATCGCCATACTGGGTCTCCAGCCGGTGGATGCGCTGCATCTGGCCGCCGATGTGGGCGCGCACATCGTTTTCGATCTGCCGGCGCATGCTGGCTTGGGCTTCTGTGAAGCCGTCGGGCAGCTGCACCTGATAGGCCTCACTGCCGAAGCCCGCCAGGTAGTCGGCGCGGTAGGGCACCAGGGCGCTCAAGCGCCAGCGGTCGATGGCGCGGGCCAGGTCGCCGGGCAGGTTGCGGCTGGCCATGACGGTCACGTCGTCGAAGACCCGCGCGACGCGCCCGGAGACGCGGGTCCAGCGAGTCTCCGGCACCATCATGGTCTGCATGCGCATGCTGCCGTTCACCATAGTAGGCATGGTTCGTGGGACCATGACGACGATGCCGCGATCGCCGATGTAGCGGCTCTCCGTCTCTGCATCGAAGGTCCAATAGGGCGTGTAGAGGCCCTTAAGCGCCCCTTCCTTGCGGGCGTAGCGTGCCAGATCGTTGGGTGCGAACCAGAGGCCCTTTAGCCAGGTCTTCAGGGCCTTTCGCGCGGCCTCTCTGTCAAGCTCGAAGGGCACCAGGGCGGCCGGCTTGATCTGGCGTTCCGCGCCCGTGTCGGTCACCACGTCAGAGCCGCAGTAGGGGCAGGCACCCGAGTGGCTGTCGGGCGGCAGGCTGAACTCCGCGCCGCAGGACTGGCATTGGATCACCCGGGTCTCGCTGGTCTCCGCCCCTTCCGCCAAGGTGGCCAGGGTGGCGCGGAAGTCGATCTCTTCGATCGGCGCGGACTCGTCGGGGATCTCGTTCACGTGGCCGCAGTGGTCGCAGGTGACGCTGCTGCTGCCCGGCGTGAACTTTAGACTGGCGCCGCAGCTCTCGCAGTCAAAGCGCACCTCGCCGCTGTCTTGCGGCGGCGGCGGCTCAGCCTCGGCAGCCGCCGCCTTGCGTTTCCCCCAGGGCCCGATGGCCATCTAGACCCCCGGCGGCAGCGGCGGTGGGCTGCTAGCGAAGAGCGTCTTCAGAGCCGCCTCTTGCCCTGCCGGCTGCCAGCTGGCCATGCCTTGTGCCCAGACCAGGGTGTCGCGAGTGAGCGTGCCACGCGCTGCCAATTGCTGCAGCTGCCCCAGGCCGTAGGGCCCCTGCGCCTGGCCGTCGAGCGCGACGTGGTAGCTGACGCTGGGCGGCAAGGGTGGCGGGCCTGGTGGCGCTGCCGGCGCAGGGGTTGCTGCGGGCGCTTGGCCCCAGGGTCCACCGCCGCCCATGGCGTTGCTTATCTGGCCGGCCATCATCAGGCCCATGGCCATGCCCAAGCCGTCGCCTGCGGCGCCGCCGGGCTGGGCGGCAGCCTTGGCCATGGCTTCGGCTGCCTGGAACTGCTGATAGTCCTTCAGGTTGCCGATCAGGCCCATCTGGCTGCGCTTGTCCAAGGCCTCCTCCACCTGCGGCGGCAGAGAGACGTTCTCCACCAAAAGCTGGGTCAGCTCCAGCCCATAGGTGACGAAGCGCGGCTGAATGGCGTTAGTGATGAAGCGCCCCAGCTCTGCATAGTTCGCCGCCATGTCCAGCGCCGGGATACCGCTTTCGCCCAAGACCACGCCCATGCGGGAGATGATCATGTTGCGCAGCTGCTGCTCGATCTCCTCCACCGTGAAGTGGCCGTCGCTGCCGACGATCTCGCGGATGAAGGTACCGCCCTCGATCACACGGACGACGTAGCTTCCGAAGGCGCGCAGGCGGATCGGCCCGAACTCCGGGTCGCGCAGCATGATGGGGTTGCGTGTGCCCCACTTCAGGTCGGTGAAGCGCCGGGTGTTGACGAAGTAGACCTCCGCCTTGAAGGGGCTCTTGAAGCCATGCACCCAGCCCTGCAGGGTCGAGAGGATCGGCAGGTTTTGGGTTTCCAGCGTGTACATGCCGGGCCCGAAAACGTCGGCGATCTGGCCTTCCGAGACGAAGACGGCGATCTGGCTCGCGCGGACCGTCAGCTGGGCGCCGTTCTTGATTTCATTGCCATAGCGCTCGAAGCGCCAGACCATGGTGTTGCGGCTGTCGTCGGTCCATTCGATGACATCGATGAACTCGCCCAGCAGTTTCTTCAGCAGCATGGCGATCTAGCCCTTTGCGCCACCGCTTTGGGTCGGGACACCCTGAGCGCGCGCCTTGGCCGCCGCCAGGGTCTGCTTCAGATCGGCCTCGCAGGCCGCCAGCTGTGCCTCAGCCTCGACCCGCTTGGCCTTGCCTTCATCGGCGATGCGAAGTGAGTCCTGGATGGTCGCAACCAGGTTGGCGTTGGCCGTCTTCACCGCCTCGATATCGAAGACACCACGCTCCAGCTGGGTGCGGATCTCCTGGTTGGAGGAGCGCAGGGTCTCGGCATTGGCGGTCAAGAGCTCGTTGGTGAGGTCGCTGGCTTCCTTCAAGGTCTTGCCGGCCTCGGCAGAGCGGGCGACGGTCACGGCCATGGCCAGCTGCTGGCGCCAGAGCGGCACGGTGTTGGTGATGGTGGAGCGGATCTTGGCCGCCAGCCCCTTGTCGTTCTCCTGCACCAGGCGAATGGAGGGCAGGGCCTGCATGGTGACCTGGCGGGTGAGCTTCAGATCATGCACCCGGCGCTCCAGCTCGTCGCGAGCCTGGCGCAGATCGCGCAGGGCTTGCGCGGCCAGCATCTCGCCGCCAGTCGCCGTCTGTTCCTTCGCCGGAATCTCCACCTCGTCCAGCTGCTTCAGCTTGGCCTCGCCGGCGGCGATGTAGTCCGCGAGGTCGTGGAAATAGGCCAAGGTCGCGTCGTAGAGCTTATCCAGGGTGGCGATATCGGTCAGCAGGGTGGTGGTGTGGGTGTCCAGCTTGTCGGTGATGTCGTCGATCTGGCCACGCACCGTCTCATAGCGCTGGATCAGCTTGGTGGCCGGCTTCACCTTGCCCAAGAGCCGCCCGAAGAAGCCCGGCTGGTCGTTGGGGTCGATATCCTTCACGTCGAAGCCGCGCAGGGTGGCCAACATGTCGTTCAAGGCGCCGCCGGCCGGTCCGGTGTCCTTGTTGCGCACGCCCTCCAGCATGCTGTCGGAGACCTCGGTCACCTGCTCCTGCGCCTTGGCGCCGAAGAACATGAGCGAGGCGCTGTTGGTCATGTCGATCTGCTGCATCAATGTGGTGATGCGCGCCTTCCGCTCCGGCGGGGCCTCGTCCAGGGTCACCAGCTGGGCCGAGGTCTGCTCGGCTTGGGTCAAAATGGCAGGGGTCGTGTTGGAATCGCTCATGATTTCAGATCCTTTGAACTAAGACAGACCTTCGTTCTGCAGGCGGCGTTGCAGCACTTCCATCTGCACATCGAGGTCTAGGGTGTCGTTTGCCAGCAGCTTCTGGTTCAGCTCTTCCGCCGCGCGTTCCATGGCGGCCAGCAAGGCCACCATACGCGGTGCCATCTCGGCCGCGGCGTCCCGGTCGTTGCCCTGCAGGCGCACCAAGCGCTCGGCGACCTGGGCAGCGCCGTCCAGGTAGACGTTCATGAACTTGCGTGCCCGCCGCAGGTCGCGCGGGTCTTCGCGGATACGCTCAAAGATACGGTCGGTCAGCATGACCACGCGGTCGATACGCTGGCCCAGGATGTAGCCGCCCATGGCCCGGCGGGAGGAGCGCAGCTCTTTGCGGTCCTCGCCCAGTTCGTCCAGCAGCTCGTCGGCGGCGGCCGCCACGCGGCCCAGCTGCGCGCGCAGGCCGCCGGCTGGGGCAGGGCCACCCTGCAGCTGATGGCGGGCGGAGACCAGGCGGTCACGCTTGGCCTTGGCCTCGCTCAAGATCCGCTCGACCTCGTCCTTCTCGCTGCTGGCTGTCTTCGCTGTGCTGCGCTTGCCCGTGCGGGCCTCAAGCAACTCGCTGCCATAGGCCATGACGGTGCCGGCCGTCGCGGCAGCGCCCAGGATCAGCGATTCCACCAGACTGTGGTCAGCGACTAAGAAGGACATACCGGCCGTCGCGGCGCCGATCAGCAGCGCGCCGGGTGTGCGCCCCCGGAAGCCGCCTTCGCCGCGCTGATGTTCCAGCCCGCGCCGCAGGCTCCAGGTGCCGGCAGCCATTGCGACGGTCATCAGCATGCCCAGACCGAAACCGACCACGTCGCCCAGCGCCAGCCGGAAGATCGAGGAGCAGCCGAAAACGACGGTCAGAAGGATCGGCCAGATGCCTCGCCGTTTGCGCAGAATGCCGCCGCGCTTACTGCTCATGGGTGAAGGACGGGCCGCTGCTGATGGTCTGCACGCTCTCATCGGCCTGCGCGGATGCGGAGAAACTGCAGGACTGCAGCCCGACAAAGCCGCAAGTGATCAAGAGCAAAACCACGCCCAAGAAGCGCACACCGCCGGAACCCATCGTCTCGTCAATCTCCTATTCCATGAACCGACTGTGCATATCGGGGGAGGGCCGCTTTCCGCCAAGCGATTATTCGCCGATCCCTGCGGCAGCCAAACGACCGCCCAGGCCCGCCTCACTCACCATCAGATTGGCCAGCGTCTGCTCGGCATGACGCTGGCGGTGCGCCAGCAGGGCCTCGGCCATGGCCAGACGCTGACCCAGGTGGGCTGGGTCTTGTGCAAGGTCACGGGTCTCCCAGGGATCCTCATGGAGATCGAAGAGGAGGGGCGGCAGGCCGGTGAAGTGGACGTACTTGAAGCGCTCATCACGCCAGACCGACAGGCTGCAGGCCTCACTCGGCAGGCCCAAGGCATGCTCAGGCTGATGGGTGAGGGGGTCGCGATAGTCGTGTTCATAGAAGACCGCTTGGCGCCAATCGCCCGGTGGCAGTCCCTCCAAGAGCGGCAGGAGCGAGCGGCCGTCGCACTGGCCGGGGATCGGCCGTCCCAGCCAGTCGAGCACAGTCGGCAGTAGGTCCACAGCCTCGGTGAAGGCCGTGATCTCTCGCCCCTGGCGACTCTGGCGCGGGTCGCGCAGGATGAGCGGAATGTGGAAGGCCTGATCGAAAAAGGTCTGTTTGCCCAACAGGCCCTGGTCGCCCAGCATCTCGCCATGATCGACCGTGCTGATGATCAGGGTGTCGTCGAACTGTCCGCTCTCTTCCAAGGCCGCCAGGAGCCGGCCGATGTGATGGTCGGCCTCGGCGATCAGGCCATAGTAGCTGGCCCGGATCTGCGCGATGATCGCGGGGTTCAGCGGCTGCCCGGCCAGCGCCTTGCCCAGGGAGTAGGCCAGGCCCTGGTCCTGCTCCAGGCAATAGCGGTGGAAGGGATGCAGCTCCGCCCCCGTCCCCTTTTCGGCTGCGCTCACCTCAGCTGGGCTGTAGAGCGCGTTCCAGGGTGCTGCGGCGCGCAGCGGCGGATGCGGGTGCCAGATCGAGAGGTAAATTAGCCAGTTGCGATCGCGGTTGGCGCGGATGCAATCGATGGCCCGATCGACGATGACGGCCGTTAAGCTGTCTTCCTCGCGCCAGTGGGCCGGGCCGCCCAGGCTGCCGTCCTGTGGCTCGAAGAGGTCCATCGGATCCTCTTCCGGCAGCTGATAGCCCTTGGCCAGCAGGTGTGCTTGCCAGGGCCGCAAGGCCTCATCGATCCGCCAGCCTACCTCTAGCCCAGGCAGCACGCCCTCATAGCCCTGCAGCTCCGGATCAGTGAGTGCGAGGTGGCGGGGATCGTCAGCCGTATCGGTGTAGCCATAGAGGTAAGAGACAAGGCCCGCTTTCCGCGCCTCCAGCGCCAGGTTGGTAAAGCGGCGGTCCAGGGGCGTTCCGTTCCTGACGGCCCGGTTGGTCATGAGATAGGTGCCGGTCAGCAGGCAAGAGCGCGCCGGACCGCAGGGCGTGGCCTGGGTAAAGTGATTGCGGAAGAGCGTCCCTTCGCCTGCCAAGCGGTCCAAGTTGGGCGTCTTCACCAGGGGATGGCCCATACAGCCCAGCGCATCGGCGCGCCACTGATCACCAGCGAGAAAGAGAACCTTGCGGGGAGGCTTCATGGCGAGGGGGCTCCAGCGGTGAGGACAAGAGCCGGCACCCTGTCAGCCCTCCGCGCCAGCCCGCAAGCTGCGTTCTGTGACGATTCTGTTCCTCAGGACCTCAACGCTCTGGATGCGGTTTCTGGCCTTCATCCTCTGTCGCTAGGCGGTCAATGGTGACGGGTGGCCGATCTGGAAAGCGAGCAACGAGCGCCAACTCACCACCCAAAGCCTCGACGTAAGAGCGCAATGTGGACAAGAGCACGTCACTCCGCTTTTCCAAGTTCGCAATCGAGGCCTGAGACTTCCCCAACGTCTTGGCCAGTTCCACCTGGGTCAGCTGGCGTGCCTTGCGCAGGTCTTGAAGCGTCAGATACTCCGCCTTCAAGCGCGCACTCTCTGCCGCAACGGCGTCTTGCTCCTCCCGTGGTAAAGCTGCAATTGTATCCCACAACGACACCATCAGATCTTCCTTTCCAACCGGGCTAGGTGCTCGCCAAAGCGTTCTTCTGCCAGGCTGATCAGTCTCTTGTAGAACCGGGCTGGCTCTACGCCGCTCTTGTCTCCTGCGCAGAGAAGAATGGCTTGGCGCTGAGGATCGAAGGCAAAGGCCACGCGCCACACCCCATCGTCAGCGTCTAGCCTCAACTCCTTCATGTTCGGCATCCTCGAGCCCTTCAGTGTGTCCGTGTACGGCCGACCTAGGTTTGGCCCATAGGCCTCCAACAAGGTGGCACGCGCCAAGACCGCAACCCGAACCGTAGGGCTAACCGCCTTCAACTCCGCTGCAAAAGCTGGGTGCAGCTCGACCTGCCACGCCATCTATATAACCTCAATTGAATATAACCTCAAGTCAATAGACCTCGGACAAGCTCTTTTCGGTTTCTCGACCTGCCCTCAAGCCGCCACGGGCTGCCCGTCGCGTGCAGCGATGAGGGAGGCCGCCAAGGCCTCGACGAAGGCGTCGATGTCCGCCTCTTCCATAGCGGTGGAGAGCGCGATCAGGCCGGTGGAGCCCATCATGATGGCATGGTTCAGCAGGCGCAGATATAGGTCGCTCAAACGCGCCCGCTCGTCTGCGTCGGCGTAGATGCTGCGGAAGTCGCTGTAGCTGCGGGTGTTCAGATTCAGTTTCCAGAGAGAGCCGTAGCCGCTGACTTGGCCCGGCGTCCCCGCCTCGGTGAAGGCCTCTGCCACACCGGCCTGCAGGCGCGCGCCCAGATCTGAAAGCCGCGTCAGCGCCTCAGGCGTCAGCAGGGTCATGGCGGCTGCTCCCGCCACCATGGTCATGGGATTGGCGACGAAGGTGCCGGAGTGGGGTGCCGCCGGCTTGCCCTGTGAAGGGTCGAAGACCGCCATAGCCTCACGGCTGCCGGCCACGGCGCCGATCGGCAGGCCGCCGCCAATGATCTTACCGAGGGTGGTCAGATCTGGGCGCACGCCGACCTCGCCTTGCATGCCGCCGTAGCCGCAGCGGAAGCAGGCGACCTCGTCGAAGATCAGGACGATACCGTGCTTGTCGGCGAAGGACCGCAAGGTCTGCAGATAGCTCTGCTGCGCTTGAATGAAGCCGACCCGCGGCGGCAGGGGATCCACCAGGATGGCCGCCAGGTTCTCCGCCTGGCCCTCCATGATGGACAGGCTCTCCTCCGCCCGGTTGAAGGGGATGACGACCACGTCTTCCATCACCTTGGCCGGCGTGCCCTGGGAGTAGGGGACTCGGGCTGGCTGATTGCCCCAGCTTTCCGGCCCGGTCTCGAAGGAGACTTCGACCGGATCGTAGGCACCGTGATAGGCGCCCTCGCACTTGGCGATCATCGGCCGGCCGGTCTTGGCCCGGGCCGCCTTTATCGCGAACATCACTGCCTCCGAACCCGAATTGCAGAAGCGGATCTGGTCGAAGCTCTCGACGCGCCCGCAGAGGATTTCCGCCAGCGCCAGCTCACTCTCGGTCGGAAAGGCGAAGCAGGTGCCCTTCAAGGCTTGCGCGCGGAGCGCCTCCACCACCTCTCGGTGCGCATGGCCATGGATCAGGGTCATGTAGTTGTTGATGAAATCCCGATAGCGCTTGCCGTCCACATCGGTGACCCAGCAGCCCTTGCCTTCCGCCACATAGAGCGCGTGCGGTGGGAAGTGCACCTGCAGGCGGGTGTTGCCGCCGGGCATGACGGCTTGCGCACGCTGAAACAGGGCGGCAGAGCGGGAATTAGGGTCAGGGAACATGGGCTGACGGGCTTTCCGACTAGGAGGGACTCAAGTAAGGGGCGCAGCCCTGACCCTAACCTGTGTTACAGATTTGCGCAGCTAAAGATCTTGCGGCGTCGCGGGCACCCCGCTATATCCCTCCTCTCTCAGCCGCAGGTCCCCTTCGTCTAGAGGCCTAGGACGCCGCCCTCTCACGGCGGTAACAGGGGTTCGAATCCCCTAGGGGACGCCATTTCTCTCAAGTTCGAACTGACGCCCCCTACACTTTGGGTGTTCGAACTTCGTTCGCTGGGGGACGCCATTTCTCTCAAGTTCGAACTGACGCCCCCTACACTTTGGGTGTTCGAACTTCGTTCGCTGGGGGACGCCACGGCCGACTTTTGTTCCATGAAATCAATGCTGTAGCGCTTCGTCGAAGCAGCGATGTCAGCCTAAGCGACCGGCTGGAACTCTGATCGCGAACGCAGCTCTCGTGGGGCCATGCCAAACTCTGCCCTGAAGGCGCGGCTGAAATGAGCTGGGCTAGAGAAGCACCAGGCGTAGGCGACCTCGGAAACCGAAACCCCGCTGCCTGACTGCAAGTCCCGTCGCGCACCGTCTAGCCTCTCCTTGCGAATGACCTGTCCGACGCTCTCCGGTTCCTCCTCTAAGAGCGCGTGCAGGCTGCGCAGAGACAGCCTGTGCCGCGCGGCCAGCCATGCCGGCGTGAGGCGTGGGTCCTTCGCGTGCCGGCGGATGTCCGCCTTGATGGCGCTCACTCTGGCCGCCTGGCGGGCCCTCGGCGTCGCAGCCGAGCCCGCGCGCACCGCCGTCGCCAATAGATCCAGCGCCGAATCCATTGAGGCTTCCCAGCCCTGGGCCTCCTGCTCGCCCATATAGCGGCTGAGCGCGGAGAGGTAGCCGGCCAAAAGGGCCGCTTCCGGCCGGGTAGCCTGCAAGTGCAGCGGTGCCCGGGCCTTCGGCAGCAGCGCTTCTGCCTCCTCCCGGCCGATCAAGAGGGTAACCTTTGATAGGGGCGCGCGGACCTCGAAGCGTAAGGGGCGCTGGCTATCCCATAGAAAGAGGTCACCCGGCTTCAGAAGGGCTGAGACCTCGCCCTGGCATACTGCCTCTTCGCCCGCCACGACCAGCAGCAGGCCCAAAGCGGCGCTGTTGCTTTGGCGGATCTCGCGGGCGCTGCGCTGACCGGCGCAGGGCAGGCAGTGGCAGGCGACCAGCGAGAGGTCCTGAGCCGGGCGCCACTGCAGGCTGGCCTGGAACCGGGCCGGCGCCATGCGCGGCTCGATCGCCCAGGGGAGGTGGGTGTCAGCCAGTGCCGTGCGCCAGCCATCCCAGCGCGCAAGGGGGTCAAGCGGCTGGGTTGCCCAATGGTGGGAGGGCGGGGCCGGGGTCAAGCCCGGCTGCGGCGCGGTCTCTTGCATGGCAGTGCAAGCATGATCCTACCGGCAGCCGACGACAAGCCACTCGGCTCCGCACGGAAAAGCAAGAAACGGCGCGCGGAATGCAAAGCGACGTCATCTCCGAGCGCCCACCTGTCGGCTTAACCAAAAACCAGGAGAGGAAAAGGTGCCATGCGCCGAGACATAGAATTCAAGACAGAGGACGGCATCACCCTGCGCGGCTGGTTCTATCCAGGCGGGGCGGGAGCGGCCACCGTGGTCATGTCGCACGGCTTTTCAGCCACCAAGGAGATGCACCTGGACGACTTCGCCGCGCACTTCGCCGGCGATGGCATGAACGTGCTGGTCTATGACAACCGCAATCTGGGCGACAGCGACAGCCCGCTGCGTGGCGAGATCGACCCCTGGCAGCAGATCCGCGATTACCGCGACGCCATCACCTATGCCTGCAGCCTGGAGGAGGTGGATGCCACCCGCATCGGCATCTGGGGTTCCTCCTACAGCGGCGCGCATGTGTTGGTGGTGGGCGCCATCGACCGCCGGGTCGGCTGCGTGGTCTCGCAGGTGCCACTGATCGACGGGCTGGAGAACGCGCGCCGCCTCATCCGCTCCGACCTTTGGGCCGGTCTGCGCGCCGGCTTGCTGGCCGACCGTGAGGCGCGCTGGCGCGGCGAGGCGGCTGGCATGATCCCGGTCATTGCCGAAGACGGGGTCAGCCCCTGTGTCCTGCCGACTGCGGACTCGGCTGCCTTCTTCGCCAACATCACCAAGGAGCGCGAGACTCGCTGGGAGAACGCCGTCACCCTGCGCTCGGTCGAGGCCTTCACCGAGTACAAGCCAGGCGCCTACATCGCCGATCTCTCGCCCACGCCGCTGATGCTGGTGGTGGCCCGCGACGATCACCTGACCCCGGCCGGCCTGGCGCTTGGGGCCTATGAGCAGGCCATGGAGCCCAAGAAGCTCTTGCTGCTGCCGGGCGGGCACTTCGATGCCTATGTCGGCGATGCCTTTGCGACTTCTGCCCCGCAGCAGGCAGCCTGGTTCAAGGCGCATCTTGGGGGATAGCTGCGACCAGCATGGCTCTGCGGCGCCGGCTCGCTCCTCCTAATGGCATAACGGGCCGGCCACCCAATAGGATACTGGAGTGGGTGGCCGGGAGGGGGAGAGGGCCGGCGCCGTCGGTCACGCCAGTGACCGACAAACGAGCCGATAGCGGGCATGCAGGCTTGTGCCAGCATAAGCGCTTGCACCGCAGCGCGCTCTCCTCTATCTACCTGCGTTCCGAATGACTTGGAGGGCGCCGATGAAGGCCGACATCCATCCTGAGTACCATGAGATCACCGTGCAGATGACCGACGGCACGGAGTTCAAGACCCGCTCGACCTATGGCAAGGAGGGCGATGTCCTGCGCTTGGATATCGATCCCAAGACGCATCCGGCTTGGACCGGCGTGCATCGCCTGATCGATTCCGGCGGTCAGCTGGCGAAGTTCAACAAGCGCTTCGCCGGTCTCGGCATCAAGAGCTAGGTCCGCTGCGGCGCCTCGGCGCCGCCCGCGAGACGCCTGGAAGAAGGGCGCTGACCAGAAGGGTCGGCGCCCTTTGTCGTGCATGATCGCAGGGATCTTGACGGCCAGCCAGGCACTTCCCAAATCTGATTTGTGGCGGCGAGAGGTGCCCAATTGGGGCCTCGCCCAGCCGTCACAGCAGTTGGAAGACCAGCCAAGGATGGTGGCTTCCGGAACCTATCTTGCTCTTTGATGAGGAGACACCTGGTTATGCGTACCTATGATCTATCCCCCCTGCTTCGCGCCAGCGTCGGCTTTGACCGCCTGATGAACCTGCTTGACAGCGCTCAGCGCTCCGAGGACAGCGGCCCGAGCTACCCGCCTTACAACATCGAGAAGCTCGACGACGACCGCTACCGCATCTCCATGGCGGTTGCCGGCTTCAGCGAGGCCGAGCTTGAGATCACCGCCAAGGAGCAGTCCTTGCTGGTGACCGGCCGCAAGGCGAAGGTTGAGGAGGGGCAGGCAGCCTTCCTCTACCGCGGCATCGCCCAGCGCGCCTTTGAGCGCCGCTTCGACATGGCCGACCACATCAAGGTCGTCGGCGCCAGCCTGGAGAACGGCTTGCTGCACATCGACCTGGTGCGCGAGGTGCCAGAGGCCGCCAAGCCCCGCACCATCGCGATTGGCACCGCACCCAAGGGCGTGGAGCCCAAGGTGATCGAAGGTAGCCAGCAGGCCGCCTAACGGCCTGACGCTCCTGAAGCGAAAGTGAGCCAAGGGGGCCGGCGTGATGAGCGCCGGCCCTGTTTCGCTCCTACAGCCAGAGGAAGTCGCTGACCGTCAGTTGGTCCGCGGCGCTGAGCCCGGTGACTTTGAAGGTGATGTCCAAGGTACCGTCACCGTCGCGGTCGATCTGCACCGTCTCGTCACCGGCGAAACGGCCCTCGCTGTTGCCGCCCGCGGAGAAACCGGCGTCTCCGACATAGGCGAAGGTTCCGACCTCCAGCCCAGTCGCAAAGACCAGGGCGTCCAGGCGACCCTCGTTCCGGCCGGCAAAGTCCTCAATGCGCTGCGTGCCGAAGTCCAGGTTCTGGCTCCGGAAGAGGAAACTGTCGTTGCCGGGACCGCCAAAGGCAGTGTCGTCCAGGCTGATCGCCAAGGTGTCGTCGCCGTTGGCACCGTACAAGAGGTCTCTTTGGCCGCCGCCGAAGAGCGTGTCGTTCCCGTCCGCCCCATAGAGCCAGTCACTACCCCCGTTCCCGCGGAGGACGTTGTCGCCCGTGTTGCCGTCAATGCTGTTGTCAAGGCTGTTGCCGGCGCCATCCAAGTTGCCGAAACCGCCTTGCAGGCGCAGGTTCTCAACGAAATCGCGGATGCCGCCGTCGGGCAGCGAGAAGTCGACTTCAGCGCGGACCAGATCAACGCCGTGGCCCTCGAAATCGCGGACCTGGTCGCCAGCCGTATCAACGACAAAGGTATCGTTCCCCGACCCTGCGGTCATGATATCGCTGCCACCGCGTCCATTCAGGATATCGCGGCCGCTGAAGCCGAAGAGGCGGTCGTCGCCGCTGTTGCCGAGCAGCGTGTTGGCAAAATCGTTACCGCCAAGGTCTGCTGGCCCGACGTCTTCGTTGACGTTGGCACGCTCGATGTAGCCCGTGTTGCCTGAAGGCAGGGTGAAATCGCTGGCGTTGGAGCGGACGACATCGACGCCGCCGTTGGCGCGTTCTTCAAGGCTATCGGCCAGGCTATCGACGATGAAGGTGTCATCGTTCTTGCCGCCGACGGCCCTATCGGCACCGCTGCCGCCGTTGAGGATACCGCGCCCGTTGCCGCCGAAGAGGCTGTCGCTCCCCGAGCCGCCTGCCAAACGATCTCTGCCATCGCCACCATAGGCCGTATCATTGCCGCTAGCCCCCAGCAGACTGTCGTGACTCTCGCCTCCATAGAGCCGGTCGTCGCCGTCTTGGCCACGCAGCGTATCTTGGCCGCGAAAGCCGAGGACAAGATCGTCGCCACTCAAGGCCCTGATGTCGTCCTTCCTGTCGGTGCCGAAGATGGTGTCGTTGCCGCTGGTAATGGCGCTGCCGTCGAAAGTGATCTCAATGCCGGAGAGGACTGCGTTGGCGTTGATCGTCAGTCCGCGTTGTAGCACCAGCGTGTCGACGCCCGAGGCGCCATCCAAGGTGTCGCCAGCCTGCAGTGCGGCGGTAAAGGCGACGACAAAGACATCGTCGCCAGCGTCGCCAGACAGGTAGTCGCTGCCCTCCGTCGCCAAAATGCGGTCATCGCCCAACCCGCCATAGACCGTATCGTTCCCTAGGCCTCCAGAGAGGTAGCCGTCGTCACCGTCACCGCCAAATATGGTATCGTTGCCGTCACCGCCGCCCAGGTAGCTATCATCGCCGCTGCCACCGAAGACAGAGTCGCGGGCCTGGCCGCCGAAAAGGTTCCTGTCACTGCCGCTGCCACCATAGACGCCGTCGACACTCTGGTCGCCGTTCAGCAGGCTGTCATCGCCGTCGCCGCCGAAGATGAGGTCGTCTTGAAAGCCACCGTAGAGCGTCGTGTCGTTCCCGGCATCGCCTTGGATCAGGTCTTCGCCACTGCCGCCAAAAAGGCCCTGATCGTCTCCGCTGCCGCCGAAGAGACTGTCGTCGTCGTTGCCTCCTATTAGCGAAGTGTCATCTCCACTACCACCAAAGAGACGATCCGGTTCCGATCTGCCGAAGAGGTGGTCGACTCCTGCGTCGCCGAAGAGCCTGTCCTCGCCTTCGTCGCCAAAAAGGCCGTCCTCGCCGTCTCCGCCGAACATCGTGTGTCCGGCGCCGAACTTGAAGATGGTGGAGCCGAAGGCAAGGTCGTTGCCACTACCGCCGTAGATCGTATTCGATCCCCGAAGTCCGTTCAGATTGTCCTCCCCACTACCGCCGAAGAGATAGTCGGACCCCCACATGCCAAAGAGGCTATCATCGCCGAGGCCGCCATAGAGCCGGTCGTTGGCAGAGCGCCCCTGCAGCGTGTCATCGTCGCCGAAGCCAAGAATGTAGTCGATCGTGTTGCCCCCGACCAAAGAGTCGGGCCCGTCGGTTCCTAGGATTGTCCGCATAGCTTTTTCCTCCTGTTTGGGCGGTTGGCGCCGCTGTTTAATGCATATTTAGAGCCAAACGAAGTCGCTGGCCGTCAGTTGGTTGGCAGCGGTGACGCCGCTGATGACGAAGGCGAGGTCAACGGCTCCATCTCCGTCGCGGTCCACCTGCACCTGCTGGGCGCCGGCAAAGCGGGCCTCGCTGCTGCCGGCGCCGGAGAAGGTGGCCTCGCCGATGTAGGCGAAGCTGCCAACCTCCAGCCCGGTGGCAAAGACAAGCTTGTCGGTGTTCACCAAGCCGCTATCGAAGTCGCCAATTACCGGGCCGCCGGACCCGCCAAAGCCCAGGTTGCCCCCGTTGAACCGGAAAGAATCGCTGCCGGATCCACCGAAGACGGTGTCCCCTTGGCCGACGAAGAGCGTATCGGCCCCGGTGCCGCCTTCCAGCAGGTCGCCTTCGGCACCGCCGAAGAGGCTGTCGTCGCCGGCCCCTCCCAGCAGCGTGTCTACGCCCTGGTTTCCGGCCAGACGGTTATCGCCCGTGTTGCCCTGGATGGTGTTGTCCAGACTGTTGCCGGTGCCGTCGATGTCGCCGAAGTTGGCCTGCATCACCAAGTTCTCGATGAAGTCGCGGATGCCACCGTTTGGCGGGGTGTAGTCCACTTCCGCGCGCACCAGGTCGGTACCGTGGCCGTCGAACTCGCGGACCTCGTCGCCGCCGTCATCGACCACGAAGGTATCGTCACCCGAGCCGCCGGTCATGATGTCGGCGCCGCCCTGGCCGTTCAGGGTATCATTCCCGCTAAAGCCGAGCAGCCGGTCGGCAAAGCTGTTGCCAAGCAGCGTGTTGTCGAGGGCGTTCCCGCCCAGATCGCTGGGGCCGACATTTTCGTTAATCTTCGCGTGTTCTATCTCGCCCGCGCTGCCGCTGGGCAGAGTGAAGTCCGTTGCATTGGACCGCACCACGTCGGCTCCCTGCCCGGGGTTTTCTTGGACCAGATCATCAGCGGTATCGACAACAAAAGTGTCCTTGCCCCGACCGCCAAAGGCTGTATCGACCCCGCTGCCTCCGTTCAGCTGGTCCTGACTGTTGTCACCGTAGAGCAGATCACGGCCGGCCCTTCCACTAAGACGGTCGCTACCTCTGGCGCCGAAGATCTGGTCGTTGCCGTCTGCTCCGAAGATCGTATCCCGCCCTGCGTCACCATAGAGGCTATCGTCGCCCGCCTGACCGCGGAGTTGGTCATTGCCGTAGAAACCGAGAATGGTGTCATCGCCGCTCAGCCCTTCAATCGCATCTGAGCCGCTGGTACCGAAAAGCCAGTCTTGACCACTTGTCGCGGTAAGCCTGTCCAAGGTCACCTCGACACTGACGGGATTGACAGCACCGGCGATGGTTGCCCCGTTCTGCAGCACAAGGGTGTCTGTCCCGGGTCCGCCGTGGATGCTGTCTTGCGGGACCAGTTCGGCCTGCCGGCGCACAAAGATGACATCATCGCCGGACCTGCCGAAATGCCGATCCACCCCAACGCTGGCGAAGATCAAGTCGTCTCCCTCGTCGCCGAAGATAGTATCATTGCCGCTACCGCCATCCAGGCTGATGTCGTCACCGTCGCCCCCAAAAATCGTGTCCGGGGCGGCTCCGCCGAAGAGCAAGACGTCATCGCCGCTGTCGCCATAGATCTGATCGGCACCTCTGGCGCCCGACAAGGAAACATCCTGCCCCGAACCGCCGAAGATACGGTCGCCCCCGTCGACCCTGTCCGCCTCCGGCCCACCAAAGAGACTGGTATCGCTGCCTGGTCCGCCGTAGAGCCGATCTGCACCCGCTGCGCCGAAGAGGCCTAGGTCGGCACCCGCATCTCCGTAGAGCGTATCATTGCCGTCGCGGCCACTGAGTAAGTCGACACCGCTACCGCCAAACAACAGGTCGTCGTCGGGAATCACAGTGCGATAAGGGCCCAGATACGCGCCGAAGAGCGTGTCCTGTCCTGATCCCCCGTAGAGCCGGTCGCGCTCACCCAGCCCAAAGAGTTCGTCGTCTCCCTGATAGCCCCTGATCGTGTCCGGGCCGCTGGTGCCGAGCAGGCTGTCTGCTCCGGAGGTTCCGAAAATCTCAGTCATTTCTTGTTTGTCTCCTTGAAGCTGACTGGAAAGTGGAGTGCGACAGCCGGTTGTGGGGCCTACCTCCAAAACCCCTGTCGCTCCTAGAGCCAAACGAAGTCGCTGACCGTCAGTTGGTTGGCAGCCGTGACGCCGCTGACGATGAAGGCGAGATCAACGGTGCCGTCACCGTCGCGGTCCACCTGCACCTGCTGAGCGCCGGCAAGACGTGCCTCGCTGTTTCCGGCGCCGGAGAAGGCGGCCTCGCCGATGTAGGCGAAGCTGCCGACCTCCAGACCGGTGGCGAAGACCAGCTTGTCCTCGCCGTTGGCTGCATTCACCAGCTCCCCGTCGAAGTCGCGGATGATCGGGCCACCTGACCCGCCGAAGCCTAGGTTGCCGCCGTTGAAGCGAAAGCTGTCGGCACCCGATCCGCCGAAGACCCGGTCGTCTTGCCCCACGTTCAAAGTGTCGGCGCCCGTGCCCCCCTCCAGGCGGTCCCGATCTGCGCCACCGAAGAGGGTGTCGTCGCCACCGCCGCCTAGCAGCCGGTCCAGGCCTTGATTGCCGGCGAGGCGGTTGGCGGCACTGTTGCCTTCTATCGTGTTTTCCAGGCTGTTGCCGGTGCCATTGATGGCACTGGACCCCGGCTCTAGGTGCAGGTTGTCCAGGAAATCGCGGATGCCACCGTCGGGTAGGGTGTAGCTCACCTCGGCGCGGACCAGATCGGTGCCGTGGCCGTCGAATTCGCGCACATCGTCGGAGCCGTCATCGACCACGAAGGTATCGTCGCCCGAACCGCCGGTCATGATGTCGGCGCCGCTTGCGCCGTTCAAGATGTCCCGGCCGCTGAAGCCGAAAAGGCGGTTGTCGGAGCTGTTGCCGGTCAACGTGTTGGCGAACTCATTACCGCGCAGGTCGGCATCGCCTGCACCTTGATTGATTCTTGCTTGTTCGATCTGACCGACACTTCCAGACGGCAAGGTGAAGTCCTGAGCATCGGATAACAGCAAGTCACCGTCTGAGGAGCCATCGTCTTCGACAGTATCGGTGCGTGTGTCGACAATGAAGGTGTCATCGTCGCCGCCTCCCGCGGCGAAGTCTACGCCGCTGCCGCCATCCAGGGTGTCGTTGTTGTCGGCACCATAGAGGGCGTCGCTGCCCGATCCACCAAACAAACGGTTCTCTTGTCCAAAATCCGGAAAGGCAGCTGTGTCGTAGCCAACCAAAAGGTCATTACCGTCAGACCCAAAGAGCGTGTCTCGGCCAAGTCCGCCGTAGAGTGTATCATCGCCATCCTGGCCACGAATACGGTCATTCTCTCGAAAACCAAAAACGACATCATTGCCGCTTAGAGCATTGATGCTGTCATTCTCGTTAGTGCCGAAAATAGTGTCGGACCCGCTTGTTTTCTCTTGTCCGCTAATGATCACCTCGACACCGCTTAGATTTGCAGGGCTGGGCAGCGTCGCGCCGCGTTGCAGGAGGATCGTGTCAACGCCAGAACCGCCAAAGATACGGTCGTTTCCTTGCAGAACATACTGCGCCCGCATCAGGAAAACATCATCTCCGGAGCCGCCAAAGGCAGTGTCTCGATCTAGGCTCTCAACGATCAGGTCGTCACCGCGTCCGCCATAGATCGTGTCCTTCCCTCTGCCGCCGTCCAGATAGATGTCATCTCCAACACCGCCGAAGATGGTGTCGGTGTTGTCGCTGCCGAAGAGGGAGGCATCGTCTCCATTACGTCCATAAATCTCATCGTCGTCCGGGCCGCCGAAGAGCAGACTATCGTCGCCGGACCCACCGAAGATCCGATCATCCTGAAAGCCTCCGACCAGCCCGCGATCGTTGCCAGTATCTCCGTAGATGTGGTCCGCGTTTCCTCCGCCTGAAAGAAAGTAGTCATCGCCCGGTCCCCCATAGAGCCAGTCCGGATTGACCTCGCCGTAGAGTACATCGACCCCGCTTCCGCCGAAGACCCAGTCGCGGTCACTCATCCCTCCGCGGAAGGGCGCCATGTAACCGCCATAGAGCTGGTCGTCGCCAGAGCCGCCATAGAGACGGTCACTCTCACTCAACCCAAAGAGCTTATCGTTTCCCTGATAGCCTCTGATCGTGTCCGGGCCGCTGGTGCCGATCAGTGTATCGTCCTCGGGGGTTCCATTGATTGTTGTCATCTCATCGCTTCCTCTTGCTTCTTGCTTTGAGACCTGGGCTGAACTGCGCCGGCGGCAGATGCTTGGACCGGACCGCATGCCCTCCGCCGGGTGCGCCTCTCGTCTCGTCCTTTTTCGGCCTGCCACTCTTCGGTGTCAGGCTGGCGTGCACAATGGTGTTTAGGATACGCGCTAAAGTAATGTAATTCTTGCGTGTCTTTTACTAGAAAGAGCTGTGGTTCTCCGCTGCTGCTATGCGCTCCTCAAGCGCTCGATCACCGCTGCATGAAGCGTCTTGCTGCTGGCGGCGAGGATCGCGCCACGGGAGGCAAGGCCCAAGGCGCCACCTTGCCAGTTGGTGATCACGCCTCCGGCCCCCTGTACGACTGGTACCAGCGCGCAGAGGTCATAGCTGTCGAGGTTTCCGCCGCTGATGCAGAGGTGCAGCCGTCCTGCTGCCAACGCGCCATAGCCGAGGCAAGAGCCGTCGTAGACGTTCCACAGGGTCTGACTGGCTACGGTCTGGAGGGCCTCTTGCCCCGCCGGGTTCAGACTGGCGCCGTTGGTAACGTCGGCGATGGCCTGATCCAGGCTGGTGACGGGCGTGGCCCGGATTGGCTCACCGTTCAGCCACGCCCCCTGGCCGGTCACGCCCAGATAGACCTCGCCGGTCAGCGGCTGACAGATGGCGCCGATGACCGGTGTTCCCCAATGACAAAGCGCGATCAGGCAGCCGAAGGTCGGCAGGCCGGAGACGAACTCCCGCGTGCCGTCGATGGGGTCCAAGACCCAGACCCACTCGGCGTCGAGGTCCTTCGGCCCGAACTCCTCACCCAGGATGCCGTGGGCCGGGTAGTGGCTGGCGATAGAGGCGCGCAAGACCTCCTCCACCGCCTTGTCCACGCTGGTGACGGGTGATCCGTCGGGCTTGATCTCCAGCGTCGCTCCGGCCCGCCTTGCCAGCACGGTCTGCATGGCCTGGCGGGCCAGGGCTTGGGTGAAGGCCGTCAAGGCCTCTCTCTCCGCGTCGGTCATGCTCTGCCTCTCCTTGCTCTGCTGCGGGCGCCGAGCCTAGCGGAAGGCCGTTACGGAATGGAGACTCACCGCTAGAGCCAGAGGAAGTCGCTGGCAGTGAGCTGGCTGGCGTCGGTGAGCCCTGTGATCTTGAAGGTCAGGTTGACGACACCGTCGCCGTTACGATCGACCTCGACCTCCTCGTTTCCGGCAAAGCGCGCCTCGGAGTTGCCGCCGGCGGAGAAGGCCGCGTCGCCGATGTAGACGAAGCTTCCGGTTTCCAGCCCGGTGGCGAAGACCAGCTTGTCGCCGGCCCCGGCCTCAACGCCTGAGAAGTCGCCCAGGATCTGATTGCCAGAGGTGAGGTTGGGCCCGCGGAAGAGGAACCAGTCGTTCCCAGAGCCGCCGTAGGCCACATCATCCTTGGCAACCGACAAGGTGTCAGACCCGCTGCCGCCGAAGAAGCTGTCCTCATTCGCACCGCCGAACAGGCGATCGTCACCGCCGGCCCCGTAGATGAAATCGCGCCCCGATAGGCCGCGTAGGACATTGTCGCCGCTGTTGCCTTCTAGCGCGTTGTCCAGGGCGTTCCCGGCGCCTTCGATGCTTCCAAAGCCACCTTGCAGACGCAGATGCTCGATGAACCCGTCCACCCCACCATCGGGCAAGGTGAAGTTCACCTCGGCACGAACCAGGTCCACGCCCTGGTCTATGAGTTCCCGCACGACGTCTGTGGCTGTGTCGACTACGAAGGTGTCGTCGCCACGGCCACCGGTCATGCTGTCGCTGCCGCCGCCGCCATTGAGGATGTCGTTGCCATTCCCACCGGACAGCAGGTTCTCGGCAGAGTTGCCCAGCAGGGTGTTGTCCCTGAAGCTGCCGAAGAGGGTAGCGGCACCGATGCCGTCGTTGATGTTTGCCCGCTCAACAAAGCCCTCGTCATCACCGGGCAGCGTGAAGGTCAGCGCGTTGGAGCGCAAGGCATCCGCACCGCCGCCTTGTCCCTCTTGCACCAGGTCGCTTGCGGTATCGACGATGAAGGTGTCGTTGCCTTCTCCTCCAACCGCCGTGTCGCTGCCGCTGCCGCCGTTCAAGACGTCGTTCCCGCTGGAGCCGAAGAGCCGGTCTATCCCGGACCCACCGCCCAAGCGGTCCCTGTCGGCGCCGCCGTAAGCGCGGTCGTTCCCGTCATCGCCCAAGAGCGTATCGCGCCCGCCAGCCCCGAACAGGCTGTCGTTACCGGCTTGGCCGCGCAGTTGATCGTCGCCGTCCAGGCCCCAGACTACGTCGGCTCCGCTCAAGGCGCGCAGGTCGTCCGGGCCGTCGGTGCCGAAGAGGATGTCGTACCCCGGGCTGGGGATATCGCCGGTCGCGATGACCTCCACGCTGGTTAGAACCACGCCGGCTGATAGGGTCGCGCCACGCAACAGGAAGAGCGTATCGCTGCCGGGTCCGCCGTTATAGGTCTCGCCGCTGACCAACTCCCCCTGGCTCGTCACCACGACGAGGTCGTTGTCCGCGCCGCCAAAGAGCAGATCCAGGCCGAGGCCGCCGTAAAGCGTGTCCTCGCCAACTTCCCCGCGCAGCGCTTTGTCGTCACCGTCACCGCCGAAGATCAGATCGTCGCGGCTGCCGCCGAGCAGGGATGTGTCGTTACCGCTGCCGCCGTAGATCCGGTCACTGTCGATACCGCCGATCAGGTAGACATCATCTCCGCTACCACCGAAAATGCGATCCGCACCGGTGCCGAAGGCACCGAAGCTGTTCGGCACAGTGCCGCCGACCAGACTGGTATCGTTCCCGTCTCCGCCATAGACGAGGTCGTCCCCATCTCCGCCCAGCAAACTAAGGTCGAGACCGCTGCCACCGAACAGGCTGTCACTCTTCGCGCCACCGCGCAGCTGGCTGTCGTTGCCGCTATCTCCGAAGATACCAGCAGGTGCGCTGCTGCCAAGCAGGGAGACGTCATCGCCCAAGCCGCCGAAAAGACTGGGCGTCCCACGGCTTCCGCCGAAAAGGCTATCGGAGCCACTTCCGCCATAGACGAGGTATTGACCGGCCACGCCATCGCTTCCGCTGCCGCCGAACACGCTATCCTTCCCCGTACCGCCGCCGACCCGGTCGTCGCCGAGGCCACCGAAGACGGTATCGTCACCCGCGACGTAGTAAAGGCCGTAAAAGCCTATAATGCCGTCACCGACCACGCGGTCATCACCACTGCCGCCGTAGAGGATGTCATCGCCCCCGGCGCCCAGCACGGTATCATTGCCGGTATCTCCGTAGAGAACATCGTCGCCAGCGTCGTAGGTCGCGTCGCTGTAGCGCAGGTTCCTGAGCAACTCGCCTTCGACCCGGTCATCCCCTGACCCGCCGAAGACTGAATCATTTCCTTCGCCGCCCCTGACAGCATCGTTGCCCGTATCCCCATAGACCCAGTCCGCACTATCGCTGCCAAAGAGTCCGTCGTTACCGCCACCGCCGAAAACCGTGTCTTCTCCGGCCACTGGGGCGCCAAAGGTGTTTATCCGCCCGTCACCATAGATCCAAAAGTCATTTCCAGAACCGCCAAAGAGCGTATCGTTGCCGCCACCGCCAAAGAAACTGCGGTCGGTCCCGCTGCCGCCCTTGATGACATCGACTCCTCCACCGGCTGCCAGGCTGAAGTCGTTGCCGTCTCCACCATAGATGTAGTTGTTCCCAGACCCGCTAAACAAGAAGGCGTCATCGCCTTCGTCTCCATAGAGACGATCAGTACCGCTGCCGCCATTGGAAAAGCTGTCATCGGCGCCGCCGCCGAAGAGCGAGTCGTCACCGTCGTCACCTTGAAGGCTTAGGTCTCCCTGTGCGCCACCAAAGATGGTGTCCGCGCCGCTTCCACCGAACAACCGAGTGTCTCTGCCCTGATCACCGTAGACCCGGTCATCACCACTGCCGCCAAAGAGGCTGCGATCAATCGCACTTCCGCCTGACACCCGGTCCGCCCCCGCGTCGCCCCACAGGCTTTCATCGCTGCCGCTGCCACCATAGAGGCGGTCGTCGGCGCCGCCGCCATAGAGGGCGCCGTCGATACCACTACCGCCGTAGATCCGGTCGTTCTGAGCACCGCCGTAGAGACTTGCATCACTACCACTGCCGCCAAAAAGACTATCGGCCTGGGAACCGCCATGGAGGTCTCTATCCTCCCCGAACCCGCCGAAGACGGCATCCCGTCCCGCATCGCCGAAGAGGCCGCTATCGTCGCCACCATCGCCCGACAGACGATCATCGTTAGCACCGCCATAGACAAAGGTGTCGTCGCCTGCGCCACCTGCCAGGCTATCGTCGCCGGCATCGCCGAAGAGGCTGCTGTCGATGCCACTGCCGCCGTCCAGCGTGTCGCTACCACTGCCTCCAAAGAAGCTGTTGTCAGCACCGCTGCCACCGTAGAGGCTGTCAGCGCCGCTGGCGCCCCGCAGATTGCCGTCCTGCCCAATGCCGCCGTAGAGTCGGTCGGCCCCGCCGCTGCCGAAGAGGAAGAGGTCGTCGCCACTGCCACCGAAGAGCCGGTCGCTGCCGTCGCTGCCCTTGCCGCCCAGATAGTCGCCGACCAGGCCATCCTGACCGCTGCCGCCGAAGAGCTTGTCATTGCCATCATCGCCGTTCAGGCGGTCGTTGCCCAGATCGCCGGAAACGCTGTCATTCCCAGCACCTCCGTAGAGGCGGCTGTCTAGCCCGGTTCCGCCGAAGAGCGTATCGTTTCCGACGTCGCCGAAGAGGTAGTAGTCGTCACCGCCCTGGCCCAGGATCAGGTCATCGCCGCTGCCACCATCCAAATAGGAGTCGGCCGCGCGGCCGCCGTAGAGCCTGTCGCTGCCGGACAGGCCCGCCAGCCTGTCGCTGTCCTGATAGCCGAAGATTGCATCGTCGCCGCTGGTGCCAACCAGGCTGTCGGGTCCGCTGGTTCCCAAAATGGTGGTCATCGCACTCGTCTCCCGTTGGTCTCGCTTGCGGCCGGCCCTACAGCCAGACGAAGTCCGTGGCGGTCAGCTGCCCTGCGGCCGTCAGCCCGGTGATCTTGAAGGTGATATCGCTGCTGCCGTCGCCGTCACGGTCGACCTCGACCGCCTGGTCGCCGGCGAAGCGGGCTTCCGTGTTGCCGCCGGCGGAGAAAGCGGCATCGCCGATGTAGGTAAAGCTCCCGGTCTCCAGCCCGGTGGCGAAGACCAATTCGTCGCCGCCGCCGGCATTGGCGCCGGAGAAGTCGCGCAGGATCTGCGTGCCGAAGCCCAGGTTGGGGCCTTGGAAGAAGAACTGGTCATTGCCGCTGCCGCCGAAGACGATATCGTCCTTAGCGATGTAGATTACGTCGTTAAAGCTGCCGCCCTCCATGCGGTCGCGCCCGCCGCCGCCGAAGAGCGTGTCGGCCCCTTCGCCCCCTTCCAGCCGGTCGTCGCCGGCCAGGCCGCGCAGGACATTGTTGCCGCTATTGCCCTCGATGCGGTTGTCCAGGCTGTTGCCCGCACCGTCGATGCTGCCGCTGCCGAAGTCCAGCCGCAGGTTCTCGACGAAATCACGGATGCCACCGTCGGGCAGGGTAAAGTCCACCTGCGCGCGCACCAGGTCGGTGCCGTGACCCTCGAAGTCCCGCACCTGATCGGTTGCGGTATCGACGACGAAGGTATCGTCGCCCGAGCCGCCGGTCATGATATCGCTGCCCTGCTGGCCGTTCAGGGTGTCGGCCCCGCTGAAACCGAAAAGCCGGTCGTCAGAACTACCGCCGATCAGCGTGTTGTCTCGCTCGTTACCGCCCAGGTCGGTGGGCCCGACGCCGCTGTTGACGTTCACCCGCTCGATGTAGTCCTCCGGCCCGCTATCCAGGGTGAAATCGCTGACGTTTAGGCGGACCACGTCTTCCGCGCCTTCGCCTGCGCGCTCGATGAGCGTGTCGTCGCTGCCATTGACGATGAAGGTATCGTTGGAACTGCCGCCTTCTAGCCGATCGCTGCCGCTGCCGCCGTTCAGGCGGTCGCTGCCACTGCCGCCATAGAGGCTGTCGATCCCAGAGCCACCGCCCAGGACATCCCGGTCGTCAGCGCCGTAGGCGCTATCGTCGCCGACGGCACCAAGAAGCGTATCGCTTCCCGTCGCACCAAAGAGCGCATCGTCGCCGGCTTGACCGCGAAAGGTATCCGCGTTGTCGCGTCCGATGATGGTATCATTGCCAGTTAGGCCGTTTCGTTCACCGCTACCATAGATGAAATCATTGCCGCTCGTCGGCGGCACATCGCCACGAACCTGTTCAATTGAGACCAGAGTGGCTCTTGGCGGCAATTGGGCGTTTCCAAGGAAGAGGGTGTCGGTGCCCTCGCCGCCGTCAAACAAAGGAGACCCGGAACGGGCTTGAAAGGTAGCGTCGAGGATGTCGTCCCCACTTCCCCCAAAGAGGCTATCTGCAGCACTGCCCCGATTGCCATCCACTCTGTTGCCGCTCGGCCCACCAAAGAGATGGTCGTTACCGCTGTCGCCGAAGACCGTGTCGCTTGCAGCGCCGCCGTAGAGTGATTTGTCATCACCGTCACCACCGAAGATGATGTCGTCTCCCTTACTGCCGGTGATCAGACCGTCATCACCGCTTCCACCGTAGATGCGGTCGTCACCGCCAAAGTCCCGGCCGTATCTATAGTTGTCGTAGAAAAAGCGGCGGGATCCGCCAAGTATAATGTCGCGTCCGCTGCCACCAAAGAGGCTGTTATCGCCGGGCTGACTTCGTCTTCTGGCATACTCGTCTCCGCCGACCAAGTGGTCGTTGCCGTTGCCCCCATAGATGGTATCAGCAAAGAGCGCCCCGTCGCCGTCGAGCCCGTAACCACCACCACCGTAGATGACCCCATCATCGCCATCTCCGCCAAAAATCGTGTCATTGCCTTGGCCGCCGTAGATACCACCACCACCATTGGGAAGACGAGAGATGCCCGAAGTCGCAGTACCGTCGTTTCCGCTTCCACCATAGATCGTGTCAGAGTCTAGAGAGCCGAAGAGAGAGATATCCTCTCCACTACCACCAAAAATTACATCAGCATCCCAACCACCACCAATGCCCTGGTCATTTCCATCATCGCCACGCAGTGTGTCTCTCCCCGTCCACCCTGTAAGCCGGGTATCGTCGCCCGACCCGCCGTAGACTCGGTCATTGCCGCCATCGCCATAGAGCGATAGGTCATTGCCCGAACCGCCGGCGATCGTGTCGTCGCCAGCTTTGCCAGAGAGCGTCAGGTCATCCCCTGCACCGCCGAAGAGGCCATCGTCATCGCGTCCTCCCTCAAGCCCACGGTCTGTGCCAGAGCCACCATAGATCCGGTCCTCGCCCGAACCACCCAACAGGCCTTCATCATCCCCATCCCCACCGAAGATGTTATCGTTGCCACTACCGCTTCGCAGCGAGACGTCATCCCCAACTCCGCCGGAGATAAAATCGTTGCCGTCACCGCTCTGCAGCGAGATGTCATCGCCGCTGCCGCCGAAGAGGGTGTCGTTCCCTGTGTCGTCGATAAGGCTGTCGCTGCCACTGGCGCCAATCAGGCTGTCATCGCCGGACCTGCCATTGAGGTAATCATTGCCGCCGTAGCCTAGGATGGTGTCGTTATCGACCGTGCCGAAGAGGCTGTCGGGTCCGTCGGTACCGGTGATGGTTGCCATGGTCGCCATTGCCTTCTTGTTGTTTCAATTGGATAGGGCGGCAGGCGAGGGGCCTGCCGCCCTGGACGTACTAGAGCCAGAGAAAATCGGTCGCGGTCAGCTGGCCCGCTGCTGAAAGCCCGGTGATCTTGAAGGTGATGTCGCTGCTGCCGTCGCTGTCGCGGTCGACCTCGACCGAACGATCGCCGGCAAAGCGGGCCTCTGAATTGCCGCCTGCCGAGAAAGCGGCCTCGCCGATGTAGGCAAAGCTGCCAGTCTCCAGACCGGTGGCGAAGACCAGCTCGTCGCCGCCGCCGGCATTGGCACTGGAGAAGTCGGCTAGGACCTGTACCGAAGCCCAGGTTGGGCCCTTGGAAGAAGAACCAATCGCTGCCAGGGCCGCCGAAGACATGATCGTCCTTGGCCACGAAAAGCGTGTCGGCGCCGGTGCCGCCAAACATCAGATCCTCTCCGCCGCCGCCGAAGACGGTATCCGCATTGGCGCCGCCGAAGAGCGTGTCGTCTCCGGCCAGACCGCGCAGAACATTGTCGCCGTCATTGCCTTCAAGCAGGTTGTCGAGGGCGTTGCCGGCGCCTTGCAGATTGCCGAAGCCGTGCTGCAGGCGCAGGTTCTCAACAGAGTCACGCAGGCCGCCGTCCGGCAGGGTGAAGTCGACCTCTGCCCGGACCAGGTCAGTGCCGTGACCGTCAAACTCCCGCACTTGGTCCGTGGCCGTGTCGACCACAAAGGTGTCGTCGCCCGAGCCGCCGGTCATGACATCACTGCCGCCCTGGCCGTTCAGGATGTCGGCGCCGCTCTTGCCCTGCAGGACGTCGTCACCACTGCGGGTCAGCAGCCTGTTTTCCGCCTCGTTCCCGATCAGCCGGGCAGGGCCGGGGAGGCCGCCGTTTACGTTCACCCGCTCAATGTCACTGTCGGGACCGGAGGCGAGGGTAAAGTCGGTGATGTTCAGGCGCGCCACATCCTCCGCCCCGCCGCCTGCGTGCTCGATCAGGCTATCGCTCTGGTCGTTGACGATGAAGGTGTCGCTGGCGCTGCCACCCGCTAGGGTATCGCTGCCGCGGCCCCCGTTGATGGGGTCAGACCCGCTGCCGCCGAAGAGGCTTTCGCTGCCGGTTCCGCCGCTCAGGAAATCTCGGTCCAGATCGCCGTAGGCTCGGTCATCCCCGTCACCACCAATCAGGTGATCGGTCCGGGTGTCGCCCAACAGCAGATCATCACCCTCCGCTCCGCGCAGGGTGTTACGGCCTTGCACAGCGAAGACCGTGTCATTGCCGCTCAAGGCATTGATGGTGTCGTTGTTCGAGGTTCCGAAGATGACATCGTCGCCGCTGGTCGGCGTGAGGCGCCCAACAAACTCGACACTGGTGAGCAAAACGCTGGCCGGGAGGGTTTCCGTCCCGCTGAGGATCAGCGTATCGCTGCCGCTGCCGCCGTCGAAAAAGTCATGGAGGCCAGGGCTTTCGTACCCCTCTACACGGAAGACGTCGTCACCGCTTCCGCCATAGACGCTGTCGTCTCCACCGCCACCAAAGATCCTGTCTGCCCCGCCGTCCCCGAAGATGACGTCGTTTCCCTCGCGGCCGAAAACGCCTGTGTCGTCGCCGGCACCGGCGTAGAGCCGATCATTGTTGTCACGGCCATCGACGATGTCCTTGCCGCTGCCGGCGAAGATAAGGTCGTCACCCGAGAGACCATAGAGGCGATCACATCCGTCGAAGCCGTGGATTGTGTCGCTGCCCTCTCCGGCGTCGCCGAAGAGCCGGTCTTCGCCAGGGTCATCTGCACCGCCGTAGACGGTATCGTCACCGACCGAGCCACGCAGCTCATCGTCACCTTGGCCGCCATCTAGCCAGTCATTCCCCGCACCGCCAGAGGCCTGGTCGTCGCCTTGGTCTCCATAGATGCGGTCGTCGCCAGAGCCCCCAGAGAGGTCGTAGTCGTCATCGAGACCCCCAAAGAGCGCGTCGTCACCGGCAAGGCCATAGAGCCGATCCCGGCCCCCCAATCCCAGAATCGTATCAACGCTGTTGGTGCCGGTCAGCCTGTCGTACTGGCCAGGGAAGCTCTGATCGCCCGTGATGACAGCCATGGCCTGTCTCTCCTATTGTTACCGGTTGCGAGGCGGATCTCTCGCCAGCGGGTCTTGGGCTGCATCCTTCAGTCGAGGCTAGATATATCACAGGTTGGGTTGCTAAGGGGTCTCATTCTCGCCTCAGAAGAGGAAAAAATTGGGCTGTCAGACATAGAGACTCCTCACTTGTGACCGGAAATGGCCACAATCTGTGAGGGGCCACCAACTCTAGAGGAAAGAGGGCGCCGATCCCTAGCTGAGCCAGAGGAAGTCGCTGGCGGTCAGCTGCCCGGCGGCGGAGAGGCCGGTGATCTTAAAGGTGATGTCGCTGCTGCCGTCGCCGTCGCGGTCCACCTCCACCGCTCGGTCGCCGGCAAAGCGGGCCTGGGAACTGCCCCCAGCGGAGAAGGCCGTATCGCCGATGTAGGCGAAGCTGCCGGTCTCCAGGCCAGTGGCGAAAACCAGCTTGTCGCCGCCACCGGCCTCAATGCCGGTGAAGTCGCGCAGGATCTGCTCGCCGAAGGCCAGGTTGGGGCCTTGGAAGAAGAACCAGTCATCGCCGGTGCCGCCGAAGGCGCGGTCATCCTTGCCGATGACGAGCGTGTCCTCGCCGGCATTACCCTCCATGCGGTCGCGGTCGCCGCCGCCGAAGAGGGTGTCGTTGCCGAAACCGCCGATCAATCGGTCTTCGCCAGCCTGACCGCGCAGCACATTGTCGCCCGTATTGCCCTCGATCTGGTTGTCTAGGGCGTTGCCGCGGCCAGAAAGGTCGCCGGCTCCCAAATCCAAACGTAGGTCGTCGACAAAGGCGCGCGTGCCGGCGTCAGGTAGGGTGTAGTCGACCGCCGCGCGCACCAAGTCGGTACCGTGCCCATCGAACTCGCGGACCTCGTCGGTGGCGGTGTCGACCACGAAGGTGTCATCGCCTGATCCACCAGTCATGACATCGCTGCCACCTTCACCATTCAGGATATCATCACCGCTCTTGCCCTGCAGGATATCGTCGCCGCTCTCGCCCAGGATGGTATTGTCGCGCTCGTTGCCGACGACCTTGGCAGGTCCCACGTCGCTGTTTACGTTGATCCGCTCAATGGCGCCGTTGACGCCGCCCTCCAAGGTGAAGTCGCTTATGTTCAGGCGCACCACATCTTCCGCGCCGCCGCCGTCAAGCTCTACCAGGCTGTCATCCTGGCCGTTCACGATGAAGGTGTCGTTGGAACTGCCGCCGTAGAGCAGATCGGCGCCGCTTCCACCGTTCAGGCGGTCTGATCGACTGCCACCGAAGAGACTGTCGCTACCCGGTCCACCGCCAAGCTTGTCATTGCCGTCTTCACCGTAGGCCCGGTCGTCACCTTTGGCGCCAAGCAAGGAGTCGTTGGCTATTCCCCCGAAGAGGCTGTCGTCGCCTTCCTGCCCGCGTAGGGTGTCGCGGCCTTGGGCGCCGAAGACGGTGTCATTGCCGCTCTGCGCCTCGACCCGATCCGAAAAGGAGGTCCCAAGGATCACGTCGCTGGCGCTCGTTCCGTCGCGCCGTGCGATCACCTCAATGCTGATGAGGTCCAGACCGGGATCCAACGCGCCGCCGCTTAGCAGGATGAGTGTATCACTGCCCTCACCACCATCCAGACGCTCACCGCTTACGAAGCCGCTGCCGGTGACCTCAATGAAGACGTCATCGCCCTCACCGCCGTAGAAGCTGTCGATACCCTCCTCGCTAGAGAGCGTGTCAGCCCCGCTATCGCCGAACAGAGAATCATCTCCGGCGTCGCCGCTGAAGTCGGCGTCATCGCCGCTGCCGCCAAAGACCGTATCCGCCCCGGTTCCGCCAAAAAGGCCCCGGTCGTCGCCGTCGCCGCCGAAAAGCGTATCATCGCCGGCACTTCCACTGAGAAACGCATCGGCGCCACTACCGCCATAGAGACGATCGTCGCCACCTACTTCTCGGCTGTTGTAGATTGGATAGCTGTAGGTGGCCCTACCGCCAATCAGCCGGTCAGAGCCACTGCCGCCGAAAAGCTGGTCGTCGCCATTGTCGCCGACCATCCTGTCATTGCCTTCATCGCCAAAGATCGCGTCCCGACCCTCGCCCCCATAGACAACTGTTTCGTTTCCTCTGCCGCCGAAAATGCTGTCATTGTTGTCACCACCAAAAAGGCCACCTGAGACGTAGCGGCGGTAGTCGTAGGTTCCGTCGTTGTTGTAGCCACCCTCATAGAAGGCGTAGCCGTCGCTGAGGTCGCCGCCGTAGATCGTATCGTTTCCAGAACCGCCAAAAATCGAGAAGTCGCCTCCGCCGCCGCCATAGAGCGTATCGTCACCTGCTCGGCCACTGAGCTGATCAGAACCGTCTAATCCGAGAAGGACATCGTTCTCATCCGTTCCCACGAGATCGTCGTTGCCGTTGGTACCGGTGATAGTGGACATTTCTGGGCATCTCCCACTCCAAGAGGCGACGAGTCTTCCTTCGCCTCTTCATTCTGCTCGTCTAGATGTGCACGATGCGGACCGCAAACCTACGGCGCAGTACAAAGTACTCTTAAACCCATGCAGCTCGTTTATTATGAACGAGGATGGAGTGACGCTACCATAGATCGGTGTGCAATGACATAGGAAACTAAGCTGAAAAGTAGAAAAAAGAGTTGACTCTAGCCTATCGCGTTCTTGTCAACCGCCTCCGCGAAGGCCTCGATCGCTGCCAGCGGGCCCTTGGGGTGGTTCCAGACCGCATTGCGCAGCGCCAGGAAGTCGGCGCCGGCCTCGGCCAGGGTGGTGGCGTTCTCTAGAGAGATCCCGCCCATGGCGACGCAGGGCAGCTCCATCAGCTCTTGCCACCAGGTGAGGAGCTCGGCGTCGGGGGACTGGGGCTCGGGGTCGAAGCTGCCGAAGGCGATGTAATCGGCGCCGGCCTCGCCAGCCTCCATCGCGCTGTGGCGGGAGTCCCAGGCGCCTGCGCCGACGATGGCCGAGGGACCAAGCGCCTGGCGCACGGCTGCCACCTGGCGCTTGTCGCCGCTCAGGTGCACGCCGTCGCAGCCCAGCGCCTGCACCAGGTCGGCGCGACCCTCGACCACCAGGGGAATGCCGATGGCTTGGGTGAGCTTCAGGCAGCCGGCGATCTGCTGCTTCAGCGTCTCCTCCTGCGGCTTGGCTTCACCGCCGGCGGTACGCAGCAGCAGGGCCTCGACATGCGGGCCGGAGAGAGCCTCGCGCAGCTGGAGGAGGAACCGCTCCAGCGGCAGCTGGCCGGTGGCCAGTGCGATGGGGGTGACGAGGTAGAAGCTGCAGGCGGTCATTGCGGCTGCTGGAGGGCCTGTTTCAGGGTCGGCAGGTCTGGACAGTCAAGCACCGCCCGCGGCGCCTCAGCAAGAAAACCGGCCCCCAGAGTTCGGGCCAGACCCTCAAGGGCCAGGCTCTGCGCTGGCGTCGCCTCGCAGAGGACCCAGAGGGCGCCAGAGCGCAGGGCCTCGGTCGCTGGGCCGGCACGGGTGCCGGCATCGAAGAGGAAGGCTAAGGGCGCGCCCTCGGCCTCGCCAGCGTGGATCATGGCGGCGAAGAGGTGCCAGCCGACGGCGCCGCTGGAGACCACCACGGCCGGCCGGTCCAGCGCGCGGGCGCAGGCAGCGATGCGGGCGATGTCGCCGCTGCTCTCGACACGCAGGAGGGGGCCCGGCGGAAAGGCCGGGCCCGCGCTCTCGTCAAAGGCAGGCTCGCGGCCCGGCAGGCCGCCGGGCTCGGCCGCAGCAGCGGTGGTCAGAGGAGTTTCCCCATGGCAACCGCGGTGTCGCTCATGCGGTTCGAAAAGCCCCACTCGTTGTCGTACCAGGACATGACGCGCACGAAGCTGCCGTCGATCACCTGGGTCTCCTTCAGATCGAAGATGGAGGAGGCTGGGTTGTGGTTGTAGTCGACGGAGACCAGCGGCAGATCGTTGGTCGCCAGCACGCCCTTCAGCGCGCCGGCAGCCGCGCTCTCGATGGCCGCGTTGATCTCTTCCTTTGTGGTCGCCTTGCCGGCGTCGAACTTGAAGTCGATCAGGCTGACGTTGGGCGTGGGCACGCGCATGGCGGTGCCGTCCAGCTTGCCCGCCAGCTCCGGCAGCACCAGGCCGACGGCACGGGCGGCACCCGTGGTGGTGGGGATCATCGAGACGGCGGCGGCACGGGCGCGGGCCAGGTCCTTGTGCAGGGTGTCCACCGGGCGCTGATCGCCGGTGTAGCTGTGAATGGTGGTCATGAAGCCACGCTCGATCCCGACGGCCTGATGCAGCACATGGGCGACCGGTGCCAGGCAGTTGGTGGTGCAGGAGGCGTTGGAGATGACCTCATGCTCCGCCGTCAGCTTGTCGTGGTTCACGCCGTAGACGACGGTCAGATCGACGCCCGAGGCCGGGGCGGAGACGATGACGCGCTTGGCGCCGCCCTGCAGGTGCAGGGCCGCCTTGTCGCGCGACGCAAAGATGCCGGTGCACTCCATGACGATGTCGACGCCCAGGTCGCCCCAGGGCAGCTTGGCCGGATCGCGCTCGGACAGCACGGCGACCTTCTTGCCGTCGACGGTAATGGAATCGGCGTCGGCGCTGACCTCACCGGGGAAGCGGCCATGCACGCTGTCGAAGGCCAAGAGGTGCGCATTGTCGGCGGGCGAGCCCAGATCGTTGATGGCCACGAACTCGACGTCGTCGCGCTTGGCCTCCATCGCCGCGCGGAACACCAGACGGCCGATCCGGCCGAACCCGTTGATACCTACCTTGACTGCCATGGCTGCGTTTCGTCCTTTGTTTGGTGGAGTGTTCTTTTGCGGCGATGCGTGCGCATCGCTCCGGCGCCGGCCCGCTCCCCCTCCCGGCCACCCACGGCAGGGTCCTAAAGGGTAGCCGGGAGGGGCAGCGGGCCGGCGCCTCTCGAAGGTTAAGCCGCGTACTTACCAGCGGCGGCGGCGGCGTTGTCCTTGGCGCGTTGCAGGTAGGCAGCCTGCGCTGCGGAGAGGTTGTCGGCCTTGCCGCTCCAAGCCTTCAGCGGGGCTGCCTGCAGGGCGCGGCCATAGGAGAAGCTGAGCGCCCAGGGCTGCGGGCCCAGCCTGTTCATGGCGTTCAGGTTCTCGGTCGCCTGGGCGTCACTCTGCCCGCCGGAGAGGAAGACGATGCCCGGCACGGCGGCCGGCACGACGCGGCGGAAGCAGGCGACGGTGCGCTCGGCCACCTCTTGCGCGCTGGCCTGCTCCTGGCAGTCAGTGCCGGAGATCACCATGTTCGGCTTCAGAAGGATGCCATCCAGCTGCACCTCGGCCACGGCCAGTTCGGAGAAGACGGCGCGCAGCACCTCTTCGGTGACATAGTCGCAGATCTCGATGTCGTGGTCGCCGTCCATCAGCACCTCCGGCTCGACGATCGGCACGATGTCGGCGGCCTGGCAGAGCGCGGCGTAGCGGGCAAGCGCATGGGCATTGGCGGTGATGCAGGCGGCCGAGGGCTTGTCCTCGGTGATGGTGTAGACGCCGCGCCATTTGGCAAAGCGCGCGCCCAGCTGATGGTACTCGGCCAGGCGGTCGGCCAAGCCATCCAATCCCTCGGTCACCGTCTCGCCGTCATGCAGGGCCAAGGGCTTGGCGCCTTTGTCGACCTTGATGCCGGGGATGATGCCCCGGTCTTGCAGGATCTTGACCAGCGGCGTGCCGTCGGCTGCCTTCTGGCGGAGGGTCTCGTCGAAGAGGATGACGCCGCTGACAAAGGCCTCCGCGCCCTCAGTGGTGAAGAGCATTTCGCGGTAATCACGGCGGTTGGTCTCGGTGCTGTCGACGGAGATGCTGTCAAAGCGCTTCTTGATGGTGCCGCTGGACTCGTCGGCTGCCAGAATGCCCTTGGCATCGGCCACCAGGGCCTTGGCTGTCTCTTGCAAGCTCGTCATGGTTCTTCTCCGTCCTCTTCAGTCTTGCCACCGAAACCACACCCACAGGTGGGCGGTCCTAATCTCCATTCAAGAAGCGGGTTATAGCCGCGATTTCACCGCTGCAACCACCGCCGCCGGCGTGATCTCGAAGTGTTCGTAGAGATCCGTCGCGGGGGCCGAGGCACCAAAGCTGCGCATGCCGACGAAGCTGCCGCCGAACTCGATCCAGCGCTCCCAGCCGAAGGGGCTGGCGGCCTCAATCGCGATGTGCAGTGCGCCGGGCCCTAAGACCTCGTCGCGGTAGTGCTGCGGCTGTTCGGCAAAGAGCTCCCAAGAGGGCAGGGAGACCACGGCAGTGGCCACGCCCTCGTCTTCCAGCTGCGCCTTGGCCTGCAGCGCGATCTCCACCTCCGAGCCGGAGGCGATCAGGCTGACCGCGCGCGGCCCCTTGGCTGAGGCCAGGATGTAGCCGCCGTAAGAGGTCAGGTTCTCCGAGGTCTCCGGCCGCTGATAGGGCAGGCCTTGCCGAGAGAGGGCGATGACCGTGGGCCGGTCCGTCTGCTCCAGCGCAACGGCCCAGGCCTCGGCAGTCTCGGCCAGGTCGCAGGGGCGCAAGACCAGGAGGTTCGGCATGGCGCGTAGGGCGGCCAGATGCTCGACCGGCTGGTGCGTGGGGCCGTCTTCGCCCAGGCCGATGGAATCGTGCGTCATGACATAGACGACCGGCAGCTTCATCAGCGCCGAGAGGCGGATCGCCGGGCGGCAGTAGTCGGTGAAGGCGAGGAAGGTACCGCCGTAGGGGCGGATGCCGCCGTGCAGCGCCATGCCGTTCATCGCCGCCGCCATGCCATGCTCGCGCACACCATAGTGCAGGTAGCGGCCGCCATAGTTCTGGGCGTCCAAGACCGTCATCCCGCCGGCCTTGGTGTTATTCGACCCAGTGAGATCGGCTGAGCCGCCCAAGAGGTCCGGGATGGCCGGAACCAGGTAGTCCAAAGCGGTCTGGGAGGCGGCGCGGCTGGCGACTTTCGGGCGCTCGGCCGCTGCCTTCTCATAGAGTGGCTTCAGCGCATCGGCCCAGCCGGTGGGGAGGCTGCCGTTCATGCGGCGCTCGAACTCGGTGCGGGTTTCGTCCGGTGCTTGCGCCAGGCGCCCTTCCCAAGCCTCGCGTGCCTGCACGCCACGCTGACCGGCGGCGCGCCACTGGTCGAGCAGGCTGTTGGGAATGACGAAGGGCGCATGCGTCCAGCCCAAGGCCTCGCGCGTGCCGGCAATCTCCTCAGCGCCAAGTGGGGCGCCATGGGCCTTGGCCGTGCCCGCCTTGGCCGGCGCTCCATAGCCGATGACCGTCTTACAGGCGATCAGCACCGGCTGCTCAGCCTCTTGTGCGGCCGTCAGAGCGGCAGCGATCGAGGCAGGGTCATGCCCGTCGCAGGAGATCGTCGCCCAGCCGGCGGCCTTGAAGCGGCCGATCTGGTCTTCCGAAGTGGAGAGCGAGGTCGGCCCGTCGATCGAGATCTCGTTGTCGTCCCACAGCACGATCAGGCGGTTGAGGCGCAGATGGCCGGCCAAGGTGATGGCCTCCTGACTGATCCCCTCCATCAGGCAACCGTCGCCGGCGATGCAGTAGGTGCGGTGATCGACCAGGTCGTCGCCGAAGACGGCGTTGAGGTGACGCTCGGCAATCGCCATGCCGACCGCGTTGGCCAGGCCTTGGCCCAGCGGTCCGGTCGTGGTCTCGATGCCTGCGGCCTCACCATACTCCGGGTGGCCGGCGGTACGGCTGCCCAGTTGGCGGAAGTTCTTGATCTCCTCCAGCGGCATGTCCTCGGAGCCGGTGAGATAGAGCAGGGCGTAGAGCAGCATGGAGCCATGCCCAGCCGACAGCACGAAGCGGTCGCGATCCGGCCAGCGCGGGTGGGCGGCGTCGTACTTCAGGAACTGGGTGAAGAGCACCGTGGCGACGTCGGCCATGCCCATGGGCATGCCTGGATGCCCTGATTTCGCTGCCTCCACCGCGTCCATGGTGAGCGCGCGGATACAGTTTGCCAGGTCGTTGCGCGGCAGCGCGGCTGCGTGCTTGTCCATCGTCTGTCTCGTCCTTCCCGGCCCGTCTCGCTTGCTATCAACAGCAGCGGCCGGATGGCTGATCTGGAATAGGTGAGGTCTTGGCGGTGTCGCCCGCTATCGCGTCCGGCCCCAAAACCCCTGCCGGTGCAGCGGCTAAGACCGTCGCGAGAGTCACCGCGAGCGGTGGTCTATCGCCCCCTTGTTCGAAACGTCGCGGACCATGCCGCCCAGCCGGCGGCGCGTCAACCGCGATCAGGGTGCAGTGCGGCATAGCAAGTCTGCGCCTGCTGCTGTGGCTCTGCCTTTCGTCCCCAAGCGCAGGACGCAGGGGAACATCTCTGGGGGCCATTGACGACGACGCCTCGCTCTCGCCACAGTGCCCTTTGACAAAAAGCCAGACGGTCCAACGCCTGTTGAGACCAAAGGCCTGGAGAGACTCGTAGCGCTGCTGGCAAGAGAGTCTCGAGCAACTGAGATCTTGGGAGACGAAGAAACTGTGTCTGATGTGAGCATGACCACAGCGGAAACCACGAGCGGCAAGGTCGGCGAGGCAATGCGCCGTCTGGAAGCCGCCATCGGCCGGGTTGAGGCACAAGGCCAAGAGCTGGCGCGGGTGCGCGCAGAGCTGGCCGAGTCGGAGGCCGAGCGCGAGCTGCTGGAGGAGCTGCTAAGCGAGACCAGCGCCAAGCTGGACAGCTTGATCGGACGCCTGGAAGGACAATTGGGCGAAGAAGAGAAGGCGGCCTAACGCCCTTCCTTAAGCGAAGGGCCGCCGGGGTAGGCGAGAACAGGTGGCACGGGTTGAAATCACCATACGCGGGCGGCGGCATGAGCTGGCCTGCGATGACGGCCAGGAACAAGATCTGCGTCAACTGGCCGAACGTTTGGACCGTCGCGTCGTCGACCTGGCGGAGCGTTTAGGCACGGTGCCGGAGTCTCGCTTGCTGGTCATGGTCAGCCTCATGTTGCTGGACGAACTGGAAGCCGCCGCCGATCGCGCCCCGCCGCCCGCCGGCCTCTTGGACGAACTCGATCAAGCCAGCAAGCGCTTGGAAGAGATCGTGCAGAGCAGCGACGCTGCATGAAGGGGGTTCGTTTTTTGCAGTCACCTGCGGTGACGCGGCGCCAGCCCGCTCCCCCACCCGGCCACCCAATAGCATACTGGCGTGGATGGCCGGGTGGGGGAGCGGGCTAGCGCCGCCTATTGCTCACGACGCTTCAGCACGCATATATGACAGCTCTGGTGCTGCGGGGTGCGTTAGACCTTTCAATCCCTGGGGCCGATAAGTCTTCTCTCGGGAGCTGGCTCTGTCTGGGTCGTGGCCTGGGCACCCGGCGCCCACCTGCTTTATGCGGGTCCGAGAGGATGAATGACGTCGACGGCCGCCGCGGCACCAGACAGGTTTCTTTTTTGGTTCCCTGACAGAGCGAGGGGGTGAGCAGCGTGTCCGATCTGGCTGCCGAAAAGGCTGCGCTGCGCCAGCGCGCAAAAGCCGAACGCGACCGGCTGGCCCAGGCGGCTGGAGAGCACCCCGGCCAGGCGCTGCTGCGACAGGTTCAGGCCTCGATACCCTTGGTGCCGGGCACGACCGTCTCGGGCTACTGGCCAATGGGCAGCGAGATCGATGTGCGCCCGCTTCTGAACAAGCTGCACAAAGATGGGCACCGCACCATGCTGCCGGTCATGCAGGGCGCTGGCCGTGGCCTGCTGTTCAAGGTCTGGGCGCCGGGCGACGCGCTGCAGCCGGCAAAGTATGGGACGTCGGAACCCATGGGAGAGGCCGACTTCTCGGTGCCAGAGGTCCTACTCGTGCCGCTGCTCGCCTTCGATGCTGAGGGCTATCGGTTGGGTTACGGCGGCGGATTCTATGACCGCACCCTTTCCGAGTTGCGCGGGCTGGCTCATGTGACCGCGATCGGCGTGGCTTTCGCCGGTCAGGAGGTAGCGGCCGTGCCGCGCGAGGCCACCGATCAGCCGATGGACTGGATCGCCACCGAAGAAGGCGTGCGGGCGATCGGTTAGCACTGGGCGCAGGCCTTGACCTGGCGCTGGTCAGCAGGCAGGTGAGGGCGCATGCGCATTCTATTCCTGGGAGACATCGTCGGCCGGCCCGGCCGCGAGGCCTTGGCCGAGCACTTGCCCGCGCTGCGGCGCGATCTGGCGCTCGATTTCGTCATCGCCAACATCGAAAACGCTGCTGCCGGCTTCGGCATCACCAAGAAGATCGCCGGCGAAATCGTCGGCTATGGTGTGGACGCCATGACCGGCGGCAATCACTCTTGGGACCAGAAAGAGGCGCTGTCGTTCATTGAGCAGGAGCCGCGCCTGCTGCGTCCTGCCAACTACCCGGCGGGAACGCCGGGCCGCGGCGTGGCGCTCTTCACCACCAGGGCCGGGAAGAAGGTCCTGGTGATCAACGTGCTGGGGCGGCTCTTCATGCAGGCGCTGGACTGCCCCTTCCAAACGGTGGAGCAGGCGCTGGCCAACTACCGCCTGGGCGGCACGGTGGATGCGGTGATCCTGGACATGCACGCCGAGGCGACCTCTGAGAAGATGGCCATGGGCCACGCGGTCGATGGGCGGGTGACCCTCTGCGTCGGCACCCACACCCATGTGCCGACCGCCGACACCGCCATTCTTCCAGGCGGCACGGCCTATCAGAGCGACGCCGGAATGTGCGGCTGTTACAACTCGGTGATCGGCATGGATAAGGCGGTACCTCTGGCGCGTTTCCGCAAGCATCTGCCGACCGATCGCATGTCGGTCGCAACCGGCCCCGGCACTCTCTGCGGCGTTCTCGTGGAGACCGATCCGGCGACAGGACGCGCCCGTCACGTAGCGCCGCTGCGGATTGGCGGCAGCATCCGCCAAGCAGATCCCCGGATCGATGCTGCAGATCAAGTTTTGATGGCTTGATTTGCGCGGTCACTTGCGTGGCCGTGCGGCGCCAGCCCGCTCCCCCGCCCGGCCACCCAATAGGATACTGGCGTGGGTGGCCGGGCGGGGGAGCGGGCTAGCGCCGCAAACGATGAGCTTGCTCATCGTGGTATGAAAGAGCTCAGAAAAGACAGGTTGGGTAACCCATGGCAGGCCACTCACAATTCAAGAACATCATGCACCGCAAAGGCGCGCAGGATAAGAAGCGCGCCAAGGTCTTTGCCAAGCTGACCCGTGAGATCATCGTGGCGACCAAGAGCGGTTTGCCCGATCCTGCCGCCAACCCGCGCCTGCGCGGCGCCATCCAGGCGGCGCGTGCCGAGAACATGCCCAACGACAACATCGAGCGCGCGATCAAGCGGGCCAGTGGCGGAGACGAAGACACGGTCTATGAGGAGATCCGCTATGAGGGCTATGGCCCCGGCGGTGTCGCCCTCATCGTCGAGGCGCTGACCGACAACCGCAACCGCACGGCCAGTGACGTACGCGCCATCTTCTCCAAGAACGGCGGCTCGATGGGGGAAACCAACTCCGTCTCCTTCATGTTCGACCGGGTCGGCTATCTGGCCTACCCCGGTTCTATCGGCGATGCCGACGAGGTCTTCGAGGCGGCGGTGGAGGCCGGTGCCGACGATGTGCAGTCGGGTGAGGACCTTCACGAGATCTTTTCTGCACCGGAGGACTTTTCCCAGGTGCGCGACGCGCTGGCGGAACGCTACGGTGATCCGGAGCAGGGGCGGCTCTCCTGGCGGCCGACCAATGGCGTTCCGGTCGATGCCGACGCAGCCCCCACCTTGCTGAAGCTGATCGACGCCCTGGAAGACAACGACGACGTACAGACGGTTGCCGCCAACTTCGACATACCCGACGAGGTCCTCGCCGACCTCGCAAACGCCTCCTAGGACGGGGGGCGGCCAGCCGCTGCGCGTCCTCGGCATCGACCCAGGGCTACGGCGCACCGGCTGGGGGGTGATCGCGGCCGCCGGCAGCCGCTTGAGCCACGTGGCGCATGGCGTGATCGCCACCGATGAGAAGCAAGAGCTGCCGGAACGCCTGACCCGCCTGCATGCCTCCTTAAGTGCGGTGGTCGCCGAGCAGGCCCCTGACACAGCGGCGGTGGAGGAGACCCTGGCCAACCGCAATCCCGCCTCGACCCTGAAGCTGGGCATGGCACGCGGCGTAGCGCTCTTGGTGCCGGCGCTCGCGGGTCTGCCGGTGGCGCAGTACCTGCCCATGATCGTCAAACGCTCCGTCGTCGGCAGCGGACATGCCGATAAGGCGCAGGTCGCCATGATGGTGAACCGCCTGCTGCCCGGCCAGGACCTGCCGGAGGGCGATGCGGCCGACGCGCTGGCGATTGCCATCTGTCACGCACACCATGCGGCCACCGCCCAGGCTTGGACCGGCGGCGCCTTGCCGGCCAGACGGGGGGCGCGATGATTGGCAAGCTATCGGGCCGCCTGGACGAGAGCGGCGACGGTCAGGCGCTGATCGATGTCGGCGGCGTCGGCTATCTGGTCTTCGCCTCCAACCGCACGCTTGCCGTCCTGGGCCAGACGGGAGAGGCGGTGAGCCTGCTGATCGAGACCCATGTCCGCGAGGACCATATCCACCTCTATGGCTTTGCCGAGGCGGGCGAGCGGGCCTGGTTTCGCTTGCTGCAAGGCGTACAGGGCGTGGGCAGCCGTCTGGCCTTGGCCATTCTCTCCACGCTATCCCCGGCAGAGCTGACCCAGGCCGTCGCCGCCGCCGACCGTCAGGCACTGACCCGTGCGCCGGGCGTCGGCGCCAAGCTGGCGGCCCGCTTGATCTCCGAACTGAAAGACAAGGTCGCGGGCCTGGACCTTGGACCGGCCGCCCAGCTGGACGGCGGTGTAGCGATCTTGCCGGCGGGTGACGCCGCCGCGAAGGACGCAGCTGATGCCCTCCAGGCCTTAGGCTATCGCCCCTCAGAGGCCGCAGCGGCGCTGGCCAAGGCGCGGAAAGCGCTGGGAGAGGAGGTCGGGGTTGAAGAGCTGGTGAAGGCCGGCCTGCGTGAGCTGGTGCGATGAGCGACGAGCGTCTGGTCTCCCCCCACGCCACGCCGGAAGAGGCCTTCGAGCAGTCGATTCGCCCGCAGACCCTGGCGGACTTCGTCGGTCAGCGCCGGCTCTGCGAGAACCTGGAGGTCTTCGTCCAGGCCGCGCGGAAACGGGGCGAGGCCTTGGACCACGTGCTGCTTTTCGGCCCTCCGGGGCTGGGCAAGACCACCCTGGCGCAGATCGTGGCGCGGGAGATGGGGGTCTCCTTCCGCGCAACCTCCGGCCCGGTCATCGCCCGGGCTGGCGATCTGGCGGCCTTGCTCACCAATCTCCAGCCGCACGATGTGCTCTTCATCGATGAGATCCATCGCTTGTCCCCCGCTGTTGAGGAGATCCTCTATCCGGCGATGGAGGACTTCGCGTTGGACATCATCATCGGCGAGGGGCCGGCGGCCCGCTCGGTGCGGATCGATCTGCCACCCTTCACCCTGGTCGGGGCCACCACGCGCTCCGGCTTGATCACCCGGCCTTTGCGGGAGCGCTTTGGGATCCCCTTACGTTTGCAGTTCTATGAGCCAGCCGAGCTGCAGCTCATCGTCGAGCGCGGCGCCCGGGTGCTGGATCTGGCGCTGACGCCTGACGGTGCTGCAGAGATCGCCAAGCGGGCGCGTGGCACGCCGCGGGTTTCCGGCCGGCTCTTGCGCCGGGTGCGTGACTTCGCCGCCGTCGCCGGCGCTGCGGAGGTTGATCGCGGGCTCGCCGATCAGGCCTTGAACCGGCTGGAGGTCGATCCGGGCGGTTATGACGCCATGGACCGCCGTTATCTAGCCATCATCGCCGAGAACTATGGCGGTGGCCCGGTGGGGGTGGAGACCTTGGCCGCTGCACTTTCCGAGCAGCGCGACGTGCTGGAAGAGGTGATCGAGCCCTATCTCATCCAACAAGGGCTCTTGCAACGCACGCCGCGTGGCAGGCTCTTGACCGGGCTCGGCTACAAACAGCTGGGACTGCCGATTCCAGCTGGCGTGGCGGCAGCGGCTGGCGACCTCTTCGAGGGCCTGGCCGCCGACAGTGAAGACGAGGACAGCCCAGGCTCATGACCAGCCTCGACCCAGCCCTGCTACCGGCTAGCGGCCGCTTTGAGGGCAGTGAGCACTGCTTTCCCTTGCGCGTTTATTATGAGGATACCGACGCGGCCGGGATCGTGTACTACGCCAACTACCTGAAGTTCGCGGAGCGGGCACGGACAGAGGCATTGCGGCTTTCGGGCCGCGACCATCAAGAGCTGCTGCGCGATGCCGGTTTGTTTTTTGCCGTGCGGCACGTTGAGGTTGAGTACCTTTGGCCGGCGCGCCTGGACGATGCGGTCTTGGTTCGGACGCGCTTTACCTCTATGGGTGCGGCCTTCGTCGATGCCGAGCAGCGGCTCTTTGTCGGCGATCGGCTCTTGGCGCGGGTGTTGATGAAAGTCGTCACCCTGACGCCGACAGGCCGGCCGGCGCGAATACCGGCAGCCTGGCGGGAGCACTTTAAGACCTATTTGATGGATCCGGCCGGCGACGGGACGGCCACGGCCTCGCAGACGTAAGACCAGTGATGCACTGGTTCGATGACAGGGGAGAGCGGGTGATATGGGAGAGAGCTTGAGCGTCTGGGAGCTGTTCTTGCTGGCCGATGTGGTCGTCAAGACGGTGATGATCCTACTGGTGGCAGCGTCCTTTTGGACCTGGGCGATCATCTTCGACAAGGTGGTGCGCCTGCGCCGGCTGCGGTCTCAGGCCGACCGCTTCGAGGACAGCTTCTGGTCAGGTGGCTCGTTGGAAGATCTCTACGACCGCATGGAGGGGCGCCCGCAGGACCCCATGTCGGCGGTCTTCGTCGCCGCCATGCAGGAGTGGCGCCGCTCCGCAGCCACCTCACTCGCCGGCGGTGAGACTCTGCGCGCCCGCCTGTCGGAGCGGATCGACCGGGTGATGAACATCGCCATCGACCGCGAGAGCGGGCGGCTGCAGCGCTACATGGTCTTTTTGGCCTCCGTCGGCTCTTCAGCACCCTTCATCGGCCTCTTCGGCACGGTCTGGGGCATCATGAATGCCTTCACCGCCATCGCCGCGGCGGAGAACTCCAGCCTCGCCGTGGTGGCGCCGGGTATCGCCGAGGCGCTCTTCGCCACCGCGCTGGGCCTCTTCGCCGCCATTCCGGCCGCCGTCGGCTTCAACAAGATCTCCAGCGATCTGAACCAATACAATCAACGGCTTGAGACCTTCTCCGATGAGTTTGGCGCCATCCTCTCCCGTCAGGTGGAGGAGAGCTAGGCCATGGCAGGGCAGATGATGAGCGGCGGCGGCGGGGGCGGCAGACGCCGCAGACGCGGCCGCTACACGCCCATGTCGGAGATCAACGTGACGCCTTTCGTTGACGTCATGCTGGTCTTGCTGATCGTCTTCATGGTCACCGCACCGCTGCTGACCGTCGGCGTGCCGGTGGACCTGCCGCAAGCCAACGCGCAGGCCATCACCACGCCGGAGGAGCCGCTGGTGGTCAGCGTCGACAGCGACGGGCGGATCTACGTGCAGGAGACCGAGGTCACGCCGGTCAGCCTGGTGCCCTTCCTGCGCGATATCACCGACGCCAATCCGGAAACCCGGATCTATGTGCGTGGCGACCGGGTGATCCCTTACGGCTTCGTGATGGAGGTCATGGGCCTCATCAACGAAGCGGGCTTCCGCCGCGTAGCGCTGTTAGCCGAGCAGCCGACCGGCGATTTGAACTAGAGCAAATCCCGAGCGAGGTGACCCACCTCGCGACGACGATTTGCTTCACTATCAAGAGGCTGGAGTGGGTGAAGTGAGCCATGGCGAACGCAACCCACTCAGGCGCTGGCCCCGCCTTCGCGCAGGTGAGGGCCGGCAGGAGGAACGAGACTCGTGCGGCAAGGGCTGGTCTTTTCGTCACTGGTGCATCTGGGCCTGGTTGGCCTGATGCTGGCCGGCTTGCCGACCCGCACCACCGAGTTCGTGCTGGGCGGCGAGAACCCTGTGCCCGTGGTCTTCGAACGCGCCGACGAGGGCTTCCAAACGCCGGAACCCGGCACTGCCTTCACCGCACCCGAAGTTCAAGGCGCCCCGGAAGAGGCTGAAGCCCCGCCGGAGCCAGAAGGACCGGAGATCGCCGAGCCGCCGGCGCCTGACGTGACGCCACCGGCTGAAGAAGTGCCGGAACAGCTGGCCTCCATCCAAGAGCCCGCCGAGGCGCCTGCCGCCGAAGAGCTGCTGCCGCCGGAGGTGGTCCCAGAGCCCGTACCTGAGCCCCTGCCTGAGCCGCTGCCGCCTGAGGTCGCACCGCCAGTTACCGCACCGTCTCTCGCGGAGACAGCGCCGGAGGCGACGGAACCGCAGGCCGCAGCACCGCCCTTACCGGCAGAGGCGCCTGCGCCAGACCCGATTCGCGAGATCATTGAGGCGACGGTGGAGGAACAGGCCGCGCCGCAGCCGGTGGAAAGCGAGTTGCCGCAGATAGAACCCCTGCCGGAAGCTGCCGCCCCCGACACCGGCGGCGCCCCAGCCCCGCCGCAGCCCAGCCCCAGCGACGAGCCCACCCCGCCGGCGCCACAGATCGCCACCTTGCCCACGCCAGCGCCGGAGCCGGTCGAGCCGGCCCTGCCGGGCCTGGCCGTGCCGCTCGGCAAGCCCAACCGCGAGGTAGAGCTGGCCCAGCCGGAGCCGCCGCGCCAGCAGCAAACGACGGCACAGCGGCAAACACAAAGCAGCAGCACGACACGCAATCAGCCGAGCAGCAGCAACCAGACCGATGATCTGCTGGCCAGTCTCGCTGCAGGTGGTGCGACCAGCAGCGGCGGCAGTGCCTCGACCGGCAACAGCCAGCGCCAGTCCAGCAGCCGTTCCGGCCGGCCCTTATCCGGTGCTGACCGGCGCGCGATCGTCAGTGCGGTGGGCCGGCATTGGAACGTCACCTGCGGCCAACGCGGCATCAGCGATGTCGTGGTCGAAATCCGCCTGCAGATGCGCCCCGACGGCACCGTTGCCACGTCTGAGATCGTCAACCAGTCGCGGATGAACAGCGATCCAGTCTTCCGCTCCGTCGCCACCTCGGCAACGCGGGCCATCGCCCGGGCCCAGCCGCTGCCGTTCCCGCGTGACAACTACGACACCTGGCGTGATGTGAAGTTGAACTTTCCGGCGCGTGAGGTTTGCGGGTAGAAGATCACCGCCGTACGGGCTCTATCGAGAGAGGCTACGATGCGATCCCTAGTCATGACTGTCCTTCTTCTGCTGGCAGCCGCCGTCCCGGCCAAGGCGGAGCTTGAGATCGACATCACCGAAGGCTTCTTCAGCCCCTTGGCGATTGCCGTTCCGGCCTTCCACAGCGGTGACGGGACGCAAGCCCGTCTGGGCCGCGACATTGCCGAGGTGGTGGCCGCCGACTTGGAACGCTCCGGCCTCTTCCGGCCGATCGACAGCGGCGCCTATATCCAGACGCCGGAGAGTATGGCCGGCGACGGCATCCGCTACGGCGACTGGCGCCTGATCAACGCAGCCGCCCTGGTGGTGGGCTATGCGCAGACCGCCGCCGACGGGCGGCTGCAGGCCGGCTTCCGTCTCTATGACGTCTTCGCCGAGGAAGAGCTGGAGGGCTTTGAGTTCACCTCCTCGCCCGCCAACTGGCGCTCGGTCGCGCATAAGATCGCCGACCGCATCTATTCGCGCCTGACCGGGGAGGAAGGCTACTTCGACACCCGTATCGTTTATGTGGCCGAAACCGGGCCGCAGGACCGGAGGGTGAAGCGCTTGGCGATTATGGACCAGGACAGCGCCAACCAGCGCTTCCTCACCGACGGGACCGCTGTGGTGCTCTCACCCCAGTTCTCCCCGACCCGGCAAGAGATCACCTACGTCTCCTTCGTGCCGGGGACGGTGCCACGTGTCTCACTCTACAACCTCGATACCGGCCAGCGGGAGGTGATCGGCAACTTCAACGGCATGTCCTTCGCGCCGCGTTTCTCGCCCGACGGCAACCGGGTGGTCATGGCGGTGGCACGTGATGGCAATTCCGACATCTATGTCATGGACCTGCGTACCCGCGACCTGCGCCGGCTGACCACCGGACCGGGCATCGATATCTCGCCCTCCTTCTCGCCTGACGGCAGTCAGATCGTCTTCGAAAGCGACCGCTCGGGCTCGCAGCAGCTCTACATCATGCCGGCAGCCGGCGGCGGGGCGACGCGTCTGACCTTCGGCGAGGGCCGCTATGCCACACCCAGCTGGTCGCCGCGCGGTGACTTCATCGCCTTCACCCGCCAGCATCAGGGCCAGTTCTCCATCGGCGTGATCGCGCCGGACGGTACCGGCGAACGGCTGCTGGCCAGTGGCTATCGGGTGGAGGCGCCGACCTGGGCGCCCAACGGCCGTGTCCTCTCCTTCTTCCGGCAAGGCCGGTCAGACGGGCGCGGCGGGGTCTCAAGCGGCCTCTATTCGATCGACATCACTGGCTACAATGAGCGGGAGTTGCCGACCTCCACGGCCGCCTCTGATCCGACCTGGTCACCGCTCAATCCCTAGAGCAAATCCCGAGCGGGGCGGTCTGCCCCCGCGACGACGATTTGCGTGTTGAACAACGAGCGAGAACAGGTTGGGTTCGCCACAGCGAACCCAACCTGTTCGAGGCCACGAAGGCTTGATGGCCATGGATTGGCCTCGGACTTGACAAAATCGCAGGGGACTGATGTCTCGCAGGCGATAGATGTAACGGCCCTAAACCTCCCGCCGGCCCGGATTGTCCGGCTGGTCATTGCAGATTGAAGGAAAGAACCCTCATGTCCCTTCGTATCGCGAGCCTTCTGACGATTGGCGTCTTTGTCTTGGCCGCCTGCAGCTCCACGCCGGAGCCGCAGCCGGCCCCGGTTCAGCCCGCCCCGGCACCGGCACCTGCCCCGGTCTCGAGCTTCGGCTCGCTGGAGGAAGAGCTGCGCGCCCAGGTCGGCGACCGCGTCTTCTTTGACTTCGATCGCTCCGACCTGCGTCCCGACGCGCGTCAGGTGACCGAGTCCTTTGCCGCCTGGCTGCAGGCCCGCCCGCAGGTCAACACCGTGATCGAGGGACACACCGACGAGCGTGGCACCCGGGCCTACAACCTGGCGCTGGGTGAGCGCCGCGCGAACTCGGTGAAGCGCTACCTCGGCACCCTGGGCGTGGCTTCCAGCCGTGTCTCCACCGTGTCTTTCGGTGAGGAGCGACCGGCCGTCGTCGGTTCCAACCAAGAGGCCTGGGCCCTGAACCGCCGCGCGCAGTTCCAGGTCAACCAGTAAGCCGGTTTGCGGGGCGGGCGCGGGGAGAGACCCTGCACCCGTCCCCCGGCAAACGGTCACTTTGGGAGAGGTCTTGCATGCCGTTCCAACTCCGTCTCGACCAGCGGGTCCGGATCTTGGGTCCGGCGATCGCCGTCTGTGCGTCGCTTTGCTGGGCAGCGCCGGCCTTGGCTGAGGACAGCCTGGAGCAGCTGTCGCGTGATATCGCGCGCAGCGGTGCGGAGCTGGAGACACTGCGCGGTGAGACCCTGCAGTTGGCGCAGTCTTTCTCCGCCAGTGACGCCAACAGCATCGAGCAGCGCTTCGCGGCGATCGAGGCGGAGCTGCGGCGGCTGACCGGGCAGGTCGAGCGGCTGGGCTTCAACCAGCGCCAGCTGACCGAGCGCTTGGAGCGCTTTCAGAACGATGCGGAGTTCCGCATGACCGCTTTGGAGGGCGGTGACACCTCGGCCTTGGGCAGCCCAAGCCCACAGCCGAGCGCGCCGGCTGCGAACACGGGCCAAACGCAGGTGCTGGGCTCGGTTTCAGCCCAAGAACTGCAGCAGATCCAGGGCCTGAACAGCGGAACCCAGAATAGCGGAACCCAGAATAGCGGCACCCAGAATAGCGGCACCCAGACGACCACGACGGCGGCGGCTGGGGCCTTGCCGGCAGGCTCTGCCCGTGATCAGTACAACTACGCGTTTGGCCTGGTGCGCCAAGGCGACTTCACCGGTGCCCAGGCGGCGATGACTGCCTTCATCCAGCAGCACCCTAACGATCCGCTCACCTCTAACGCCAAGTACTGGCTGGGGGAGACTTACTACGCCCGGGGCAACTACGCGCAGGCCTCTCAGGCCTTCGCCCAGGCCTATCAGGACCACCCGACCGGGTCTAAGGCGCCGGACAGCCTCTTGAAGCTGGGCCTTTCCCTCTCGCTGCTCGGCCAGTCGGCCCAGGCCTGCCAGGTCTTGCAAGAGATCGACAACCGCATGGGCTCTACGGCACCGGCCAACATCCTGCAGCGCGCCCAGCGCGAGCGGTCCAACCTGGGCTGCTGACATTAACTCAGACCCGAAAGAGTTCAGCCACAAGCAGACCCTCGTCATGAGCAGCGAGCCTGAGCGAGCGTCCGTCGAGGGGCGGGCGGCTGGCACCGCTGCTTGGGGCCCATCCTTCGACGGACAGTTGCTGCGCTCCTTGCTCAGGATGAGATCGAAGCGGGTCGAGACATCGGCGGTTTTCAAGCGGAAAGACGCTGCACTCGACGCTGCGCACTTCGCCGACTTGATGCGGCCCCTGGGGCCCTTGCCCGCTGCACCGCGGATTGGCGTGGCGCTCTCGGGCGGATCTGACAGCCTGGCGCTGACCTTGCTGCTGCACAATTGGACGCAAGCGCGCGGCGGCGCCGTCACCGCGCTGATCGTCGATCATGGGCTGCGGGATGAAAGCAGTGAAGAGGCCGCCGCTGTTGCTCGGCAAGCGACGGCTCTGGGTGTTTCCGCCCAGATCTTGCGGTGGCAGGGCAGCGGCGGAACGGTCCTGCAAGCCCGCGCGCGCGACGCCCGCTACGCGCGTCTGAGCCAGGCTTGCCGCGATCTCGGGCTGCTGTTTCTGGCCCTTGGCCATCATCGCGATGATCAGGCAGAGACCTTTCTGCTGCGCGCCGAAAGCGACAGCGGGCCAGCAGGACTGGCCGCCATGGGACAGATCTCGGTGCTGCCCGATCTGGTCTTGCTGCGCCCGCTCTTGAGCCAGCCTAAGGCTGCGCTGCAAGACTATCTGCGCCAGCGCGGGGTGCCTTGGGTCGAGGATCCGAGCAACCGGCAGCCGCGCTTCCGTCGCGTTGCCCTCCGACAGCAGGCGTCTGCACTAGGCCGCCAGGGTCTCGACAGCGACAGCTTGGCGGAAGCGGCGCGCTGCCTGGGGCTTGCCCGGCGCAGCCTGGAGGCGGCCTGCCTCAGCTGGTTGGGACGCCACGCCCAGTGGCATCGCCTCGGCTACCTCTCCTTCGATCGTGCCGCTTTTCTGCGGCAGCCGGCGCTGCTCCGGCAAGAGCTTCTCAGCATCCTCCTGCGCGCTGTCGGCGGGCGTGCCTATCCGCCGAGGTCGGCAGCCTTGGCACAGCTGGCTGATTGCGCCGGGGGACCAGCAACCTTGGCCGGCTGCCGTTTGCTGTCGTTGAAGGGGCGCCTGGCCGTGGTGCGTGAAGAGCGCGGCGCCCTTGCACTGCCGCTTCGGCCCGGCTTTCAGGGCCTTTGGGACCGGCGCTTCACGGTTCGGGTCGGCGAGACCGCTTCGGCGGATCTGCAGTTGACACCTCTGGGGCGGCAAGCCTGGGAGCGGCTGGAGGCACGGCCGAAGCTGCGTGAGACCCCACTGCCCGCTGCCTGGTCGCAGCCTTGTGTTCATGACGCCGCGGGCCCTCTGGCCCTGCCTCTGCTAGGCTGGACGCGGCCCGGCTGCCAGGTGCCGCCCATCGCCTTGCGCTTTACGCCCGCCGATCTGCCCGGCAGCGCGCTGTTTACAGTTGCCTGTCACAAAGCGCACATTATCTAGAAACCTAGACGGAGCGCGGGCTCTTAGAGATGCCGCGATCCCAGTGGATGGGTTGGCGCAGCGGCTCTGCAGCCAACTCTAACGAAGGCCCTAACCGAGAAGGGTAGGTGGCAGGTGAACTTTAGTCGCAACCTCGTCTTGTGGGTGCTGATCGCCCTCTTGATCGTCTTGGTATTCAACGTGTTCCAAGGCGGCGTGTCGCGGACCCCGCAGACGCCCGTCATCTTCTCGCAATTCATCGATCAAGTGGAACAAGGCAAGGTCAAAGAAGTCCAGATCCAAGACCAGCAGGTCATCGGCACGGACGACAATGGCCAGAGCTTCACCACCTATATCCCGCGCGGCTTCGATTTGGCCGACAAGCTTTTGCAGCACGGCGTCGCTGTGAAGGCCGTGCCGCCGGAGGAGCCGAACCTGCTGGGAACCATCCTCATCTCCTGGGGACCCATGCTGCTGCTGATCTTCGTCTGGATCTATTTCATGCGACAGATGCAGTCTGGCGGCGGCAAGGCTATGGGCTTCGGCAAGAGCCGCGCGCGCCTGCTGACCGAGAAATCGGGCCGCGTGACCTTTGAAGACGTGGCCGGCATCGAGGAAGCCAAGGTGGAGCTGGAGGAGCTGGTCGAGTTCCTGCGCGACCCGCAGAAGTTCCAGCGCCTGGGCGGTAAGATCCCCAAGGGCTGCCTGCTGGTGGGTCCTCCGGGTACTGGTAAGACCCTCTTGGCGCGTGCCATCGCGGGTGAGGCCAATGTGCCCTTCTTCACCATCTCCGGCTCCGACTTCGTCGAGATGTTCGTCGGTGTCGGCGCCAGCCGCGTGCGCGACATGTTCGAGCAGGCCAAGAAGAACGCGCCCTGTATCGTCTTCATCGACGAGATCGACGCCGTTGGCCGCCACCGCGGCGCCGGCCTGGGCGGCGGCAACGACGAGCGTGAGCAGACCCTGAACCAGCTCCTGGTGGAGATGGACGGCTTCGAGGCCAATGAGGGCGTGATCATCGTCGCCGCCACCAACCGCCCCGACGTGCTGGACCCCGCCCTGTTGCGCCCGGGCCGTTTCGACCGCCAGATCATCGTGCCGAACCCCGACGTGATTGGCCGCGAGAAGATCTTGAAGGTGCATATGCGCAAGATCCCGCTGGCACCGGACGTGGAGGCCAAGGTCATCGCGCGCGGTACGCCCGGCTTCTCCGGCGCCGAGCTTGCCAACCTGGTGAACGAGGCGGCCTTGCTGGCAGCCCGCGCCAACAAGCGGGTGGTGACGCAACACGACTTTGAGGCTGCCAAGGACAAGGTCATGATGGGACCGGAGCGCCGCTCCATGGTCATGACCGAGGACGAGAAGAAGCTGACCGCCTATCACGAGGCTGGCCACGCGCTGGTGAACATCCACGTGCCGGGCAACGACCCTCTGCACAAGATCACCATCATCCCGCGCGGCCGCGCTCTGGGCGTCACCTTCGCTCTGCCGGAGCGTGACCGCCTGGGCTACCGCAAGAGCGAGCTGCATGCCCGCCTGGCGATGATGTACGGCGGCCGCATTGCCGAGGAGTTGATCTTCGGTAAGGACAACATCACCACCGGTGCCTCCAACGACATCCAGCAGGCGACGCAAATGGCGCGGGCCATGGTGACCGAGTGGGGGATGAGCGAAGTCCTGGGCGCCTTGCGCTACAACGACAACCAGGATGAGGTCTTCCTGGGCCACTCCATCGCCCGTCAGCAGAGCGTCTCCGGCGCCACCGCCAAGCTGATCGACGAAGAGGTGCGGCGTATCTGTGAAGAGGCCGAGGACAAGGCCCGTCAAGTGCTGTCCGATGCCCTCGACCAGCTGCACACCGTCGCCAACGCGCTGCTGGAGCATGAGACCCTCAGCGCCAAGGAGACCATGGCAATCCTGCGCGGCGAGGACATCGACCGCGACAGCGACACCAAGAGCGGCGGCAGCGAGCCGCGGCGGACTTCTGTCCCCACCGCACGCAAGACCCCGCGCGGTTCCTCCGGCATCGGCCCGAATCCCGAGCCGCAGCCCGGTAGCTGAGGTCCTCCTCTGGAACCTCACTCTGTGACGGACGAGCCGGCGAGCGCAGGACGCTTCGCCGGCTTTTCCTTGGCGCGTCCCCTGGTCATGGGGATCGTCAACGTCACCCCCGACAGCTTTTCGGATGGCGGCGACCGGCTGGACCCTGGTGCCGCCATAACCGCCGGACTCGAGCAGATGGCGGCCGGCGCCGATCTGGTCGATGTCGGCGGCGAGTCGACCCGCCCCAATGCCGATCCCGTCACGCCGGAAGAGGAGCAGGCGCGGGTGCTGCCGGTGGTGCGCGGACTAGCCAGGCAAGGCGTTGCTGTCTCCCTCGACAGCCGTCACGCCAGCACTATGGCGGTGGCCCTGGACGCCGGCGCGCGTCTCATCAATGACGTGACGGCGCTGACTGGCGATCCCGCCTCGCTGGCGCTGGTGGCCAAACGCCGAGTGCCGGTGATCTTGATGCACATGCAGGGCTCGCCGCAGACCATGCAGCAGGCCCCGGCCTACGCAGATGTGGTGGGGGAGGTCGCGGGCTATCTCAAGGCCCGGGCAGAGGCCTGCCTGGCCGCCGGAGTGCGTGGCGCGGATATCTGCCTCGACCCCGGGATCGGCTTTGGTAAGACCCAGGCCCACAACCTGGCCCTCTTGGCCGGAACGCAGCGTTTGGTGGCGCTGGGCTACCCGCTTTTGGTCGGGGTTAGCCGTAAGTCCTTCATCGGGCGTCTGGCCGGCGGGGTGGAGCCGAAGGCACGCTTTCCCGGGTCCTTGGCTGCCGGCTTGGCAGCGCTGGCGGGGGGTGCACATATTCTACGCGTTCATGACGTGGCCAAGACCTGTCAAGCTTTGGCCGTCTGGAATGCGATCGTCGAGGGAGGGGAGGGATGACCCAAGGCCGCGTATTGATTGTCGCAGGTTCGGATTCCGGCGGTGGGGCCGGCATACAGGCCGACATCAAGGCAGTGACCGCGCTGGGCGGCTACGCCATGACGGCGATCACCGCGCTTACCGCGCAGAACACCTTAGGCGTTACCGGCATTCACACCGTCCCACCCGCCTTCATCCGTGAACAGATGCAGGCCTGCCTCAGTGATCTGGGCGCCGACGTGGTGAAGAGCGGGATGCTGCATTCGGTCGAGGTGATCGAGGCCGTGGTGGAGGAGCTGGAGGCCTCCGCTGCCGACCTACCGCTGATCGCCGATCCGGTCATGGTGGCGCAAAGCGGCGCCTCGCTCTTGCAAGACCAGGCGGTGGAGGCGGTGAAGCATTTGCTGGTGCCGCGCGCCAGTCTTCTGACTCCCAACGCGCCGGAGGCCGCCCGCCTGACGGGCCTCACGGTCGAGGATGTCGACGGCCAGCGCCGCGCTGCCGAGGCGCTGGTTGCCATGGGCGCCAAGGCGGTCTTGGTGAAGGGCGGGCATCTGGCTGCGGGAACTGCACCGCTGGTCGATGTCTTGCAGACCGAAGACGACTGCCGGCTGCTGCCGGTCGACTACGTCGAGACCAAAGAGACGCACGGCACTGGCTGCACCCTGGCCTCATCCATCGCCGCCGGCATGGCGCAGGGGCTGGAGCTGGAGTTGGCCGTCCGGCGCGCGCAGAGCTATCTGCGCAAGGCGCTCATCAGCGCGCCTGGCTTCGGCAGGGGCCAAGGGCCGGTGAACCACGGCCACACCGTTGTGACCTTCGACCTGCCAAGCGCCTAAGGCTTGTCTCTAGGTGGACTCCTCGTTGTATCGGCTGACAGAAACGCATCTCCGCCTCGGGTATGCTTGCGCGTCTGGGCAGGATCGCTAGTATGTCCGGCGAACGGCAAAACAGGTTCGATAAAGGCCCGGCTAAGGGCTGACCAGCAACAAAGGGCGCGAAACCGGCGCCCATCGGGAGGGCTCCTTGACCGCTTACACCGCGGGGCCGGCCCTCGGCCCCCCTTAGCGGTTGATCTGTCCATGTGCTTCATGTTGAGGAGGGTTTAGACCTACAATGCGGAAATCCACTGTTCTGGCTTTTGCCGGCGCGCTGGCGCTTGCCAGTGCCCCAATGATGGCGGCGGCCGAGGAAGAAGAGGTCGTTGTCGGCTTCGCGGCCTCTTACTCAGGCTGGATGCAGGCTTATAGCCAGCCGTCCACCAACGCGGCGCTGATCGCCATCGATGATATCAACGCCAAGGGCGGCCTCTTGGGTAAGAAAATCGTGCCGGTTCTGGCCGACGCCAAGACCGACCGGGTCGAGGGGGCGAAGGCTGGCCAGCAGGTGCTGAACGAGGGCGCCGAGATGGTTGCCGTCGACTGCGACTATGACTTCGGCGCGCCGGCCGCTCTGGCCGCCAAGAACGCCAACAAGATCGCCATCTTCCTCTGTGCCGAGTCCGTGCTGGCCGGCATTCAGGGCGTTGGCCGCAATGCCTTCTCCTCTTCGGTTCTGGCCGCCGTTCAGGGCGCCACGATCGCGGAGTGGGGTGCTGAGGAGAAGGGCTGGAAGACAGCCTACATCCTGCTCGACACCACCATCGAGTACAACAAGGGCATCTGCTACGGCTTTGACTGGATGTGGAAAGAGGTCCTGGGTCTCGAGATCCTGGGCCACGACGTCTATCAGAACGCCGATCCCTCCATCGCTGCCCAGATCACCCGGATCAAGAACCTGCCGGAAGAGCCGGATCTGATCATGAACTGCTCCTACATCCCGGGCGGTGCCTCGGCCCTGCGTCAGCTGCGTGCCGCGGGTGTCGAGAGCGCGCTGGCCGGCGGCAGCTCGATGAGCGGCACCTACTGGCTCGACTCCGTGCCGGGTCTCACCGGCCACTACGTGCCGGAGCAGGCTTCGATCTACGGCGACGACCCCCGTCCAGAGGTTGAGGAGTTCAACGACAAGTACGAGGCCCGCTTCGGCGAGCGTCCCAACAGCCAGTACACCTACCCCGGCTATCTGGTGATCGAGATGTGGGCCCGTGCGGTTGAGCGCGCCGGCACCTTCGAGACCGACGCCGTCATCGCCGAGATGGAGAAGTTCAAGGACGAGCCGTTCCTGGTCGGTACGCGGACCTTCACCCCGCAGCTGCACCACCAGAACTATGCGCCCTACCTGATCATCGAGACCACCGATGGCCAGCCGGGCGTGGCTGACGAGCACACCATCTCGCAGCCGGTGCCGATGGATGTGCTCTTCGGCAAGCGCTATGAGTACATCGCACGCTAAGCCTGCTTAGCCTGCCGTGATCTAGGCCCCGTCCGGCAGTTCCCTGCCGGGCGGGGTTTTCTTTTTCGGGGTTGCTCCTGCCGGTATCCCGGTAGCTGTTACCACCAAGCCCTCCCCTCATGCTGAGCCTGTCGAAGCATGTGCCAAGGAGAAGATCGGGCTTGAGGCAGATCCGCCGACAGGATCAGGATAGGGCTTGTGCTTGTGGAGGAATTGCTTCTGACCTCAAGCGCCAGCGGTGTTAGGGAAGGACCCGGCCACCATGGTGATCAAGACAGACGGCGAAGTGATCGACGGCGTGGGCCTGGCGCTCTTGAACAACCGTCTGGAGGGTGTTGCGCGCAAGATGGCGAACACGCTGCTGCGCACTGGCCGCTCCGGCGTCTTGAACATCGCCCGTGACTTTTCCTGCTGTATCGTCACCGCCGACTGCCGGCTCTTGGCCACGGCAGAGAGCCTGCCGATCCATGTGTTAAGCGGCCCGGATCTCATGGCCAAGTCGATGCTGGAGGTGCACCCGACCCTGAAGCGCGGCGACGCCTACCTGCACAACTCGCCCTATCACGGCTGTTCGCACCCGGCCGACCACACCCTGCTGGTGCCGGTGATGGATGGCGAGGGGCGGCACCGCTTCACCGTGCTGGCCAAGGCGCACCAGGCCGACTGCGGCAACTCTCAACCCACCACCTACATGGGCAATGCCCGCGACGTCTATGAGGAGGGGGCGCTGCTCTTCCCGGCGGTGAAGGTGCAGCAGGATTACGAGAACATCGACGACATCATCCGCATGTGCATGCTGCGAATCCGCGTGCCGGAGCAGTGGTGGGGTGACTACCTGGCCATGTTGGGCGCTGCGCGCATCGGCGAGCAGGAGATCCTGGCGCTGGCCGAAGAGATCGGCTGGGACGCGCTGGAGGCCTTCACCGGCCAATGGTTCGATTACTCCGAACAGCGCATGATCAATGCCATCAAGGCGATTCCCAGCGGCGAGACCCGCTGGACCAGCCGCCACGACCCGGTCCTCGGCACGCCCGAGGACGGCATCCCCATCACCGTCTCGGTCAAGGTGGATAGCGAGACGGCGCGCATTGCCGTGGATCTCACCGACAACATGGACGCGCTGCCCTGTGGCCTGAACCTCTCGGAGGCCTGCGCGCGCACGGCGGCGATGATCGGGGTCTTCAACTCCATCGACCCCAGCGTGCCGAAGAACGCCGGCGCCTTCCGGCGGCTGGACATTCATCTGCGCGAGAATGCGATCTGCGGCATTCCTAAGCACCCGACCTCCTGCTCGGTCGCCACCACCAATGTGGCCGACCGGGTGGCTAACTCCGTCCAGGCCTCGCTCGCCGAGCTGAAGGACGGCATCGGGATGGCGGAATCGGGTGCGATTCTACCGGCCTCGGTGGGCGTGGTCTCCGGCTACGACCCCTTGCATGACGAGCGCTACGTCAACCAGCTCTTCCTCGCCATGACCGGGGGGGCGGCGGCGCCCCAGACCGATGCCTGGATCACCCTTGGTCACGTCGGCAACGCCGGCCTCTGCTACCAGGACTCCATCGAGCTGGACGAGATGCGCCACCCATTGCAGGTCCGCCAGCGTCGCTTCCTGACTGATTCTGAGGGGGCCGGCCGCCAGAAGGGCGGGGCCGGGATGCTGGTGGAGTTCGGGCCGACCCGCGGGGTGATGGAGGTCGCCTTTGTGAGCGATGGCACCTCGAACCCGGCCCAGGGCGTGCGTGGCGGCGGCCACGGCGGAGCGGCCTATCAGGCGATCCGTGAAGCCGACGGCAAAGAGGCGCCGACGCCCAACTCCACAGTGGTCTCGCTGAAGGTCGGGCAGACCATCGTCTCCCACTGCTGCGGCGGTGGCGGCTATGGCACGCCCTTGGAGCGCGATCCCAAGGTCGTGGCGCGTGACGTGGCGGAAGGCTGGGTCAGCCGCGAGCGGGCGGAGAAGGTCTACGGCGTGGCCCTGGATGCCAGCGGCGCGGTGGATCAGGCGGGAACCGAGCAGCTGCGCCAGACTGGCTAGCCCGTCTGGCCTCGGTTCCGCAGTTCGGAGATCAGCACCCCCAGTGCCATCAGGGCCAAGGCGGCCCAGGCGTACCAGCTGGCGTGCTCGCCGAAGAAGAGGACGGCCCAGCCGATGGCAGCCACCACGGTCAGGTAGTTGAACTGGGCAAAGAAGGTTGGGCCGTAGCGGGTCACGATCTCCGCAAAGAGAATGATGAAGACGGCGTTCACCGCCGCTGCGCCCAGGGTCGGCAGAAGCAGCGCTGTGGTGTCGGGCCAGTAGGCCCCGTCGAAGATCAAGACCAAGGGCAGGATCGAGAGCGCACCGCCAAGCAAGAAACCGGCACCCATGACCGTCGAGCTGGTGGCCGGCGGACGCAGCAGCGCGGCGCCTACGTTGGCGCCGGCCAGCATCACCGGGATGATCAGGGTCAGCAGGAACCAGCCCAGCGCATCGGCTGACGGCAAGGCTTCCTCTGGCGCCAGCACCAGGGCGACACCGGCAAAGCCCAGCGCGATCCCGACCAGGCCGAAGACCGCTAGCCGATCCAGCCGGAAGATGACGCTCAAGAGATAGGTGCAGGTGGGGGAGAGCGCGAAGGCCAGCGGCACGATTCCGGCCGGCAGGTGCGGCGAGACCAGGGTCACGATGGCCATCGGCAGGCCGAAACCCAAGGCGCCCACCACCAGATAGGCACGCAGAAAGGGCCAGCTGGCCGAGAGCCGTTCGCCCCGGAGCAAGGTCAGCAGATAGAGCGCCAACCCGCCCAGCAGGACCTGCCAGAAGGCATGGCCGAAGTGCGGCGCCCCAGCCTCGGCGCCCAGGCGGTTCAGGGGGAAGATCAGTCCATAAACGAGGGCGGCCAGAACCAACAAACCGATCGGGACAAAGCCCAAGGTCTTGGTCATGATCCTACCCCCCGCTAGTCTGTGAAGGTTTCAGCCTAAACCGCTCCCCTGCTTTGAGGAAGGCCAGCCATGCGTTTTGCCGTTGATACGGGCGGAACCTTCACCGACCTAATCGTCGAATCATCAGACGGGCGCCTGGCGCTCTTCAAGGCCGCCACCACGCCGGACGACCCGATTCGCGGGGTTCTGGACAGCCTGCAGGTCGCCGCCGAGGGGCTGGGGCTGGAGCGGCGGGCGCTGCTGGCCCAAGGCACCAGCTTCATCCATGGCACCACGCGCGCGATCAACGCCATCATCACCGGCCTGACCGCGAAGACGGCCTTCCTGACCACGGAAGGCCACCCGGATATCCTGGTGCTGCGCGAAGGCGGCCGCAGTGACGTCTTCAACTTCACCATCCCCTATCCAGAGCCCTATGTGCCGCGCTCCCTTACCTTCGAAGTACCGGAGCGGATCGGCGCCGACGGCAAGGTAGTCCGGGCGCTGGATGAGGCTGCGGTGATCCAGCTGATTGCGCGGCTCAAGGACCTGCAGGTCGAGGCGGTGGCCGTCTGCCTGCTCTGGTCCATCATCAACCCGGCGCACGAAGCGCGGATCGGCGAGCTGCTGGAGGAACACCTACCGGGTGTTCCCAATAGCCTGTCGCACAGGTTGAATCCCTCGCTCAGGGAGTACCGGCGGGCCTCCTCCACCGCGATCGATGCTTCGCTGAAGCCCTTAATGGGCCGCTATATGCGCACGCTCTCGGAACGCTTGGCCGAGGCGGGCTATGACGGCCGGGTACTGATCGTGACCTCCAGCGCCGGCGTGGTCGATGCTGCCGACGCTGCGGCAGAGCCCATTCACCTGATCAACTCCGGCCCCAGCCTGGCGCCGGTTGCCGGACGCCACTTTGCCGAGGCCGATGCGGCGGCGGAGACGGCCATCGTCGCCGATACCGGCGGCACCACCTATGATCTGAGCCTGGTGCGCAAGGGACGCATCCCCTGGACCCGTGAGACCTGGATCGGCGGCGCCTACAAGGGCCATATGACCGGTTTCCCCTCCGTCGGCGTGCGCTCTATCGGCTCCGGTGGCGGCTCCTTGGCCTGGATCGATGACGGCGGGCTTTTGCATGTCGGTCCACAGTCGGCTGGTGCGGTACCCGGACCGGTCGCCTATGGCCGCGGCGGAACGGTGCCGACCATGACTGACGCCTGCCTGGTGCTGGGCTATCTGGACCCGGACTTCTTTCTGGGCGGCTCGCTGAAGCTCGACTTGGGCGCGGCGCGCCAGGCCATCGCACGCGCGGTGGCCAAGCCCTTGGGCCTCAGCCTGGAGAAGGCCGCCTTGGCCGTGGTCAAGATCTCTACGGAAAACATGGTTCAGGCCATCATGGATATCACCGTGAACCAAGGCATCGACCCGGCAGACGCGGTGCTGATCGGCGGCGGCGGGGCGGCCGGCCTGAACTCCACTCTGATTGCCGAGCGGCTAGGCTGTCCGACCTTGATCATCCCCACTGTCGGCGCTGCGCTCAGTGCTGCCGGTGCCTTGCTCTCGGATCTGACCCAGCAGTTCCGCGCGACCTTCTTCACCACCTCCGCCGCCTTTGACCGCGAGGGCGTGAATGCCCTGCTGGCGGACCTCAAGGCGCGCTGTGAGGCCTTCATCGCTGGGCCCGGCGAAGGCTCCATCAGCCAGACCATCGAGTTTGTCGCCGAGGCCCGCTATCCCCACCAGGTCTGGGAGATCGAGGTCCCCCTGCGCGCGGGCGAGTTCGCTGACGAGAAGTCTGTGCGCGACTTGGTCGCTGACTTCCACCGCGCCCATCAGGACCTCTTCGCAATCCAAGATCCCAAGTCGGAGATCGAGGTGGTGGGCTGGTCGGCCAGGGTCAGCTGCCGCCTGCGCGAGAAGGGGGAGAGCCAGCTGGAGGAGACCGGCAGCGCCAGTGTGACCAGCCGCCAGGCCTACTTCGAAGGCGCAGGCTGGTGCGAAACGCCAGTCTTGAGCTTCGAGGATCTGACGGAGAGCTGGCGCGCCGGGCCTGCCTTGGTCGAGTCCTCCTTTACCACCGTCGTTGTCGGTCCAGAGGCGCGCATCAGGCGCAGCCCCTCCGGCAGCTTGATGATCGCACCCCCCGGAGATGCACCCCCCGGACAAGAGGAGTCCCGCCCATGAGCCAAGACCTGGAAGCCCGCATCGACCGCCTGGAATCGATCGAGGCGATCAAGAGCCTGAAGCATCGCTATATGAACGAATGCGATCTGGGCTATCCGCCGGCGAAGCTGGGGCCGCTCTTCACCGAAGACGCGATCTGGACCAGTGCCGTCTTCGGCCATCACGACGGACGCAAGGCCATTGAGGACTTCTTCGACGGCGTCTCCAGCCAGATCGTCTTTGCCGCCCACCTGGCGATGAACGGCATCATCGAAGTCGAGGGCGACGAGGCCAGCGGCGTCTGGCGCATTCTCATGCCCTGCACCATGATGGAGGAGGGGCATAAGGTCAGCCGCTGGATCCTGGGTGACTATGACGAGCGCTATCGGCGGGAAAAGGGCGTCTGGCGTTTTTCCAAGATCGACTTTTTGGTCAATTTCAACGTGCCCTCCCTGGAGTCCTGGGCGGGAACCGAGACGGTGCGGGGCGGCTAAGGCATGGCCCGCAGCACGCTCTTCAGGCCGCTAGAGATCAGGGATCTGACCCTTAAGAACCGTGTCGTCATCTCGCCCATGTGTCAGTACAGCGCCAAGGGCGGTTTGGCGAACGACTGGCATCTGACGCACCTCAATCAGTTTGCCATGGGCGGTGCCGGCTTGGTCATCGCGGAGGCGACGGCAGTGACCGAAACGGGCCGCATCACCCACGGCGACCTGGGCCTCTGGTCGGATGCCCATATGGAGCCCTTGCGCCCAGTGGTCGAGCAGGTGAAAGCACGCGGGGCGGCGGTCGGCATCCAGCTGGCGCACGCCGGACGCAAGGCCAGCATCTCCCGCCCCTGGGAGGGCGACTGTCCCCTATCAGAGCGCGAGATCGCCAAGGGAGAGCTGCCCTGGGAGACGGTGGGACCCAGCCCCGTCCCCTTCGACGAAGGTTGGATCGTGCCGCATGAGCTGTCGCTCACGGGTATTGCCGAGATCATCGAGGCCTGGTGCGCGGCTGCCAAGCGCGCCGAGAGGCTGGGCTTCGATATGATCGAGATCCACAGCGCTCATGGCTACCTAAGCCATTCTTTCCTCTCCCCGCTCTCCAACCGGCGCGGCGACCGCTACGGCGGCAGCCTGGCCAACCGTATGCGCTTCACCCTTGAGCTGGCGGAGGCGGTGCGGGCGGTCTGGCCGGCGGAAAAGCCGCTCTTCCTGCGCCAGTCTTGCGTCGACGGCAAACGGGATGGCTGGGCCATCGAGGATGCCATTGCGCTCTCGAAGGCCTTGAAGGCACTGGGGGTCGACGTGATCGACTGTTCGTCTGGCGGTATCGCGGCCTATGGCGAGAACTCTCTGCCGCCCGCCACGCCAGGCTATCAGGTGGCCCATGCCGCCGCCATCCGGCGCGAGGTGGAGATGATGACCATGGCCGTCGGCCTCATTGTCGATCCGGGCCAGGCGGAAACCATCCTGCGCTCCGGTGCTGCCGATCTGACGGCCCTGGCGCGTGAGGTACTGCATAATCCCTACTGGCCCCGGCACGCCGCTCAGGCGCTGGGCGAGCCTGACGCCTTCGCCGACTGGCCGATCCAGTACGGTCACTGGCTGGGCCTGCGCGCCCAAGGCATGTTCGGTGCGCGGGCCGGCGATTCGGACAGTGAGGCGCTCAAAGCTGCAGACGGTTAGGCCCTTGCAACTTGCCATGTCTTGAGAGTCACTGCCTGCGATCTGGTCAGTCTTGCTGCGCTGCGAAAAGATGAAGCAGGCCGCTCGCCGACCCGCCTTGTCTCAGCGTGGCCAAAGCCTTGATCGTGACGACGAAAACCTCTGTACAACAAGAGGTTAAGGAAATCTCTCTGTGATATCATCTTTCGGATGATGGCAGCAAAGTGGCTTGATGGCGCTTCGCTCTTGCGTCTACCTTGACAGAGTTGGCGTGTTGATGGGGAGCGAAGGGCTGTGGTCACAGAAGACGCGGTGGGGGCGGCAGCGCCCGTGCAGCGGGATCCGAGCCTGGCGCTCGAAGCGCGCGGCGTGACCGTCCGCTTCCAAGGTCTGGTCGCCATCGATTCCGTGGATGAGACGCTGTTTCCGGGCGAGATCGTCGGCCTGATTGGGCCGAATGGCGCCGGCAAGACCACCTTCGTGAATGCGCTAACCGCCTTTCAGGAGCCGACTGAGGGCCAGGTGCTGCTGGAAGGGCGGGCCATCGCCAAGCAGACGGCACACTGGCTGCGCCGCCATGGTGTTGCGCGCACCTTTCAGGCCGGGCGCCTCTTCCGCGAGATGAGCGTCGCCGAGAATGTCGAGGTCGCTGGTGTGGGTTTGGGCCTGACCCGTGGCCGGGCGCACAAGGAGGCCTTGGACCTCCTGGATTGGATCGGCCTGGCCGACAGCGCCAACGTGCTGGCCGGCGCCTTGCCTTACACCGACGAGCGCCGGGTCGGCATCGCCCGGGCGCTGATGATGAACCCCAAGTTCGTGCTATTGGACGAGCCGGCGGCCGGCATGTCCGACCTGGAATGCGACGACCTGATGGGGCTGGTTTCGGAGCTGCCAACCCGCTTCGGCTGCGGCGTCTTGCTGATCGAACACAACATGCGCGTCGTCATGGGCGTCTGCCAGCGCATCCACGTGCTGGACAGCGGACGCACCATCGCCAGCGGCACGCCGGCCCAGGTGCAGTGCGATCCCGCCGTCATCGAAGCCTATCTGGGAAAGGGCTGAGCCATGCTCCTGGAGGTCCAGGACCTGCACATCCACTATGGCCGGCTGACGGCGCTGCGTGGGGTCAATCTGCAGGTACAGGAGGGCGAGATCGCCTGCATTGTCGGCCCCAACGGTGCCGGCAAGTCCACCACCTTGCTAGCCATCTCCAGCGTGCTGACGCCGACCCAGGGCAGCATCACCTTCGACGGGCAAGAGATCCACAAGCGCTCCCCAGAAGAGGTGGTGACCTTAGGTATCTCTCAGGTGCCGGAGGGGCGGCATATCTTCACCGGGCTCTCGGTTGAGGAGAACCTTCAGGTCGGTGCGGCGGTCCGGACGGATAAGGAGCAGATCCGCAAGGACTTCGACCGGGTGCTGGAGACCTTCCCGATCCTGGGCGAGCGCCGGCGCCAGTCGGCCGGCAAGCTCTCGGGCGGCGAGCAGCAGATGCTTGCCATCGGCCGGGCGCTGATGACCAACCCCAGGCTGATGACCATCGACGAGCCCTCCCTGGGCCTGGCGCCGAAGATCGTCGATCGGGTCTATGAAGTGGTGATCGATCTGCAGCGCACCCGCGGGCTCACGCTCCTAATCGTCGAGCAGAGTTCGGAGCGGGCGTTGAAGGCCGCTCACACCGTCTATGTCTTGCGGAACGGCGAGATCCAGCTGAAGGGCGATGCCGCCGACCTGCAGGACGGGAAAGAGGTGCACAAGGCCTATTTCGGCTTCACCCACGAGCATGAAGGGGAGGTGGAGTTCTAAATGTCCTTCGCGATCCAGGTCATCACCGACGGTCTCTCGCTCGGCAGCTTCTATGCGCTGGCCGCCTTGGGCATCGGCCTGCTCTTCGGCGTGCTCAAGCTCATCAACTTCGCGCATGGCGACTTCATCACGGTGGGCGCCTATGCGCTGATCATCCCCTCGGCCGCCACGCAAGCCACCCTCTTCATCGGCGACTTCCCGGCGCTGATCATGATCCCCTGCATCGTCGGTGTGGTCGTGGTGATCGCGCTGATATCAGAATTCACCGTCTTCAGACCCTTGCGCAACGCTTCGCCAGCGACCCTCATGGTGGGCTCCTTCGCGCTGGGATTCATTCTGCAAAACCTGGTCATCATGATCTATGGCGGCCGGCCGAAGGCGGTGGGAATCTGGTCCGGCCTGAACGAGGGCGTGCAGGTTATGGAGGGAGTGCAGGTCCCGCAGCTGCAGCTCATCATCATTGCCACCACCATTATCCTGATGGCGATCCTGGTGCTCTTCTTGAAGCGCACCTCCTATGGCATTCACATGCGCGCGGCGGCGGAGGATTTCCGCATGGCCCGCATGCTGGGCATCAAAGCAAACAGGGTGATTATGCTAGCCGTCGCCATCAGCGGCATGCTGGCAGCCGCCGTCTCCCTGCTCTTCGTCGTGCAGACCGGCATCTTGGATTTCCGCATGGGCATCAACCTCATGCTCTTCGCCTTCATCGCCACGGTGATCGGCGGCATGGGCAGCCTGGTGGGGGCTGTGGTGGGCGGTTTCGTCGTCGGCTTCGCCTCGATCCTGCTGCAGACCTTCTTGCCGTCGGAACTGCGGGTCTTCCGCGATGTCTTCGTTTTTGCCCTGGTCATCGTCATCCTGCTGCTGCGGCCGCAGGGACTGGTCATGTCGCGGGCCAGTAAGGAGCGCGTCTAGATGGAGCCGAAATCCCCGCTGGGCGAGGCCGTTCGCAGCTTCTGGCCGCTTCTGGTGCTGGTCGCCCTGGTGCTGGTCGTGGTGATCGTGATCCAGGCCTTCGGCGACCGTATCCTCTCGCAATCCCTGACCGAGGCCTTGATCCGCCTCTCGGTCGTGGTCGGGCTTTACATCTTCATCGGCAACTCCGGCATCATCTCCTTCGGCCACATCGGCTTCATGATGATCGGCGCCTACGCCACGGCCTGGCAGACCATGGACCCCATGACCAAGGATATCTTTATCCCCGGTCTGCCCGCCTATCTGCTGGCCAACTCGCACCACTGGGTGCTGGCGGTGATCGTCGGCGGTCTGCTGGCGGCCCTGGTCGCCTTCATCACCGGTTTGGCGTTGATGCGGCTCTCCGGCATCGCCGCCTCCATCGGCACCTTCGCGCTCTTCATGAGCTTCTATGCCTTCTACCTGCAGCTTAGCTCTTGGACAGCCGGGCAGTCGTCGCTGGTCGGCATACCGGTGACCACCACGCCCTGGGTGGCGATGATCTTCGCGCTGGTCGCCATGGTCTCAGCCTTCATCTACAGCCGATCGCGATTTGGACTGGCGCTCAGAGCCTCGCGTGAGGACGAGGTGGCGGCCAAGGCAGCCGGCATCAACGTCACCTGGCAGCGGGTCATCTCCTTCACCATCTCGGCCTTCTTCGTCGGTATGGCCGGCGGGCTCTACGGTCACTTCCTGGGCCTCCTGACGGTCGATACCTTCTACCTGCCGCTCACCTTCATCACGCTTGCCATGCTGGTGGTGGGTGGCATGCAGAGCCTGTCGGGCGCCGTCATCGGCACGCTTGTGATCTCCTTCCTGATCGAGTTCCTGCGCAGCATGGAATCGGGTATGGACATCGGCGTCCTTGTTATCGACCTGCCGGCGTCCTCGGCTGAGGTCGGCCTGGGCGTGGTCATGCTGCTGATCTTGATCTTCCGGCCCACCGGTCTGACGCGGAACGCGGAGATCTACTGGCCCTGGAAGCACAAGGTGGCCATTGCCAGCATCACCAAGCGGCAGTCATGATCGCCTCTTCCGACTAAGGGAGGAGCAAGCCATGAGCGACGCAGCGGTTCTGGAAGAGAAAGCGCAAGCGGCCGACAACCCCTTCGCCGCCGGCTGCGGCTTTGTCGAAGGCGCTTACAAGCCGATCGGCGAGGTCGGCGTCTCGGTCTTGGACTGGGGTTTCAACAAGTCGGACGTGACCTATGACGTGGTCCACGTCTGGCACGGTGGCTTCTTCCGGCTGCAAGATCATCTGGACCGCTTCTGGCGCTCCATGGCGGGTCTGCGCATGTCGATTCCTTACAGACAGGTGGAGGTGGCGGAGATCCTGCACGGCTGTGTGCGCCGGGCCGGCCTGCAAGACGCCTATGTCTCCATGACCGCAACCCGCGGTGTGCCCAAGCCCGGCATGCCGCGTAAGCCCAGCCTGCTGGAAAACCGTTTCATCGCCTATGCCATCCCCTGGGTCGATGTCATCTCGCCTGAGGTGCAGGCCCGCGGCGCGCATCTCATCATCGCCAAGACCCCGCGTATCCCCAGCGCCTGCGTCGATCCCACCATCAAGAACTACCACTGGGGCGATCTGATCCGCGGCCAGTTTGAGGCGGAGGACCTGGATGCCGACGCTGCCGTGCTCTTGGACCTGGACGGCTATGTGACCGAGGGGCCGGGCTTCAACGTCTTCGCTGTGATCGACGGTACCGTCGTTAGCCCCGATCGCGGCGCGCTAGAGGGGATCAGCCGGCAGTCGGTGTTGGACCTCTGCCAAGAGATGGGCATCCCGAGCGAGATCCGTGCCATCACCGCCGACGAGTTCCGCGATGCCGACGAGATCTTCACCTCCACCACCGCCGGCGGCGTCATGCCGGCCTCGCGCATCGATGGCCGCATCAAGGGTAACGATCGCCCCGGTCCCATCTCCGCGCGACTGAAGGAGCGCTATTGGGAACGCCACGCCGAGGGCTGGCACCGCACGCCGGTGGACTACCAAGGGTCCGTCTAGCCTTGCTGCGCCGCACAAAGCGGACCATTTCTTAGATACTGCCCCAGACACTTGACCGAGATCATTGTGTGACCGGCGCCGGGCTTGCTATCGCCCAGGCAACTCCTGAGGCAGAATCTGGAGATGGAAATGCCATGTTTACTTTGATCGACGTTTTGCAGAACGAACACCGCACCATGCGCGACCTCTTGGGCGTGATGGAGGAGCAGGTCGCGAAACCGGGCGAGCCTGACTACGATCTCATCAAGGAGATCCTCTACTACTGTGAGAGCTATCCTGACATCTATCACCACCCCAAGGAGGACCTGATCTACCGGGTGGTCTGCGAGCAGGCGCCAGAGGCGGCGGCCGGCATTGAGGACCTAGAAGCCGAGCACATGATTATGGCTTCGGCCGCACAAGAGATCCGCAACCTGGTGGCGGCCGCGACCGAGGGCGACCAGGATGCCGATGCGATCGTTGGCGAAAAGGTGGGCGCCTACCTTAACTTCTACCGCACGCATATGCAGCGCGAGGAGCAAGAGGTCTTCCCGGTGGCGCAAGAGGTGCTGTCCGAGACCGACTGGCTGGCGCTTGAGACCCAGGTGGTGAACCCTACCGACCCCTACCACGCCGAGAAGGCAGCCGCCCGCCTGCGCGAGATGCTGGAGAAGTCGCTGGCGGCCTAGAGCGGGTTTCTGGT
>JBCBSF010000003.1:0-105881 GCA_039819325.1 Pseudomonadota bacterium | reverse complement strand
GGCCGATCAGGAGCGCAAGCTGGATCGCGGCGTGGACGTGCTGATCGCCACGCCTGGGCGCCTCATCGATCTGATCGGGCGCGGCAAGATCATCCTGGCCGACGTCAAGATCCTGGTGATCGACGAGGCCGACCGCATGCTTGACATGGGCTTCATCCCGGACATCGAGACCATTGTCGGCCGCCTGCCGCCCTTGCGCCAAACGCTCTTCTTCTCGGCCACCATGCCGCCGGAGATCCGCCGCCTGGCGCAGCGCTTCTTGAGCAATCCCAAGGAAGTCGCGGTCAGCCCGCCGGCGAAGACGGCCGACACCATCGACCAGGCCATCATCCACTGCCGGACAGAGGCCAAGAGCAAGCGCGCCGTCTTGCGTGCGCTTCTGGACAAAGAAGATCCGCAGAGCGGTCTCATCTTCTGCAACCGCAAACGCGATGTGGCCATCGTCCAGCGCTCTCTGGCGCGTCACGGCTATGACGCCCAAGCGCTACACGGCGACATGAGCCAGCCGGCACGGACCGAGACCCTGGAGACCTTCCGCGCCGGTAATGTGAAGCTCTTGGTCTGCTCCGACGTCGCCGCGCGCGGCTTGGACATTCCGGCGGTCAGCCACGTCTTCAACTACGACGTCCCCAGCCACCCGGAAGACTATGTGCACCGCATCGGCCGCACCGGCCGGGCGGGACGCAGCGGCAAGGCCTACATGCTGGTGACGGGCGCCGACAGCCGCAGCTACGCCAACCTCTTGAAGCTGATCAAGGCTGAGCCGCGCGAGCTGACCTTGGATCTCGAGGAGACCAAGCGCGAGGCAGCGCCGGAGGACCAGCCGAAGAGCCGCCGCTCCTCAAGCAGCAAGTCGGCGTCCAAGTCCAGCCGCCCCTCACGCGGCAAGTCCTCTTCAAGCAAGACACCCAGCCAGTCAGAGCCGTCGAACGAGCCGCACAATCCCACCTCTTCCTTCGGCGACCACACCCCGGCCTTCCTGCTGCGCCCGGTCCCGGTGGTCCAGCGTTAGGAGGCCGGGCCGATGCAGACCATCTTCATCATGGTGAAATGCGCTCTGGGCGAGGCCTATCAGGTGGCCGACGCGCTGGTACAGGATGTCGAGCAGGTGTCGGAAGTGCACTCCATCTCCGGTCAGCACGACCTCTTGGTGAAGTGCTACTTGGGTAACGAAGCCGACATCGGGCACTTCGTGACGGAACAGATCCAGCGCGTGCCCGGCATCCGCGAGACCTTCACCATCACGGCTTACAAGGCCTTCGCTTAGGTCGTTCTTGCGCCTTTCGAGCGCCGGCCAAAGAGCCCTCCCCTCATGCTGAGCCTGTCGAAGCATGTGCCACGGAGACGTTCGTGCTTGGGGCACATCCTTCGACAGGCTCAGGATGAGGGGAGAAGCGGGTGGTTGGTCTTATCACTTGCGCAGCAGTACCTGATGCGAATCCCGGGTCCATCCAAGCTACACCACATTCCGCTCGACAACCGGCCGGCCGGCAGCTACCCGCGCAGGACTGAAGCGGCTGAGATCGAGCGACTGAAAGGTCCCCTGCACGATCAGTTCCGCCAAGGCACGTCCAACCGCCGGGCTTTGCTGCAGGCCATGCCCTGAGAAGCCATTCGCGCAGTAAAAGTTCGGACAGGCGGGATCGGGACCCAGCAGCACGTTGTGATCGAAGCTGTTGACGTCATAGTGGCCAGCCCAGGCGTTCACCACCTTGATTGCCTCTAAAGCCGGAATCCGCGCGGCCAAGACCGGCCAGATCTGCTCTTCGAAGAAGCCGTAATCGATTTCGAAGTCTTGTGACTCCGGATCGTCGGTTTCATCGGGTGCCTTACCGCAGATGAAGTGCGCCCCTTCCGGACGGATGTAGACGCCGCTGGGATCAATTAGCAGCGGACAGCCGGGCAATGGCTTCTGGCAATCCACGACGAAGACCAGACGCTTGCGCGGCGTGACCGGCAGGCTGACGCCTGCCAGCTCGGCGAGACGGCCGCCGAAGGCTCCAGCGGCGTTGACCAGGGCATCGCAGGCCAACCGCTGGCCATCGGCCAAGCGCGCTGCAGCGACCTGCCCGCCGCTCATCTCCAGATCTGTCACCTCACCCGTCACGTAGACGGCACCCTGCGCCCTCGCCTTGCGCCGGAAGCCTTGCAGCAGCGCATAGGGATCAAGCCAGCCCTCGCCGCTGAGGCCCAAGCTGCCGCCAGCCAGGTCGTCCACGGTCAGCCAGGGAAAGCGCGCCTTCAGCGCTGCCGGCTCGAAGAAAGCGATATCGGCGCCACCTTCGATCTGCACAGCCAGATTGTCCTTCAGGACGCCCAGGCCTTTCTCAGTGGCCAGAAAGAGGTAGCCTTCCTCGCGCAGCGACAGGGCAGGTCCTGTCCCCTCCACGGCCAGCAGGGTCTCGGCCTGGCGCAGGAACTGGATGCCGAAGAGCGACATGGCCACGTTCTCGGGGTTGGAGAACTGCTGACGGATGCCGCCGGCTGAGCGTCCGGTGGCGCAGGCGGCGTAGCTCGGGTCCTTCTCCACCACCGTCACCCGGCCGCGAAAAGCCGGATCGGCGGTCAGGAAGTAGGCCACTGCCGAGCCGATGACGGCGCCGCCGACGATCACCACCTGCTTCTCGCTCAAAGAACAGCCTCCTGACGCGGCCAAAGGCTCGCTGGTTCCGGCGCGGAAACTCGACTAGCCAGGCGCATGTCCGCAGGCCAGCTCTCTTTCCGCCTCTCGCTTCTCGTCGGGTCCATCTTCCTGGCGCTGGGCCTCTTCCTGCCCTTCTGGCCGGTCTTTCTGGAACTGCGCGGCATGACCGCTGTCGAGATCGGTATCCTTCTGGCGGCGGCGACTTGGGTCAAGATCCTCGGCGTCCCATTTTGGGGCCGTATCGCCGACCGGAGCGGGAACACTCGCGGCGTGCTGCTGCTGCTGGGCTTGGCCAGCCTGCTGGCCTACCTCTACCTCGGCCTCGCCGGCGGGTTCCTGCTGCTCTTGATCGGACATATCTTCTTAGGATTTGTCTATAACCCACTGATTCCCCTGACAGATGCCGAGATCTTGAGCGCCGGACGCAGGCGCGGGATCGACTATGGCCGGGTGCGCCTTTGGGGCTCGGTCGCCTTTGTCGCCGGCAACCTGGCTGGCGGCGCCCTGCTGGAACTGGAGGGCGGACGCTGGTTCCTAGGCGCCATCCTCGCCAGCCTACTGCTGGCCGCAGGCGCCGCCGCCAGTCTGCCGCGCGCCGAAAAGCCGAACTCCGATTCGGCGCCGCTGCAGTGGCGTCTCTTGCTGACCAACGGCAACTTTCTCCGCCTGGTGCTGATCGCCGGTTTCCTGCAATCCAGCCATGCAGCCTACTACGCGGTCTCCTCACTCACCTGGCTGGCGGCGGGGCATAGCGAGACCACCATCGCCTGGCTCTGGGCCGAGGGCGTGCTGGTGGAGATCGCTCTGCTGGCCGTCAGCGGCCGTCTCATGGTCCGCACAAAGCCCGCCGACCTTCTGCTCCTGGCAGGCGCTGCCGGGGTCCTGCGCTGGACGGTGACCGGGCTTAGTAGCGACCTCGGCGTCCTCATTGCGGCCCAGGCGCTGCACGCCTTGACCTTCGCTGCCGCACACCTGGGCGCGGTGCTGCTGATCGCCAAGACGGTGCCTAGCGGTGCCGCGGCTAGTGGTCAGGCCATCTACACCGCCTTGCAAGGGGGCATCATGATGGGCCTCGCCCTCCTTGCCGCCGGGTTTCTCTATGATATCTCCCCTGCCAGCGCCTTCGCGGCCATGGCGGTCTTGAGTGGCTTGGGACTGATTTTCGGCCTGCTGTGGCATCGCCGCCTCGCCCTGCCCTGACGCCCCAAAACCGCGTCAGAAAGTCCTTTGCAAGCGCCTATCGCTCGCCTATGTCTAATCCTGACTGATTTATTCAGGATTGGGAGCGGCTGGTGTTCCGTTTGAACCGTTTGACCGATTACGCCGTCGTGGTGCTGTCGCAGATGCATCCGCGTGAGCGGGGCTTGTCCTCGGCACAGAGCCTGTCGGAGCTATCGGGCGTGCCTTTGCCGACCGTGGCGAAGCTCATGAACCTGCTCTCACGCGATGGGGTGGTGACATCCTACCGCGGTGCCTCGGGCGGCTATTGCCTCAGCCGGCCGGCTGAGGAGATCTCCGTCGCCTCCATCGTCGAGGCGATTGAGGGTCCCATCGCACTGACCGCCTGTGCCGAGGGCTCGCTCGATCCTTGCGACGTGCAGAGCCTCTGCCCCATGGCCGGCAATTGGAACCAAGTGAACGGCGCCATCCGCCAGGCGCTGGAGAATGTAAGCCTGCGCGACATGGCGCCGGCCAGTTACTCCCCCGCGGTCGATCGCATCGCCGCGCAATAGAGCACCCTTGCGCCCCCAAAGGCAGCAGCAAGCAGAAGGAACGAGACATGGTCGCTAGCGTTGAAACGGTTCAGCAGGTCAAGGAACTGGGTGAACGCTACAAGTATGGCTTCGTCACCGATATCGAATCGGACACCGCGCCTAAGGGCCTGTCGGAGGATATCGTCCGCTTCATCTCCGCCAAGAAAGGTGAGCCGCAGTGGCTCTTGAACTGGCGGCTTAAGGCTTATGCGCACTGGCTGGAGATGCCGGAGCCGAAGTGGGCCAACCTCTCCCACCCGCCGATCGACTATCAGGACGCCTACTATTACTCGGCGCCGAAGCAGGCGAGCGACGGGCCGAAGACCATTGACGACGTCGATCCCAAGCTCTTGGAGACATACGCTAAGCTGGGCATCCCCTTGCACGAGCAAGAGGTGCTGGCCGGCGTGCAGGAGCGCAGCAACATCGCCGTCGATGCCGTCTTCGACAGCGTCTCGGTCGCCACCACCTTCAAGCACAAGCTAGAAGAGGCCGGCGTCATTTTTTGCTCGATCTCCGAGGCGGTGCAGCGCTGCCCGGACCTGGTGCGGCAGTACCTGGGCTCCGTCGTGCCCTACGCCGATAACAAGCACGCCTGCCTGAACTCGGCGGTCTTTACCGATGGCTCCTTCGTCTACATCCCCAAGGGCGTGCGCTGCCCGATGGAGCTCTCGACCTACTTCCGCATCAACGCCGCTAACACCGGCCAGTTCGAGCGCACCTTGATCATCGCCGACGAGGGCTCTTACGTGAGCTATCTGGAGGGCTGCACCGCCCCCATGCGCGACGAGAACCAGCTGCACGCCGCCGTGGTGGAGCTGGTGACCCTGGACGACGCCGAGATCAAGTACTCCACCGTCCAGAACTGGTATCCGGGCGATGAAGAGGGCGTCGGCGGCATCTACAACTTCGTCACCAAGCGCGGTGCCTGCCGCGGCCGCAACTCCAAGATCTCCTGGACCCAGGTCGAGACCGGTTCGGCCATCACCTGGAAGTACCCCAGCTGCATCCTGCAGGGCGAGGGCTCGGTGGGGGAGTTCTACTCCATCGCCATCACCAACAACCGCCAGCAGGCCGACACCGGCACCAAGATGATCCACCTGGGCGCCAATACGAAGAGCCGGATCATCTCCAAGGGTATCTCGGCGGGTAAGTCGGCGCAGTCCTACCGCGGTCTGGTGAAGATCTCGCCCAAGGCCAAAGGTGCCCGCAACTACACCCAGTGCGACTCCCTGCTGATCGGCGAGGACTGCGCGGCCCACACCGTGCCCTACATCGAAAGCCGCAATGCCGAAGCGCAGCTGGAGCATGAGGCCACCACCAGCCGCATCAGCGAGGATCAGCTCTTCTATTGCCGCCAGCGCGGCATTCCGGAGGAGCAGGCAGTCGCCCTGGTGGTGAACGGCTTCTGCCGGGACGTGCTGCAGCAACTGCCGATGGAGTTCGCGGTGGAAGCGCAGAAGCTTGTTGGAATCAGCCTCGAAGGCTCGGTGGGGTAAGGACAGAGAACCATGTTGCAGATCGAAAACCTTCACGCCGAGGTCGAGGGCAAGGAAATCCTGAAGGGGCTCAGCCTCTCTCTGCCGCCGGGCGAAGTGCACGCCATCATGGGGCCGAACGGCTCTGGCAAGTCGACGCTCTCCTATCTCCTCTCCGGCCGGCCCGGCTATGAGAAGACCGCCGGCAGCGTCACCTACAAGGGCGAGGACATCCTGGAAATGGAGCCGGAGGAGCGGGCCGCGGCCGGTCTCTTCCTGGCGTTCCAGTACCCGGTCGAGATTCCCGGCGTGACCAACACCACCTTCCTGAAGGAAGCCGCCAACGCGGTCCGTCAGGCGCGCGGTGAAGAACCCTACGACGCGCTGGCCTTCGTGAAGCTGCTGCGCGCGAAGACCAAGGCCTTGGGCATGACCGACGAGATGCTGAAGCGCGCGGTCAACGCCGGCTTCTCCGGCGGCGAGAAGAAGCGCAACGAGATGCTGCAGATGGCGGTGCTGGAGCCCAGCCTGGCGATCCTGGACGAGACCGACAGCGGGCTCGACATCGATGCGCTGAAGACCGTGGCTGACGCAGTCAACGCCATGCGCGCACCCGACCGCTCCTTCCTGGTCATCACCCACTATCAGCGTTTGCTGAACCACATCGTACCTGACCGCATCCATGTGCTGGCCAAGGGCAAGATCGTCCGCTCCGGCGGCCGCGAGCTGGCCGAAGAGCTGGAGGCCAAGGGCTACGCTGACATCCTAGGCCAGGCAGCCTAGGCAGGAGTGGCGCTATGACGGTCGAAACCCTGGTCACGGCGAAGAGCTTCGCCGACCTCTACCATGCTGAGGCCGCCCGCCTGCCCGGCGCCGAGCTACCCTGGCTCAGCACCCGGCGTGAGCTGGCGCTTGCGCGCCTGCTAGACCTCGGCCTGCCGACGGCGCGGCTGGAGCAGTGGCGCTACACCCCTGCCCTCGCCAACCGGCTTGGCGCGCTTAGCCTGCCGGATGCAGGTGCCGGTGCCGATTGGAATGGGCTCTTGCCCCAGGCCGACCTGCAGATCGCTGTCGATGAGGGCGCCGCGCGGGTGGTGAAATCACCGGAGACGGGTCTCTCACTTCGGCGCCTCTCCGACCTGGTGGCACTGCCGCAGGATGAGGCAGAGCAGCTGCTGGCGGCTCCGGCAGAGACGGCTTTTGCCGCCATCAACGAGGCACTGCTGCAAGATGGTCTCTTCATTGAGGCCAAGGCCACGGACACGCCGCAGGTGATCGAGATCGCCTATCGCGGCGAGGCTGGTCTCGCCAACCTGCGCCTCGATCTCGCGCTGGCGAGCGGCGCTGAGGTGGTGCTCTTGGAGCGCTTCTCCGGTCCTGCGGGTCTCAACAACCAGGTCACGACCCTGCGTTTGGCGGCCGGCGCGCGCCTGACCCACGTCCAGATCTTTGAAGAAGGCGCCGACGCCACGCACCTGGCCGAGAGCAAGGTGAGCGTCGCCCGAGACGCACACTACCAGAGCTATCTGCTCTTCGCCGGTGCTGGGCTGACCCGCCGCGCGGTCGATATCGACTTGCTGGAGCAGGGTGCCGGCGCGGTGCTGGACGGCGCCTATCTGCTGAACGAACGCGCGCATGGCGACCTGACCAGCCATATCCGCCACGCCGCCCCCGACACCATCAGCAAGGAGACGGTGAAAGGTGTGCTCGGCGGACGGGCGCGCCAGGTCTTCCGCGGCAAGATCACTGTCGAGGAAGGCGCCTCGCGTGCCGACGGCCGCATGGCCAACAAGACCTTGCTGCTGAGCGATCAGGCGGAGATCGACACGAAGCCGGAGCTGATGATCTTCCACGACGATGTGCAGTGCGCCCATGGTGCCACCAGCGGCAAGCTGGACGAGCAGGCGCTCTTCTACCTGCGTAGCCGCGGTCTGCCCTTGACCCTGGCCCGCACCCTGCTCCTGCGCTGCTTCCTGGAAGAGACCTTGGAGCGTCTTGCCGACCCGGCGCTGAAGGCCGCCGTCACTGCGCCTTTGGAAGAGAGACTTGAGGAGATTGCCCGATGAGCGGCGCCACCGCCCTCCTCCGCCCGCACGGCGGACACAACGCGGCGCAGGCCTTCGACGTGGAAGCTGTGCGCGCGGACTTCCCGATCCTGCGGCGCAAGGTCTATGAGCGGCCTCTGGTCTATCTGGATTCTGCCGCCTCGGCGCAAAAGCCGGTCCAGGTGATGCAGGCCATGGATGAGGTTGCCCGCACTTGCTATTCGAACGTTCACCGCGGCGTGCACCGGCTGAGCCAGGAGTCCACCGACCTCTTCGAGGCAGGGCGTGAGAGTGCTCGTGGCTTCATCGGTGCCGCCTCCGCCGACGAGGTGATCCTGACCAGTGGCGCCACCGAGGCCATCAACCTGGTCGCCCACTGCTTTGGCCGTGCCTTCATGAAGGAAGGCGATGAGGTCATCCTCTCGACCCTGGAGCATCACTCCAACATCGTGCCCTGGCAGCTGCTGCGCGATCAGCTGGGGATCGTGATCAAGGTCGTGCCCATCGGCGACGACGGCAGCTTCCTCTTCGAAGAGTATGAGAAGCTCCTGAGCCCGCGCACCAAGATGGTCGCCGTGGCGCATGTCTCCAACGCGCTGGGCACCGTCGTGCCCGTGGAGGCGGTGATCAAGGCTGCCCACGCAGTTGGCGCCAAGGTGCTGCTGGACGGCTGCCAGGCCGCCCCGCACACGGCGATCGATGTCACCGCGCTGGACGTCGATTTCTATGCCTTCTCCGGCCACAAGATCTATGGGCCCACCGGCATCGGGGTGCTCTACGGGAAGCGCGATCTCTTGAACGCCATGCCGCCCTATCAAGGCGGTGGTGAGATGATCCAGTCGGTCAGCTTCGAGAAGACGACCTACAAGGAAACCCCGCACCGTTTCGAGGCCGGCACCCCGCCGATCCTGGAGGCCGTCGGCCTGAAGGCCGCCATCGACTACATGCAGGCGCTGGGAGCAGAGGCCATTGCCGCGCATGAAGCTGGCCTGCTGGCCTATGCGCATGAGCGTCTCTCCCAGGTGGAGGGTCTGCGCCTCGTCGGCACCGCACCGGAGAAAGCCAGCATCGTCTCCTTCCTGATGGACGATGTGCACGCACATGACATCGGCACCATCGTCGACCGCATGGGCGTGGCGGTGCGCGTCGGCCACCACTGTGCGGAGCCGCTGATGCACCGCCTGGGCGTGGCCTCGACGGCACGGGCCTCCTTCGGCCTCTACAACACGCGAGACGAGGTCGACGCCCTGGCGACCGCTCTGGAAAAGGTACGGGAGCTTTTTGCCTAACGGCAGCAGCAGAGAATGGAAGAGCTAAAAGCCCTCTATCAGGCGGCGATCATGGATCACAGCCGCAACCCCCGGAACGCCGTCAAACCCGATGGCGTGACGCACCAGTCGCGCGGCTACAATCCCCTCTGCGGCGATCAGGTGACGGTCTATCTGGCGGTTGAGGACGAGCACATCCGGGCGGCGGGCTTCGATGGAAAGGGCTGCGCACTCTGTCTGGCATCTTCCTCGATGATGACCGAGGCTTTGCAAGGCGCGACACCAGCAAAACTGGAAAGCCTGGTGGAGGATCTGAAGCAGATCTGCAGAACCGCAGACGCAGAGCTGCAGAACCCAGATGAGTTGGTAGCGCTGCTGCCCTTGGGCGCAGTCAGGGACTATCCGGTACGGACGAAGTGCGTGACCCTGCCCTGGCAGGCAGCCTTGGCCGCACTGGCCGGTGACAAGGAGGCAACGACGGAATGAGCACCTTCGGCACGAACCCGATGGCCGGCTTTGGCATGACCTCAGGCGTGGACGAGGGTCAGGAGTTCAGCGCACGACGCGGCGATCCCCTGCCCGAGGGCACAACAGTCGCGAGCAAAGAGATGGTGATCGAGGCCATGCGGACGGTATATGATCCCGAGATACCGGTGAACATCTACGACCTGGGTTTGATCTACACGCTCGACATCGAGAAGGACGGATCGGTCCTGGTGGAGATGAGCCTCACTGCCCCCGGTTGCCCGGTCGCCGGCGAGATGCCGGGCATGGTCGCCGACGCCGTCGCCGCGGCGGAGGGCACCGGCGAGGTCGAGGTACGTTTGGTGTGGGAGCCGGCCTGGACCCCGGCGCTGATGAGTGAAGACGCCCGCCTGGCGCTCGGCATGGCCTGAGCGCGGCTAGTAGAGACAAGAGAGAAAGGACGAGACATGGCAGCTCCCATCGTGACCCTGACCGATGCGGCCGCCGAGCGTGTGCGCCGCCTGATGAGCAAGAGTGACGACAATGAGGTCTTGGGCCTGCGCGTCGGTGTGAAGACGCGCGGCTGCTCCGGCATGTCCTACTTCGTCGAGTACGCCAAGGAGCAAAAGCGCTTTGAGGACGTGATCGAGGACAAGGGGGTCCGCATCTTCATCGACCCCACTGCGGTCATGTTCCTGATCGGCAGCGAGATGGACTACCAGGAAGACAAGTTCCAGTCCGGCTTCGTCTTCTCGAACCCGAACGAGAAGAACCGCTGCGGCTGCGGAGAGAGCTTTAACGTTTGAAGTTGGGAACTAAATCACTGATTCTTTTGCAAAATAGAAATGGCAGAGTTAGGGTGATTCCCAATTAAATCGAGGTTACCAGCTCTTCCAAATCAATGCGATAACGAGAACGTAACTCAACTCTTAGGTTTGAACAAAGGCCCCGGTTGCTCTTCGTTTACTTTCTCATTTGGCCCAACACTGTCGCTCGTTCGATAAGATGGGTCCATCTTGCTTGGTGCGTCGTTCCGCAGCAATGACCAAGCTTGTGCAAAGGCACTACGGTCAATATCCGAAAAGTCGAGCAAAGCTCCAAGAAAGCTCTTCTCTTGGGTGCACAAGTTATCGAACGCAGGTAAAACCCTTGCAAAAGCGCTATGCTCAAGCGATCTAGCGCAGCTAAACAACTGACTACTCGCTGTCATTTTTACCGACTGCTCAGCGATGATCTCTGCAGGTATCTTTTCGAAATCAGCCAGCGCTGAACGCTCAATAGTCGCAGCAATTGCAGGCCCATTACTTGCATATCTGCGAACCAGGGCAGCCGCTAACCTGATACGTTCAGTTCCAGCATCTCTACTCGCTGAACCAAATCGAACTGCATTCTTGAAGATCTCTAAGCGCTCTTCGGTCGATTTGAACGGTTCTTCAACACTTACATAATCTAGCGCAGCGGCAGCAACGGATGCAGAAAAGTACGCTAGTCTCCCTGATGTTCTGGCAGCTGCTGAATCCCTGTGAGATGTCACGGCGGAGTAAGCCGCGCGAGCGAAGCTATCTAGAGCAATGTTAATTAAAGATGGGCCAAATGAATTGGCTACGGAGCCTTTTAGATTGTCCATAGACTCAAAGAGGTTTCTACTTTTTCTCGATTGATCTACGGCTCTGAGTTCGGCTTGGAATTCTTCCTCTGTTAGCCGGTCATCGAATCTGATCTTGCTTTCATTCTGTCGCATGCGGTTCAAGTCTGCACCATCAATCAGCGTGATACCAAGCCTCCGAGAGATCGTCCGCAAGCCCTTACGCTTGTCTGTTGTTGCCACGTAAGCACCATCTAATCCAAGAATTTCCACGAGGCCGCGCGTCCACAGAAGGCGCTCAGCCGCCTTCGGGCGCTGCTTGAACTTTGCGTCCGCGACCTGTCTCCTACGCGCCGATCCCGTGGGTCGCTCGTAGAGCCACAGATCGGCATCAGTCGCATCGTCTAAATCAAACCGTATAGGTACACCGCGCAGGACGTAGAATCCGGCGCGCAAGAAGTATGCCCGCAGTAGCTCTTCGAACTCGTGACCTTTACTGCCTGACTTGGATTGAGCCATTAGAACGCCCTCCCACTACGCAGGGCACTTAGAACGTCCAACGTTTGTCGCTTGCTCCTAGAACTCTGCGTCTTACGAATCCTGGTGCGCGCACTCTCAGGATCGCCATAGGCACTCATAGGCGCACTAGGCAATGTAACAACTGCGGCGGCACTTGCATCTCCGCTACGGAGAACCTGGAGCGCAAGTTGCCCAACTTCCGTCTTCAGAAGTCGCATTGTAAAGCCATAGCCGCAACGAACGATACGTACGACTCGCCGCTCCTCGAGAACCCGATAATCTTGACCGATTGCTGTTGCGGGCCCAACGGTGCCGCCATTGATAAGTTTACCCAAGAGCGCATCAATTGTATGAATCTGGCCACGAGAATAGTTGCTGCGAGTCATTCCATAGTATAGGGCCGCAACAAGTGCTTTTGCCATATCAAATGTGTCGTCAACCAATGGATCGACAAACTTGTGGAATGCTCCGGGAGATGTCACAAAAACATTCTCACCTTTCTCATTAGAAACAACATGAGTATCATACAAGGATACGGCCAGTAGTTTCTTAAACAGCTCGTGGCCTAGTATCTTGTTTCCTTCACTGGCAGGAAGGCAGCCGCTGCGCTTTAGGAGGTCGTCAAACTCACTTATCTTGTTCTGGTCCGCAGAACTCAAGGAGGATATGACTTTCGCTGCCTTCGACACATTATCGCGCTTAAATAAATGCCCATTGAACAAGAGCCGTTCAGGTCCTTCACCCTCTGCATCTACGAAGCCGATCTGTTCGGACTGAGTTAGAAAATCTGCAGCCTCCCTCGTCGGTATCCGAAACTCATCACTGAGATACTCTTTCGCGTCGCTGGAGGTGCTTGGCGAGCGAGAGACCGTTTCCGCCAACTTTATGGCAGCGAACTCAGTGACTTGCGGGTCGGCGTTCTCAAAGAGTTCAGCAGCTTGCCCTAACACGCCTCGCGTCGTGATACCGAGGACTGCCACTTCCTTTGTTGAGCGATCGATGAGACGCTTACGCTGCAGCGTCGTGAGTAGGCCTTCTAACTCATAGCGAGGGTTGAGACCTGCGGATCTTGCTACAGCCCGGACAACGTCATTCGTCAGCGTAGTTTCGTCCGATTCTCCGAGACGAACCAGCAATGTGGCTGCTTTGGCGGCCTCGTCGATAGCTGAAAACTCGGCGGCAGCGGTGGCGTCAAGAGAGATCTTTCGGCCGTGGTGCACAATCCAGGCGCCGGTTGTTTCTTTCTCCAAACGTTCGTTTGTATTCATACCATTCAAGGCTACTGAGCTGGTTATGAGGTGTCGCCCGGGTAAGTGACCATGGTTTTTCTGTATGGCTTATTTGAGGAGCAAGTTTGACCTGCGCCCCAAGGCTCTCTCCCTCATAACGCGAGTCCTTGGTTCGTATAGCAGGGTTTCGGGGGCTTTGCACGCGCTCCGGGCGCAAACTGTTAGGATTGCGCGATTTCCTGACGCGCGCAGTTAGAGGAGAGATCCAGACTGAGCCCTTTGAAGTCGAACGCCAAGAGGCATGTCATGAAATTGTAACTCGTTAATGCGTGATCTAGGTGCTCTGCTACCTCCCTCCGGTGTCGGGCATTCATTGGGGTTGGGGTCGATAAAATGGAGTTTCTAGACCTTCTTTTCTACGCGTCTCTTGCGGGGGCGGTGCTGATGGCCTATGCGCTCGGGGCCAACGACGCCGCCAACTCCATGGCCTCGGCGGTGGGTGCCAAGGCGATCACCATGCGCCAGGCCATCTTCATCGCCGGTATCGCTAACTTTGTCGGCGCCGCCTTCCTTGGTGCTGCGGTGACCTCAACGGTTGCTAAGGGTATCATCGACCCCGCTCAGATCACCGACGGCAACGTCATGGCCTTGGGCATGTTCGCGGCCCTCTTGGCCGCCGGCCTCTTCGTGCTGGCTGCAACCCTCTTCGGTCTGCCGGTCTCCTCCACCCATGCCATCGTGGGCGCGATCGCAGGCTTTGGCGTTCTGGCCGCGGGCTGGGGGGTTGTGCAGTGGGACATGATGCTGATCATCGTGATCGGCTGGGTGGCCACGCCCTTCGTCGCCGCCTTGATCTCTTTGGTCCTGGCTTTATCGATCCGCCGTTCGCTCGGCAGCGGGCCGAAGGTGGCCAAGCGCATCCTTGAGGTCGTCCCCATCTGGATGGCTCTGGTGGCCATCGTGGTGGTCTTGTTTCTGCTGGAGGAAGTGTTCCCCACTCTGGAAGCGACCTTCGCGGAGATCGGCTTGCTGGCCATCGTCGGCGCGCTCATCGTCTACATTCTGGGCTTCCGCATGCTGGTGGACCGCCACTTTGTCAAGGAAGCGCACCCCGAAGAATCCGTCCAGGAGTCCTTCAGCCGCCTGCAAATTTTCACCTCGGCTTACATCTCCTTGGCGCACGGCGCCAACGACGTCGCCAATGCCTTCGGTCCGGTTCTGGCGATCTACCTCTTGGCGCAGCAAGGCTTCATCCCGGCCGACGCGGCGGTGCCGCTGTGGGTTCTGGTGGTCGGCGGGGCCGGCATTGCGCTCGGTATCGGCACCATCGGCCCGCGCGTCATCGAGACGGTCGGCAATAACCTGACCAAGCTCGACAACGTGCGCGGTTTCTCCGCCGATTTCACCATCGCCACCACCGTGATGGGGGCGTCGCAGTTGGGCCTGCCGGTATCCTCCTCGCATGCCGCGGTGGGGGCGATCACCGGAACCGGCCTTGCCTCCGGCAAACGCGATTTGAACCTGCGGCTCTTGGGCAAGATCTTCGTCTCTTGGATCTTGACCGTTCCGATCGCCGCCCTGGTGACTATGGGTATCTATCTGGTCTTGGAGGTGATCTTCCTGGGCTAGGAGGAGGGTGCCAGGGACCGGCCTCAGGCCGCCGGCATGTGATAACCCGGCGTCGACTTCGACAGCGCCTCTTCCTCCGCATTCATCTCCGCCTCCACGCCCTCGAAGAGCGGTGAGGAGAGGTAGCGCTCGCCCGTGTCGGGCAGCATGCAGCAGATGACCGTACCCGGTTCCGCTTTCTCGGCGATGCCCATGGCAACGGCGAAGGTGGAGCCGCCGGAGACGCCAGTGAAGATCCCCTCCTGCTGGGCCAGCTTGCGTGACCAGGCAATGCCGTCGGCACCGGCGACCGGGATCAAGTCGTCATAGTAGCTGCCGTCGATGGCCTCCTGCAGGACGAGGGGAATGAAGTCCGGGGTCCAGCCCTGAATCGGATGCGGCTCGAAGGCGCTATGGCCGACCGCCGGTGAGCCATCATCGGTGCGCTGCTGCGCCTCGCCGCTAGCGATCAACTGCGCGTTGGCCGGCTCGCTCAGGATGATCTTGGTCTCCGGGCGTTCCTTGCGCAGCACGCGGCCGACGCCGGACACGGTCCCGCCGGTGCCATAGCCGGTCACCCAATAGTCCAGACGGTCGCCGTCGAAATCGGCAAGCAGTTCGCGCGCCGTGGTGTTCTCGTGGATGATGGCATTGGCCTCAGTCTCGAACTGGCGGGCCAGGAACCAGCCGTTGGCCTCGGCCAGTTCCTTCGCCTTCTGGTACATGCCGAAGCCCTTCGCCGCGCGCGGCGTCAGCACCACCTTGGCGCCCAGGAAGCGCATCAGCTTACGCCGCTCGATCGAGAAGCTGTCGGCCATGGTGACGACCAGCGGGTAGCCCTTAGCGGCGCAGACCATGGCGAGGCCAATGCCGGTGTTGCCGCTGGTCGCCTCCACCACCGTCTGGCCTGGTTTCAAGGCGCCCGACCGCTCCGCCTCTTCGATGATGGAGATGGCAAGGCGATCCTTCACCGAGGCAGCGGGATTAAAGAACTCCGCCTTCACGTAGATCCGCACGCCCTCCGGCGCCAAGCGGTTGATGCGGATGGCCGGCGTGTCGCCGATGGTGTCGACGACGGAGTCATAAAGGGTACCACGTCCCTCGGTGCTGCGAGTCTCGTTGCTCATGATCGTTTCCTCGGTCTTGTTGTTCTAGAGGCAGGTGAGGCTGGAGAGCGCCTTGGAAGATCCGCGCAGCGGATAGCGCTGATCCAGCCCAATGGCAGGGTCGGTGATCTGCAGGCTGCTGCCAGCCTTCAGCGCCTCTGCCAGTTTCTCCGGGATGGCGCCGCCATAGCTGTTGTCGGCGAAGGTGAAGCCGCTCAAGGTCTGGTCATAGATACGGGCGCTCCCGCGCTTGACTTGGAAGCGCAGGCTTGATTCCGGCACCGGACCGCCCTGCGGGATGAAGGGATCGACCCTGAGCGCAATAGCGCCGGGCTGCGAGCAATAGACCACCAGCCCGGTCGGCCCTGGCCCGTAGGAGATGGTCGCCGTGACGTGGTCGATCCCGTCCTGGTCAAAGCGGATCAGGCCGTTGTCCCAACGCGCGGTCTCGTAGGTCTGGACCAGGCCCTGGTCCTGCGCTGCTGCTGGTAGGGCCGTGAAAAGCCCAAAGGCCAGCAAGAGGCTCAGAGAGCGGAAGTGAGATAGGACCGACATATGGCTCGTCTCCTAGTCATCAGAAAAAGGCGGTGTTCTCAGGCCGACAGCTCTGCCGCGATGGTCTCGCAGGCGCGGAAGAGCGCGCGGCGGCGTCCGACATCGGTGGCGTCAGGCCAAGACGAGAGCAGCGTCACCACCGTCTCGCGGCGCGGGTCGATGTAGATCATCTGGCCATAGATCCCCAAGGCCGCAATCACCCCGGCCTCGCTGTCCAGCACCCAGAATTGCCGGCTGTAGGCAGCCTTCGGCAGGTCCAGGTAGGCGCCGTTGGCATAGTCGGCAAAGGCCGCGACGTCGCCGCTGCGGCAGGCGGCGACCCAACTGGCCGGCAGCACCTGGCGGCCAGCGATGGCGCCTTCATTGCAGTAGAGCAGGCCGAAGCGGCCATAGTCGCGCAGCCGAGCACAGAGCCCGCCACTGGTGAGACAGGTCCCCGCCGGATCGACGGTGAAGCAGGCCTCCCCCTCCGCCCCCATCGGCTGCCAGAGCTGCTGCGAGAGGAGGTCTGCCAGACCGATCCCGCTGACCCGCTCCAAGACCCACGCCAGCAGGTCGGTCTCGATCGAGCGATAGCGGAAGGGGCCACCGTGCGGCCCGTCCCGCTCCAAGGTCTCGATCATATCGTAGATGCCGCCTGGATCGTCGGGCCGGCGTGGCTTCCAGCCGGAGACCCGGTCCAGCTGCCCCACCTCGCAGTCGGGATCGGCATAGTCCTCGCCGAACTTCACCCCGCTGCGCATGTCCAGAACTTGGCGCAAGGTGGCGCCGGCATAGCCGCAGTCCGACAGCTCCGGCACGTAGTCGCTGACATCGCGGTCGAGGTCCAGCAGACCCTGGTCCGCCAAGAGCCCAACCAGGGTGCCGACGAAGGACTTGCCGACCGACTGGGAAAGGTGCTGGTCGCGCGGGTCCATGCCGTCGTAGTAGCGCTCGAAAACGATCCGCCCGCGATGAATCACCAGAAAGCCGTCGGTTTGGATCGCGGTCAGCAGCGCGCCCAGGGTCTCCGCCCGGCGGTCCTTCAAGGGGAGTGGCAACTCCTCCAGCCGCTGTTCGGCGCGCGGCAGGCGGATCGGGCGGCCAGCCGCTACGGGCCGCGTGGGCAGCACGCTGCGCACACTGCGATAGGTCCAACGGTTGGCCGGATAGTCGTACCAGTTCTCCAGATCAATGCGCTGATCCGGCGGCGGCGGAAAGCCCTGCATGAAGTCTTTGGTCATAGCACCTTTTCTCTCCCGCTCACCGCCATGGCTCTCTTGGCGGGTCCTGCCTACATCTTGTCCGACCCACAGCTAAAAGTCAGGAGACGAGACGATGGCCGACCCCCTCGCCCACCTTGAAGGTGTGATCCGTAACCCGAACAACGCCAACCACATGATGGCAATCAAGCCGATCCAACAGCCGGTCAAGGTCTATGCCGGGGACACCCTGCTGGCCGACAGCGCCAAGGCCGTCCGCGTGATGGAGATCGGCCGCGCCATCTATGACCCGGTCATCTACATCCCGGCCGAGGATGTCAAAGCACCGCTGACCAAGACCGAGCGGACCACCCACTGCCCCTTGAAGGGCGACGCCAGCTACTACCTGCTGGGCGAGGAGGAGCTGGCCTGGTCCTACGACGCCCCGCTCGCCTTCGCGCAAGAATTGGCCGGCTATCATGCCTTCTGGCCCTCCAAGGTGCGGGTGGTGGAAGGCACTTAGCGCACCCGCAGCTTTGCCAGCGCGGAGCGCAGGCCATCACGCTCGGCGTACCAGCCGACCAGGTGGCGCGCCCCGTCTGTTTCGATCGCGCTGCGTCCGTGGAGGAGGCGGCGGTTGTCGAAGGTCAGCAGCTGGCCTGGCTGTAACCGGAAGCGCCGCTGGAGATCGGGCTCCCACAGCAAGGCGCCGAAGTGGCGATAGGCGCGGTAGTAGTCCGCCATCACCGCCTCGGGCAGGTCGAAAGGCGCGGCGGAGCGATTGTTGTAGTGGATGGCTTCCACCGCGCCGCGACTGTCCTGGGCGATGACCCGCTGGCGTGCCTGCAGGTCGACCTCGGCATCGCGAAAGCGAAAGGGGATAGCGTGCTGGGTCAGTAGGTCGAAGTCGTCCGGCGCCGTGTCGCGTAGGCGCTCTGCTACCGCGAAGCCATCGACCAGGATGGTCTCGCCGCCGCCTGCCTCGTTCACCAGACAGTGCAGCAGCTGCAGGCCTGGAACCGGGTCGCGGTAGGGATTGTCGCTGTGCGGCCCCAGCCCGGCGTCGCTGTAGGCCAGGTTGTTCGGGTCCGGCTTGGTGATGACGGCGAAGCTACGGCCATAGTTGGTGACGCGCGGGAAGCCGAAGAGGGCGATAACCTCCGCCCCTGCCTCTGGGTCGTCGGGTAGCCCCTCCAGCAAGGCCAGGCCCTGCTCGACGACAGCGGCCAGCCAGGTCTGGCGCTCTGCCGGTTCGTCACGAACCTCGGGCCAGCGGCAGGTGACCAAGGAGGCCGCCCCGGTGACCCTTTGCCCCTCCTCTACGCGCAGGTGCTGCGCTTCGAAGCGGGTGAGGTGCGCATCGGGTGCCAGGCTGACGCCGACGGCACCGTCACGTTCCACCCAGGCGCCGCGCAGCCGCACCTCGCCCGGCAGCAGGGCGATGTCGAAGAGGCGCTGGCCGTTGCCTGGATCGCGCGCGTCCGGGGCTGGCGAGTTGTCGCGCAGCCAGGAGGCATAGTGCCGGCTGGTCGCGCCATCCTCCCAGGTGACGCTCAGCCACTCGCCGTCATGGGTCACGCCTGTCGCTCGCATGGCCACCTCCAAGAACCCAAGCTCTGGCCCGTGGCTAGTCCTTTCGACGCCGACCCGCAAGACGCTAGCCAATCGCTTGACGCAACGGCAGCGCCGGAGACAAGGCCTGCGCCAGGTCGGCGATCAAGTCGTCGGCGGCCTCCAGACCGATCGACAGCCGCACCACGCCGTCACCGATCCCAGCGGCGGCGCGGGCCTCCGGCGTCAGCTTGGAGTGCGTGGTGGTAGCCGGATGGCAGGCCAGCGATTTGGCATCGCCCAGATTGTTGGAGATGTCGATCAGCTGCAGGCTGTCCAGCAGGCTGAAGGCAGCCGCCTTCCCACCGGTCAAGGTGACGCTTACCAGAGAGCCGAAGCCGGTCATCTGCCGCCTCGCCACGGCGTGCTGCGGGTGATCGGCACGGCCTGGGTAGCGCACGCCGGCCACACCCGGCTGCTCGGCCAGCCAGTCGGCCAGAGTAGCAGCCGTTTGGCATTGCCGCTCCACCCGCAGCTCCAAGGTCTCCAGCGATTTCGCCATGACCCAGGCGTTGAAGGGGCTGAGCGCCGGGCCGCTGTGACGGTAGAAGGGGATGAAGTGCTCTGCCATGAAGTCCGCCGAGGCCAGCACCGCCCCGCCGAGGCAGCGCCCCTGCCCGTCGATGTGCTTGGTGGCGGAGTAGACGACCACATCCGCGCCCAGCGCCAAGGGCCGCTGGTAGAGGGGTGTGGCGAAGACATTATCCACCACCAGGCGCGCGCCGGCGGCATGCGCCAGATCGGCCACGGCCCCAATATCCACCACCTCCAGCATGGGGTTGGAGGGGCTTTCCAGAAAGACGGCTTGGGTCGGTTTCGCCAAGGCCGCCTGCCAAGCCGTCAGGTCTGCACCGGGCACCAGGACCGTCTCGATCCCCCAGCGCGGTAGGATCTGGGTCACGATGTGCAGGCAAGAGCCAAAGAGCTCCCGTGCTGCCACCAGGCGGTCGCCGGCTTTCAGCTGGCAAGCCAAGGCCGCGAAGACCGCCGCCATGCCGCTGGCGGTGGCGCGGCAAGCCTCCGCGCCTTCTAGATCCGCCAGGCGCTCCTCGAAGACCGAGACCGTCGGGTTGCCGTAGCGAGCGTAGATGTAGCGCTCACGCTCCCCTTTGAAGGCGGCTTCCGCGTCGGCTGCGCTGGAGAAGACGAAGCCGGAGGTCAGGTAGAGCGCCTCGCTGGTCTCCTGAAAGGCGCTGCGGGTTTGGCCCTGGCGCAGCAGCCGCGTTTGACTGGCTGTCATAGTTGTTCTCTTTCTCCGGAGAGGTAAGCCGGCAGCACCACGGCCTGCGCGACCCGGACATTATCGCCGCTGCCGGTGATCGCCGGACTGCCCCACAGCCGGTATCCGGCCTCCAGCGCCTCGGAGACCCTTTGGCAGAAGGCTGCGTCGTCGGGCCCGGTCAGCAAGCGATAGGCTTTCATGGCGTCTAGTAGGCCCAGCTGGCCGCAGCCGGCTGCTCACTGGCCTTGGGCTGCAGAAAGGCGCCTCGCTCCCAGGTGCCGCGCTCGGCACCCTGATAGAAGCCCGCATAGCGTCCGACGGCGGCTTTCCAGAGGTCGGTCGACTCAGCTGTCGCGACCTCGACCGTATCGAAGCCGCAGCGGTGCAGTTGCAGGAACTGGTCGGGCTGCGCCGCGCCAGCAGCACGCAGCTCACCACTGAAGCCATAGCGCCGCCGCAGGAGGCGCGCCTGGGTGAAGGGCCGCCCGTCGGTCAAGGCCGGAAAGGTCAGGGCGATCAGTTGGAAGCGCCCGAGATCGGCGCGCAGGGACTCCAGCGCGTCGCCGGGCTCTAGGATCAACCCCAGAGGCTGATCCCAATGCAGCAGGCTGCGCGACAGATGCTGCCAGTCGTCCAGGCTCAAGAGCAGCGGCTTGCCGAGCGGCAAGCGGTCGGCCTCGATCCGCACCCAGGGGTCGGCGATCAGCTCACCGTCCTTCAGAATGGCCATAGAGTCTCTCCTTAAAGGGTTGCAAGCCAACACGGGTGAGTGTGTCCAGGAAGACCTCGCCATCGGCGCGTTGGTGACGATAGGTCTGGACGATGCTGTCGACGGCCTCGACCACGCCCTCATAGGGCACGGCCGGGCCTAGGATCTCGCCGATGGCTGCAGCCTCGTCGGCGCGGCCACCAAGCGTGATCTGGTAGAACTCCTCGCCCTTCTTATCGACGCCCAAGAGGCCGATGTTGGCGACGTGGTGATGGCCGCAGGCGTTGATGCAGCCGGAGATGTTGAGGGTGATCGGACCTAACTCCTCCACCAGCTGCCGGTCGGCGAAATGCTGGCCGATCCGTTGGGCCACGGGGATCGAGCGCGCGTTGGCCAGGTTGCAATAGTCGAGACCCGGACAGGCGATCATGTCGGTGATGAGACCCAGGTTCGGCGTTGCCAAGCCGGCCTCCTGGAGAGCGCTCCAAACCGCGAAGAGATCGGCACGCCTCACATGCGGCAGCACCAGGTTCTGTTCGTGCGTGACCCGGATCTCGGAGAGGCTGTAGCGCTCAGCCAGCTCAGCGACGACCTCCATCTGCTCAGCCGTCGCGTCACCGGGAATGCCGCCTTCCGGCTTCAAGGAGATGACGGCGATGGCATAGCCCGGCTGACGGTGAGCAAAGCTGTTGCAGCGCAGCCAGCGGTCGAAGTCTGGTTCGCGGCGGCGGGCGGCGGCCAGAGCGAAGGGGTCCTCTTCAGTGGCGGGATAGTCGGGACGGCGGAAGTAGGCGCCGATGCGGTCGATCTCCGCCTGTGGCAGATCCAGCGACCACTCGCGGCGCAGCGCCTGCCACTCGGCCTCCACCTCATCGCGGAAGGCTTCGATCCCCAGCGCATTCACCAGGATCTTGATGCGGGCCTTGTACTTGTTGTCCCGCCGGCCATGCAGGTTGTAGACGCGCAGGATGGCTTCCAGATAGCTCAGCAGATCACCCGCCGGCAGGAAGGCACGCAGGGTCTTGGCGATAACCGGTGTGCGCCCCTGCCCGCCACCGACGACAACCTCGAAACCCGGCTGGCCGTCGGACCCGCGCAACATACGCAGACCGATATCGTGCACTTTGATGGCGGCACGGTCGTGCGGAGAGCCGGTGATCGCGATCTTGAACTTTCGCGGCAGATAGGCGAACTCCGGGTGCAGGGTCGACCACTGCCGTAGAATCTCAGCGTAGACGCGCGGATCTTCGATCTCGTCGGCGGCAACGCCAGCATAGGGGTCAGAGGTCACGTTGCGGATGCAGTTGCCACTGGTCTGGATGGCGTGCATCTCGACCTCGGCCAGGCTCTCCAAGATGTCGGGAATATCGACCAGCGCCGGCCAGTTGAATTGGATGTTCTGCCGGGTGGTGAAGTGCCCATAGCCCTTGTCGTAGCGTCGCGCAATATGGGCCAGGCGCCGCAACTGCGTGGCCGAGAGGGTGCCGTAGGGAATGGCCACACGCAGCATGTAAGCGTGGAGCTGCAGGTAGACACCGTTCATCAGCCGCAGCGGCTTGAAGGCCTCCTCGCTCAAGGCGCCGGAGAGGCGGCGGTCCACCTGGTCACGGAACTCCGCCACCCTTTGGCACACGAATCCGGCATCGAATTCATCGTAGCGGTACATGGCTCAGCGCACCTTTGCGGGCTGGAAGATGAGGTCGATTGAGGGGCCGGCCGCACGGATGCGTTCGCGCTGACCCAGCGGCTGCGGCCCCTGGTCGGTCAGTGTCACCGGCAGCAGGTAGGCGGAGACCACCAGGCCCTGGGCCTCGGCGGTGGCCGCCCGCTCGGTCAGCGCAGCCGCGTCTTCTGCTGTCCCGGTAACGGCGGCCTCGGAGAAATCACGAGTCCAGGCGCCCTTGGGGCCGAGGTAGAGGATAGCGCCGGTGGTCAGGCAGTTTGCGGTCATGACCTTGGGCTGATCGGGCGGGCGCTTGGCCATCAGCAGACCTCCGTCAGTGCGCGCTCAGATAGGGAGGGGGCCTCGCGGCCTAAGGCCGTGACGGCGCCGACCAGCAGCAGCGCCGGCCCCTGGACCTTGCGCTCCCGCACCAAGACGCCGAGCTCACCGAGGCGGCCATAGTGATTGCGCTGATCCGGCCAGGAGGCCCGCTCGATCACCGCAACCGGCGTATCGGCGGGCCGTCCGGCTGCCTGAATGCGCGCTGCGAGCTGATCGGCGACGCTGAGGCCCATGTAGATCGCCAGGGTCCCGCCGGAGCGCAGCAGCGCTGGATCTAGGTCAGGTGCCGCGCCCTCAGCGCCATGGCCAGTGATGAACGTGAGCGACTGCGCCAGGCCGCGGTGCGTCAGCGGGATCTCCGCCGTCGCCGCCGCACCCAGGGCTGCCGTGATCCCAGGCACCACCTCCACGGCAATCCCGTGTCGGCGCAGGTAGAGCAGCTCTTCCCCGCCGCGGCCGAAGAGGAAGGGGTCGCCGCCTTTCAGACGCACCACGCGTCTGCCGGCGCTGGCCTCGCGGCGCAGGATCTCCAGGATCTCCGCCTGGCTGACGCTATGCGCGCCCTTGCGCTTGCCGACGGGTATGCGCTCGGCATCGCGGCGCACGCTTTCCATCAGATCCGGCCCGATCAGCGCATCATGCACGACCAGATCGGCATCCTGCAGCCGGCGCAGGGCGCGCAGGGTCAAGAGGTCGGGATCGCCAGGGCCGACCCCGACAAGCGCCACCTGCCCGGTCCGCGGCGGCAGCTCGGCGCTGTTCACCAAGCGCAGCATGGCGGCCGAGGCCTCTTGCTCCCGCCCTGCCAGCACGTCGGCGGCGATGGGCCCGTCCAAGACCTCTTCCCAAAGGCGCCGACGGACGTCCGGATCGCCTTGCTTGGCCGCGATGGCGCCCCGGAAGGCGCTGGCAAAACGTGCCAAGCGACCAAGACGGGAGGGGAGAAAAGCTTCGATCTTCTCCCTCAGCCGGCGGACCAGGACCGGCGCCGAACCGGCGCTGCCGATGGCGACGATGACGGGATCGCGGTCGACGATACCTGGCAGCACGACGGTGCAGAGGGCTGGCGTGTCGACCACATTGACCGGCACGCCCGCGGCCTTGGCGGTCGCTGCGACGCGGGGTCCCTGGGCCGCATCGGCAACCACGACCAGGGCGCAGTCCGTCAGCGCTTCTGGCGAGAAGTCTCGTCTGGCCTGCGTGATGCGGCCTTCCTCCAGCAGGTGCTCCAGCTCTGCGCAGAGCTTGGGCGCCAGCACGCAGACGGAGGCCTCGGCCCGGAGCAGCAGGCGGATCTTGCGGGCAGCGACCGCGTCACCGCCGACGACCAGCGCGCGGCGGCCGGCCAGATCAAAGAAGAGGGGGAGATACCTCATTGGCCGCGCCCTCCGTCGAGAGCCGTCGGGCGGGACTGCGAGTCATGGATTGCGCGCACGCAAAAAAACCTCCGTAAGCGTCTTGGCCCACGGAGGTCTGCCCCGTGGCGCTTTAGCGGTTGGTAACGCGGTCGCAAGCTGCCAACTCAAATCGCCGCGTCCCTTTCGGGAAAGCCTGAAGTCCTGCCTCAGACCGAAATCCGATTTAGAAGAGGCCAGCCTAGGACGCAAGCGGGAAATGCATGTCCGCCGGAAAAAAGTCTGATGACGCTTGGGATCACCGCGGCGCTGTGACATAGCGGCTGAACGGCCAAACGACTGCTAAGAGATCAACGTTCAAAAGCCCTGCCTTGGAGAAGCCCACGATGCCCGACGGCGCCGCCAAAGACCGCGCAATAGCGCTTAGCGTTCCGCCGTCTGATGAGGTGAAGACCAGCACCTGCTACATGTGCGCCTGCCGCTGCGGCATCCGCGTGCACCTGAAGGATGGGCAGCTGCGCTACATCGAAGGCAATCCCGACCATCCGGTGAACAAGGGCGTGCTCTGCGCCAAGGGCTCTGCTGGGATCATGAACCAGCTCTCGCCGGCCAAGCTGCAGAAGCCGCTGAAACGGGTGGGCGAGCGCGGCAGCGGTGACTTCGTCGAGATCGAGTGGGACGAGGCGCTGCAGATCGCCACCGACCGCCTGGCCAAGATCCGCGCCGAAGACCCGCGCAAGCTAGCCTTCTTCACCGGCCGCGATCAAAGCCAGGGTCTGACCGGCTGGTGGGCCAGCCAGTTCGGCACCCCTAACCATGCCGCCCACGGGGGCTTCTGTTCGGTCAATATGGCGGCCGCCGGGCTATACACCTTAGGCGGGGCCTTCTGGGAGTTCGGCGAGCCGGACTGGGAGGCCACCAAGCTCTTCCTGCTCTTCGGTGTCGCCGAAGATCATGACAGCAACCCGATCAAGATGGGCCTCGCCAAGCTGAAGGAACGCGGTGCCAAGATCGTCTCCTTCAACCCCGTCCGCGGCGGCTACTCCGCCATTGCCGACGAGTGGATCGGTATCACACCGGGCAGCGATGGACTGGTGATCCTCTCGCTCTGCCGCGAGCTGCTGCGCGCCGGCAAGATCGACGTGGATTTCCTGGCCGCCTTCAGCAATGCAGCGCATCTGGTGATCGAGGCACCGGGAACGGCAGATGACGGCCTGATCGCACGCGACAGCGAGGGCCGTCCGCTGGTCTGGGACCGCCAGGCCGAGGCCGCCCGCCCCTTCCCACTAACCCACGCCATCCCGGCGATGAAGGGCCGCTTCACCCTAGACGACGGCCGGGTGGTCGTACCGGCCTTCGAGCTGGTGGCCCGCCGGCTGGACGAAGTGGCCTACACGCCGGAAGCGGTGGCAGAGCGCAGCGGCGTACCGGCCGCCACCATCCGCCGCCTGGCCGCGGAGATCGCCGAGGCCGCTTTCGACGCGCCGCCGGTCATCGACAGGCCTTGGACCGATGCCTGGGGCCGCCAGCACGCGCAGATCGTCGGCCGCCCGGTTTCCGCCCACGCCATGCGCGGGATCTCCGCGCACTCCAACGGCTTCCACACCTGCCGGGCGATCCACATCCTGCAGCTGCTGCTGGGTGCTGTCGACCGACCGGGCGCCTGGCGCTACAAGCCGCCCTTCCCACGCCCGGCACCGCCAGGCCAGAAACCAGCCGGTAAGCCCGATCAGGTACGGCCCAACACACCCCTGCCCGGCCCGCCACTCGGCTTTGTGACCGGCCCGGAAGACCTGCTATTGGATGAGAAGGGTCAGGCACAACGCATTGATAAGGCTTACTCTTGGGAAGCACCCCTGGCTGCCCACGGATTGATGCATCTGGTAATCACCAATGCCTGGAAGGGGGACCCCTACCGCATCGATACGCTCTTCCTCTACATGGCCAACATGGCCTGGAACTCCTCGATGAACAGCGGGGAGGTTCTAGAGATGCTGACCGACAAGGACCCGGAGAGCGACCACTACAAGATCCCCTTCATCATCTACGCCGACGCCTTCGCCTCCGAGACGGTCTACTACGCCGACCTGATCCTGCCCGATACCACTTACCTGGAGCGCTGGGACTGCATCTCGCTGTTGGACCGGCCGATCTGCGACGCTGAGGGCGCAGCCGATGCCATCCGCCAACCGGTGCTGACGCCGGACCGGGACGTGCGTCCCTTCCAGACCGTGCTCCTGGACCTGGGCGCCCGCCTGGGCCTGCCCGGCCTGGTGACGGAGACGGGAGAGCCGCGCTATCCCGGCGGCTATGCCGACTACATGGTGAACCATGAACGCAAGCCAGGCGTCGGCCCTTTGGCCGGCTTCCGCGGCGAGGACGGCCAAGCGCGCGGGCGTGGCGCGGTCAATGCCAACCAGCTGCAGGCCTACATCGACAACGGCTGCTTCTGGCGTGAGGAGATCCCGGAAGAGGCCCGCCACCACCGCTTCGCCAATCAGGCCTACCTGGACTGGGCGGCGGAGATGGCCTTCATCGACCGTCCCGCCCCTATCCTGCTGCAGCTCTATGGCGAGGTGCTGCAGCGCTTCCGCCTGGCCGCGGAGGGCCAGGGCGCGATCCAGCCGCCCGACGCCTTGCGCAGCCGGATTGAGACCGCCTTCGATCCGCTACCGCTCTGGTACCCGCCCTTCGAGGACGAGAGCAACGTGGAGGCCGACTATCCCCTGCACGGCATCACCCAGCGGCCCATGGCCATGTATCACTCCTGGCACACGCAGAACGCCTGGCTTCGGCAGATCCATGCCAGCAACCGCCTTTACGTGCCCAAGGCCGTTGCGGAATCGGAGGACCTGCAGGACGACGACTGGGTTTGGGCGGAAAGCCGGCACGGCCGCATCAAGGCCCAGGTCCGCATTCAGCGCGCGTTGAATGCCAAGACGGTTTGGACCTGGAACGCCATCGGCAAGCGCTCTGGCGCCTGGAACCTGGACCAGCAGGCGCCGGAGGCAACGCGGGGTTTCCTCTTGAACCACCTGATCGACGAGCTGCTGCCGGAAAAGGGCGGCTACCGCTTCGCCAACAGCGATCCCGTCACCGGCCAGGCCGCCTGGTACGACCTGCGCCTAAAGGTAACCAAGATGACCGATACGGAAGCGGAAACGGCTGCCAAGCCGCTGGAGGCCGCTCTGCCCAGCCTGCCCGGACTGGCCCCGGCGCCAGACCGCCTGACCTATAGCGGCGGCAAGAAGGAGGGCAAAGCATGACCAGCCTGCCCAAACGCCCGCCAGAGAAGGCCCTCGGCCTGGTCATCGATCTGGACACCTGCGTTGGCTGTCAGGCCTGCGTGGTGAATTGCAAAGAGTGGAACACCGGCGGCTATCCGGCGCCCTTGAGCGACCTTGATCCCTATGGCGCCAACCCAGCCGGCGCCTGGCTGAACCGGGTGCACGCCTTCGAGGTCGAGCCTGAGGAAGGCCAGCCGCAGGTGGTCCACTTCCCCAAGTCCTGCCTGCACTGTGCGGACGCCGCTTGTGTCACCGTCTGCCCCACCGGCGCCTCCTACAAGCGCGAGTCTGACGGCATCGTTCTGGTCGATGAGGACCGCTGCATGGGCTGCGGCCTCTGCGCCTGGGCCTGCCCCTATGGAGCGCGGGAGATGGACCCGGTCGTCGGCGTGATGAAGAAGTGCACGCTCTGCGTTGACCGCATCTACAACGAGGCCATTCCGGAAGAGGAGCGTCAGCCGGCCTGCGTGCGCACCTGCCCGGCCTCGGCCCGCCACTTCGGCGACCTGGCCGATCCCGACAGCGAGGTCTCGCGGCTGGTGGCGGAGCGCGGCGGCCGCGATCTCATGCCAGAGCTTGGCTACCACCCGACCAACAAGTACCTGCCGCCCCGCCCCCGCCGTGAGGGCTGTCAGAGCGCCGCGCCCAAAGCCTTGGAGCCTGCCAGCCCCGAAGGTGGCTTCCTCGGCTGGCTCGACCGCGTGTTGGGAGGCTAGCCCATGCACCCAGCACCCTCGGTCATCGCCTTCACCGCGCTCAGCGGTGCGGGCTATGGCCTGCTCTTCCTCTTAAGCCTCGGCTACCTCTTGCAGCTGCCGTGGAGCGCCGATGCCTGGGCCTTCGGCATCGGGCTGGCCGTTGCCTTGGGCTTCATCACCGTTGGCTTGCTGGCCTCCACCCGCCACCTTCGCCGGCCGGAACGGGCCTGGCGGGCGGTGACCCAGTGGCGCTCCTCTTGGCTATCGCGTGAAGGCGTCTTCGCACTGGCAACCTTTCCGCCCGCCGCTGGGTTGCTGCTGACCGGGCCGCTGCTGGGAATGCAAGGCTGGCTGCCATTGCTTTGCGCGCTGCTCTCCGTCATTGGGGCGGCGGCGACCGTGCTGGCCACCGCGATGATCTACGCCAGCCTCAAGCCGATCCGGCAGTGGCACCACCCCAAGGTTCCGCCGCTCTACCTTCTGCTGGCCCTGGCCAGCGGCGCGCCGCTCTTGAGTTGCCTGCTGGCCTTCGAGCCTGAGGCCGCACCCTTGGCCTTCGTTGCCGCCGGGCTCTTGCTGGTGGCCTGGGTCATGAAGCAGAGCTATTGGCGCGACATCGACAGATCCGCGCCACTGGCCACCCTGGCCTCGGCGACCGGCCTGCAGCGCAAAGGCGATGTCACCTTGCTGGAGCCGCCGCACACGCAAGACAACTATCTGACGGAAGAGATGGGCTATCGCGTGGCGCGCAAGCATTCCGGCAAGCTGCGGCTGCTGGCCCTGGGTTTCGCCTTGGCGGCCCTGGTCTGCCTGGTCTTTGCCGGGCTTAGCGGGGGCGGTTGGACGCAGCTCTTCTTCAGCCTCCCCGCGGCCCTGCTTGCCTTGGTTGCAGTCGGGATCGAGCGCTGGTTGTTCTTTGCGGAGGCGACGCACACCGTCAGTCTTTACTACGGTAAGGCCGCTTGAGGTTTCCCTATCGTCTGCACCGCCTTTCGCTCTAGATTGCGCGTGAATGGCAATGGAGCCTACCCTATGGAAAAGATCCTGCACCTAACGGATACCCATTTGGTAGCTCCGGGTAGGTGCCTTTACGGCTCTGACCCGCTGGCCCGCCTGCAGCCGGTCGTGCAGGTGATCCGCGATCAGCACGCCGACGCCAAGGCCCTCTTCGTCACTGGCGACCTCACCCATTGGGGCGAAGAGGCCGCCTACGGGGCCCTCAAAGACCTGGTGGCGAAGATCCCGGTGCCTGTTCACCTCCTGCTCGGCAACCATGACGCCCGGGCGCCCTTCCATGCCGTCTTTCCCGAGCGTCCGCGTGACGCACAGGGCTACACGCAGTTCGTCGTGGACCTGGAAAGCCTTGTCTGCCTGGCACTCGACAGCCTGCAGGACGGCACAACCCCGGGCCGGCTTTGCGAGGATCGCTTGGCCTGGTTGGAAGAGCAGTTGACGGCCCACCGTAACCGTCCCCTCTTCCTCTTTGTCCACCACCCGCCCTTCGACGTCGGCATCCCCGGCATGGACCGGCTGCGGCTGCTGGGTGGTGTGGAGACCTTGCGCCGGCTGCTTCTAGACCATGGCCAGGTCCGCCATCTCTTCTTCGGTCATGTCCACAGGCCGATCGCCGGGTCCTGGCTGGGCATCCCCATCTCGACCCTCTTCGGCACCAATCATCAGGTCGCCCTGGACCTGAAGGAACCGCAGCAGGTCGGCGGCACGATGGAGCCCTCGGCCCTGGGGGTTGTGCTCTTCGATGCCGAAAGCGTCATCGTGCACATGCAAAGCTTCGCTGCGGAAGGCGAGCACTTTTCGCTCGATTCACCAGACTGCGAGGCAGCGCAAAGCTGGAACGCGTTGATGGCAGCGCGTTCCTAGGGGCTAGATCGGCTTGCCGAGTAGGTCTTTCAGGGTATCCAGGTTGCGCTTCGCGCCCGGCATATGCGGATGGATGGCCAAGGCGGCCCGGAAGGCGAGCTCGGCCTCCTCATAGCGGCCAAGCGCCATGAGACAGAGCCCTTTGCCCGAAAGGGCGCCGAAGTGCCTGGGCTCAAGCTCCAAGACACGATCGATGTCCGACAGAGAATCGACGTAGCGGCCTTGCATGTAGGCGATCGTCGCCCGGCGGTTCCAGCCTTCGGCGTAGTCGGGCGCCCACTCGATGACGGCGTTCACCTCTTCCAAAGCCGCGTCGGTGAGGCCTTCCCCGAGCGCCAGGCTCGATACCGACATGCGCTCCATCACCGTTGCGTCGTCGTGGTCGAGCCACAAGACCCAGATGACCCGCTCAAAGCGCTGGGCCTGCGCGAAGGAGGTCGAGGAGGCGAGCGCCTCAAAGAGCGGATTAAGCCGAGGATCGGTCTGATCGGCGCGGGCCGCCGAAAGGCCGCAGAGCAAGCAAGCGAGGATCAGGAAAGCGCGCATCCTCTAACTGTAGCTGCTGAGCGCCAGAGAACCAGTCTGATTTCGCGCAAAAAGTCATCAACGCAGCGTGAAGCGGAGATTTTAGGCAGGACGCAGTTTCAGTTTGATCTCGAAGGGCAGGTTCAATCCCGTCACATCGACGATCTCGCCGCGCTGATCACCCATGCGGCGCAAGGTGAAGCCAAGCATCTTGCTGGCGATCGGGATGGAGGGCTCGACACGGCGCTGCCATTTGGCGAGGTCGGAGCTCATGGTGACCTTGTCGTCCACGCGCTCTTTGTTGCGATAGGTGATGGTAGCACCATTCTCCGCGCCGTCCGCCTTGTGGGTCATGGCGATTGCCAGCGAGACCTCTGGAATGTCCCGACCCACCACCTTCTGCTCTGGGATCTCAACCGTCAGCGACAGCGTGTCGTCGGAGCGGCTCACGACCTCGGCAGTGCCCTTCAAGGTGAAGACCAGGATCTTGGCTTCCAGCTTCAGCTGCTGACCGGTCTCGAAAGGGAAGTAGTCGCTCCAGGTACCATCTGACATCTGCCAAGGGCTCCTTGCTCGTGCAAAGCGGTCAAGTCTCAGCCTGCCTGTAGCAGGACGCGCCGGCGACGTCGCCTAGCTCTCTTTGTCCAGCTGATCGAAGCGCTCCGCCAGGCGCTGTTCCACGCGCGGCGTCACGAAGGTAGAGATATTGCCGCCGAAGCGCCCGATCTCCTTAACGAAGCGGGAGGAGACGAACTGATGGTGTTCGGACGACATGAGAAAGACCGTCTCGATCTTCGGTTCCATGCGGGCGTTCATGCCGGCCATCTGGAACTCGTACTCAAAATCGGAAACAGCACGCAGACCGCGGACGATGACACTGGCATGGACGGAGGCCGCGAAGTTGATCAGAAGCGTCGAGAAGGCGCGCGCCTCCATGGTCGCACCATAGCTCTCGATCCGGTCGATTTCCGCCTGCACCATCTCCAGCCGTTCTTGCGTGGGAAAGAGCGGCCCCTTGCCGTCATTCTTGGCGACGGCCACGATTAGCCGATCGACCACCCGGGTCGCGCGGCGGATGATGTCGATGTGCCCATTGGTGATGGGATCGAAGGTGCCCGGATAGACACCGATCAGCGGCTTGGCCATGAACGTCTCTCGTATTCCCCGCCAGATCTAGGTCTTAGGACGAGCGATCCCAATCCAAGCCGATGAACGCCACCTTACGTGGCCGTCTCATCGTCCGGCGTGGGGTCCCCCTCAAGCTCGGCGTCTTCCTCGCCCGTCGCCTCATCTTCGGCTAGGCGGCTGACCGAAACAACCTGCTCGTCACGCGCCACGTCGAAGATCCTGACCCCGCGTGTGGCACGACCGGCAATGCGGATGTCTTCGACCGGGCAGCGGATCAGTTGGCCGCCGTTGGTCACCAGCAGGATCTGGTCACCCCGCTCAATTGGGAAGGTGGCCACCACCTCCACCGACTGACCACCGGGGCGCGAGAGATCGAGGTTGCTGATCCCCTGCCCGCCCCGGCCTGTGACCCGGTAGTCGTAGGCGGAGGCGCGTCGGCCGACGCCGTCGCTGGAGATCGATAGCAGCAGCTGTTCTTGCGCCTCCAGCTCGGCGAAACGCTCTGCCGGGAAGCCGCCCTCAGCCGGCGCTGCACCGGCCTCCTCTTCTTCACTGCGCCGGCGCAAGGTGGCGGCGCGCAGATAGGCATCGCGTTCCTCTGCCGTCGCATCGACGGGATTGAGGATCGCCAGGTCGATGACCCGGTCGCCAGACTCCAAACGGATGCCGCGAACGCCGGTGGAATCACGGCCGGCGAAGAGGCGGATGTCGGTCGCCCGGAAGCGAATGGCCTTGCCGCGCGCAGAGGCCAGCATGACGTCCTGGTCCTCGCTGCAGAGCGCGACCCCGATCAGCTTGGTGTCGCGATCCTCCAGCTTCATCGCGATCAGGCCGTTGGCCCGCACATTGGCGAAGTCCGAGAGGCGGTTGCGGCGGACCGTGCCTGACGAGGTGGCGAAGACCACTTGCAGGTTCCCCCACTCCGTCTCGTCCTCTGGGAGTGGCAGGGTGGCCGTGATGGTCTCACCGGCTTCCAAAGGCAGTAGATTCACCAGGGCCTTGCCGCGCGCCTGCGGACTGCCGATCGGCAGACGGTAGACCTTCAGCTTGTAGGCCTTGCCGCGGGAGGAGAAGAAGAGCACCGGGGTGTGGGTCGAACAGGCGAAAAGCCCGCTCACCAGATCCTCGTCGCGCGTCGACATGCCAGAGCGGCCCTTGCCGCCGCGGCGCTGCGCCCGGTAGGCGGAAAGCGGAACCCGCTTGATGTAACCGGCTGCGGAGAGGGTAACCACCATGTCTTCGCGCTGGATCAGATCCTCAATGTCGGTATCGGCCTCGCCCTCTTCCAAGGTCGTGCGGCGCGGGTCGTCATAGCGCTCTTTCAGCGCCACCAGCTCATCGCGCACGATGGCCAGCAGGCGGGCGCGCGAGGCCAGAATTTCGAGGTACTCACGGATCTCGGCGGCCAGAGCCTCCAGTTCCTCGGCGATCTTGTCCCGCTCTAGGCCGGTCAAGCGCTGCAGGCGCAAGTCCAGGATGGCCCGGGCTTGGATCTCCGAGAGGCGATAGGTCCCGTCGGCGGCCACCTCGTGCCCCGGCTCGTCGATTAGGCGCACCAGAGGGGCGATATCGCCGGCCGGCCAGGCACGCTCCATCAGGCCGTTGCGGGCGACCTCCGGATTGGGCGCACGGCGGATCAGCGCCACCACCTCGTCGATGTTGGCAACGGCGATGGCCAGGCCCACCAAGACATGCGCCCGGTCGCGCGCCTTGCCTAGGCGGAAGGCAGTGCGCCGCGTAACCACCTCTTCACGGAACTGCAGGAAGGCCTGCAGCACCTCGCGCAGGGAGAAGACCAGCGGGCGGCGTCCATCGATCGCCAGCAGGCTGATGCCGATGGAGGTCTGCAGCGGCGTGTGCTGGTAGAGCTGGTTCAAGACCACATCCGACTGGGCATCACGCTTCAGCTCGACGACGACCCGCAGGCCCTGGCGATCGCTCTCGTCGCGCAGGTCGGAAATACCCTCGATGATCTTCTCGCGCACCACCTCACCGATCCGCTCCAAGAGCCGGGTCTTGGTCAGCTGAAAGGGGATTTCGGTGATGACGATGGATTCGCGGTCACCGGCGCGCGGCTCGACCTCCGCCCGGCCACGCACCACGATGGTGCCGCGGCCCTGCCGGTAGGCGGAGAGGATACCCGCACGCCCGACGATGATGCCGCCGGTGGGCAGGTCCGGGCCCGGCAGGTGCTGCATCAGATCCTCGACCGAGGCATCGGGGTCATCCAAAAGCGCACAGCAGGCGTCGATCACCTCGCCCGGATTGTGCGGCGGGATAGAGGTCGCCATCCCGACGGCGATGCCGTTGGCGCCGTTCACCAGAAGGTTCGGCAGTCGGGCCGGGAGGACCGTGGGCTCCTTGGTGGTCTCGTCGTAGTTCGGCTGGAACTCGACCGTGTCTTCGTCGATGTCCGCCAGCAGGGCTTCGCTGGCGACCCGCTCAAGCCGAGCCTCGGTGTAGCGCATGGCCGCCGGCGGATCGCCGTCGATGGAGCCGAAGTTGCCTTGTCCATCGATCAGCCGCACCCGCATCGACCAGGGCTGCGCCATGCGGACCATGGCATCATAGATCGGCGCGTCGCCGTGCGGGTGGAACTGACCCATGACGTCGCCGATGATACGCGCCGACTTGCGGTAGGCTCGGTTCCAGTCGTAGCCCTGCTCTTTCATCGTGTAGAGGATGCGCCGATGCACCGGCTTCAGGCCGTCGCGGACATCGGGCAGCGCGCGCGACACGATCACGCTCATCGCGTAATCGAGGTAGGAGCGCTTCATCTCCTCTTCGATGGTGACCGGTTCTACGCCGGGATCACGCGGCCCAGGACTACCGGGACCGTCGCCGGACGGGTTTACGACATCTGACACGCAGGTAAGGCTCGCTCTCGGACCAAAGGACAGGGCTTAAGGCGTGATCGAAGCAGGCGTTGCCAGCGCTCACGCGGCGGCCTGACGCCGGCCGGATCGAACGCCTTGTCTCGAACGCCGCAGCAACACGGCACTTCGCGCCGCAACATAGCAAAGCGCGACCGGCAAAGCCCACTGGAAAGCGAATGAGAAGCGAGTTCTCTGCAAGGGACGGGATGCTATGATCCCAGTGATGCAGGCAGAGCGCGATCGGGGTAGTCACCCGGCAACCTGCGCTATGCGGCTGCCGGGCTTAGGCGGTTGCGTTTAGTCGCTGACCGCGTCTTTCAGGTTCTTCGCAGCCTTGAAGCCGACGGACTTGCTGGCGGCAATCGCGATCTCTTCACCAGTCTGCGGGTTGCGGCCGGTGCGGGCCGCCCGCTCACGCACGGTGAAGGTGCCGAGGCCAGGGATACGCACCCCACCCTCTTTGAGGCCGCCTTCGATGGCAGCGATAAAGGCATCGACAGCGGCCTGAGCGGCGGCCTTGGAAATCTCGGCCTGCTCGGCGACCTGGCCGACAATCTCTGACTTGGTCATGGTCTTGGACATAGGTGTAACCCTCCGGCGTCCTTTTTGATTATCACGTCACTTTACTGCTGGAGTTCTCTCGCGGCGGTCAAGCACCTTTGCCAGGCTGGCGCAGCCCAAACGCACCCCATCAGCCCTTCTACACCCTTCGATCTGGCGGCGATAGGATCAAAAGGGGATCTCGTCATCCAGGGGATCTGGCCCCCCGCCAGAGCCGCCGCCGAAGCTGCCACCGCCGCCGCCGCCACTGCCGTAACCCTCGTCGCGCTGGTCGAAACCGCCACCGCCTTGGCCACCGCTGCGCCCATCCAGCATGGTGAGCTCCCCGCGGTAGGGCCGCAGCACGATCTCCGTGCTATAGCGCTCTTGGCCGCTCTGATCCTGCCATTTGCGTGTTTCGATTTGCCCTTCCAGATAGACTTTTGCGCCTTTTTTCAGATAGTTCTCGCAGACTTTGACGAGTCCCTCGTTGAAGATGACCACCCGGTGCCACTCGGTCTTCTCGCGGCGCTCACCGCTGTTGCGGTCCTTCCAGGTCTCGGACGTGGCAATCGACAGATTGGCTACGCGGCCGCCGTTCTGCATGCTGCGGATTTCTGGATCGCGGCCAAGATTGCCGACAAGGATCACCTTGTTGACGCTACCCGCCATGGTTTTTGTCTCCTTGGAACACTCAACGCCGTCTTCACTTTCTGCCACAGCAGATCAGAAAACGACAACGCGGCGACTCGGGACAGAATCCGAGCCGCCGCGTCGCATCCTAGTGGAAGGTCGGGTTGGAGCAAGACCCCTTGGGGTAGGGCCTACTCGTTGTCCTTCTTCACTTGGTCATAGAGGAATCCGCCTGCACCACCGATGGCGGCACCGATCCCCGCGCCAGCACCTGGGCTACCGGCAAAGGCCCCAATGACGGCACCGGTCGCAGCACCGACACCGGCACCAACACCGGTTCGCGCCGCCGTGCCGCTATCCACATTCTGGCAGCCAGCGAGCGCTAAACCGCCGACAGCCACAAGAACGATCGCACCTTTCCGAACCATCTCTTTGCTCCTTCTCGAAGGTTCCGTCTCTAGAATACGCGGTCTAGCAGGGATACTTTGCCCGCATCGCGGCAATGAGACCGCTCAAGGCCGGCATGCTGGCCGAATCGGGGTTCTCGACAGCCCAGGCAATCATCGTCTGGCGGGCTTCTTCGCGCGAGATTTCGCTATCCGTGCAGACCGACGGCGTGAAGTTGAAGCGTGGGTCGGCGACCAGCGCATCGTAGAACTGCTCGATCCCTGCAATCCAGCCATAGCAATAGCCCATGGCGTACTGGCCCATGCCATCATTCTCACCGGGTGAGCAGAGCTTCACTACCTGAGCGACGGTTGCCCCCTCGAAATCCTCTTTCATGATGCTCTCGGCCTGCGCTGGCATGGCCGACAGCCCCAGCAATGCAGTCGCCGCTGCCACAGTTACGAGTCTCTTCATCCTCTGGCTCCCTTGTCGTTCCCATCCTCGCCGCAGTTTTGTGGATAACCTTGACACTACGGCCAGGCGCCCGTGGCTATACTGCGCCCCTGTCTTGGGCCAGGCTAGAGCAAAAGTCCTCTTGGCCGTCTCCAGCGACCCACATTGTCGCCTCTTGCGTGGCGGCTATATCCTTTTGAACGCCTGATACCCCGGCAGCCTGCCGCAATCCGCGCCGCCTTTAGCGAGGTGGCACCTTGAGGAGGAAGAAGAAGGTCCATGAGCGGCAGCATCACCGTCCGCGGCGCGCGCGAACATAACCTGAAGAACGTATCGCTGGATCTGCCGCGTCACCAGCTGGTGGTGATCACCGGCATGTCTGGTTCGGGCAAGTCGTCGCTCGCCTTCGACACCATCTACGCCGAGGGCCAGCGCCGCTATGTCGAGAGCCTCTCGGCCTATGCGCGCCAGTTCCTAGAGATGATGCAGAAGCCGGACGTGGACGCCATCGAAGGCCTCTCCCCCGCCATCTCCATCGAGCAGAAGACGACGTCCAAGAACCCCCGCTCCACCGTGGCGACGGTGACGGAGATCTACGACTACATGCGCCTCCTCTGGGCGCGTGTCGGCGTCCCCTACTCACCCGCCACCGGTCTGCCGATCGAGAGCCAGACCGTCAGCCAGATGGTGGACAAGGTGATGGAGCTGCCGGAAGGCAGCCGCCTTTACCTGCTGGCGCCCATCGTGCGCGGCCGCAAGGGCGAGTACCGCAAGGAGCTGGCAGAGCTGATGAAACGCGGCTTTCAGCGGGTGAAGATCGACGGGGAACTCTTTGAAATCGCTGAGGCTCCAGCGCTGGACAAGAAGCGGAAGCACGACATTGAGGTGGTGGTCGATCGCCTGGTTCTGCGCGCAGGGCTGGAACAGCGGCTGGCCGACTCCTTCGAAACCGCTCTCGCCTTGGCCGACGGCTTGGCCTTCATCGAATCGGCGGACGACGGCAGCCGTCATACCTTCTCTGCCAAGTTCGCCTGCCCGGTCTCCGGCTTCACCATTGAGGAGATCGAGCCGCGCCTCTTCTCCTTCAACTCACCGCACGGAGCCTGCCCCAGCTGCGACGGGCTCGGGCTAACCAGCTATTTCGACGAGTCCTTGGTGGTTCCGGACGAGAGCCTGAGCCTCAAGGCCGGCGCCATCGCGCCCTGGTCCAACACCTCCTCACCCTACTATCAGCAAACCCTGCAGAACCTGGCGAAACACAAGAAGTTTTCGCTGACCCAGCCCTGGAGCAAGCTGCCCCAGGCCGCGCGCGATCTAGTGCTCTATGGCTCCAAGGGCGTGGCCATTCCCATGCGCTACGACGACGGCTTGCGCTCTTATGAGACCAAGAAGCCCTTCGAAGGCGTCATCCCCAACATGCAGCGCCGGGTTCGCGAGACCGACAGCGATTGGGTACGTGAGGAGCTGGGCAAGTATCAAGGCGAACACGCCTGCGAGGCTTGCGGCGGCGAGCGGCTGCGGCCCGAGGCGCTGGCCGTGAAGATCGGCGGGCGCTCGATCAGTGAGGCCGCGCGGCTGTCCGTTCGCGACGCCAAGGTCTGGTTCGAAGGGCTGAACGATAGCCTTACCCCCAAGCGCCAGGAAATCGCGCATCGCATCCTGAAAGAGATCAACGACCGTCTGCGTTTCCTGGACGACGTCGGCCTCGACTACTTGACCCTCTCCCGTGCCTCGGCGACCCTGTCGGGCGGGGAAAGCCAACGGATTCGCCTGGCCTCACAGATCGGATCGGGCCTGACCGGCGTGCTCTACGTGCTGGACGAGCCCTCCATCGGCCTGCACCAACGCGACAATGAACGCCTGCTGGAAACCCTGAAGCGCCTGCGCGACCTGGACAACACGGTGATCGTGGTCGAGCACGACGAGGATGCGATCCGCTCCGCCGACTACCTGGTCGATATGGGCCCAGGCGCCGGAGTGCACGGCGGCGAGGTGGTGGCGCACGGCCTGCCCGAGGCGGTCATGGCCAATCCGGCTAGCCTCACCGGCCAGTATCTGACCGGGATGAAGCAGATCCCCATCCCCGATAGGCGCCGGGCTGGCCACAAAAAGCAGGCGTTGGAGATCATCGGCGCCTCGGCCAACAATCTGCAGACGGTGGATGCGACCATCCCGCTGGGCACCTTCACCTGCGTGACCGGCGTCTCCGGCTCCGGCAAGTCCACGCTCATCATCGAAACGCTCTACCGCGCGCTGGCCAAGCAGCTGAACAACGCCCGCGCCCGCCCGGCCGAGCATCAAGAGATCAAAGGCGTCGCCTTCCTCGACAAGGTGATCGACATCGATCAGTCGCCCATCGGCCGCACGCCGCGCTCCAACCCAGCCACTTACACCGGCGCCTTCACCCCGATCCGCGACTGGTTCGCCGGCCTGCCGGAAGCCAAAGAACGGGGCTACAAGCCGGGCCGCTTCTCCTTCAACGTCAAGGGCGGGCGCTGTGAGGCCTGCCAGGGCGACGGCGTCATCAAGATCGAGATGCACTTCCTGCCCGACGTCTATGTCGAGTGCGATGTCTGTAAGGGCCAGCGCTACAACCGCGAGACCCTGGAGGTGCTCTTCCGCGGCAAGTCGATTGCCGACGTGCTGGACATGACAGTGGAAGAAGCCGTGAAGCTTTTCCACGCCGTGCCCACCATCCGCTCGAAGCTTGAGACCCTGGAGCGGGTCGGCCTGGGCTACATCAAGGTGGGCCAGCCCGCCACCACGCTGTCTGGCGGTGAGGCACAGCGGGTGAAGCTGGCCAAGGAATTGTCCAAACGCGCCACCGGCCGCACCATCTATATCCTGGACGAGCCGACCACCGGCCTGCACTTCGAGGACGTCCGTAAGCTCTTGGAGGTGCTGCACACCCTGGTCGAGCAGGGGAACACGGTGCTGGTGATCGAGCACAATCTAGAGGTCATCAAGACCGCCGATTGGATCATCGACCTGGGGCCCGAGGGCGGTGACGGTGGCGGCCAGATCGTCGCCGAAGGCCCGCCGGAGGTCATCGCCGCTGCCGAGAAGAGCCACACCGGGCGCTTCCTGGCGCCCTATCTGCTGGGCCCCTACGAACGGCAGAGCGCTTAAGCCAAGGCGCCATAGCCCCAGCCGGCGAGCAGCGAGCCTGCGACCGCCAAGGCCAGGTAGAGCAGAAAGGGCTTGATCTTCAGAACCGGCGCAATGGCGATCGCACCCCAGACGCTGACCACACCGCCGGCGACCAGGAAGGCCATGGCGGCGCCTGGCGCCATGCCATGGTCCAAGAGACCGCGCGTCAGCGGCAAGGCGGCATAACCGTCCAGGTAGGCCGGGGCACCGACAAAGACGGCGACCGGAACCGACCACCAGCTGTCCTCGCCCAGATAGGGGGCCAGGCTGTCCGGCTCCAAGAAGGCGTTCAGCGCGTATTCGGCGGCGAAGGCTGGGGTCAGGCAGATGAGGATCAGCCGGGTGGTCGCCAGGGCCTCGGAGCGGAAGACGCGCCGCCGACCCGGGTCGCGCCAAACCGCCAGGACATAGCCCTCCGGCGCGCAGGCGCTGTGGCAGCCCAGTTGTCCGACCAACCGGTTCTCCCTGAGCGGTGCCAAGGCCCAAGGGCGCTGGGCGAAGCCGGCAGTGACGAAGCCGCCCAGCAGGCCGAAACAGAAGGCGATGAAGGTCTTGGCCAGCGCGAAGTCGAAACCCAGGGTCGCCGCCGTCGTCGCCAGCATGGCCGGATCGGTGACCGGCGAGGAGAGCCAGAAGGCCATGATCGGCGCCAAGGGCACACCCGCCGCCAGCAAGCCCGCCATCAGCGGTAGCACGGTGACCCCACAGACCGGCGTCAGCGCGCCGATCAGCGACGCCAGTACCACGGTCGAGACCAGATGCCCCTGGAAGACGCCGGCGGCCACCCGCCCTGCCCCGCTGGCGCTGACCCAAGCGGCCAGCAGGATGCCGGGGATCACCAGCGGAGCGATCTCCACCAGGCTCCAGGCCAGATAGCGCAGGAGATCCAACGCCTCCTCCGGCCACCAGAGGGCCGCGGCGAGCAGGCAGAGCAGGCTGAGGCTCACGACGACACGGCGCGTCGTCACTGTACGCGGTTGGGTCAGAGTGTCGGACATCAGTCGTGTCTCCAGAGGCAGCTATGCCAAAACCAAGATCGCCCTGCTTCCACGTGATACCTCCAAAAGCACTAACCTCATCCTGAGCTTGTCGAAGGATGTGCCCCAAGCAGGATCTTCTCCTGGGCACATGCTTCGACAGGCTCAGCATGAGGGCTGTGCTTAGGGAAGCCAGTCAGCATCAGGCCTGTCGTCCTCCCCTTATCGCAGCTTTCAAGCCAGCGGAAAATCGCATAGTTTCTATATCAGCAATCGACTTACACGATGGGTGAAGCATGCAAAGACTTGATAGCGAGCTGCTGCGTACCTTTCTGGCGGTGACAGCGGCCGGCAGTGTGACCGCCGCAGCGCAGACCATTGGCCGTTCGCAATCAGCAACCTCCGTCCAGATCAAGCAGCTGGAGGAGACGGCAGGCGTCGCCCTGCTGCGTCGCCATGGCCGCGGCGTGGTCTTGACCCCCGCCGGCGAGACCCTGCTGCCGGTCGCACGCCAAGTCGTCGCCTTGCTTGATCAGGGGTTAGCCCAACTGCAGTCCCGCAGCCTCAGCGGCCGTTTGCGGATCGGCATTCCCGACGACCAGAGCAAGGGCGAGCTCTCGGCCATCCTGGCTGACTTCGGCCGCAGCCATCCGCAGATCGCGCTGACGGTAGACTGCGCGCTCAGCAGCGGCTTTCCTAAAGCACTCACCGCCGGCGAGCTGGACCTTGCCGTGCACGAGGTGGCGGCAGTCCTGCCGGGCATGCAGGTGCTGCGCCGGAACGCTCTGCATTGGGTCTGCCGCCCTGACCTGGAGCCGGAGCGGCTGGACACCCTGCCCGTCGCCCTCTTCGACCGAGACTGCTGGTGGCGCGACCTGGCGCTGGAATCCTTGCGCAAAGGCGGGCGGTCCTACCGCGTCGTCTACAGCAGTGAGAGTGCATCTGGCATCCTGGCAGCGGTAGAGGCCGGCATGGCGCTCGCGGTCTTGAGCAACAAGGACCTGCCGCCGGGCGTCGCGGCGCTGCGCGGTGCGGCAGCACCAGGCCCCCTGCCCCGCTCCACCTTGGTCCTGCAGTACGGCCGCGATGGCCGGAGCGAGCCGGCCCGCGCCATGGGAGCCGCGATCACGCGCGCCTTTCAAGCGGCGGGCTGAGCCGTTTGTGCCTCCGGCGCGAGAAAAAGAAAATCGCTTGCGGTCGGCCGCCCAGCGGCGGAGCGGCTGCTTGCGCCAAAGCGGAGGTCAACGCTGCAGTCGCCCTCGCTATCGACCACCAACGCGCCGGAACCGGCCAAAAAAATTAAAGTAACACCACCTGCATAGCCTGCTTTTCTACATAGAAAGACTGTCGTTACAGCAGTCCTTTGCCGTCTGTATTTCATCATTTTTCGGTGAAGCCCCCATGCCAAGAGCAAGGGGCGAGAAGACCCTTTGCGCCGCAGAGAGACAGTCAAAAGCGGCCATAGCCATCTCTCGCCGTGAGACGCTGAGACAAGAAGACTGAGACTCTCAGCCAAGGACAGATGCTGAAGGTTCGCGATAGTGTCCGGCGCCAAGACACTGAAGGGTTGTTTGGCGCGGTTGATCAGGCCGCGTCCAGTCCTAGCTCACCGTCTCCGCTGATGGAGGTTCAACAGGATATCGCAAGATACTTGAGAGCAAGTAGAATAACCTTCAGCTTTTTGGTGCCGCAAACCAGCTCTACGTGGAAAACAAAGATAGAAACTCTTGTAGATAATATGGTAAGCCCCGCCCATCGCCGGTCAAGAGCGAAGTAGCAAGAATTGTGCATTTCCTTCAACCCCGGATTGGATGCTTGCGGCAAGGCAGGTGACAGCGTTCCTGCTGCAGCGACGCTGCCGCCTCAACGTCGCCGCCGGTGACGATCCACGTGCGCAGGGAAGGCCCCAAGGCGGTCAAGGCAGCCCGGCAGGCTGAGTGTTGAAAAGAAGGGGGAGGAAGAAGAAGCATGGCGGTTATCTTCGGCACGGCAGGGGTAAACAACAGCCTGACCGGCAGCGAAAGCAGCGACACGATCTATGGATTGAGCGGCGACGACCGTCTCTACGGCCTCAGCGGCAATGATCTGCTCTACGGCGGGTCTGGTGACGACAGCCTGCGTGGTGGCGATGACGAAGACAGGCTCTTCGGTGACGCCGGCAATGACTCGATCTGGGGCGAAAACGGGCTCGACGCGGCCTTCGGCGGCTCCGGCAGCGATCGCATCGTCGGCAGCAATGAAGCCGACCGGATCGAAGGTGGTTCGGGGAATGACTCCTTGCTCGGCGCATCGGGTCCGGACCAGCTCTTTGGGGGTGACGGCAAGGACGAGATCAAGGGCGGCCTGGATGCCGACCTGGCCTATGGTGGCTTGGACGACGACACCCTCACTGGGGCTGCCGGCGACGACACACTGCACGGCGACAGCGGGGTGGACACGCTTTCTGGTAGCGATGCGGTCGACACGCTCTTTGGCGGCAGCGAGGCTGACAAGCTTTTCGGCGGAACCGACAGCGACAGCCTCTACGGCGGCGAGGCAGCCGACAGGCTCTTTGGCGGTGATGCGGCTGACAGCCTCTACGGCGGTGATGCGGCCGACAGTCTCTACGGCGGGAATGAGGGCGACAGGCTCTTCGGCGGAGGTGACGCGGACAGTCTATTCGGTGGCAGTGGTCACGACAGCCTTTGGGGTGGTTCGGGCCAGGACACCGCCTATGGCGGCAGTGGTGATGATCGCTTAGTGGGCAGCACCGAAGATGACCGTCTGATCGGCGATGCGGGGAACGACTCCCTGCTTGGGGCGGGCGGCGCCGACGTGATCCAAGGCAAGGACGGCATAGACACCGTCTTTGGCGGTATCGGGAACGACACGATCTACGGCGGTGACGGCGACGATCACCTCTTCGCCGTGGCCGACACGAACAGCGTCTATGGCGGTAGCGGCAGCGACTTGCTGGAAGGTGTCACCATCAAGGCAGACGAACTCTGGGACGGCGGCGACGGCACCGATACAGTCTATCTCTGGACCCTGACCACGCTGTCGATTAACGCGGCAAGCTTCGTCGACATTGAGGTCATGACCATAGCGGGGACCAGCGGTGCGGACTCGCTCTCCAGCCAGACAGGCATCAACGCCAACTGGGTCTCGGGCGGTACCGGCGACGACCGGCTCGATGGCTCGGTCACTACGGACAGCTTGTCCCTCTTCGGCGGTGCGGGCAGCGACACCCTGATCGGCGCCGGCACGGGCACCCTCTCTTCGCTCTTCGACGGCGGCGAAGGCAGCGACACCGTGATCTTGAACGACCTGCAGTTCCTGTCGAACGACATCACCTTAGTCTCGATCGAGCAACGCCAGTTGAGCGGTACCGACCTCGCCGACACGCTGGCAGGTGGCGGCGGGGCGGACACGCTGGTCGGCCAAAGCGGTGAGGATGGTCTCTACGGCGGTGCTGGGAACGACAGGCAAAGCGGTGATAGCGGCGCGGATCTTCTCAGAGGCGGCGGCGGGCGCGACACGCTTTTCGGCGGCGCGGACGCGGACCGGCTCAATGGCGGTGATGCTGACGATAGGCTTTACGGCGGCTCGGACGAGGACCGCCTCTATGGTGGCACTGGCGACGATGTGCAGGACGGCGGGTCTGCTAATGACACCCTCTATGGCGGAGACGGGCGCGATACGCAGTACGGTGATGCGGGTAACGATATCATCCAAGGCAGCGGCGGTGCCGATACGCTCTACGGCGGCGCGGACGCAGACCGCATCTACGGTGGCCTTGGCGACGACACCCAGCGCGGCGATAGCGGTGCGGATCTTGTCTATGGTGACGGCGGATGGGACAGGCTCTTCGGCGGTGATGGCTCTGACAGCCTCCATGGCGGCGACGGGCGAGACACCCTCTCCGGCGAGAGCGGGCGTGATAGCCTCTTCGGGGGCAGCGGCGAAGACTCCCTAACCGTCGCCAGCCAAGGCGAGCTCTTGTCCGGCGAGCTCTTCAACGGTGGCAGCGGCGTCGACACCCTGATCCTGCGTGAGGCGGCGACCTTGCCGGCCAACATCGAGATCATCCAGGTGGAGTCCCTCTTCTGGTGCGGCACCGACGCAATCAACACCTTCAGCAGCGATGCTGGTGTCCTGGCGCGCCTCTATGGGCTCAGCGGCGATGACGACCTGACGGCACTGGGCGCAGGCGATCTTGTCTATGGTGGCAGCGGCGCCGACAGCCTGTCAGGCGGGACCGAAGGGCAGCTCTTGTACGGTGGCCAAGGCAAAGATAGTCTCTATGGAGGCAGCGGCGCCGACAGCCTCTTCGGCGACAGTGGCGGCGATCTGCTTGTCGTCACCAGCCAGGTGGAACTGGTGGCCGGCAAGGTCTTCGATGGCGGTAGCGGGACCGACGTCTTGCGGCTGAATGATGCCGCCTCGCTGTCCAGCACCCCGAGCCTGACCGTCACCGGCGTTGAGGGCTATCTGCGCTTTGGCAATGCCGGCGACAATGCGCTCTACGGCAGCCAGCTCTGGGACCGCATGTATGGGCTGAGCGGCAAGGACCGCCTGGAGGGCGGCAGCGGCGACGATAGTCTCTTTGGCGGAGGCGGTTCCGACAGCATCTTGGACGGAGGCTCCGGAGACGACAGCGTCTTCGGAGGCGACGGCTCCAATACCTTCCTCTTCGGAAACGCTGGTAACGACAGCCTCTTCGGCGGTGTCAGCTTCGATAGTTTCCTCTACGGCGACAGCGGTTCCGACCGCGTCGATGGGGCTTCCGGCGTTGACGCCGCTCTTTTTGGCGGCAGCGGTGTTGATCAGATCTTCGGTGGCAGCGGCAATGATCGTTTCCTCTCCGGCGACAGCGGATCCGACCGCGTCGATGGGGGTGGCGGGGACGACGTCTCGCTCTACGGCAATGTCGGCGATGACAGCATCTATGGCGGCAGCGGTGGCGACTTCGGGCTCTATGGTCAAAGCGGCAACGACAGTGTCTACGGCCGCAGCGGCCTCGATAGCGGCCTCTACGGCGGAACCGGTTCGGACCGCATCAATGGGGGCCCGGGGAATGACTCCGCACTCAACGGCGATGTCGGCGACGATAGTCTCTTCGGCGGCGACGGCAACGATACCTTCCTCTTCGGAAGCGCTGGTGACGACATCGCTTACGGTGGCGACGGCGACGATACCTCCCTCCTCGGAGCCGCTGGCAACGACAGCCTCTTCGGCGGCAGCGGCGGCGATGGCGCCCTCTTTGGCGATAGCGGTGCGGACTTTATCGATGGGGGGTCGGGTGTCGAGTTCCGCCTCTTCGGCGACAGCGGCTCCGATCGTGTTTATGGCGGTTCGGGGAATGACATTTCGCTGTCCGGCGGCGACGACGATGATCGTCTCTATGGCGGCGTTGGGAACGATCATGCTCTCTCTGGCGGCGACGGCCTTGACTGGCTCTTTGGGGACGCGGTCACGGTCTTGGAGGGAACCGGGAGCCAGGTTTTTGCCAGCTCCGCTCTCGCTTTCCTAGGGAGCGGAACGACTAGCCTGCAAAGCACTCCGGGGGAGGACACGATCACCGTCTACGGTACCGGTACCCTCTTCTTTTCCTCTGGCAATGACAGCGATCTCTTTGGCGGCGCTGGAGACGACACGCTATTCGGCGGTGCTGGAGACGATATCTCCCTGGACGGTGGTGGTGGTCTCGATAGCCTCTTCGGCGGTAGCGGGGACGACATCCTCGTGATTGAGACAGCGACCGATGTTGTCGCCGGTGGGCTCTTTGACGGGGGCAGCGGTACGGACACGCTGCTCATACGTGCAGACGATACGATCGGTCTGTTGGACAGCGTCACCCTCATCGACATCAATACTACTGTTGTGGAGACAGTTTACTAGGTCAGGCGATGCAACTGGGCAGCTGGCCTTATGCGCAAAGAGATCAGGAGGGAGAGCATGGCAACCATCACCGGGACGGACGGTCCTGACAGTCTTCTTGGCACCAGCGGCGACGACACGATCCTGGGGCTATCGGCGACTGACACCCTGCAGGGATTGAGCGGCGACGACCGTCTCTTTGGCGCCAGCGGGGCAGACAGCTTGCTTGGCGGGGATGGCAACGACCGGCTTATCGGTGGGGACGGGCCCGACGGCAGGCTCCGTGGCGATAGTGGTGATGACCGAATCTTTGGTGGGGACGGGCCAGACGACGAGCTCAATGGCGAAAGTGGTAACGACCGGATCTTCGGCGGCAGTGGCGCGGACAGTAATCTCGGCGGCCGGGATGGCAATGACCGCATCTACGGCGGCAGTGGCGCGGACAGCGTTCTTAGCGGTGACAATGGCAATGACCGGATCTTCGGCGGCAGTGGCGCGGACAGCGGTCTCAGTGGTGGCAATGGCAACAATCGGGTATACGGCGGCGATGGGGACGATACGAGGCTCACCGGTGATGACGACGCCGACAAGCTCTTCGGCGGCAGTGGCGCGGACAGTGATCTCGGCGGTGGCAAGGGCGATGACCGGATTTACGGCGACACTGGAGATGATACTGCGCTCAGCGGTGGTGACGACAACGACCGGATCTACGGCGGCAGTGGAGATGATTCAAGGCTCTTCGGAGGCGACGATAACGACCGGATCTACGGCGGCGATGGCAGAGACTCCGGGCTCTCTGGCGGCAGAGGCGAAGACAGCCTTTTCGGCGGCGCCGGTGACGATAACCTGGACGGCGGTTTCGACAATGATTTCCTTGCTGGGGATACAGGTGCTGACGCTCTCTTTGGCCTTCAGGGGGACGACCGTCTCACCGGTCGAGCCGGCGACGACAGGCTTATCGGCTCCAGCGGCCAGGATAGCCTCTTCGGCGGTGGCGGGCAGGATAGCCAACTGTTCGGCGGCAGCGGGGTCGATCTCCTCTTCGGCGGCGGCGACGACGATGGGGGCCTCTTCGGCGGGGCGGAGCAAGACTTGCTTTATGGCGATGCCGGCAGCGACAGGCTCTATGGCGATGCCGGCAGCGACGGCCTCTTCGGTGGGGCTGGCGGCGACCTGCTCTACGGCGGCGCGGAGGGCGACCGCTCGCTCTTCGGCGGGGCGTCGAACGATGGTCTCTATGGCGATAGCGGCGATGACCTCTGGCTCTTCGGCGATGCCGGTGACGACCGGGTCTATGGCGGCAGCGGCGATGACGTCTCCCTGCTGGGGTCTGAGGGCGACGACCTGCTGCGCGGCGACCGTACCACTGGCCACGCGGGTGCGGATTCCTTCTTCTACGGCGGCAGCGGCGGGGATGGCCTGGCTGGCTTTGCCGGCGATGATGCCTTCCTCTACGGCGGCAGCGGCGATGACCGCCTGGCCGGTGGCGGCGGTGGCGATTCCTACCTCTTCGGCGGCAGCGGCAGCGATGTGATTAAGGGCGGCGGCGATGACGACGCCTTCCTCTTCGGTGGCTCCGGGATCGATGCTGTCTACGGCGGTAACGGCGACGACACCTTGAGCGTGGCCAGTCAGGGCGAGCTGCAGGCCGGCGACATCTTCGACGGCGGTGCCGGCAGCGACACCTTGCTGCTGGCAGCCGGCATCAGCATCCCCGACGGAGTCACCCTGCTCGCTATCGAAACCACCCTCTTCTACTGACGCCTCGCACCGCTCGGGACCTGATCGCCAGAGCGCGATCGTCCTGACGGCGGCGGGCCAATCTTGATGGGGTGACCGCGCTAAAGAGTCGAGACCTTCAGCCCCGCCACGCCTCCGATGATGGCCAGCGCCGAAACCACCTTCAGCAGAGTCAAAGACTCCCCCAGCATGAAGTAGCCCAAGGTCACGGTCCCCAGGGTCCCAACAGCCGTCCAGATTGGATAGGCAACGCTGACCGGCAGGTCTTTCAGGGCCAGGGTCAGAAAGCCGATGCCGGCGGCCACCGCCACCACGGTAATGGCACTGGGGATCGGGCGGGTGAAGCCCTCCGCGTACTTCATGCTCATCGCGAAGATGACCTCAAAGATCGCCGCCAAACCCAAATAAACCCAGGCCATTCGCCACTCTCCAGCTGCGATTTCTGGAGACAAGGCCTAGCATGAGGTGGACTGCCCGGCGGCTGTGACAGCCCGCCGCCCCTACCAGCCCCAGAGCTTCTCGCTGGCCTTGGCGGCCCCGTCTGACAGGGCCTTCAGCTTAGCGTAGCAGATGTCGGCATCGATCTTGCCGAAACCGGCGAAGGTGGAGAAACCGCAGTCGCTGCCGGCGATCACCCGCTCGCGACCCACTAGGTCGGTGAAGCGCAGGATCCGGTCCGCCACCAGGTCTGGGTGCTCGACGAAGTTGGTGGTGCTGTCGATCACACCGGGGACGAGGATCTTGTCCTCCGGCACGCCGCGTTCTTTGAAGACCCTCCATTCATGCGCGTGGCGGGGGTTGGAGGTCTCGAACAGCAAGGCGCGCGGCTTCACCTTCATGAAGACATCGTAGACCTTCTCCATGGCGATGTCGTGGGTGTGCGGGCCCTCATAGTTGCCCCAGCAGATGTGCAGGCGCATGGCGTCGGCAGGGATGTCGCGCAGGGCGTGGTTCAAGACCTCCACCTGGCGCTCGGCCCGCACCACGAAGTCCTCGTCGCTCAGGTCCTTGAAGATCACGTGGCGGCCAAAGGCGAGATCGGGGCTGTCCAGCTGCAGGGTCACGCCGGCGGCGTGGATCTTGTCGTACTCCGCCTTCATGGCATCGGCCAGCGCCTCCAGATAGGCGTCATGGTCGGGGTAGTGCTGGTTCGGCTGGAAGATGGCAACCACGCCAGGCGTGGCGCTGTTCATGAAGCTGCCAGCGACCCCGCTCGCCTCAGCAGCCGCGTTCAGATTGTCTAGATCGCGGTCGAGCGGCGCCAGGTTGCGCACCGTGACCTCGCCGATGCAGCAGGGGCGCTTCAGCTTCGGCGTGCCGCCCGTTGCCGCCACCTTGTCGCGGTAGGCCGGATAGTCGTCCAGGTCTTGCGGCACGTTACGCGGCGCGTTGCCGCCAAAGCCGGTCAGACGTTCGGCGATGTAGGTGGCGTAGGAAATCTTGCTCATCTCCCCATCGCTTACCAGGTCGATGCCGCTGTCAGCTTGGCGCTGGACCACCTCCTCCACCGATTGGCGCACCAGGGCTTCGAAGGCCTGCTCGTCATAGGTCTCGCCGCTGTCTTTGGCGAAGAGCAGCTCCGACAAAGGCGCGCTGCGCGGCAGGCTGCCGACGTGGGTGGTGAGGATGCGGTCGACCGAGACAGCCATGGATGCGTTACTCCTTCTTATCCGGGGCTGATGCCGCGCTGCCGAGGAAGCGCTGCAGCACCAAGGGGATGGAATTCATGTAAAGGTCGACGTTGGCTTCGATGATCGGCAGGGGATCCTGCGGCCCCGGCATGCTGTAGACATGCTTACGGATCAGCGCATAGATCACGGCTGAGTGCAGGCAGTAGACCATCTGCTCTTCACTCTCGGTGATCTCTTCCTCGGAATCGCCAAAGCCCAGTTCCACCCGAACCTCACGGGCGATGCGCAGAATCACCTCCTTACGCACGCGGGCGAAGTAGCGGGCGTTGATGTCGATGTCGCGCAGGGAGGAATAGAGCGTGATGCGGATCCACTCGGGCCGGTCGGCGGTGGTGTAGTAGTCGCGGTAGAAGTCCTTGAGGCGATGGCGCAGAGAGCGTGAGCGGTCGCCCAGGATCTCGATCCAGGCCACTTTCCAGCGGCTGAGGAAGACCTCCTCATAAACCCGGTCGATCAGTGCGCTCTTGGTGGGGAAGTAGTGGAAGATAAGCGCCTGGCTGACCCCGATAGAGTTGGCGAGCGCGCGGGTCTCCCCATCGAAGCCCTGCTCGGCGAAGTAGCGGATGGCGCCTGCCACGATCATTCGCTCCCGCTCTTCCGGGCTGAGGCGCCGCCGACGTCCCGGCTTCGCGTCGACCGGCTTTGTCGCAGACTGCTCTTGCTCGCTCATGGACCCGCTTTCTTTGCTGCTATCCGGCGAAGACGGCCTTGCTCAACGTATGGTTCTCGGGCGTTCGCCGTCTCACTAACCCTGCTTCCTTACCACGCTCCTCTTCAACACCAGTACCGCAAAGGGCCGCGCCGTCTCACAACGAGGGCTAGTGCGCATGCACCAAGACGTCGCCACTGCGTCCATCGAAGAGGTGGCAATGGTTGCGATCGATACGCAAACCCACCGCTTCTCCGGGTCTGTAGTCCGGTTGGCCCGGCAGGTGCGCGCGCAAGATGACCTCACCGACGGAGACATCCACGACAGTATGGCCACCCAGCGGCTCTACCTCATAGATCTCTGCCGCGACCAGGTTCGGCGCCGCTGCGGGGTCAAGGATCTCCAGATCCTCCGGCCGGATCGCTAAGGCCGCCGGTCCCTCCGGCAGAGAGTCGAAGGGCAGCTGCAAAGGCAGGTCATCCGCCTGGAAGCTGCCGCCAGAAACATGCCCCTCGAAGAGATTGATGCGCGGCGAGCCGACGATCTCCGCCACGAAGCGGTTGGCGGGCGCGTTATAGATCTCACTCGGCGGGCCGATCTGCACGATCGCGCCGTCACGCATGATGGCGATGCGGTCGGCGATCGACATGGCCTCCTCCTGGTCGTGGGTCACGTAGACCAGGGTGTGGGAGAGCTCCCTTTGCAGGCGCTTCAGCTCCACGCGCGTGGTCTCGCGCAGGCGGGCGTCGAGCGCGGCGATAGGCTCGTCCATCAGATAGGCCTTGGGGTCGCGCACCAGGGCCCGAGCGATGGCGACGCGCTGCCGCTCACCACCGGAGAGCTGGGCCGGCAGCTTGTGCAGCAGGTGTTTGATGTGCAGCGTCTCCGCCACCGCCGTCACGCGCTCGGCAATCTGCGCCTTGGGGGCACGCCGCTCGGTCAGGGGAAAGGCGATGTTCTTGCCGGCGGTCAGGTGCGGAAAGAGCGCCAGGTTCTGGAAGACCATACCCAGGTCGCGGTCACTGGGCCTGGCTTCCGTCAGATCCTCGCCGTCGATCAGCACCTGTCCGCTATCGACCGCGACCAGGCCGAGGAAGACTTTGAGGATCGAGGTCTTGCCGCAGGAGGGCGGGCCGAAGATGCAGAAGAACTCATTGTCCTCGATCCGAAGATCGACAGCGTCCAAGGCTGCCGTCTTGCCGTAGTGCTTGCTGACGCCGCGTAGCTCCAGGGTTGCCATCAGGCTGCCTCCTGCCCGCTGGCGATACCCGGCGCGTCGCCCAGCACCCGCCCGCTCTGCCGGTCGAAGAGGTGGCATTGGGTCTGCGGTAGCATGGCCGTCACCTGGGCGGCGTGCTGTCCGCCGAAGCGCTTGTCCTCCACCGCCAGCATCTCGACGTCGCCTTGGGTCAGGTGGATGATGGTGCGCGGCCCGATTGGCTCCAGCAGATCCACCCGCATGCTGAGGCCGCCGGCCGCGTCGGGCTCATCCACGACACTCACCGCCTCCGGCCTGACGCCCAGCACCAACTCAGAGCGCTCAGCGCTTTCGGCCGCCTGCAGCAGCTTGGGGTCGGTCAGCTCCAATTTGCCTGCAGCGCCGAGGTCCAGGAGCAGGCGGCCGCCGTCGCGGGTGAGCGCACAGTCGATTAAGTTCATCGGCGGGCTGCCCATGAAGTTGGCGACGAAGGTATTGGCCGGACGGTTGTAGATCTCCGCCGGGGTGCCGTACTGCTGTAAGAGGCCCTGATCCATCACGGCGATGCGGTCGGCCAGGCTCATGGCCTCGATCTGATCGTGAGTCACGTAGACCATGGTCTGCTGCAGCTGATGCTGGATGCGCTTCAGCTCCGTGCGCATGAACTCGCGGAAGGAGGCGTCCAGGTTCGAGAGCGGCTCGTCCAACAGGAAGATCGAAGGCTCGACGATGGCCGAGCGGCCAATCGCCAGCTTCTGCATCTCGTTGACGCTAAGCTTGGCCGAGGGCCAGTCGAGGCGGTCTTCCAGGCGCATGAGGCTCGCCATCTCCGCCACCTTGGCCTTCACCTTGTCTGCCGCCCAGCCCTTCACCTGCGGCCCGAAGGCCAGATTGTCGTAGACCGTCATGTGGGTGAAGATGGCGTAGTTCTGGAAAACGAAGCCGACGCCCCGCTTCTCCGGCGCCAAGCGTACGCAGTCCTGGCCGTTCAGCAGGATCTCCCCGGCGGTCGGCTGCTCGATCCCGGCGATCATGTTCATCGTCGTGGACTTGCCGCAGCCAGAGGGGCCCAGAAGCGCCACGAACTCCTTGTCCGGGATCACCAAGTTCAAGTCGTTGACGGCGATGACCTGGGTGCCGAAGCGCTTGGTCAGGTTCTTCAGCTGGATCTCAGCCATGCGCCGGCTCCCCCCGCGGTGCGGCAGCTGCCGGCTGTTTCGGGGCCCGGGTCATCAGCCAGATGCCGAAGCCGGCGAGCACGCTAAGGAAGACCAAGACGAAGAGGCCGATTGCGGCCACATAGGACCACTCCAGATCCTGAAAGGTGCTCTTGTAGAGGAAGAGCGAGATGGACTCGGTCGCCACGCCGGGTCCGCCGCGCGTCATGATCCAAAGCGTGTCAAAGACTTTGAGGCATTCCACCGTGCGCAGCACCAAGGCAATGATGATCACCGTTTTCATCTTCGGCAGCGCAATCCGCCAGAAGCGCTGAAAGGCCGAGGCGCCGAGCAGCCGGGCAGCCCGCATCTGATCTTCCGGCACACCGGAGAGGCCGGCCAGCAGGATCAGGAACATGAGCGGCGTCCACTGCCAGATCTCGGCGATCATCACCGCGACCATGGCCAGGTTCACGTCCGACAGCCAGTTGATGTTGGCCTCCATCCCAGTCAGGTCGGAGATGAGATCGTTCATCGGACCGGTCTGCTGGAACATGATGTAGAACATGTAACCAACCACCGCCGGCACCACCATCATCGGTGTCAGGAGAATGGTGTAGAAGACTGTCTTGCCTGGAAACTTGTCCATGAAAAGGATCGCCAGGCCCATGCCAATGGCGAACTGCGCCGGCACGCAGACGACGACGATCAGCAAGGTCCGCCAGATCGATCCCCAAAGGCGCGGATCTTCGAAGAGGTAGGTGTAGTTATCGAACCAGTTCCAGCTGAGGTAGGCCATGTACCAGGGCTCGCCGTCCAGCGGGCTCCACCAGGTGGTACTGACGTAGAGCTGCATGCAGAGCGGAAAGACGACGATGAAGACCAGCAGCAGCTGGGCGGGCAAGGTCATCAGGTTGCCCAGCCGCTTGCCTTCCTTCTCCATCGGCGTGAGCGCAGGCTTGGCTGTCTTGGATTGCCCCTCCGCGGGCAGAGCAGTGGTGGTCATTGCTTCAGCGCTCCAAAGGTGAGGCCGCGCACCAGGTAGCGCTGGATCGAGAGGCCGAGGACAACGGGCGGAATGGCGGCAATCAGGCCAAGCGCGGCCTTCATGCCGTAGAGCTCGCCGCCCATCGCGGTCGCCAGGGAGTTCATGTAGACCGGGATCGTCACCCACTCCTTGCGGGTCAGCAGCAAGGCCATAAGGTAATCCGACCAGTTCAGGATGAAGACGAAGAGCACCGTGCTGGCCAGACCGGCCTTCACCATCGGCAAGGTCACCTTCCAGAAGACTCGAAAGCGCGAACAGCCCTCCACCAAGGCCGCTTCCTCGATCTCCAAAGGCACTTCATCGAAGAAGGTCTTCATCAGCCAGAAGGAGAAAGGCAGGGTCACGATGGCGTAGATCAGCGCCAGCCCCCACCAGGTGTCGATCATGTCGAGGTAAGCCCACATGATCATCACCGGGATCATCACCGCGAGCGGGGGGAAGAGGCGCAGCTGCAGCACCGATAGCGGCAGGTTCCCTGCGACCTTGAAACGGGAGACACCATAAGCACCCAAGGTGCCGACCACGACGGCAATCAAGGTGCCGATACTGGCCGTCACCATGGAGGCGAAGATCGGTTGCCCAGCCGTCTTATCCAAGGAGACGATCAGGCCCTCGGTCTGGCCGGTAAAGATGTATTCGAAGTTCCCCCAGGTCGGCTCATGCGGAATCCAGTGCACGTCGCCGGAGGGGGAGATCCATTCCGTGTGCGGCTTGAAGGCCATGGAGGCCATCCAGAGCAGCGGCAGCAAGGCAATGGCCGTCGCCAGGATGACCAGGGAATAGCGAAGGAGTTCCTGTAACGGATTGCGCTGCATGACCTAAAGAAGCACCACCTTTTCGACAAGCCGGACCGGCGGTCGGAGAAAACGGGTCAGCGGATGTCCCGGGTGCGCTCCGGGGCGAAGAAGCCGTTCAGCCCCGGCGGGGGAGGAAGAGCCCCCTCCCCCGCCGGAGACCGAAAGGGACCTACATCTTGTCGATCACCGTCGGCCAAGAGGAGCGGCTGGCGGCGATCGCCGCTTCCATCTCCGAGGCGCCGCGGCGGCGGATAATCCGCTCCCAGCGGCGCTGGGCGCTTTCCATCGCTTCTTTCGGCGTTTTCTGGTCGGTGAACATGGCCTGCAGCTCTTCGTCGAGTGCGTTGTCCATGCTGGTCTGACCGGCGAAGTTCAGGGTCGGCGCCGAGCGGCGAATGGTCTCCTGAATCACCGGCACCAGGTACTCGTGGTAGGTCTGCAGCACCAAAGGCTCGTTGAAGTTGGCCACCTGGAAGGGGTCGAAATAGCCGCCCGGGTTCCCAGACATCCAGCTGAAGGTACGGGTCGACGACACCCACTGCAGGAAGAGGTAAGCCGCTTCCTTGTTCTGGCTCTGCGACGAGACCTCCGCGTTGATGTTGTAGTAGATGACCGACCGGCGGACGAGGTCATCACCGTACTGACGGCCCGGCGGCAAGAAGGCGCCCAGCTCGCCGGTGATCGGCGTCGACTTCGTGCCATCGGCGTTGAAGCGGTCATAGAACTTGGCGAGGTTGGTGTAGGTCGCCACCTGCGCCGTCGTCCCGTTGCCCATGCCGGCATAGGCCTCGGCATAGCCCTAGGTCAGGATGTCCGGGTGCGACCACTGCTTCAGCGCCTTGTGCTCAGTCGCCGCCAGGATGCCCTGGTCGGTGTTGAGGTTCGGCTTGCCGCTCTCGTCGAACCAGTAGAAGTTCGGGTTATCCATGCTGGCAAAGCGCATGTAGAAGGTCGATAGACCCCAGAAGGGGCTCAGCATGTTGCCGTTGCCGTACATGGGGTTGCCGTCGATCCCGGTCTTGCCGGTGAAGAAGGCAGAGATGTTATCGCACTCTTCCCAGGTGCGCGGATGGCCCAGCTGATAGCCGTACTTGTCAGCGAATTCCTTCTGATACTCCGGCCGTTCAAAGGCCCACCGGTTGTAGACCCAGGTCTGGAAGTCCCCGTCCAAGGAGACCGAGTAATAGTCGCCCTTGTACTTATAGAGCAGCGTCTCGATCTCGCTCGACGGCGTGCCACGGTTGGGGTCGCCCCAGTCGGGCTGGTACTTCTCGACGAACTCGTTCAGCGGGTGGGCGCCGCCGGCCTCCACCAGGTCGCCGACCGAGTTCCAGGGGTGGGTATAGATGTCGTAGGCGCCGGAGCTCGTCGTGACGTCCTGCAGCACGCGCTTCCAGATGTCGCCTGCCGGCGCACCGACGATCTCCACATCGATGCCGGTCTCCGCCTTCCAGACGTCCATCACCGTGGGCGCGCCAGGCGGAAACGGCTTGGTCAGCTGGCCGATGGCGCCGTCGGTCAAGAGGATGGAGATCTTCTCCGGCGCCTTGCCGGCAGCCTTCAGCTTCTTGATGCCCTCAATGGCACGGCCTTCAGACATGCTCTCATTGTACTGAAAGCGCTCTGCCCCTGGGAAACCCGTGGGGCCGCCGGTCATGCCCTCGGCCAGTCCGGTCGCGGCTCGGGCCGGGCTGATGTAGCGCGGCATGATCCCCAAGGCGCCGGTCAGCGCGGCAGCGCCCGCCCCGGCCTTAAGGGCACCTCTGCGTGATAGCTTCTTCTTCATCGGACGCTCGCTCCCTCGTCTCTGGCGTTTTTGGCCTGGCGGGCTTTGCCGCCCTGTTGCCTCCCGGTGACCTTCTTTATTGATCACTTGCTCTATTGTTATCTAAGCTGGCATAAGGGTGCAAGCGCTTTGTCGCAGCGACAAAACCCGCCCCAAGAGGCGGGAGCAGCCGGCGGCAGGACAGGTTAGACAGGGAGGAAGGCAACAGCATGGGCTATCAGATCGAGTGTCTCGTCGACTGTGCGAACCATCTGGGCGAAGGGCCTATTTGGGACGTGGAGGAAGGCCGCCTCTATTGGGTCGACGGCACCGGCCGGCGGGTCGGCAAGCCCGACCTTTGGCGCTATGACCCGCGCAACGGCAAGGTCGAGAACTGGACCCTGGGCCGTGACATCGGCGCCATGGCGCTGCGCAAAAACGGCGGCGCCGTCTTGGCCTTAGCCGAGGGCTTCTACCTCTACGACTTCGACAGCCAAGAGCTGGAGCTGATCCAGGCCGTCGAAGAAGACCAGCCGCGCACCCGCCTGAATGATGGCAAATGCGACCGCCGCGGGCGCTTCTTTGCCGGCGCCATGGACGATAAGGAAGAATTGAAGATCTGCGGTCTCTATCGGCTGGACCCTGATCTTTCGGTGCACAAGGTCGACGGGGGCATCATCTGCTCCAACGGCCCCTGCTGGAGCCCGGACAACAAAACCTTCTATTTCGCCGATAGCTTCCAGGAGGAGTTCTGGGCCTACGACTACAACATCGAGAGCGGCTCCCTCTCCAACAAACGCGTCTTCGCCTCGACCGCCAAGGACCTCGGCGTCGCCGACGGCTCCACCGTCGATGAGGAAGGCTATATGTGGAACGCCCAAGTCATTGGCGGCGATCTGGTGCGCTATGCCCCCGACGGTTCGGTGGAGCGGCGCATCGGCATGCCGGTGCGCAACGTCACCTCCCTCACCTTCGGCGGCGACAAGCTGGACGAGATCTATGTGACCTCCATGGCGCGGGTCGCCCACCCCTCGGCGCATGACCTCTTCGAGAAACAGGCCAAGCCGCAGTTCGCTGCCGGTGCCCTCTTCAAGATCACCGGTTTGGGCATCCGGGGCCTGCCGGAACCCCGCTTTGCCGGCTAGCGAGGAGAGATGATTCCTTGCTTTGCAAGGCGGTAAAGACTGGCCCACAATGAGCATCTGCTCATGTAGAGCCACCCAGGATCGCTCAAAACGGTCCAGTTCAAGAAACGTAGAACCAACGCCGGGCTAACGGCTAACCCCAAAGGGAGGACGAGAGACCCCATGTATCCCGCAAGGATTGACAATTACCACCGGGCGACCTCCGTCGCCGACGCGCTTTCCGCGCTGAAATCCCACGGCGAGGGCGCCGTCTTCATCGCCGGCGGACAGAGCCTGATGCAGGCGGTGAAGTCCCGTCTGGTGCAGCCGACAGCACTGGTCGACCTGCAGGCCGTTGAGGACCTAAAGGGAGTCAGCCACGGCGACAGGGTCACCATCGGCGCCATGACGCGCTATGTCGATCTGGCTGCCGACACCACCCTAGGTCCCGCCTATGGCGCCATCACCGACGCGGCCAGCCATGTCGGCGATCGTCAGGTGCGCAACCGCGGCACCATCGGCGGCAGCATCTGCTGGAACTACATCGCCGCCTGCATGCCCTGCGTCGCGCTGGGCCTGGGCGCTGAGATGCACCTGGTCTCGCCCCATGGCGAGCGTCGCCTCTCCGCCGACGAGTTCCTGGGCGAGCCTTTGGAGACCGCGCGCGAAGAGACCGAGATCCTGAAGGCGGTGGAGCTGCCCAAGGCCTCTTGCGGCGCAGGCTCGGCCTACAAGAAGTGGTCGCTGCTGACCGACGGTCTGCCGGTGGTCGGTGTTTGCGTCTCCGTCTCTGTCGGCGGCGACGGCGCCTGCACGTCGGCCCGTGTCGCCTTCGGCGGCCTCTCCACCGGCCCGACCCGCTCCGCCCAAGCGGAAGCCAAGCTGGTCGGCATCAGCGCCGGTGATGCTGCTGGAATCGCGGCTGCCATGGGGGCTGCCGCGGATGAACTGGAGACCCAGGGCGATCTCTGGGCCGATCCTGACTACCGCAAGCAGCTGATCCGCTCGCTCGGCAGCGCGGTCGCCACCACGGCCCTTCAGCGCGCCAGCGCATGAAGCGCGGCGCCGCTTTAGACCTACAGACGTAAGGACACCCGCTTTCATGAGCACGCAAACCGTTTCCATCACCATCAACGGCGAGACCTACAAGGAAGAAGTGCCGATCCGCATGCTGCTGGTCGACTTCATCCGCGAGAAGGCTGAGCTGACCGGCACCCACGTGGGCTGCACCTATGAGGGCGTCTGCGGCGCCTGCACCATCCAAATGGATGGCGAGGCGGTGAAGTCCTGCCTGATGCTGGCCGTTCAGGCCGACGGGCACAGCCTCACCACCGTGGAGGGCCTGGCCGACGGCAACCGCCTCTCCGACCTGCAGGAGGCCTTCAACGATCACCATGCGCTGCAGTGCGGCTACTGCACACCGGGGATCTTAATGAACATGTCGGAATTCATCGCCAAGCACCCCAACCCGACGGACGAGGAGATTCGCCACGCGCTGGTCGGCAACCTCTGCCGCTGCACCGGCTATGTGCACATCGTCGACGCGGTGCGCGCAGCAGCCGCCAAGCAGGCGCAAAAGCAAGCCGCCGAGTAAGGCGTCACCTTCTATTCCGCAAAGGGCCCGGCGCGGCACAATCCCGGCGCAGCGGCCCTTCCAGGCAAGACAGTTCAGGGAGAGACCCTTCGATGACCAGACATCAAGATGCCGAGACCCGCGAGGGCTGGTTCGGCGCCCAGTTCAACCGCAAGGAAGACAACCGCCTGATCACCGGCCGCGGCAAGTACATCGCCGACATCCCGGCACCAGGCATGCTGCACTGCGTCTTCGTCCGCTCTGATCGGGCGCACGCCAAGATCCTCTCGGTCGACACCGCTGCCGCCAAGGCGCTGCCGGGCGTGGTCGAGGTCCTCTGCGGTGAGGACATCAAGGATAAGATCACGCCCATGCCGGTGAACGTAGTCCTGCCCAACATGCCGGCCAAGTTCCCCAAGCACTGGCCGATCGCAGTCGGCAAGGTTCGTTTCCACGGTGACGCCATCGCCGTTGTGGTCGCACGCGACAAGTACATCGCTGAAGACGCCGCCGACATGATCGAGGTGGAGTACGAGGACCTGCCCTACGTCGGCGATCCGGAGAAGGCCTTGGAGCCCGACTCCCCCATCGTGCATGAGGGCTGGGACGACAATCTGATCTTCGAGATGACCTTCACCGGCGGTCAGACCAAGGAAGAGCAAGACGCCAACGACGCCGAGGTGCAAAAGGTCTTCGACAGCGCCGACGTTGTGATCAAAGAGCGCTTCCGCACCCACCGCTGCGGCGTGACCCCGATGGAAACCCGTGGCGCGCTCTGCACCTGGGACGAGTCGGACGGCCTCCTGGCCTATGTCACCACCCAGCGCCCGCACATCGACCGCCTGGCGCTCTCCGACATCCTGGAGATCCCGGCAGAGAAGGTGCGCGTGGTGGCGCCGCGCGATCAGGGCGGTGGCTTCGGCGTGAAGGCGCCCTTCTACCGCGAGCCCATCATCATCGCCTATCTGGCCAAGGAACTGGGCCGTCCGGTGCGTTGGATCGAAAGCCGGCAAGAGCACCTGATGGCGGTCAGCCAAGAGCGTGATCAGATCCACGACATCGAGGTTGCAGCCAGCAAGGACGGTACTCTGCTGGCCCTGCGCGACCGCGGCATCGGCGACTGCGGCGACGGCTGCGAGGGCGTCTACTGGGGTTTCCTCATGCCCTTCCTCGGCGCGGTGGAGCTGCCCAACGGCTACAACTGGCCGATCGGCGACGTGAAGATCAAGGTGGCGCTGACCAACAAGTCCTGTCTCAGCCCAGCCCGGGCTTTCGGTGAGTTCCCCACCCGCTTCGCCATGGAGCGTGCGGTCGACATGGTCGCCAAGGCCTGCAACATGGAGCCCGCCGACGTTCGCCGGAAGAACATCGTGCCGGAGCTGCCGCACACCTCGGTCACCGGCGAATACTTCGACAGCGGCGACTTCCGCGGCTGCTTCGAGAACCTGATGGAGCATGTCGACCTGGAAAGCTTCCGCAAGGAGCAGGCAGAGGCTCGCGCGCAAGGGCGCTACATCGGCATCGGCTTCGGCATTGGTGTGGAGCTCTCGGGCGTGGCCTCCGAGCTTTTGGTGCCGATGGAGAACCAGCCGGGCTACGGCGCTGCCACGGTCCGCATCGACCCGCGCGGCAAGGTGCAGGTCTATGAGGGCGATGCCCCGGGCGGCCAGGGTCACGAAACCACGGTAGCCCAGGTGGTGGCCTATGCCTTCGGCATCCACCCCAACGACATCGTGGTGCAGACCGGTGACACCGGCACCACGCCCTTCGGTTCCGGCACCATCGGGGCGCGTTCCGGCTCCTACTTCGTCTCCGCGGCCTTCACCGCCTGTAAGGAGCTGAAGCTGAAGATTGCCACTGTCATGGCCCACGATCTGGAGCTGGGCGACGTCGATCCGGAAGACTTCGACTTCCTCGACGGCGAGGTCATCTACCGGAAGACGCCGAATGCGCGGAAGACCTTCCGCGAGATGGTGGAGCGCATCATCATGGCGCCGATCAACCTGCCGCAAGGTGTCACCGGCGGCTTGGAGCAGACCTCCTTCTTCGAGGCCGAGAAGCCGATGATCTGCTTCAACGCCGACTGCTGCAAGGTGGAGGTCGATACCAACACCGGCGAGTGGAAGATCCTCAGCTGGACCACGTCGGAGGATGTGGGCCGCATCATCAACCCGCAGATCGTCGACGGGCAGATGCACGGCGCCATCATCCAAGGCATCTCCAACGCCTGCTTCGAACAGTTCGTCTACGACGAAAACGGTCAGCAGCTGACCGCCGACTTCGAGACCTACAAGCTGGCAACAGCCGCCGACGTGCCGGACATCACGGTGACGCACAAGCCGACCATCTGTCCGCACACGCCGCTCGGCAGCCGCGGCATCGGCGAGGGCCGGCCCAGTGCCATCCCCGGCACGCTCTCGAACGCCATCGTCGATGCGCTCAGCCCCTTCGGCGTGGAGATCACCGAGCTGCCGCTGCGCCCCAACGTGATCTGGCGCAAGATCCAGGAGGCGCAGGCCAAGCAAGCGGCTGAATAGCCGTCCCTTTCACAAAGACCCGGCGGTTTGGGCGACGCGCTCGCCGCCGGGTTTTTTTGAGGGGTAAAGCAGCCGTAGGGTGCAGGGTTCCCCTATCCAATTAGAAAGAAATTAAATCCATCAGCCACCATTTCTTTTAGTTGTATTGTCTCTCGCTCATATTTAATTTCGGTTTCGTGCTGACAACGGGAATGCAGAACCTGGCAAGCAAGACTGATTTTCAGACGCGTTTGTCTTGCGCGAGATCCCTTGCCAGAGCATATCGGCCGAGATCACTCCCCGGCTTTGGTGGACGAGGCTGATACGATGACGCTGATTTTCGGAACTTCAGGCGAAAACAACAGTCTTGTCGGAACCAGTGAGACCGACACGATCTACGGCCTCAGCGGCGACGATCACCTCTATGGCTTGCAGGGTGACGACAGCCTCTATGGCGGTTCAGGCAGCGACAGTTTCTTCTTCGGGGGAGCCAGCGGCGACGATCGCCTCTCAGGCGGTGGCGGAAGCGACTTCTCTCTCTACGGCGGTTCAGGCAACGACACTCTGCGCGGCGGCGGCGATGCCTTTCTCTTTGGCGGTTCAGGAATTGACAGCCTCTTCGGCCAGGGTGGTAACGACATCCTGAACATCGCGAGCCAAGGCGAACTGCAGAGCGGCGACTTCTTCGATGGCGGTCTTGGAATCGACACGCTGATCGTGGCTGCCGGCGTCTCCCTACCGGCTCGCGTTACCGTCACCGGCATTGAGGTGACGCTCTATGGTTAAGGTCGATGGCTCCTAGGGCTCTGTTTCCGCGGCGCCGGTTTCCCGTCCCTCCCCCACTTCCGCGGCCTCCTGGCCAATACGCGTGAGGAACTTCAGAAGGGCGGTTAGATAGGCCTGATTGGTCGGAGTAGGCTTTAGCGCGCGGCACGCCTCAACCAGGTACTCCGCCCGCGCCAATATGGCATGATGCAGTTCTGCTGACTGGTAAGGCAGCACTAAAGCCCGAACGGCGATGGTTTCGAAGAAGGTGTCGTCGATCTTCAGCTGGTGATCCAGCTCAATTGCGTTCATCTCATCGATGATTTCCCAGTGAAAGGCTTCATCGCCGCCGACGAGAGCGTTCCAAAAGAACGCCGTATTGGCTCGGCGGACCCGCGCGCTGCGAAGATGGCTTCGGTTCATCACCATCTCTTCCGGGTCCTTGGGTTCGACCTTAATGTCCTTCACGCCCTTATGCAGGTCGTCCAAGACCCGGATTGAGGCAACATAGATCGTACGCCGTTGGGTTTGAGTGTAAGAGCCTCGATGCCAGCGGTAGAGCGATACAGGTTCATCCCCGCAGGGTCCGATCTGCCAACCTTCCTTTAAGAGATCGGCCATGTAGGCCCAGTCCTCTGCCAAAACGCTGCGCTCGACGAAACGCTGGCGCTTTAGCACCTCGGCCCGCCCCATAACCGTGCTCAATTGAAAGGGTGGCTGCCAGCATTGACGATAGGCGACGGGGTCAGTCCGTCCGACCGTCAGACCGAGTGGCATACTATCCTGATCGATGATCTCCGTCCGACCACCGCAAATCGTGTAGCCGCCACCTTCAAGGATCCCAAGCCGGCGTTCCAGCGCATCCTCCGTGAAGAGATCATCGGCATCGAGAAAGGCGATGTAGCGCCCTCTAGCCAATTCCAGCCCGACGTTGCGGGCGGCGCTGACGCCTTGGTTCTCCTGTCGGTGAAAGACAAAGGATGCGCCTTCGATCACGACGGATTCGAGCAGCTCGATCGCCCGGTCCGGTGAGCCGTCATCGACGAAGATAACTTCGAAGTCCTTTATCGTTTGCCGTGCCAGGGAATCGACCGTCTCCAGGATAAAGTCTTCTACTTTGTAGACCGGGATGATGACGCTGATCAGCGGCTGATAGGAGAGGCTGCTGAGCGCGCTTCTTCCGTAAAAGGCTCGTAGCGCTGGCTTGGAGGAGGCATAGTTCGAGCAAGCAAAGATGTTCCGCTTCCGGAGCGCCGCGGCCAAGTAGCTTGTGCCCTCCGGCGAATACTCCTCTGCTGCTTCCAGCTCGAGCCCACAGTCATGCAGATAGACCAGACCGCCGTCTCTTACTTTCTCGAAGACGACCCGGCGCAGGAAGCCAACATTGGTCAAGCCACGCATAGGGGCCTTCTCAAGCAGTTTCTTGGCGGTGATTCTTTCCACGGGCGAGATGAAAAGACGCCCATCGAAGTAGTGCTGCAGCAAGGGCTCGTGCCAGTCTTGCTTAAGATCGCCACCATTCACTGCGACACGGAGATTCTCGATGCGAGCGAGCCTTTCTAGAAAGGCGCTAAAGCGTGTGTGGTTGCTCCAGGTGAGGCTCTTGTCTAACACCACGTCGCGGGACGCGTAGCCCTGGAAACCATCGAGTAGGTCGAGGCAGGCCTCGGGCAAGACCAAGGCGCAGTGCGGCACAACATCGTCATCGACAGGAAGGGCGCCGCAATCCTGGCCCACCAGGATCAGTCGGCTGACTTCAGGCCGAGGCTCCGTCATCGCGGCAACACTTTCTAGATTCACGCTCACTCCCTGCGCACAACCTAGCGGTTCGTTGCGCAAACCGGAAGCCACAACCATAGAGATGAGCGAGAAGAGCGAGTGAGACGCGTTAGACCTGCAGGCAGCGCGCCAGGAGTGCGCGATAGAAGGAGACGGGCTGGATCACCTGCCCCTCGACCTTGCCGCCCTCATCCCAGCGGCGCAGCCGCAAGGCCTCAGCCGCGAAGGGCTGATCGATGAAGCGCGCGGCCTGGTCGGGGGTGAAGGGACCTCCTTGCTGTGCCAAGGACTGTGTCGAGGCCTCTGACAGCTGGTGCAGGTATTCCGGCTCAACTGCGCAAAGGTAGCGCTTGGCGGCAACGTGCAGGCGGATGGGTTCCGTTACGTCCGGCAGGAACCACGCGGCAAGGTAGGTAGCACCGGATTCCGCGTGATTCCAGTGACCCAGGCGATCAGGATTGTCGGCGATCAGGTGACCCACGTCGTGCAGCAGCGCAGCCGCGACCAGGGTCTCGGGCGCGCCCTCCGCCACCGCGCAGGCTGCTGTCTGCTCAGCGTGCGCGATCTGGGTGACGGCTTCGCCATAGGTTGCCTGACCCCTCTCTTCAAAGAGCCTTTCTAGGGCTTGGATGGAGGCTTCGCGATCCTGCATGTCTGTTACTCACACTGCAGCTAGGGCAAGATAGACGGCCAGATAGTGACAGACCGTGGCGACCAAGACAAAGGCATGCCAGATGGCGTTGTGGTAGAGCAAGCGATGCGCCAGGTGAAAGCCAACGCCGGCCGTATAGAGCACCCCGCCGACGATCAGCAGCACCAAGACTGAGGTACTGACCGCCTCGATCAGGCTGCGGATCGACAGCAGTACGCTCCACCCCATCACCAGATAGAGCGCCAGGCTCGCCCGGTCGGCACTGCGCGGATAGCGCAGCGAGATGAAGAGCCCGATCAGCGCCATGAGCCAGATCGATAGGAAGATCCCCCAGCCCCAAGCCCCGCCGATCTTGATGAGCGCAAAGGGGCTGTAGCTGCCAGCGATCATCATGTAGATGCCGGCATGGTCGAGACGGCGATAGATCTCCTTGCGCCCCGGCAGGATCGCGAAGTTGTAGGCAGCCGAAGAGGTCCAAACCCACAGCAAGCCAACGCAATAGAGAAGCGTCGCCACGAGGGCGGTGGCACTGCCCCAATTGGTGACGGTCGATAGCAGAAGTGGAATGCCAAGCAGGCAGCCGACAAGGGCGAAGAGGTGGACGGCCTGGTCCGCACGGCGTTCACGGATGCTGTAGCTGGGAAAGCCAAAACTAACGGACATGCGTGCGGCCCCTTACGCCCCCGGCCTGCGCCGCGCCCCGCGCAAGGCGGCTACGACGCCGTGGAGGGTCCGCACCTCTTGCTCGGTCGGCTCGGCCCGGGCGAAGAAGGACTTCAGGTTGCGAAGCATATGTGGCTTTTGTTCTGCTGTGCGAAAGAAGCCGTCCTCGTCCAAGGCAGCCTCCAGCCGCTCGAGGAAATCCGTCAGGACGGCGCGCGGGGCCGGGGATGATCCGGCGGAAGCAATACGGCTCGGCGGCGTCTCATCGGCCGCGATCCACCATTCATAGCCCAGAAGGAGGACCGCCTGGGCCAGGTTCAACGAGGGATGCGCCGGGTTCAGCGGCACGGTGACCAGGGTTTCCGCCAAGGCCAGTTCGTCGCTGGTAAGGCCGGTGCGCTCTGGACCGAAGATCAGCCCGGTCCGCTCGCCGCGGTTTTCTGCGGCCCGCAGTTCGGCGGCGGCCTGACGGGGGGTCACGATGTGCTTCACCATCTCCCGATTGCGAGCCGTGGTGGCGAAGAGACGCTGCAGGTCGGCAACTGCGGTATCGAGAGTCTCGTAGAGCTTGGCCTCCTCCAAGATCACCTCAGCACCGGATGCCACCCGCTTGGCGATGGAATTGGGCCAGCCGTCACGCGGTGCAACCAAGCGCAGCTCGCTTAGCCCGCAGTTCATCATGGCCCGGGCGACGGCGCCGATGTTCTCACCCATTTGCGGGCGGATCAGCAGGACGGCAGGGGACAGGGTCTCAGGCGCCATCGTGGAATAGCTTCCAGGCGATCGCGTCGGAAAGCGCGATGAAGGAGGCATCGATGATGTTCTCAGAGACACCAATGCAGACCCAATGGCGGCCCGTTCCGTCGCTGCTCTCGATCATCACCCGGGTGACGGCTTCGGTCCCGGCCTCCGGTGTGAGAATACGGACCTTGTAGTCGGTGAGCCGCATGTCTTCCAGAGTGGGATAGTGCGGCAGCAGGGCCTTGCGCAAAGCCAGATCAAGGGCGTTCACCGGACCATTGCCGGTCGCCACCGTCATCAGGGCCCGCTCATCCACGGTAAGGGTCACTGTGGCCTCGGATTCCGTCACCAAAAGGCCGCGCGCGTTGAGACGCCGGTCATCCATCACCCGGAAGCGATCCAGCGCGAAGTAGGCCGGCACTTGCTGCAGGAGGCGGCGGGCCAGAAGCTCGAAGGAGGCCGGCGCGCCGTCGTAGGCATAGCCCGCATACTCCTTGCTCTTCACCTCCTCCACCAGACGGTCGGCCAGCGCCTTCTGGTCGAGATCAGCGGCCGAAATCCCAAGATCGGCCAAGCGGGCCAGGATGTTCGACCGGCCGGCCTGATCGGAGACCACAACATGGCGCGTGTTTCCGACTAGCTCCGGATCGATGTGCTCGTAGGAGCGTGGGTCCTTGGCCACGGCAGAGACATGCAGGCCACCCTTGTGCGCAAAGGCACTGGCCCCGACGTAGGGCTGCTTGTCCGCCGGCGCCTCGTTCAGCCGCTCATAGAGCAGGTGTGAGAGGCTGGTGAGTCCGCGCAGGCCGTCGGCGTCGATGCCCGTCACGTAGTCGGTTTTCAAGGCCAGCGAGGGGATGATGGAGACCAGATTGGCGTTGCCGCAGCGCTCCCCCAGGCCGTTCACCGTCCCTTGCAAGAGACGCACACCGGCGTCCAGAGCCACCAGAGAGTTGGCCACCGCGTTTTCCGTGTCGTTGTGGCAGTGGATTCCCAGCCGCGCCTCCGGCAAGGCGGCGCGGACCGCTGTTACGATCTCCGAGACCTCGCCTGGCAAGGTGCCGCCATTGGTGTCACAGAGCGTGATCCAGGCAGCGCCGCTCTCTTGCGCCTGGCGTAGGCAGGCCAGCGCATAGTCGCGGTTGGCCTTGAAGCCATCGAAGAAATGCTCGGCGTCAAACTGGGCTTCCTCCTTGCGCTGTTTGGCGAGGCCGAGGGAGTCGCCAATCATCGCCAGGTTTTCCTCCGGCGTGGTCTGCAGGGCCAGATCCACGTGGAAGTCCCAGGTCTTTCCGACCAGGCAGACCACCGGAGCCGGCGTGCGCAGCACGCTGGAGAGGCCCGGGTCGTTCTCCGCGCTGCGGCCTGGTCGGCGGGTCATGCCGAAGGCCACCATGCGGCCGCGCTTGGTCGCCGGCAGGTCTTGAAAGAAGGCATCGTCGGTCGGGTTGGCTCCGGGCCAACCGCCCTCGATGTAGTCCACGCCCAGTTGATCCAGCGCAGCGGCAATGGCCCGCTTGTCAGCCGCGGAGAAGTCCACGCCTTGGGTCTGCGCGCCGTCACGCAAGGTGGAATCGAAAAGATAAACGCGTTCGCCGGTCATGCTTACCCTTACCTACGCCGCCAGGTGGTGCCTTGCGGCCCGTCTTCAAGCTCGATGCCTTGGGCTTTCAGGTCATCGCGGATGGCATCGCTGCGCGCGAAGTCCTTAGCCTTGCGGGCCGCCTGCCGCTCGGCAATCAAGGCCTCGATCTCGGAGGCCTCCAGCCCAGCGCCGGCCTGGAACCAGGTCTCCGGATCGTCCTGCAGCAGGCCCAAGAGCGCCCCGCCGGCCTTCAGTCCGGCCAGCGCCGCAACTTCGCCCTGATGGGCGGCATGGCCCAACTCGTGCAGCACCGCCAGCGCCTTGGGTGTGTTGAGATCCTCCTCCAAAGCCGCCACCAAGGTAGCCGGCGGTTCGGCGGTCTCGACCGTCTTGCCGCGAAGTGCCCCATAGAGCCGGTCCAGCTGCGCCTTGGCCTCACCCAGCTTGCTCTGGGTCACGTCGAGGGGCTGACGATAGTGGCCGGAGAGAAGCGCCAGACGGATCGCTTCGCCGGCGTGGCCTTCTTCCAGCAGCTGGCGCACGGTCAGGAAATTGCCCAGCGACTTGGACATCTTCTCGCCGTCGACCACGACATAGCCGTTGTGCAGCCAATAGCGGGCCATGCTGTCGCGGCCATGTGCGCAGCGGCTCTGCGCGATCTCGTTCTCATGGTGCGGGAAGATCAGATCTTGGCCGCCGCCATGGATGTCGAAGACCTCGCCTAAGTGACGCCAGGACATGGCCGAGCATTCGATATGCCAGCCTGGCCGCCCGCGGCCCCAAGGGCTGTCCCAACCCGGCTGGTCATCGCTGGAGGGCTTCCAGAGCACGAAGTCCATGGGATCGCGCTTGTAGGGCGCGACCTCCACCCGGGCGCCCGCCAGCAAGGCATCGCGGTCATGCCGCGAGAGCCCGCCGTATTCAGGGAAGCTGGCGACGGCGAAGAGCACATGACCTTCCGCCGCATAGGCATGTCCCTTGGCGATCAGGGTCTCGATCAGCGCAATCATCTCGGCCAGGCTTTCGGTCGCGCGCGGCTCGATTGTCGGCGGCAGGGCCTTCAGCGCCGCCATATCGGCGTGGAAAGCCGCGGTCGTCGCGTCGGTGACTTGCTTGATACTCCGCCCGCTGGTCTCCGCCGCCACCATGATCTTGTCGTCGATGTCGGTGATGTTGCGGGCGTAGGTCACCTGCGCGGGGCCGTAGAGGTAGCGCAGCAGCCGAAAGAGGGTATCGAAGACCACGACCGGGCGCGCATTGCCGATGTGTGCGAAGTCATAGACCGTCGGCCCGCAGACGTAGAGACGGACGTTCTGCGCATCCAGCGGTTCGAAGACCTCACTGCTGCGCGTCATGCTGTTGTAGAGCTGCAGGCTCATCGCTCCCCCTCCCCCCGCGTCTCCCCCTAGGCGCGCCAAGACCCGCGCGCGGGGCAGGAGAGGTAACAAGCGCGCCATCTCCGGTCCAGACGTGCGTGCCGTCAGCGCCTTGCGCAACGGCATGAAGAGCGCCTTGCCCTTACGCCCGCTCGTCGCCGCCAGGGCCTTGGTCCAGGCCGGCCAGCTGGTCTCGTCCCAAGGCTCTTCCGGCAGCAGGTCCGCGGCCTGGGCCAGGAAATCGGGTTCCTCGACAGCCTCTAGCTCAAGACCGCCATCACGCACCTTCAGCCAGTGCGCCACATCGGTGAAGCGCTCCAGGTTGCCGCGCACAGCCTCCCAGAGGGCCGCATCCAGCCCTGCGATCCGCCCCTCGACGGCGGCGAAGGGCAGATCTTGCAGCAGCTTCGCGTTCAGCCGCCAGAGGTCGGCCGGATCGAAACGCGCCGGCGCCCGGCCAAAGGCGGAGAGATCGAAGTCAGCCAGCAGTGCCTCCAAGGAGGTGACCGGCTGCAAAGGCTGGCCCGTACCCAGGTTGGCCATGAAGGCGGCGAGCGTCAGCGCCTCCACCCCCTCCTCCCGCAGGCTCTCCAGGCTCAGGCTGCCGAGGCGTTTGGATAGCCCCTTCCCCGCCGCATCGACCAAGAGCGGGAAGTGACCGAAGGCCGGCACTGCCCCGCCGAGCGCCTCGATCAAGGCGATCTGGGCCGCCGTGTTGGCCACATGGTCCTCGCCGCGCAGCACGTGGGTGACTGCCATCTCCACGTCGTCCACCACCGAGGCCAAGGTGTAGAGCGGCTGGCCATCGGCCTTCACCAGCACCGGGTCAGAGAGGGAATCAGAAGGAAAGGCCTGTTCACCGCGCACCAGGTCGGTCCAGTCGATCACCCGGTCCGGCAGCTTGAGCCGCCAGTGCGGCCGCCGCCCCTCCGCCTCGAAGGCAGCGCGTTCGGCTGGTCCCAGGTAGAGCGCACCGCGGTCGTAGCGTGGCGGCTTGCCCGCTGCGCGCTGCGCCGCCCGCTTGGCCGCCAGTTCCTCTCCTGTCTCATAGCAGGGATAGAGCGCACCGCTGGCGCGCAGCTGGTCCACCGCCGCATCGTAGCGGTCTTGGCGGGCGCTCTGCCGATCGGTCAGGTCCCAGTCGAGGCCGAGCCAGGTCAGATCCCGCTTCAGCGCCTCAACGAAGCGCTCTTCCGAACGCTCACGGTCGGTGTCGTCCAAGCGCAGCAGGAAACGACCACCGTGCTGGCGCGCAAAGAGCCAATTGATCAGCGCCACGCGCGCGTTGCCGACATGCAAGAGCCCCGTCGGACTGGGGGCGAAGCGCACCAAGGTCATAGGTCTGTCGTCTCTGTCGTGTGCCGGGGCGGGCGCGCCGCCTCGTGCGGCATCGGCCCCCTCCCCTCAAGAGGCGCGCCTCTAGTGGCTGGGCGCGCGAAAGCCGTTGGTAATGGGGTAGCGGCGGTCGCGCGAGAGCGACCGCTTGGTAATCTTGGTGCCTGGACAGGACTGCCGGCGCTTGTATTCGGCCCGGTCCAGCAGACTCCAGACGCGCAGCACCGTGCCGCGCTCATGCCCCTCGTTGACCAAGGTATCCAAGGCCGCTTCCCGCTCGATGAGGCCATGCAAGATGGCATCCAGATCGTCATAGCTCGGCAGGCTGTCCTGGTCGGTCTGATCGGGCTTCAGCTCCGCCGTGGGCGCCTTGGTCAAGGTACGCTCCGGCATGACCCGGCCGGCCGGTCCCAAGGCACCGGCGGGCCGGGCCTGGTTGCGCCACTGCGAGATCTGGTAGACTTGCGTCTTGTAGACGTCCTTCAGGGGATTGAAGCCGCCGCACATGTCGCCGTAGAGCGTGGCGTAGCCGACGCTCATCTCCGACTTGTTGCCGGTCGAGAGCACCATGGGGCCCAGCTTGTTGGAAATGGCCATCAGGGTTAGACCACGCGCGCGGGACTGGATGTTCTCCTCAGCGATCCCGGCGGGCATGCCGTTGAAGATCGGCTTAAGCTGCTGATCAAAGGCCTGCATCGCCGGTTCGATGGCGATCTCATCCAACTGGATGCCCAGGTGCGCAGCAGAGGCTGCGGCGTCTTCCAGAGATTCGCGGCTGGTGTAGGGCGAGGGCATCATGACCGCCCTTACCCGCTCCGCCCCCAAGGCATCGACGGCCAGTGCCGCCGAGAGTGCGGAATCCACGCCGCCTGACAGGCCCAGCACCACACCGGGAAAGCCGTTCTTGTTCACATAGTCGCGCAGGCCCAGGGTCAGCGCTGCATAGATCGTCTCGTTCTCCGCCGGCAGGGTCTCTTTCTGCCCGCTCTGCCAGCGCCAGCCCTCGGGTGATTCTTCCAAGGTCAGGAAGCCGACCTGCGACTGGAAGGCCGGCATTTGCAAGGCCACGCTGTAGTCCGGGTTCAGCGCGAAAGAGGCGCCGTCGAAAACCAGCTCGTCCTGGCCGCCAACCTGGTTCAGGTAAACCAGTGGCAACCCGGTCTCCCCCACCCGCGCGCTCGCCATCTGCAGGCGCAGATCCATCTTGTCGGCATCGAAGGGGCTGCCGTTCGGCACCAGGAGCACTTCGGCGCCCGTCTCCTCCAGGGTCTCGCAGACGTCCGGGAACCAGATATCTTCGCAGATCGGCACGCCCAGGCGCAGGCCCCGGGCCATGATGGGGCCCGGCATCTCGCCCTTGTGAAAAACCCGCACCTCGTCGAAGACGCCGTAGTTCGGCAGCTCCACCTTGTCGCGCCGGGTGACGATGCGGCCCTCGTCCAGGTAGAGGACAGAATTGGTCACAGTACCGCGCAGGCTCTCCGGCGAGGTATGCCCCCAGTCGTTGGGATCGCCTTCATACCAGGGGGTGCAGAGCAGAACGCCAGGCCCGCCGTCTGCCGTCTCAGCTGCCAGCTCGTCGGCAGCGCGATGCAGATGCGCCAGCAAATCCGGTTTCAGCACCAGATCCTCAGGCGGATAGCCGGAGAGCGCCAACTCGCTGGTCAGCAGCAGATCGGCACCGCCGGCCGCCGCCTCGGCGCGCGCCGCGCGGATCAAAGAGAGGTTACCGGCAACGTCCCCCACGGTGGGGTTCAATTGCGCCAGCGCAAAGGTGTAAGACCGCCGTTCGTGCATAGCTTCCTATCTACGCTGCACCGCAGCAGCCAGCAAGGGAGCTCTGCGCAGTAGAGCGCTTGCGAAGCCGCACAGAAGGGCAGAACATAGAGGGATCATGAACTACGCCCTGACCGCCAGTGACCCTCGGTTCCTACCGCTTCTAAACACGCTGACCGAGCTGGGCAGCGCGCAAGCGGACACTGCCGGGCTGACCCAAGGCTACAGCGAGGCCCTGGTCGGCTACGGCCTGCCCTTGGACCGCGCTACCACGCACATTGGTACCCTGCACTCCGAACATATCGGCAGCGGCATGGTCTGGATGAACGGCAAAGAGGTGCAAGAGCAGCACTTCGACTTCGGCACCCGCAACGGTGAGCTCTTCCTCAACAGCGCCGTGAAGGTGGTGGAGGATCGCGGCGAACTCTTGGAGCTCTGGCCGAAGCGCGATCTGGATAACCCGGTCAATGTGCTACCCGACCTGCGCGCCGGCGGTATCCATCACTATCTGGCCTACCCGCTGCACTTCTCCGACGGGGCAGTGAACGTCGCAAGCTTTGCCACCCGCGCCGAGACTGGCTTCAGTCCGCGTGATCGAGCCTTGCTGGAAGCCTTACTACCCTTCTACACGCAAGCGCTGGAGCTGAAGAGCCTTCGCGGCACGATGGAAGACATCCTGAAGATCTACGTCGGCCGCGAGCCGGCGACACAGATCTTGAGCGGCAACATCAAGCGCGGCCAGGTCTCTCGCATGTCGGCAGCGATCCTCATGGCCGACCTGCGCAACTTCACGGAACTCTCCAACCGCCTGCCGGCGCGCAAGCTGGTGCAGATCCTAAACGCCTTCTTCGACTGCTATGTCCCGCCGATCGTGGCCGAGGGCGGCGAGGTCTTGAAGTTCATCGGCGATGCCGTCTTGGCCATCTTCCCGCAGCCCGACGGCATGGCCGCCGTCAGCTCGCCCAGCGAGCGCGCTTTGAGCGCGGCCCAGCAAGGCCTGGCGAACATGGAGGCGCTGAACCGGAGCCTGACCGACGATCCAGCGCATCTGGGATCCGGCGTCGCCCTGCATCAAGGCCGGGTCGCCTTTGGCAATGTTGGATCGATAGAGCGGCAGGACTTCACCGCCATCGGCCCCGATGTGAACCTTGCTGCCCGCATCGCCACGCTCTGCGGCGAGCTGGGGCAACCGCTGCTGCTGTCAGAGCGCTTTGCCAAGGGGTCGGAGCTGCCGCTGATCGACCAAGGCACCCACCGCCTGAAGGGCTTCGCCCAGCGTCAACGGGTCTTCTCGATGGAGGGTTTTTCGCTTTAGGGCATTTTGCCGGCCGGTAAGGACGCCGCCAGTACGATCAAGCAAACGCGCGCCAGACACCAAACAGCACTCCCCTCATGCTGAGCCTGTCGAAGCATGTGCCATGGAGAAGACAGCGCTTTGGGCACATCCTTCGACAGGCTCGCAGATGAGGTCTGGTCAATTGGAAAGGGCGTGACCTATTGCGACCGCTCACCCCGACCTAGCAAAGAAAAGACCATCGCCGTCGTCCCCGACAGCGATGATCCCAGACTTGACTAGCCCGCCAGCGCGACCTTCGGTGCAGCCTCGGCCTCACGCGCGGCCTTCAGGTTCTCCGCAATGAGGAAGGCCAGTTCCAGCGCCTGGCTGGCGTTGAGACGCGGGTCGCAGTGCGTGTGATAACGCATGGACAAGGCCTCGTCGCTGATCGCCTGGGCACCACCGGTGCACTCGGTCACGTCTTGGCCGGTCATCTCCACATGCACGCCGCCGGGATAGGCACCCGCCGCCCGCATGACGGTGAAGAAGCCCTCGACCTCGGCCAGCACCCGCTCGAAGGGGCGGGTCTTGTAGCCGCTGCTGGACTTGATGGTGTTGCCGTGCATCGGATCGCAGGACCAGATGACCTTGCGCCCTGCCCGCTTGGTCGCCGCCACCAGGGCCGGCAGGCGCTGCTCGACCTTTTCGGCACCCATGCGGCTGATGAGGGTCAGGCGGCCCGGCTCGTTCTCCGGGTCCAGCCGCTCGATCAGACGCAGCAGCTCGTCGGGCTCCAAAGTGGGGCCGCACTTCATGCCGATGGGGTTCTTGATGCCGCGTAGGAACTCGATGTGCGCGCCGTCCAGGTCGCGGGTCCGCTCGCCGATCCAGATCAGGTGGGCAGAGCAGTCGTACCACTCACCCGTCAGGCTGTCGGTACGCGTCAGCGCTTGCTCATAGCTCAAGAGCAGCGCCTCGTGGCTGGTGTAGAAATCGGTCTCACGCAGCTGCGGCACGCTCTCCGCCGTCAAGCCGCAAGCCGACATGAAGGCCACGGCCTCGTCGATGCGGTTGGCCAGATCCTCATAGCGCGTGCCCTGCGGCGAGGCCGCCACGAAGCTCATGTTCCACTGATGCACCTTGTGCAGGTCCGCAAAGCCGCCGCTGGCAAAGGCGCGCAGCAGGTTCAGGGTCGAGGCTGCCTGGTTGTAGGCCCGCAGCATTCGGGTGGGATCGGGCGCGCGACCGGCCGCTTCGAAGGCGATGTCGTTGACGATATCGCCGCGGTAGCTCGGCAGCTCCACCCCGTCCACCGTCTCCGTCGCTGCAGAGCGCGGCTTGGCGAACTGGCCGGCCATGCGGCCCACCTTCACCACCGGGCAGGAGGCACCGAAGGTCAGCGCGACCGCCATCTGCAGCAGCACGCGAAAGGTGTCGCGGATGGTGTTGGCATGGAACTCGGCAAAGGTTTCTGCGCAGTCGCCGCCTTGCAGCAGAAAGCCCTCGCTCTCGGCCACCCGCGCCAGTTCGGCCTTCAGCTTGCGGGCCTCACCGGCGAAGACCAGCGGCGGCTGTTTGGCCAGCTGCTGTTCCACGGCCTCAAGTGCCGCTTGATCCTTGTAGACGGGTACCTGCTTGATCGGGTGTGCCCGCCAGGAACCCGGAGTCCAACTCTCAGCCATCTCGCTCTATCTCTTTGTTTCCTCGTGAGAAAACCCCGGCGCACTTGGCCGCGCCCTGGGGTGAGGGCGGCAGACTAATGCGACGGGCAGGGAAAATCCACTGCCCCATCGCATAGGTGTGTTGTGAGGCTCTAGAGCCAGAGGAAGTCCGTGGCCGTCAGCTGCCCAGCGGAGGTCAGGCCGGAGGCCTCGAAGACATAGTTGGCAGCCCCGTCGCCGTCTCGGTCCACCTCCACCACGCCGCCACCGGCGAAGCGCGCCTCGCTGTTGCCGCCGCCGCTGAAGGCCGCATCGCCGATGTAGGCGAAGCTGCCGACCTCGAAGCCGGTGGCGAAGACCAGCTTATCCGCTTCACCATCGGCGCTGACGGCACCGTTGAAATCCCTGATCACCTGCGATCCTGTATCCAGGTTCTGGCTGGTGAAGAGGAACCAGTCATCGCCAGACCCGCCGAAGGCTCTGTCGTCCTTCCCCATGAAGAGCGTGTCGGCTCCGCTGCCGCCTTCCAGTCGGTCGCCCGCGCCGCCGCCCAGCAGCTCATCATCGCCGAGACCGCCACGCAGGTGATCCTCACCCTGTCGACCGCTCAAGCGGTTGTCGCCGCTGTTGCCCTCAATCCTGTTGTCCAAGCTGTTGCCGGTGCCGTCGATATCGCCGCGGCCACCCTGCATCCGCAGGTTCTCGACGAAGTCGCGGATGCCGCCATCTGGCAAGGCAAAATCCACCTCGGCACGGACAAGATCGACGCCATGACCGTCGAAGTCGCGCACCTGGTCGGTCGCGGTGTCGACCACGAAGGTGTCGTCGCCCGACCCGGCCGTCATGATATCGCTACCGCCCTGCCCGTTCAGGATGTCGTTAGCGCTGAAGCCGAAGAGACGGTCATCACCACTGGCACCAAGCAAAGTGTTAGCGAATTCGTTGCCGCCCAGATCGGCATCGCCGACGCCACTGTTGATGTTGGCCCGTTCGATGTGGCCCTCCGGGCCGGTCGGCAAGGTATAGGCCTCTGCGTTGGAGCGGACGACGTCCTCCAGGCCTCCATTCGCAGTCTCCTGAACCAGGTCTTCGTTACCGTAGACGATGAAGGTATCGTTGTCGGCGCCGCCGGTCGCCGTATCGGCCCCGCTTCCACCGTTCAGTCGATCACGACCATCCCCGCCGAAGAGCCTGTCGCTGCCGGACCCGCCGCCGAGGATATCCCGCGCCGAGCCGCCATAGGCCTGGTCGTCTCCAGCGGCGCCCAGCAGCGTGTCGCCACCGGAGGCGCCGGATAGGCTGTCGTCTCCATCTTGCCCGCGTAGCGCATCGCTGCCGTCGCCGCCGTAGAGGCTGTCGAGACCGCTGGCGCCGAAGAGACTGTCCGCGTTAGCCGCGCCGTAGAGCGTATCGGCAGCGGAGAGGCCGTAGATGAGGTCATCGCCATTGCCCCCGGCCAGGCTATCCGGTCCGTCTGTCCCAGTGAGCGTCTGGTCACTCACGTAGAGTGTTTCCTCGACGCCGGTCACAGTTGCGCCAGGAGCAACCTGAGCGCCGTTCAAGAGCACTAGCGTATCGTTGCCGAAACCGCCCGATATGTATTCCCCCGCGGTGCTGTCGCCGACGTCCAAGAAAAAGGTGTCGGGGCTAAAGTCGCCGAACAGACTATCCAGCCCAGAGCCACCATAGATCTTGTCAGCGCCAAGTCCGCCAAAAACCAGATCGTCGCCAGACCGGGCAAAAAGGTGATCGTCACCGTCTCCCCCCTCTTGCACGTTGCCACCGTAAAGCCAGTCGTCCTTGTTGCCGCCGATGAGCGTGGCACGGTTGTCAGCAGGAGAGAAAAGAACATCACCGCCGCCGCCGCCATAGAGTTCGTCGAGGACACCGCTGCCCGCGAACAAGGTGTCATCGCCAGGGCCCCCTATCAGGCGATCACGGCTGGTGCCACCGTAGAGACGGTCGTCACCCACTTTCCCATCGATGTAGTCAACCGAACCTTCGCCAAAGATGCGATCGTCGCCTTCGTCACCATACAATCTGTCAAGTGAATACCCACCATAGACATTGTCATCCCCGCTGCCGCCCGACAGGGTATCTCTGGCTCCACGGCCCTCCAAGACGTCGTCGCCGCTGCCACCGATCAAGACGTCATAGAAGAAGTCACCGGAGATGCTGTCGTCACCCACCCCAGCCGTAACACTCAAGGCCTCGAAGGACACGATCGTCGTTCCAGGTCCGCCAGCGGGGCCGTTATCGATCACGATCGTCTCGTCGAGGATGTCTAGGACGATATCGGTCGTAACGGTATCCAGATCCAAGACGGCGCGATCCTTGTCCGCGCCGCCGAAGAGTGTGTCGACTCCGCCACCGGCGCTGATACGGTCGCCTCCGCTTCCGCCGAAGAGCGTATCATCGCCGGCGCCGCCGGAGAGTCGATCCCCGGAGCTCAAGCCGTAGGCGAGGTCGGCGCCCTCCTCACCGTAGAAGAAGTCGGATCTAGCCGACCCATAGGCGCGATCCATACCGCTTCCGCCATCGGTCAAGCCGTATGACAAAAAGAACACATCTTGCCCACTACCGCCATAGACGAAGCGGCCGCTGTAAATGCGATCGTCACCTATATCCCCGTAGAGCGTATCAACAACGGATCTACCGAGGAGCCGATCGTTTCCGCTACCCCCGTAACCCGCACCCCCCCTCCGACCCTCTAGGGCAAGGAGCCTGATGTCGTCGTCACCGCTACCGCCGAAGAGGGTCCCCAGGTCCTCAAGGCCCGAGTAGTCGACCAGAGTGTCCGCGCCATTGCCGCCAAAAAGGGTATCGCGCGAACTACCACCCGATAGGGTATCATCGCCGGCAACCCCGCGCACAGTATCCGGTCCCCCTCCGCCAAAGAGCTGATCGTCGCCGATGCCGCCAAAAAGGGAATCCCTGTTGTCGGCACCAAACAGGCTGTCGTCGCCTTCAAGGCCATAAAGGCTGTCGATCCCGCTCAAGCCATAGATTCGATCATCGAGACTGGTGCCAAAAAGAGTGTCCGGTCCATTCGTCCCAAAGATGTCCGCCATGATGCCTCTCCCCGTTTGATCGGTCAGCCAAGAGTGACCACCTGTCGCCACGAGCTGGCACGGAAAGGATCCGCAGCTCTGTACCAGGTGTTGTAGCCTTCTGCCTTACACGTCTTATCACGAAGCTTGGCTGAAGCAAGCGGTAATTGAAAGAGAGGAACACCAGACTCTTGAAAGATGACACCAGTATCTGTGGTTTCAAAAACGCAATCTTGTACTGTACAAATGAAAAACACTCAAGAGGAACATCCGAACACACGAAGAACCATCATATAGGAACGCTTGCACTTCATCGTGAGCAGTCCAAACGAGAGGCGCGCAGCACAATAAGGTCAGTCGCCCAGACTGCGATCCTCTCGCACGGCAAGCCTCACGCTTTGCGTCCCACCGGAACCCGCCAAGGCGCAGGCGCCCACGCCCGGCCCGTTCCGTTCCGCCGTCCTGACCTACTCCGCTGCCTGCGCCTGGGCTGCATCCTGGGCCGGCTCCGGCACCGGCTCACGCATGGTCACGAACTCTTCCGCCGCGGTCGGGTGGATGCCGACCGTGGCGTCGAAGTCGCGCTTGGTCGCACCTGCCTTAATCGCCACGCCGATGCCTTGCATCATCTCCGGTGTGTCTAGGCCGGCGAAGTGGGCACCGACCACCTTCTGGCTGGCCTTTTCCACCACCAGCTTCATCAAGGTGCGCTCTTCGTTGCCAGCCAAGGTGTGGCGCATGGGGCGGAAGCTGGAGCGGTAGATGTCCAAGGCACCCAGACGCTTACGCGCCTCCGCCTCGGTCAGGCCGACGCTGGCAACCGGCGGCTGGCTGAAGACGGCCGAGGGGATGTTGTTGTGATCCATTGGCGTGGCCTCGCCCAGATAGAGCGTGCGGCTGAGCGCCATGGCCTCGGCAATCGCCACCGGGGTCAATTGCACCCGGTCGGTCACATCGCCCAGCGCGTAAATGGAAGGCACAGAGGTCCGTCCGAAGGCATCGACCTTGATCGCGCCCTTGCGACCCAACTCGACACCCGCAGCCTCTAGGCCCAAGCCGGCCACGTTGGGCTCCCGGCCAATGGCGTAAACGACGGCGTCATAGGTCGCCTGGCTGCCGTCGCTGAAGGTGACCCTCTTCTCCTCGCCCAGCGCCTCGATCTTTTCTATGATCTGGTTGAAGATCAGACGGATGCCCTTCTTGGCCATCTCCTCGCCGAGGAAGTCGCGGATGTCTTCGTCGAAGCCACGCAGCAGCTTGTCGCCGCGGTAGATCAGGGTGGTATCGGCGCCGAGGCCATTGAAGATGCCGGCAAACTCCACCGAGATGTAGCCGCCGCCGGCCATCAACACGCGCTTGGGAAACTCCGGCAGGTAGAAGAGGTCGTCAGAGACCAGGCCCAAGTCGGCGCCGGGCTCGCTGGTGCGCGTCGGGGTGCCGCCAACGGCCACGACAATGCGCTCAGCCGTGACCCTCTTGCCGTCGATGGAGACCGTGTGCGGGTCAAGCAGAACCGCCCGCCCCTCCAGATGCGTGACGCCGGCCTTGGAGAGCAAGGAGCCATAGACATCGTTCAGGCGGTGGATTTCCTTGTCCTTGTTGGCGACCAGGGTCGCCCAGTCGAAGCTGGTCTCACCCACCGTCCAGCCGTAGCCGGCGGCATCGTGGAAATCCTCACGGAAGTGAGCGGCGTAGGAGAAGAGCTTCTTCGGGACACAGCCGACGTTGACACAGGTGCCGCCCAGCCAGCGCTCCTCCGCCAGCGCCACCTTGGCGCCGTAGGTCGCGGACATGCGGGCCATCCTCACACCAGCGGAACCACCGCCGATGACGAAGAGATCATAGTCGAAACTGCTCATCTTCTTGTTCCTCGTTGTTTCGCGGTCACTGGCGTGACCGTCTGGCACCGGCCCGCTCCTCGCCCGAAGAACCAGCATATCGCCGCAAAACCGTCGCTTTCACATAAGCGATGCGTCATTCCTCAGTTAGTGCCCGGTCAGCACAGCGCCTGCGACTGCCGAGAGCAGAACCACCAACCAGGGTGGAAGCTTCCAGGCCTCCAGCGCTAGAAAGGCAAGCGCGGCAACAGCAAAGTCGCGTGGCCCAAGAACGCCTGCGGTAAAGACGGGATCGTAAAGGGCCGCCAGCAACAAGCCGACCACGGCGGCGTTCACGCCCTTCAGAATGGCTTGAGCACCCGGCTTCTCCCGCAGCACCTGCCAGAAGGGCAAGGCCGCAAAGACCAGCAAGAACGATGGCAAGAAGACCGCCACCAAGGCCAAACCGGCACCGGCCCAGCCACTCGGCTCCGGCCCCATCACCGCGCCCAGGTAGGCGGCGAAGGTGAAGAGCGGGCCAGGCACGGCTTGCGCTGCGCCATAGCCGGCCAGGAAGTCGGTCTGGCTGACCCAGCCCGGCTCCACGACCGAGGCCTCGAGCAGCGGCAGGACCACATGGCCGCCGCCGAAGACTAGGGCACCAGCGCGGTAGAAGGCGGAGACCAGGTCCAAGGCCTGGTTCTGCACCAGCCAGGCCAAGAGCGGCAGCCCACCCAGCAGCAGAGCGAAGAGCAGCAGACAGACGATCGCCATGCGGTGGCCGATCGGCACCGAGAGGCTGCTGGTCTGCGCCGGCGCCTCCTCCTTGCCGTAGAGCCAGAGGCCGACGCAGCCGCCGATCACCATGGCCACGATCTGGGCCCAAGGCGAGCCCCAGAAGAGCAGCAGGGCGGTGACTGCCAGCGCCAGGGTCAGGCGCTCCCGGTCCGGCGTCAGGCTCCGCGCCATGGCCCAAACCGCCTGCGCGACCACGGCCACGGCAGCCAGCTTCAGACCATGCACCCAGCCGGTACCGAAGGCCCCTTCCAAGGTCGAGAGCCCGAAGGCGAAGGCGATCAGGAGTAGCGCCGAGGGTGCGGTGAAGGCCACCCAGGCCGCTAAGGCGCCCAGAGGCCCGGCCCGAATCAACCCGATCCCCATGCCGACTTGGCTGGAAGCCGGCCCCGGCAGGAACTGGCAGAGCGCCACCAGCTCAGCGTAAGCGGACTCGCTCAACCAGCCTCGCTTGGCGACGATGTCGGTGCGGAAGTAGCCCAGATGCGCCACGGGCCCACCGAAGGAGGTGAGCCCGAGACGCAGGAAAGCCCAAAAGACTTCGAGGGCAGTGCCCGCTTTCGCCATGGACCCTGCCCCCCTCAGTCTGTGGTGTTAGACGCCGCCCATGCAGAGGTACTTGACCTCCAGAAACTCGTCGAGGCCGTACTTGGAGCCCTCACGGCCAATGCCGCTCTCCTTCACACCGCCGAAGGGTGCGACCTCGGTGGAGATGATGCCGGTGTTGATGCCGACGATGCCGGTCTCCAGCCCCTCACCCACACGCCAGACGCGGCCCAAGTCGCGGGCGTAGAAGTAGGCGGCCAGACCGAAGACCGTGTCATTGGCCATAGCGATGCCCTCTTCCTCCGTCTCGAACTTGAAGAGGGGAGCGACCGGGCCAAAGGTCTCCTCGTAGGTCACCTTCATGTCGGTGGTGACGCCGGTCAGCACGGTCGGCTCGTGGAAGGTGCCGCCCAGCGCGTGGCGCTTGCCGCCGGCGACCACGGTGGCACCCTTGGAAACGGCGTCGGAGACATGCTCCTCCACTTTCTCCAGCGCCTGCTGATCGATCAGCGGGCCGACGTTAACGCCTGCCTCCAGACCATTCCCCACCTTCATCTCGCGGACCTTGGCGGCCAGCTTCTCCGAGAAGGCATCATAAACGCCCGCCTGCACCAGAATGCGGTTGGCGCAGACGCAGGTCTGGCCGGTGTTGCGGAACTTGGACATCATCGCGCCCTCGACCGCAGCGTCCAGGTCGGCGTCGTCGAAGACCAGGAAAGGCGCGTTGCCGCCCAGCTCCATCGAGGTCTTCTTCACCGTGCCGGCGCACTGTTCCATCAAGATCTTGCCGACTTCGGTAGAGCCGGTGAAGGTCAGCTTGCGCACGATGGGGTTGGAGGTCATCTCGCCGCCGATGGCCCCGGAGGACCCGGTCACCACTGAGAGGATACCGGCCGGGATGCCGGCACGCTCAGCCAGTTCACAGAGCGCCAGCGCCGAATAGGGCGTCATGGTCGCCGGCTTCACCACCATGGGACAGCCGGCGGCCAGGGCTGGGCCGGCCTTGCGGGTGATCATGGCGTTGGGGAAGTTCCAAGGCGTGATCGCTGCGGTGACACCGATCGGCTGCTTGATAACGACGATGCGCTTGTCGGTCTGGTGCTGGGGAATGGTATCGCCATAGATGCGTTTGCCCTCTTCGGCAAACCACTCGATGAAGGAGCTACCGTAAGCGATCTCCCCTTTGGCCTCGGCCAGCGGCTTGCCCTGCTCCAGGGTCATCAGCAAGCCCAGGTCGTCCTGGTTCTCCATCATCAGCTCGAACCAGCGGCGCAGGACGACAGAGCGCTCCTTCGCCGTCTTGGCGGCCCAGGCCGGCCAGGCCTTTTCTGCCGCTTCGATGGCGCGCCGGGTCTCGGCCGCGCCCATCTTCGGGATGGTGCCGATGATCTCGCCGGTGGCCGGGTTGGTGACGTCGATAGTCTCGCCGCTGTCCGCATCGCACCACTGACCGTCGATGTAGCACTGCTGGCGGAAGAGGCTCATATCCTTGAGGACGGGCGGCACGACGGCGGTTTCCTGCGGCTTGGCAGACATGGACGTTTCTCCTTGATTCTCGTTCGGCGGTGTTCAGTCACTGGCCAGCAGTGACGATAGCGTGCGCTTGCGTCGCTCTGGTGCGGATAGGCGGCAGGCGCCACATTGACGCTACAAATAGAGATTTGACTGGCGCTTGGCCAGCATGGATGGCCCCACGTGAGGATAGCTACCGGGGCCATTCGGCTTATGAGAAGGGAGACGGCTTTCTTGACTTCATTTCGACTGGCCTGCGGGGCCCTCGCCTGCCTGCTGCTGGCCGCCACCGCAGCGCCGCTGGAGGCCGAACCGCGCCGCGGATCCGGCTGGCTGGAGAGCGAGCAGGAGATTGAGGCCGCAATCAGCAACGCCACCCACGTACGTACCCGCATCGACGGCAGCGAAGAGGTGGAGTTCCACAGCGACGACGGCCGGGTCGGCTATTTCTTCGAAGGCTGCCTCTGGTCCGGCGACTGGTGGGCGACGGAAGAAACCATTTGCTACCGCTATCCCAGCCTCTCCGGTGACATGTCGCACTGCTTCTACCTGCGCGACGGACCGGCCGGCCTGGAGTACTGGTCGATCGAGGAAACGGACGCCCGCCGCCCGCTGGCGGTGGTCACCCAGCTGTTGGACGGCAATCCGCGTAACCTCGCGCTTGATTCCACCGGACGTTGCCGCGACACCTAATCCCATGCGATTTCTCGTTCTTTCTTGGCTCGTCGTCGGTCTGCTGACCGCGCCCGGGACCCTCTCCGGACAAGAGCTTCAGCAAAGCCCAGCCCCTGAAGCGGCGGAGGAAGACCGCCCGGAGAGCCGTATCGAACGCCGGGTCCTTGGGATCGAGGCGCTGGAGGATCTTGTCGCCGGGCGGACCCAATATCGTCGCCGCGTTGATGGCACTTATGAGATCGAGTATCACCACCCGGACGGGATCGCCGCCTATGTCTGGGAAGGCTGTGTGATCTACGGCGAGTGGTGGGCGACCCCGGAAGAGATCTGCTTCTTCTACCCCGACAGTGAGCTTCAGGGCCCGCACTGCTTCTTCATCGAGGAGGGCGAGGAAGGCCTGGAGTTCTGGTGGTCTGACGACCCCATGGCGCTACAGCCGACCGCGATCACAGTAAAGGACGTGGAAGGCAACGTCGAACGCCTGCCACTGGGCGTGAACGGCGAGTGTTTGATTTCTTGATGTGCCGGTCACTCACGTAACCGGCGGCACCAGCCCTCTCCCCCGCCCGGCCACCCAACGACAGTATCCTGAATGGGTGGCCGGGCGGGGGAGAGGGCTGGTGCCGCTGCGATGAGCCTGCTCATCGCAAAAAAACGTGCATCCAGCAATCACCCCAGGTCCTACACCCTTCCTCCCGATTTCCTGCCTTCTGGCTCCGTTTTCTCCTTCCAACTTGTTCTGAAGCCGCCGGGCAGCCCGAGCAATCGGGATCCCCCCTGTTCGGCGGCGACACAATCGAGAACCAGGAGACAAGACCATGAGCATCAAACGGCGCCTCCGCCAAAGCCTCGCCGGATTGACCATCGCAGTGCTCCCCTTCGGCCTCGCCGCCAATGGCCTGCAGGCCACCGAGACCGCGAGAGCGCAAGAGCATCTCAACACCATTCAAGTTACCGACGTCCAGCTGATCAACGTCAAGGCCGACCGCGATATCGAGCGCCATGGCAAGAGAGGTGGGCCGCTGGCATCCCTGACCCGGATCGAACTGGGAAACGTGGCCACCACCTCCATCGCCGCACTCAGTGGCCAGCCGGAGGTGATCATCCGCAGCGCCCTGCGCGACCAGGGGCTGCAGTACACCTTGGAAACCTATGACGTGGACCCGGTCGCCTTTGCCGAGAGCCTGCAGCCGCGCCTAGAACAAATGGTGCGCGCTGCGGAGACCGCCGGGCGCCTCTCCTCCGACCAGGCGACGGCCCTGATCGCCCGCGTGGCGGACAGCACGGACAGTATGGAGAAAGGCCCGCGCTCTATCCTGCGCGACCTGACCCGTCTGCAGGCCCAGAGCCTCTTCTCCGAGAGCGTCTCCGAGCTCTCCGGCGCACCGCTTGCCGAGGTTCGGGCGACCCTGGAGGCCGAGGGTCCAAAAAAGACGGTCGATGCCTATGATCTGAAGCGGGGCGAGCTGCGTCAGGCCATGCGCCCAAAGATCGCCGCGCTGATCGAGGAGGCCGAGGCCGAGGGCCGGATCACCGCTGATCAAGCCGAAAGTCTGGAGGAACGGCTAGAGGACAGTGGTGAGAAGAAGCGCGACTAGCCTCTTCTACCTTGCTTAAGCCATAGACACCCGGGTCGGCAATTCCGCCGGCCCGGGTTTTGCCGTAGAAGAGTGTCCCCATGCACTTCTCGCTCTCCGGCAAGATCTTCGTGACCGCCCTGGCCTTGGCCAGTGCCGCGATCGTGCTGGTCTTGGGCCTCACCTGGCTCAGCTTCGGCAGCGGGTTTTCCGCCTATGTCGCGCAGAGTGAGTTGAACCGGATGAACCGGCTGGCGGACTTGCTGGTGGCGGAAGCGCGGACGGAGCCTTTGGCGAAGCTGGCTGAGCAGCCTGGCCGCTGGCAACAGCTGCTGCGCGAAGGTCTGATCCCGCCGCATCTGATGAACCCGCCTGCCGTTGAACGCGCACCAAGCGCGGTGGGGTCCGCGCAGACATCGCCACCGCCGCTTCCGCCTCTACGGCGGGCTCTGTCGCGAAGACTGGCACTCTTGTCTCATGACGGCGCGTTGATCGTCGGCTCGCTCGACGCTTTGGAGAGTGATATCCGCCGGCCGCTCACCAAGGACGCAGAGATCGTGGGCTGGCTGGCCTTGGCACCGTCGCGACGCTTAGCCGACGGGATCAGCAGCCGCTTCGTTGCGGCGCAAGGGCGGAACCTGCTGTTGATCGGCCTGGGAACCGTACTCTTCGCCGGCTTGGTCGCCCTGCTTCTGGGCCGCCATCTCAGCCGCCCGCTCACCGCCATGGCGGCCACGGCTCAGGGCTTGCGCGGCGGCGACTACAGCCGTCGCGTGAGCACTGGCAAGCGGCATGACGAGCTGGGTCGCCTCGGCCATGCCATCAACGCGCTTGCCGAGGCCCTGGAGACTGCCGAGACCGGCCGTCGCCGCTGGGTACAAGACACAGCACATGAGCTGCGCACCCCGCTCTCAAGTCTCCGTGCCGAGCTGGAGGCCCTGCAGGACGGCGTGCGCCCGGTCGATGCCGCCGCCTTGGAGCGGCTGCACGTGCAGACCATGACCTTGACCGCACTGATCGACGATCTGCGCGCCTTGGCCGACGCAGATGGCAGCCGCCTATCGCTGGCGATTGAGGAAGCGCGGCTCTGGCCGCAGGTGCTGCGCGCGGTGGATGGCCTGCGCGGTCAAGCCGAGAGCAAGGGGCTGACCATCTGCACCGAGGACCGCAGCGGCGGGCGCGATTTGGCAGAGATCGATGAAGGCCGCGTGGCCCAGGTCTTGCGGAACCTCATCGCCAATTCTCTAGCCTACACGGATTCCGGCGGGCGCTTGGAGATTGTCTTGCGCCGAGAGGGTTCCGATCTGATCTTGCAGCTGGACGACACCCCGCCCGGCGTAGCGCCCGAGTACCTGCCGCACCTCTTCGACCGCTTCTACCGAGTCGAAAGCTCCCGCAGCCGCGCTACCGGCGGCCGTGGCCTGGGCTTGGCCATCTGTAAGGCCATCGTCTCCGCGCATGGCGGCAGCCTGGAGGCCAGCCACTCCCCGCTCGGCGGTCTGGCCATGACCCTGCGTCTGCCCGCCAGCCATCAGCAAGGACCAGAGCGATGACCAAGACCATCCTGATCGTTGAGGACGAGGTCCCCTTGGCCGAGGTACTGCGCGACTATCTGGAACGCGAGGGTTATGGCGTTGTCTTGGCCACTGACGGCGAGAAGGGCCTGGAGACTGCGCGCGCAGGCGGCGTGGACCTCATGGTCTTGGACCTCATGCTTCCTGGCCTTGACGGGCTAGAGGTCTGCCGCCGCCTGCGCGAGACCTCAATGCTGCCGATCATCATGACCACCGCCAAAGTGGAGGAGATCGACCGCCTGCTGGGCCTGGAACTGGGTGCTGACGACTACGTCTGCAAACCCTACAGCCCACGCGAAGTGGTGGCCCGGGTGAAGTCGGTGCTGCGCCGGGTGGCGGTCAACAGCGAGCCCGTCCCACTGCCACCGCAGACCAGCTTGCGGCTGGATCAGGAGGCCTACCGGGCCACGGTCGGCGCTAAGCTCTTGGACCTGACGCCGACCGAGTTCCGGCTCCTCAGCGTCCTGACCAGCCGCCCAGGCCGGGTCTATTCCCGCGCCCAGATCCTGGAGTTGGCCTACGACGACCAGCACGAGTCCTACGACCGCGTGATCGACAGCCACGTGAAGAACCTCCGCCGCAAGCTGACCGCCGCCGGCCTAGACCAGAGCGTCATCCGCTCCGTCTACGGCGTAGGCTACAGCTTCGATGGCGAGGTAGTGGTCGGGTAGAGCCGCTGTGCCGGTGCTTCTTGGCCAGAGCCCCCGTAACCTCGTGCGTCCTAGACGGTGCCTGGGGCCCGCCTTTCGACGGTCGCTCGCTTGCGCTCGCTGCTCAAGACGAGGGAGCGCAGGACGGTAAGACAGTTGCGGAGCAAGGTGCGCAAACACTCAGCTCTGAGCAGCCTAGCCTGCCGTACGAAGATCTAACCACCCACCCCAACCTCGTCCTTAGCAGCGAGCGCCCGTCGAAGGGCGGGCCCCAAGCTCCAGCAGAGAGTGCGGTGCCGAGAGCGCCCTGCCCCCTTATGCAGGCGCGGCCAAACTCTGATGCAGGCTCTGCACCACATCGCCCGGTAGGTTGAGGCGTGAGGCGAGCATCTTGAGATAGGCCGTCTCCGCCGGAGAGGGCGTGCCGACAGCGACCACCGAGACGGCATAGACCTCGGTCGCGATCTCGGGCGTAGAGGCGCCGGCGACCACCGGCTCCATGTCGAAGGGCTTGCCCATCTCGGCGAAGAGTTGGCCTTGCTCGGCCGGGGTCAGGCCCATGCTCTCGCCCTGGGCGATCATCGCCTGCTGCTCTTCCTCATCGATATGCCCATCGGCCTTGGCCGCGGTCACCATGGCGGTGATCAAGAGCTGCGCCAGGGCCTCCCGCTCGTTCTCGGTGGAGGGCACGAAGCCGCTGTCCGCCGGCGGGGCCTCAAGGGACTGTTGCGGCGGCGGCGCGCTGCCTTCCTTGCTGGCCTGATGCGACTGCCAGGCCTTGTAGGCAATAGCCCCCAAAGCTGCCACGCCACCGATCTTGGCGATGTCGCGCCCGGTCTCGGTGAAGAGCAGGCCGGCGCCGACACCACCGGCCAGCAGCTTCTTACCGGGCGTGTTCAGCATCTTGCTGCCCTGGCCCACCATATCCCCACCGGCGTTCATCAGGTGACCCAGCAACTTGTTCAATCCAACCATCGAAGGCTTACCCTTTGTCTCATCTGCAACAGCGTGCAGCAGATATGGGGAGAGCGCTCACGATGTCGACTGCCGGGCTGCCGGGTCCCCTGGAGTCCCGCTCACTGCCAGAGAAAATCGCTGGCAGTGAGCTGGTTGGCGCGTGACAAGCCGTTGATCCTGAAGGCAATGTCCGCGGTCCCGTCGCCGTCGCTATCGACTTGAACTTCGCCCTCACCCGCATAGCGGGCCTCACTGTCGCCAGACCCGGAGAAAGCGGCGGTGCGGATGTAGGCGAAACTGCCCTCTTCCAGACCGGGCTCGAACACCAGCCGATCACGCTCATTCGCGGCGCCAAAGACCTGGCCGTCGAAATCGGCAAGGCGAGGCCCGCCCGAACCTCCAGCATTCGGTGTCTCATCACCATCGAAGACGAAGCGATCGTTGCCGGCGCCGCCGAAAGCAGTATCGCGCCTGTCGAGGTTCAGGATATCGGCACCGGCCTCGCCCTCCAGCCGGTTTCTGCCGGCGTCTCCGGTGATCTCATCATTGCCGGCACCGCCAATGAGGGTGTCATCGCCGGCAAAGCCCCGCAGTACATTAGCCGCGCTGTTGCCCTCTATGACATTGTCGAGGGCATTGCCGAAACCGTCGATCGCACCGGCGCCGCGGTCCAGCCGCAGATTCTCGATGAAGTCGTTGGCGCCGCCGTCCGGCAAGGTGAAGTCGCTGGAGCTACGGACCAGATCGTCACCCTGCCCGTTACGGTCGCGTACGACGTCGGTCGAGCGGTCCACGACAAAGGTATCGTCGCCGCTGCCGCCAACCATAGTGTCTCGGCCCCCGCGGCCGTTCAGGATATCATCTCCATCGCCGCCGAAGAGCCGATTAACAGCACTATTGCCCACAAGCGTGTTGTCGAAGCTGTTGCCCGTGAGGTCCGCCTGTCCGATACCTGAATTGATGTTCACGCGCTCGATATGGCCAAGGTTACCATCCACGAGCATGAAGTCGTCAGCATTGGAGCGAATCACGTCCTCCATGCCACCTGACGCCGTCTCGCGCACCACATCGCCCACTTGGTCAACGATGAAGGTATCGTTGTTGGCGCCGCCGGCAGCCGTGTCAGCGCCGCTGGCGCCATTCAAGCGGTCCCCGCCTTGGCCTCCGAACAGCGTGTCGCTGCCTGAACCACCCGCTAGCTGGTCGCCATCGTCACCCCCCTCAAGCCGATCACGGCCATCCTCTCCGAAGAGCCGATCGCGACCACTTTCGCCGACAAGCCTGTCACTGCCCTCTTGGCCACGCAGGGTATCGTCGCCGCCACCACCGCGCAGGCTATCACTACCTGGGCCGCCGATAAGGAGATCGCGCCCTACCCCACCGAACAAGGAGTCAGCCGCGCCCTCGCCTTCAAGCGTGTCGTTGCCGCCCTCTCCGAAGAGCGTGTCACGCTGACTGGTGCCGACGAGGACGTCCCTGCCGTTGCCGCCGATCTGCTGCGTGTCGGAGGTGATTTCGATACTCTCAACGCTGATTAGCAGAACCGACCCAGGGATCGTTCCAACTGCGACGAGTGTATCGGTACCGGCCCCGCCGTTATAGGTCTCTCCGAGAGCAGCTTCGCTAACAGTACTAACGAAGAAGGTATCGTCACCGATGCCTCCAAACTTCGTGTCTAGCCCCGCACCGCCGAAGAGGCTGTCCGCGCCATCCCCGCCGTACAAAACGTCTCGTCCCCCTGCGCCATAAAGTTTGTCAGAGAAGGTATTCCCTGCGAGTAAGTCATTGGCCGAGCCACCAAACAAACGATCCTGTCCAGAGCTTCCGAGCAAAGTGTCATTTCCGGTCCATCCTCGAAATCCAGGTTGCGGATTAACGAACTGAAAACCGTCTCTGACACGAGTTTGCTCTACTGTCTCTTCTACTGACCTGACATCAACGCCGTTTGGAAGCGTGGCCCCATCGAACAGAAACAGAGTATCTGATCCACTGCCTCCAGAAAGCGTCTCTCCACTAACCGCGTCTCCCGGGCGCAGCACGATCTCATCGCTTCCACTCCCGCCAAACACTCGGTCACGACCCGATCCGCCGAAAAGGACATCGTTTGAGTCACCACCGAATAGCCGGTCAGCTCCAGATGCGCCCCGTAGCCTGTCACTCCCAGTTCCTCCGACCTGTCGTTCCTCTGCTGTGCTGCCGATCAGAATATCACTGCCATCACCTCCAAAGAGTGTCGCGCCATCACCTTTCCAAACAGAGATCGTATCGTTTCCGCTCCGACCAAAGAAATCATCATCTTGGGAGCCAGGCTCCAGAAAAACCCTTAACCTGTCTGTCGCACTAGTCGCAACTATCCCCTCAATAGCAATCAGAGTTACAACATCGTCAATCTCTGCTCCATCGACCAAGAAAATTGTGTCAAATCCTTGTCCTCCATCAAAGGTCTCGTTGGGCACTGAATCGCCAACACGAACAGTGAAGAAATCATCCCCATTTCCACCAAAGACACGATCCAGACCAGGCCCACCATCGATTACATCAACGCTGGCACCACCAAAGATCCGATCGTTTCCGTCACGACCCGCAAGCCTGTCACCAGAGTTCCCACCATAGATCCGATCAGCCCCATCGCCGCCGAAGATGAGATCTTCGTCACCTTGCCCGTAGAGGCGATCAACACCCTCTTGACCCTCTAGCCTGTCTTGGCCAAATCCACCAAAGAGTGTGGCGGGGATAGTACCTCCATAAAGACGATCATTTCCTCCATAGCCAAACAGAGTGTTGCGGTTTGCGCTGGCGACCAGCGTATCGATGCCGCTTGTACCATTGAGCCTTGCCATAGGTTTGCCTCCCTCGATTGAAACACCGCGATCAGAGGGATTGTAAGGGCTGTTCCCGATCAAGCTAAGTAGTTTTCTTTAAAAATTGATTAAGCGTCGCATACTACGTGCTATAAATGTAGAAAGCGAATGCTCTTTCGCTAAAAGAACCTGGTCTAGGGAGTTTCTCTCCACCGCTCCTCCGCCACAGCATCGCTTTCCCGCGCCTCAACCCAGGTCTCGGCGCCGTCCTGCTCTTCCAATTTCCAGAAGGGGGCCTTGGTCTTCAGCCAGTCCATGAGGAATTCACAGGCCTCGAAGGCGGCCTGGCGGTGGGCGCTGGCGCAGGCCGCCAGGACGATGCGCTCGCCCGGGACCAGGCGGCCGTAGCGGTGGATGATCAGGCTGGCGCTCAAGGGCCAGCGGCGCTGGGCCTCTGCCTCGATCTCGGCCAGCATCTTCTCGGTCATGCCGGGATAGTGCTCCAAGGTCATGGCCTCAACCGCCGCCGGGGCGCCGTCGTTAGAGACCTTGGCGCGCACCAAGCCGATGAAAACGGCCAAGCCACCGATCTCATGCCGGCCCTCGGTCAGGGTCGCCAGCTCGGCGCCGACGTCGAAGTCCTCGGCCTGGACCTTCACTGCCATGGCGTTAGCCCCCGGTGACCGGTGGGAAGAAAGCGACCTCGTCGCCCGGGCCGATGGGCGCGTCCAGGGCTGCGAAGGACTGGTTCACCGCGGCGCGCAGACGCTCCGGCTCGGCGAAGGCGGCGGCATAGCCCTCGCCGCGGGCCGAGAGCCAGGTCATCAGCTGGCCGACAGTAGCGACCTCGGCAGGCGGGGTCAGGTCTTCCTCAGCGATGCCGATGCGGGTCTTCACCCAGGCGAAATAGAGCAGCTTCATGCCAAAACCTCGCTGAAGGGGATGAAGGGCAAGGTGCTGCCCGCCGGGACCTTGGTCAAGGCCTCGTCCAAGAGGAGGAAGCCCTCGCTGCCGACCAGGGAGGAGAGAATGCCCGCCCCCTCCCGCGGGAAGCGGCTGGCGAGCGGCAGGCCCTCAGCCCGACGGGTGAGGCTGACCCGCAGCCACTCCTGCCGGTCACGCTTCTTCTTGTGATCGAAGGCGGTCTCGACCGGGAAGCTGGCCAAGGGCTCCGGCAGGCCGCCAGCGAGACGCAGCAGCAGCGGGCGCACCAGGGCGGCGAAGGTCACCATGCAGGCGACGGGGTTACCCGGCAGGCCGACAAAGGCCGCCCCCGCCACCTGGCCTAGAGCCACTGGTCGGCCCGGTTTGATCGCCAAGCGCCAGAAGTGCAGGCTGCCGCCGGCCGCCGTCAGCGCCGCCTTCACGTGATCCTCCTCGCCTTGCGAGACGCCGCCGCTGGTGACGATCACCTGATGCTTGCGCGCAGCGGCGATCAGGGCAGCCTCGATCACCGCCGGGTCGTCTTCTAGGATGCCGAGGTCGGTGACCGCACAGCCGGCCTGGCGCAGCAGACCGGCCAAGCTGGTGCGGTTGGCGTCGAAGACCTGGCCCTCCCGGCGCGCCCCACCGGGCTCGGCCAGTTCATCGCCGGTGGAGAGCAGGGCGACGCGCAGCGGGCGGGCGACCAGCAGGCGATCGACCCCCACCGAGGCCGCCAGGCCGATGTCCCAGGGCCGCAGACGCTTGCCGGCAGTCAGGATAGTGCTGCCGGCGCTGACATCCTCTCCGGCGGCGCGGCGGTTGGCGCCCTTGGCGATGCCGGGCTGGACCACCACCGATCCGGCCTCCTCGCGGCAGTCCTCCTGCATCATGACGGTATCGGCCCCCGCCGGCATGGGCGCGCCGGTGAAGATCCGTGCGGCCTCTCCGGGTCCGAGGGGGTGCTGCAAAGGGTGACCCGCGGCAGCACGGCCGACCAGCGGCAGACGGGTTTCCTGATCGGGCAGGAGGTCGGCGAAACGCAGGGCATAGCCGTCGACGGCCGAGTTGTCGTGTGCCGGGACGCTGATCCCGGCGACCAGATCCTGCCGGAGGATCGCACCCAGGCAGGCGGGCAGCGGCCGCTCTTCCGTTTCGGCCACGGCGGTCACCCGGGCCGTGATCATAGCAAGGGCCTCTGCGACCGGCAGCAGTGGGCCGCCGAAGGCGAAGCAGTCGTCGCTTAGCTGCGCCATGGCTTAGCCCTCTCCCGACGGAAGGCCGCAGTGCTGGGCGATGAAGTCGGCAATGGCCTCCATGTCGTCCAAGGGCAGCAGTGGCCGGGGGCAATCCGGCAAGGCCTCGTCACTGGCCACGGCGACGATGTTGGAATCGCCGGGCCAAAGCGGCGGCTTGCCGACAGAGGGACGAAAGACCTCGATCTTCTCATGCGGCTCGCGCTTGAAGCCCTCGATCAGCACCAGGTCGACCGGGTCCAGCTTGGCCAGCAGGGTGGCGCTGTCCGGTTCCGGCAGGCCGCGGTTCTCCTGCATCAAGGCCCAGCGGCTCTGCGAGGAAATCAGCACCTGAAAGGCGCCAGCCTCGCGGTGGCGGTGTGAATCCTTGCCGGGCTTATCGACGTCGAAACTGTGATGCGCGTGTTTCAGTGTCGAGACGCTATAGCCACGCCCGACCAGGACCGGCAGCAGCTGGGTCACCAGGGTGGTCTTGCCGCTGCCCGACCAGCCGGCCAAGCCGATGACCTTTTGCTGCGGAGGCTCTTCGTCGCGCTGCATCACGCTATCCTACTGTGGCCCTTGGAGATGTGGGCTTCTGGGGCTCTCGCCAAGAGGGCCGCTGTTAGTCCTGAGGCGGCTTAGGCGCAAGGCGCATATGTGCCAGACCGCCCTTCACATAGTCCCAGCCGGTGATCACCGTCAGCACTGCGGAGAGCCAGAAGACAGCACCCGCAGCCCAAGGCACCCAAGCCCCCCAGATTGGGGTCAGGACGGGCACCAAAATCAGCAAGGCCACGGCGGCCAGCTGCACCGTGGTCTTCCACTTGGCCAGCTTGGTGACATGGACGGTCACCCCCTCCCCGCTCATGTACTCACGCAAGCCCGAAATCAGGATCTCGCGGCTCAAGATCGCGATGACGCCCAAGGTCTCCCAGCCGCTGAGGTCGCCGATGGCCAGCAGCACGATCAAGACCGCGACGACCAAGAGTTTGTCGGCGATGGGGTCGAGGAAGCGGCCCAGCGGTGAGACCTGTGCGCGCCGGCGGGCCAGATAGCCATCCGCCCAGTCGGTGAGACTGGCGACCACCATCAGGGCAAAGGCCGACCAGCGCGCCCAGCCCTCCTCCGGGAGCAGCAAGAGCGCGATGGGCAGCACGCAGGCGATGCGCGACAGGGTGAGCAGGTTGGGCAGGGTGAGCAGCGGAACGCTGGGCTGTGCGGTCTGGTCCATAGCCGCAGCCTTAGCACGGCGGGGACGGCAGCGTCTGCCGTCCCCTGCCCGTCAGGGCTTACTCTTCGCGCAGGGAGGCGACGTGACCGCCAAGCCCGGGGCCCAGATCATGCAGACCGCGATGAAAGGTCCTGCAGACCCCCTGATAGTGCGGCCGGCTGCACAAGAGCCAGGTCCCCCCGTTCACCCGGACCGAGCGGGCACGGTTGGCAAAGCCGTCATGGTTGAGGTCCACATGCTGGTCATAGAGGCTGATGCTATGCCCCCTACCATCCCTGCCTTCGTAGAGCACGACCTTGAAGTCATCATGCTGTGGATGGTCGTGATGCACGGCTTGGCTGACCATCTCGAAGGAGCTGAGCTTGCGGTCCAGGGCATTGCCCAGATTATGCAGACCGACGGCAAACTCATGGCAACTGCCGGAATAGTTGATGTTCTCGCAGAAGCGCCAGGTGCCGTGACGCACCCGGACAGACTGCGCGCGATCGTTGAAGCCGTCTTTGCGGAGATCCGGCTGCTTGCCGTTGCTGGCATAGCGGGCTCCAGTACCGTCGCGGCCGCTGTAGAGTACCACGCTTGCGCTACCATCAAGATCGCCGCTGTGATGATGGCCGCCACTGCCACCGCCGCCCACGTGGATACGCCGCAGGGAGGAACCCTGACGGTAGAGCAGCCCCCCCAGTTCATGCAGGCCTGGTCCAAAGGTCTCGCAAGGGCCGGCGTAGTCGAGGTCCCGACAGAGCTGCCAGGTACCGCTGCGCACGTCGAGGGAGCGTGGGACATCGTTGAAGCCGACGGCGATCAGCGAGGGCAGGTTGCGCGTCGTGCCATAGGCCTGGCCCGCCCCATAGTCGCCGCTGTAGAGCACCACATCCTCGCCGGTCAGGCGACGATGGTGATGATCGCTATTGATGGGGCCACCCTTGCGCAGTGAGGAGACCTGGCCAGAGAGCTGTGAATTCAGCTCGTGGCGGCCGGGGTCATAGTTGCGGCAGCTCCCCTGAAAGTTCGGAGCCGAGCAGAGCTGCCAGACGCCCGCGCGTACCAGGATCGAGCGCGCACGGTTGTCGAAGCCGCTGCCGGCCAGGTTGCCATGCTCGCCGCTGGTGCCGTAGCTGGCGCCGCGTTCGTTGCTCTCGGCATAGAGAATGATCTCCGCATTGGGATGATCGCTCTCCGCCAGCACTGCACCCGCAGAGAGAAGCAGCGCGGCTGCCAGCACCGCGTCCCTGCCAAAAACGTAGAGTTGCACGCGTTTCACCCCCCTGATGATTGAACTTGCCAGGAGAGATAGCAGAAACCAGCCTAGCTGGCGTGGAAATGATCGTGAATTTTCTGCGCTACCGACTGAGAGATCCCCGGCACCGCCTGCAGGTCCGCCATGCCGGCGCGCGAGACCGCGCGGGCGGAGCCGAAGTGCAGCAGCAGGGCCTTCTTCCGCTTGGCGCCAATGCCCGGGACGGCATCCAGGGTCGAGGTCAGACGGCTCTTGCTGCGGCCCTGGCGGTGGGTCCCGATGGCAAAGCGGTGCGCCTCGTCACGCAGGCGCTGGATAAAGTAGAGGACGGGATCGCGCGGCTCTAATAGCTGTGAGGGCTGCCCCGTCTGGAAGAGACGCTCGCGCCCAGCGTCGCGCTCCGGCCCCTTGGCGACGCCGAGGAGCGCGATGTCGCTGAGGCCCAACTCGCTCATCACCTTTTCGGCGACCTGCAGCTGGCCGCGGCCGCCGTCGATCATGACCAGGTCAGGCCAAGTCTCCTTCTCCCGGTCCGGATCCTCCTTCAGCGCCCGGGTGAAGCGCCGGGTCAGCACCTCCTCCATCATCGCGTAGTCGTCGCCCTTGGCCCCGCCCTCGCCGCGGATACCGAACTGGCGATAGGCGGCCTTCATGAAGCCCTCCGGCCCGGCGACGATCATAGCGCCGTAGGCATTGCTGCCCTGGATGTGGCTGTTGTCATAGACCTCGATCCGGCGCGGCGGCGCCTCTAGCGACAGCCGCTCCGCCAATCCGCCCAAAAGTCGTGCTTGTGAGGCCGACTCCGCCAGGCGGCGGCCCAGCGCCTCACGCGCGTTGGTGAGCGCCTGGTCCATCAGGCTGCGTTTGGCGCCACGCTGCGGTTGGGTCACGGTGATCTTACGCTCGGCGCGCTGGCTCAAGGCCTCGGTCAGCAGGGCCTGCTGCGGAACGCTCTGGCTGACCAGCACCAGCGCCGGGGGTGGTTTGTCGTCGTAGAACTGGGCCAGGAAGGCGCCCAGCACCGCCTCCACCTCCACGCCCTTGTCGTGGGCTGGGAAGTAGGCGCGGTTGCCGTAGTTGCGCCCGGCACGGAAGAAGAAGACCTGGATGCAGGTCACCCCGCCTTCGGCCACCGCGGCGATGACATCGGCGTCGTCCACGCCCTCCACGTTCACGTCCTGATGCGACTGGATGTGCGCCAGGCCGCGCAGCCGGTCGCGGTAGAGGGCTGCATGCTCATAATCCAGCGCCGCTGCAGCCTCTTCCATCGCCTTGGCCAGGTCTTCCTTCACCCCTTGCGCGCGGCCGCTGAGGAAGGCTTTGGCATCCTGCACCAGGCCCTGATAGGCGGTCTCGTCGATGCGACCGACACAGGGCGCCGAGCAACGCTTGATCTGGTAGAGCAGACAAGGCCGGGTGCGCGCGTTGTAGACGGCGTCGGAGCAGGAGCGCAGCAGGAAGGCCTTCTCCAAGGCGGTGATGGTGCGGTTGACCGCGCCGGCCGAGGCAAAGGGGCCATAGTAGTCGCCCGGGATCGAATGCTGGCCGCGGTGCTTGGTGAGCCGCGGCACCGCCTCCCCCTTCGTCAGCAGGATGTAGGGGAAGGACTTGTCGTCGCGCAGCAACACGTTGTAGCGCGGCCGGTGGCGCTTGATGAGATTGCTCTCCAGCAAGAGCGCCTCAACCTCACTGCCGGTGGAGATGACCTCCACCCGCGCCGTCTCGGCCACCATGCGCTGCAGGCGAATCGGCAGGCGCTGCAGCTGGGTATAGGTCGTGACCCGCCGCTTCAGATGCCGCGCCTTGCCGACATAGAGCACGTCGCCCTTGCGCGAGATCATGCGGTAGACACCGGGGCTGACCGGCAGGGTCTTCAACGCAGCGCGCAGGACCTCGAGCCCGCGCGGCGCCGGTGCATCGCTGTCTGCAGCCGGCTCAACGGTGGCCTCGGCCTCTTGGCTGGTGACCGGAACGGCCCGTTTGCCGCCTTGCGTCGGGTCCTTTTCGCGCCGCTTTCCCTTCATGCCTTCTACCTAGAAAACTGGGCTGGAGGGGTAAAGTGGCGCCGTGCGGCCGTGGTGAACAAGGCGGTGGCCGAGCGGCTAGAAAAGCTGTCCACCAAATCTGTGGATAAGTCTGTGTAAGACATCCCTCAGAAAAGGCTTGTCCCCCGGCAGCATTGGGCTTTTTCCCCTTTGCCTAATTTTTGAGCGGATTTTCTAACACATTGAAACTAAACAAGAAAAACGAGTTTGTCTGTAACAGGTAGATGACAGAGACAACGGCAAACGCAACGAACCTGGTGCCGGACCCAGCGCTTTGGCCATGTGCACAACTGCGGCGGCTTTGAGGGCGACGAGAAATCCCAAGAAAGCCAAGAGGTTAACGCCTTGACTTAAGATAGCTCTGCTCTGGCGACTCGTTGCCTAACTCCAACCTGCACGCTTCCAGCAAAAACATCAGGTTTTGTAAGCGTAATGCTGGCAGCCGTTACCCGCGTGTCGGCAAAACAGATCCCGGCAATCCAGCCAACCCAGGTTTCCAGAAGTTGGGTCTCGCGCGACGCTAGGCCTTGCACCGCCGCCAGAACGGTTCCGTAGTCGACGACTGTGCTGACGTCATTCTCGACGGCGCGTGCTGGGCGCACCTCAAGATCCAGGTCGATGAGCAGGCGTTGCGGCTTGGCACGTTCCTCTGCGCCGACCCCGATGTGCACCTCAAGACAGAGATCACGGATGAAGATGTGACTGTTGGTCAGGGACCAAGAGGGCTCAGCCAAGATGCTGCCCTCCATCCAGCGCGATCATCTGGCCGGTGACCGAGGCCGCATCAATGAAGAAGAGCAAGGCATCCGCGACCTCCTGCAAGGAACCAGCGCGCTGCAAGGGCTGGCGCTGAACCCGCTTGCGGAAGAGATCCGGATCGCCGCCGACGTCAGGCAGCAAGAAGCCGGGGCCGATGCCGTTCACCCGGATCCGGGGCGCCAGCGCCATAGCCAGCGTCTGCGTCAAGGTCCAGAGCCCGGACTTGGAGACGCCATAGCTGATGAAGGTCGGGCCTGGGTTCCAGACCCGCTGGTCCAGCATGTTGACGATGAGGCCCCTCTGCCCTTCCGGCAGGAGTCGCGCCATGGCTTGGGACAGCAGCAGCGGTGCGCGCAGATTGGCATCCTGATGCGCTGCCCAGATCTCGGGCGTCACGCTGTCCCAGGTATCCCGCTCGAAATGGCCGGCGTTGTTGACCAGAAGGCCGACAGCGCCTTGCCGTTCCGTCACCCGGGCGATCAGGCCTTCGGTCTCGGCCACGTCGCTCAGGTCTGCGGCGTAAGTCTCCGCCTGGCCACCGCTGCCGCGGATGTCCGCGGCGAGGGCCTCCGCAGCCTCCGCCGAGCGACGGTAATGCAGTGCCAAAGGCCAGCCGGCGGCGGCCAGCGACTCAGCCAGATAGCGGCCGACGCGCCGGCTGGACCCCGTCACCAGAGCCAAAGGCGCGTAGGGCTCCGGGCTGTCTCCAGCCGCCACCGCCTGCAGGCCGTCCCTTAACCGGCGGCGTAGATGCCGGCGGCCTTCACCTCGTCGCCGACATAGGCCTCGAACTGCTTGAAGTTCTTCTCGAAGCGATGGGTCAGGTCGCGGGCAGTCGCGTCATAGGCCTGCTTGTCTTGCCAGGTGGTGCGCGGGTTCAACACGCCCTCCGGCACCTCCGGGCAGGCCTCGGGAATGCGCAGGCCGAACTGCGGATGCTCCAGGGTCGCCACGTCGCTTAGGCGGCCGCTCAACGCGGCGCGCACCATGGCGCGGGTGTGGGCGATCGACATGCGCTTGCCCACACCGTAGACGCCGCCCGACCAGCCGGTGTTGACCAGCCAGCAGTTGGCACCGGTCTTGGCCATCTTCTCGCCCAGCATCTTGGCGTAGACGGAGGGGTGGCGCGGCATGAAGGGCGCCCCAAAGCAGGTAGAGAAGGTCGCCTTCGGCTCGGACCCCATCCCCTTCTCGGTGCCTGCCACGCGGGCGGTATAGCCGGAGAGGAAGTGGTACATGGCCTGTTCCGGGCTCAGCCGCGAAATCGGCGGCAGCACGCCAAAGGCATCGGCGGTCAGCATGACGATGTTCTTCGGCGGCGCGCCGGTGCCGCTGGCGCTGGTGTTCTCAATGAAGTCCAAGGGATAGCTGGCGCGCGTGTTCTCAGTGAACTGCGCGCTGTCCAGGTCCAGGATGCGGGTGTCGGGATCGAAGACCACATTCTCGAGAATGGTGCCGAAACGCTGGGTGGTGGCATAGATCTCCGGCTCGGCTTCCTTGGAGAGGCGGATCACCTTGGCATAGCAGCCGCCTTCGAAGTTGAAGACGCCGTCGGCGGACCAGCCATGCTCGTCATCGCCGATGAGCATGCGGCTGGCGTCAGCAGAGAGCGTCGTCTTGCCGGTACCTGAAAGGCCGAAGAAGATGGTGCTGTCGCCCTCCGGCCCGATGTTGGCCGAACAGTGCATGGGCAGCACGCCCTGCTCCGGCAACAGGTAGTTCATGATGGAGAAGATCGATTTCTTGATCTCACCGGCATAGATGGTCCCGCCGATCAGGATCAGCCGACGGGAGAAATCCACCATGATGAAGGATTCACTGTTGGTCCCGTCCTGTGCCGGATCGGCCTCCAGGTAGGGAGCATGCAGGACAGAGAAGGCCGGCTTAAACTCGGCCAGCGCCGCCACCGGCGGCCGGATGAACATGTTGCGGGCGAAGAGCGCGTGCCAGGGGCTTTCGCTCACCACGCGGATCGGCAGGCGATAGGCCTCTGCCGCGCCGGCGTAGAGGTCTTGGACGAAGAGATCGCGGCCTTGCAGATAGGCGGTGACTTTGGCGTAGAGCCGATCGAAACGCTCCGGCGTGGTGGGGACATTGACGTTGCCCCAATCGATCGTGTCAGCCGTTCCGGGCTCTTGCACGATGAACTTGTCATTGGGGGAGCGGCCGGTGTGGTGGCCGGTGCGGACGATCAGTGCGCCGCCGCTGCTCAAGACGCCATCGCCGCGCCGGATCGTGTGTTCGTAGAGTGAAGCTGCCGAGAGGTTCCAGTAGGCATTTGCTTGGGTTTTCAGTCCCTGCTCCGCCAGGCCGTAACGGCTGACGTTTGCTCCACAATCGCTCACGGCGGGCATCTCCTTACTACTCAACGGCATCGCCATAACATGCAGATGGGCCGACGCCCGCGTTTGCGCTAGCAGGTTCGGTCTCTTGGGTCATAGGCGACGGACTGTTCTAACCAGACTCGGCACGGCTCGCCACCGAATTTCTGCTTGACCGTGTTGCAAAGACCTTATCGCTCCAGGCGTTGGCCCAGTTCTTGCGCCAAGCGGTCCGGCGACAGCCAGGCGATGCGCCCGAAACCGGCGACAAAGTGCGCGGCCCGCCAGGTAATGCGATAGGGGCGGAAGTCGCCGAAGCCGGCCCAGACCTCCGCCGAAGGCTGGGCCTCGACGAAGCGCTTCTTCATGGCCAAGGCCTCCTCTTTGTCAGAGACGACCTGGGCGTCCCCCAGCAAAGTGAGGCGCGGCTCGGCCAGGGGTTCCGGCTTGTCGGCCGTCTGCTCGAGCAACAGAGCCAAGTCGGGCTTGGCCTGCAGGTTCTGCGCGTGCTCAGAGAGGTCCGAGAGCAGCAGGAAGGGTCTGCCGTCCGTGTCAGGCGCCAGAAGCACCAAAGAGACGTAAGGAAAACCTGGCTGCAGATCCGGCTGATCGTCGCGGGCCAGATGGCTGGCCAGGCTGCCGCGGCGCGTGGTCGCCAGCAAGTCGGCGGCCTTCGCATAGAGCGCTCCGGGTTTCGCTGCCTCAGGCATGGCGCATTCTCTCCTTACTCTGCTACCTTTTCGCCACCACAATAAGGCTGCGGCGCGCAGCTTGTCGGCGTAGACTCTTAAAGCTGGTGTAGAGTTCGCTGTCGGCAACAAGGGCCCGCAAGCGCAGAACAACGCAGTCTGAGTGGTGCAATAGGATGCAAAACACAATCGCCTTGGTGGATGACGATAAGAACATCCTCACCTCGGTCACCATCGCTCTCGAGTCCGAGGGCTTTCGGGTGAAGAGCTACAGTGACGGGACCGAGGCGCTGCGCGCCTTGCAGACCGCGCCGACGGATTTGGCCGTCTTGGACATCAAGATGCCGCGCATGGACGGGATGGAGCTGCTGCGCCGCCTGCGAGAGAGCAGCTCCATGCCGGTCATCTTCCTGACCTCGAAGGACGACGAGATCGACGAAGTCCTGGGCCTGCGCATGGGGGCCGACGACTACATCAAGAAGCCCTTCTCCCAGCGCCTGCTGATCGAACGCATCCGCGCGCTGCTGCGCCGCGGCCAGGCCATGCAAGAGGGCGAGGCGATCAGCGAAGCCGCCATGGTACGCGGCGACCTGGTGCTGGATAGCGAGCGGCATCTTTGCACCTGGAAGGGCCGCGCCCTGCAGCTGACGGTGACCGAGTTCCTGATCCTGAAGGCGCTGGCCAGCCGTCCGGGCCATGTGAAGAACCGCGACCAGTTGATGGACGCCGCCTACGGCGAGCACATCTATGTCGACGACCGCACGATCGACAGCCATATCAAGCGCCTGCGGAAGAAGTTCAAGGCGATGGACGACGACTTTAACCAGATCGAGACGCTCTATGGCGTAGGCTATCGCTACAAAGACGAGTAAACTGCCTGGGTTGCGGAAATGATGGGATAGCCACCTCCCGCAACCGTCTCTCATCCGGGTCGAGGACGCCCGGCCGACTAAGAGAGGCAGGACAGAGGGCCTGATGGACGGACCTGCGCCGCATGTAGAGGCGCCACGCCGGGCAGTGAACGGCGCAGGCGCCACCCCGCGCGCCAACGCCAGCCCTGCCGCCGCCTTCCGGCGCAGCGGGGACTGGCGCTTCTGGCGCTTCTGGCGCTCGCCCATGCTGCGGCGGATCCTGACCTTGAACCTCATCGCGCTGGCCATCCCCGTCTTCGGCCTGCTGCACTTGAGCCAATACCGGGACAGCCTGATCCAGGCAGAGCTGAAGGCGCTGGCGACGCAAGGCCAGGTCTTCGCTCTGGCGCTGGGCGCAACCTCCGTCCTGGCAGACCGCAGCGGTCGCGAGCGCTTGGTGCCGGAGTTGACCCGCCACCAGCTGCGTCTACTGCTAAGCGAGGCCGGGCTGCGCGCCCGGCTCTATGGCCCGGCGGACCGGCGCGGCACCTTGCTGGTCGATTCCTTTCAGCTGCCGGGCCCCAATGGGGTCATCACCATCCGCCCCTTGCAGCCCACCGGCCACGAGGACCTGGGCGACGAGCTCTTGAGCTATCTGGACAGTCTCTTCGAATGGCTGCCGGGCGAGGAGTTGGAGACCTATCAAGAAGGCCCCACACGCACCTCCGCTGACTTCCCTGAGGTTCAGTTAGCCTTGCAAGGTGAGACCAGCGGCGAGGCACGGCGGGGTGCGCGCGGCGAGCTGGTGCTGACCGTCGCGGTGCCGGTGCAGCGCTACCGCCAGGTCCTGGGTGCCCTGCTGCTCAGCCGCGAAGGGACGGAGATTGTGCAGGCCGTGGACGCACGGCGCGGCGACATCCTGCTGGTCTTCGCCGTCGCCACCAGCGTGACGGTGCTGCTGTCGCTCTATCTGGCCGGCACCATCGCCCGGCCGATCCGCAATCTGGCGCGCGCCGCCGACCGGGTGAAAAGCGGCAAGGGCAAGAAGATCCCCCTGCCCGACTACAGCCGGCGCGGCGACGAGATCGGCGAACTGGGCCGAGCACTGACCTCCATGACGGACGCGCTCTGGGCCCGGCTGGACGCCATCGAAGGCTTCGCCGCCGACGTCAGCCACGAGATCAAGAACCCGCTGACCTCGCTGAAGAGTGCGGTGGAGACGGTGTCGCGCGTCTCCGACCCAGCGCGGCGCGAGCAGCTGATGCAGATCATCCTAGACGATGTCGGCCGGCTGGACCGCCTCATCACCGACATCTCCGAAGCCTCCCGCGTGGATGCGGAGCTGGCGCGCGCCGATGGGGTCACTGTGAATCTGGCCGAGCTGCTGACCGGCCTGGTGGAGATCGAGAGGCTGGCGCAAAAGGACGACGGCCCGATCTTCAAACTGGACCTGCCGCGCGACCGCAGATCCTGTCATGTCATGGGGCTGGAAGGCCGGCTGGGCCAGGTCTTCCGCAACATCATCACCAACGCCGTTTCCTTCTCACCACCGCGCGCGATCATCCGTGTGGCGCTGCGCTGTGACGGCGACTGGGTGGAAGCCCGCATCGAAGACCAGGGACCGGGCATTCCAGAGAACAAGGTCGCGGACATCTTCTCGCGCTTCTACACCGAGCGGCCGGAGGCCGAGAAGTTCGGGACCCACTCGGGCCTCGGCCTCTCCATCTCCAAACAGATCGTCGAGGCTCATCACGGCCAGATCTGGGCGGAGAACCGCAAAGACAGCAGCGGACGCCGCCTTGGCGCCACCTTCGTCATCCGGCTCTCCGTGCACCAGGCCGCCCACTCGTGAACCAAGGTCTCGAGCCTGACCTACAAAGGGGCCCAGAGACCGGGCAAGAGGCGATCCATGCGACCTGCATCTCGCTCTATGGTCAAGGTCTGCTGCTGCGTGGCCCCTCCGGCTCCGGCAAGTCGGATCTGGCCTTACGGCTGCTGGACGCCGGCGGCCTCTTGGTCAGCGACGATCAGACCCTCGTGAGCGCCAAGGGTGAGCGCCTCTTCGCCAGCGCGCCGGAGACCTTGAGCGGCCGCATGGAAGTCCGTGGCCTGGGCGTCGTCGGGCGGCCTGCCCTGGTGTCGGTCGCAGTCATGCTGGTGGTGGACCTGATGCCCGCCAGTGAGATCGAGCGGCTACCGGCACAGCGCAGCACGCGGCTCTTGGATCGGGAGCTGCCGCTGATCGCGCTGGACCCCAGCACAGCCTCGGCGATCGCCAAGATCCGCCTGGCGCTGGAAGGCATCTGGAGCGCGCAAGACGAGGCGGCACCCAACCGCGGCCGGCGCCCCGTTCTGCTGGTCACCGGTATGGCCGGGGCTGGTCGCTCCTCCGCGCTCAACGTGGCCGAAGACCTGGGCTATGAGGTCATCGACAACCTGCCGCTGGCGCTGATCCCTGCCCTCTTCGTCGGCAGCAGCGAGCGCCCTTTAGCGCTGGGCGTGGATCTGCGCACCCGCGACTTCTCCATCGCCGGCTTTCTGCAGGTCAGCACCACCCTGGCGGCCATGCCGGGCCTGGCGCCGCGGCTGCTCTTCATCGATTGCGCAGACGAGGTCCTGCTGCGCCGCTTCAGCGAGACCCGGCGCCGCCATCCCCTGGCCGTTGACCGCCCGGTGGCGCGTGGGATCGAGACCGAGCGCCGGCTGATCGCACCGATCAAAAACCGGGCCGACCTGGTGATCGATACCTCGGCCCTGCGCCCGGCCGACTTCCGCCGGCTCCTAAGCGGCCATCTGACCCAGCCCAACCGCCCAGGCGGCGGCATGGCGATCTTCGTTACCTCCTTCGCCTTCCGTCATGGCCTGCCGATGGAGGCAGACCTAGTGCTGGACGTTCGCTTCCTGCGCAACCCGCACTATCAGCCAGATCTCAGGGACTTTACCGGCCGCGACCCGGCCGTTGGCGCCTACATTGCTGAGGATCCGGCCTTAGAGCCCTTTCTGGCGGGTTTGAAGTCCTGGCTTCTGCCCTTGCTTTC
>JBCBSF010000002.1:118292-126007 GCA_039819325.1 Pseudomonadota bacterium | reverse complement strand
GGCCCTCACCCCCGCCCGGCCATCCACGCCAGTATCCTATTGGGTGGCCGGCCCCGATACGCCAAGGGGGGTGAGGGCCGGCGCCGCCGTCGCGTCAGCGACCGAAAAACCCCCTACCGCCTGCCTGAGGTCCGTCTCGGGTCGAAGGCAGCGGCCAGACCGTCGCCGGCCAGATTGCAGGCGATGACCGTGGCGGCGATCGCCAGGCCTGGGTAGAGCGCCAGCGCCGGGGCCTCCCAGAGGATATCCTGCGCGCCCGCCAGCATCCGGCCCCAGGAGGCCGTTCCTGGGTCGAGACCGAGGCCCAGGAAGGACAGCACAGATTCGAAGAGGATGACCTGCCCGACCGACAGCGTGGTGGCCACCATCAAGGGCGCCACGATGTTGGGCAGCACATGGCGCAGCAGGATGCGGCCGGGGCTGGCGCCCATGGCGCGGGCGGCCAGCACATAGTCTTGGGCCAAGGTCTCCCGCGCTGCGGCGCGCACCAGGCGGGCTGTCGTGGTCCAGCCGACCAGTGCGACCAGCACGATCAGCCGGAAAAGGGCGGTGCTGTCGGACTGCGCGACCTCCGGCGAGAGGCCGAGCTTGGTGAGGTCGATGGCTGACAGGACGATCAGGATCGGCAAGAGGGGTAGCGCGATCATGGCGTCGGTACTGCGCATCAGGACGGCGTCAAGCCAGCCGCCCCGCTCACCGGCCAGCAGACCGATGGCAGTACCGATCACTGCCGCGCCCAGAGCCGCCGCCACGCCGACGGCCAGGGAAATCTGCCCGCCCAGTAGCAGCCGATAGAGCAGGTCCCGTCCCAGTTCATCGGTACCCAGCCAGTGTTGGGCCGAAGGCGGCGCCATGGAGTTGAAGAGATCGACCTGCACAGGATCGATCCCATGCAGGCTGGCGAGCCAAGGGGCTGCCACCGCCGTCAGCGCCAGCAGCAGCAAGAAGACCAGCGCGCCGGCGGCCAGCGGTTGGCGCCAGAGCTGGCGCCAGGCGCCGCGGTCGCTCAAGGCGCTATCAGCGGAGCGTAACACGGGGGTCGAGCCAAGCGTGACAGAGGTCGGCCAAGAGATTGCCGAGCAAGGTGGCCGCGGTGGTCAGCATCAAGCCGACCAGCGCCAGGTTGTAGTCATTCCCCAGCACGGCGTCGTAGAGCACACGGCCCATGCCCAGCTGGCGAAAAAGGATCTCCACGATCAGCGCGCCGGAGAAGAGAGCGCCCAGTTGCAGCCCAGTCAGCGTAATGAGCGGCAGGGCAGCGTTGGGCAGGACGTGGCGGGCCATGATTGTCACGCGGTCGGCACCCTTGGCCCTGGCGGTGCGGACATAGTCCTGGCCAATGGTCTCTGTCGCTGCTGCCCGCATGAAGCGCAGGAAAACCCCAGCCACGGAGAGGGTGAGCACGCCCACCGGGAGGATCAAGTGCTCAAGGCGGCCGCCAAAGCCTTCACCCATGCCGCCGGCCGGCAGCCAGCGCAGCAAGACGGCGAAGAGGTAGATCAGCATGATCGCCAGCCAGAAGGTCGGCAGCGAGAGGGAGATCAGGGCCGAGAGATTGATCGTCTGATCCAGCCAGCGCCCGGGTCGTTCCGCCGCCCAGAGGCCCAGAGGAACGGCCAGCGCCAGCGCTAAGATCAAGGAGGGAACGGCGATCGCCAGAGTGACCCAGACAGCGTCACCCAGCACGGCGACGGCAGGCTGGGCGAAGTGGCGGGAGTAGCCGAAATCACCCTGCAGCGCTTGGCCGAGCCAGCCGAAGTAGCGGTCGATCAGCGGCTGGTCCAAGCCGTAGGCCGCGCGTAGGCGCTCCGCGTCTTCCGTCGTCAGGTCCGGGTCGGAAGAGATCATTAGGTCGACCGGATCGCCCGGCATGAGGCCCAGCAGCAAATAGCTGATCAGGCTGACCAGCCAGAGCACGAAGAGCCCCTCGAGCAGACGCTGAACGATGTAGCGCAGCACGGCCCTGTCGCTCCCCGCTAGTCGGTGACCTCCCAGTCCTCTATCCAGGCGGTGGTGGGCGAAAGGTTGCCGGTCGGCTTCACGTTGGTGAGCCAGAGCGGTAGCACGAAAGCGGTAGAGCGCCAGTAGAGCGGCAGGACCGGCAGGTCGGTCATGTAGAGGCGCTGCAGGTCGCCGGCGATGACCTTGCGCTCCTCAGGATCCAGCGCAACCTCCCAGGCGTCGATCAGCCAGTCCATCTCTGGATTGGCGTAGCCGGTATAGTTCTGGCCAGCCCAGCCATTGGCCTCCGAGGGGATCTCGGAAGAGCGCAAGGTGGTGCGCGGCACAGAGCCCGGTGCGGCGAACCAGGCGAAGAGCGCCATGTCGCCATAGCGCCGCTCGCGCACCTGCTGGCCGAAGAAGACGCGGGCCGGCGCGTTCTGGATGCGCACCTCGACTCCCACCGCGCGCCACTGGCTCTGCAGCACCTGCTGCACCAGCTCGCGCGTGCGGTCGCCCGCCGTGGTGCCCAGGGTCAAGACCAGGCGCTCGCCATCGGCATTCTGGCGGCCGTTGCCGCTGGCCGTCCAGCCGGCTTCCTCCAGCAAGGCCTTGGCGGTCTCAGGATCATAGTCATAGCGCGGCAGGTCATCGGTCGCGTTGGGGCTAAGTGGCGAGACGTTGGAGAGAGCCACCGGCTGACGGTCGTTGAAGAGGCGGTCGACGATGGCCTGGCGGTCGATGGCGTGCAGCAGGGCGCGGCGCACGCGCACGTCGCCTAGAAAAGGCCGGTCCAGATTCAGATCGATATGCTCGTAGGCCAGGCTCGGCCGGTAGAGCACCTGATAGTCCTCACCATGCCGGCGCTCGAAGGCGATGGCCTGTGGGACCTGGATGCCGAACTCGCCGGAGATCATGTCGATCGCACCCGACAGCAGGTTGGCCTCCAAGGCCGCGGTGTTGGTAACGGTGATGACCCGCACCTCGTCGAAGGCCGGTTCCTTGCCCTGCCAATGGGGATTGCGGCCCAGCAGGATCTCAGAGCCCGCCTGGGCGCGGATGATCCGATAGGGCCCATAGGCCAGGCCCGGCGTCGCGGGTGCGGCGTCGAAGAGCGTGCGGGTGGCGTAGGCCGCCGGGTCCTCGCGATAGATCTCGCCTTCCAGATGGTCGGGCATGGGCCTGATGCCCGATGCGTTATAGTTGAAGGGGACATGGTCGATGAGGAAGGTTACGGTATGCGGATCCTCGATCGTGACCTCCAGAATCCGCCGGTAGGACTCACCGACGATGGCGCCGACCCGCCGATCCTGGCCGATCTCCCAGGCCAACTTCACGTCGCGGGCCGTCAGCGGGGTGCCGTCATCCCACATGAGGTCACGCTTCAGCTCGTAAGTGACGGCCACCCCCTCGCTCCCGTCGGAAAGCGTCTGGCGCTTGGCCAGCCCATTCTCGAAGGTCGGCAGCCGCTCGCAGAGCATGCAGACCAAGTTCCAATCGGCGTCATAGTTGGTCAGCTGCCGCGCCGTCATGCCCAGGATGTAGCTCTGCGCCACGCTGGCCTCTAACAGCGGGTTGAGAGAGGCACTGTACTGCCCGACGCCGATGGTCAGGCGCTCGCGATCGGCCTGGGCCGGCTGGGCGAGGAGGGCGAGACAGAGCAAGCCCGGCAGCAGCCGGACCAAGCGAAAGGTGGCCTGAGCGGCCAGGAGGAAGGAGATCCGCATGCCGTTAGTCTGGCGGCGCCTCCTAGCCCCGGCAAGGCCTCCCGTGTCACCTTGCCGTGCTGGACAACGCCCAGGCGGCTTCGGCAGGTTGCGGCTTCGTCAGCTTTGGGCGTGGGGTAAAGGGATCCAGCAGATGACAGCCGATTTGGACAAGGCACGGCCTGAGGGCGGTTTCGCCGATCTTGTCGGCTACACCCTCACCGGCTGGTCGGAGGGTGAGGCCGAAGGGTGGCTGCTGGTGGAAGAGCGCCACTTGAACCGTCAGGGCCTGATGCATGGCGGCGTGCTGACGACCCTGCTGGACACCATGCTGGGATTCAGTGGGATCTACTCCGCGATCCCAGAGCGCCGGCGCCGGGGCCTGACCCTCAGCCTCACCTGTAACTTCATCGCTGCTGCCCGTCTGGGCGACGCGCTGATCATCACCGCACGCCGCACGGGCGGGGGGCGCAGCGTCTACTTCGCCGCCGGCGAGGTGCGGACAGAAGATGGAAACCTGATCGGTACGGCAGAGGGTGTCTTCAAGTACCGCGGCGATAGCGGTCTGAGCGATGCTGAATTCAAGGCTTAGGCAGAGGGGTCCATGAAGACCGCTGCCTGGCTCCTCGCTGGCCTGCTGGCGCTCGTCATCGCCGCTGCCTTCTTGGTGCCGGGCTGGATCGACTGGCGCGATCAGCGTCAGGCACTGGCCGAGGCGGTGGAAGAGGCCAGCGGAACAGCCCTTGTCATAGATGGCACGATGACGGTCGACCTGCTGCCGCAGCCGCGGGTGGTCTTGACTGAGGTCCGCTGGCAAGGCTCTGACGGGCTGCTCCTGATCATCCCGGAGATCGTTGCTGAGCTGCGGTTCGGCAGCCTCTTGTCTGGGTCACCTGAGGTTTCCTCCCTGCGATTCATAGCGCCTAGCTTGCCGAGCGGCCTGTCGCCGGAGCTCGTGCAAGTCCTTGGCGGACTCCTGCGCCGCCAGGCCCTTGCCGACCTGGATGCGGTTGAGATCTTTGCCTTGCGTATTCCCCTGTTGGACGGGCGGCACGACGATGACCTGATCATCGACCAAGCCAGTCTGCAGCCCGCGGGAAGCCGCCCTGCCGCTGGCCAGAGTTTCGACATGCAGGGGGAGCTGCTGCAGCAGCCGCTACGCGCGAGCGGCCGCTTCAGCAGCAGCGGCGAAGCGGCCTGTGCCGGCTCTCTCATCCTCGATGCGGTCTTAGATGGCCTGGTTCAATCGCTTGCTTTCGACGGGGATTGGTCCTGTGGCCCGGGCTTTTCCGGCCGGATGACTGCCGAAGGATCGGATGCCGCCGCCCTGCTGGCTGCTCTAGCGCCAGGCAGCGGCCCGGCGGCGGCTGCCGTGCCTTTCGCCTATGAGGGGCCCCTGGTCTGGGATGGGAGCAACCTGTCTCTGCCGGGCGGAGAGCTGGACCTGGCGGGGCAGGGACTTGCGATTGAGGCGCAGCTGACTTCGGAAGCAAGGCCGCGTCTTCAGGGCCGGGTGAACGCGACACTCATAGATCTGGATCAGACCGCAACCGGCGGGCTTCTGCCCCTCTTCGCGCAGAGTGACCGACTGCTTCGCGAGGCAGGGCTGCAGACCGACATAGCCTTCGTGATGGAGGCTTGGCGTTTCCGTGAAGCGGCGCTTGGACCGGCCAGCGGCCGCTACCTGGTCGCAGCTGGTGAGAGCGCCTTCGCCGATCTGGAGATGGGCTTGCCCGGAACCGGGCGGCTGACGCTCGACGGGGCCTTTGGGCTGAGTGCCCCGGCAGGCCCGGCGCGCCTTTCGGTAAGCAGCGACAACCTGCGACGCCTCCTTTTGTGGGCAGGCCTCGATGAGGCGCAGCTGCCGCCGGAGCGTTTGCGACGTTTGCTCTTGGAGGGCCCCCTGTCCGGCAGCTGGAATGACCTGCGGCTGGACGACTTGGACCTGACCCTCGACGCCTTCTCCGCGCGCGGTGAGGCAAGACTGCAAAGGCTCGGCTCCGGCCCGGCCCTAGATCTCGTCCTGACGGGAGAGCGCCTTAACATCGATGGCTATGGTTTGGCTTGGGAGGCCTTGTTGCGGGATGCATCGCCGCTGGCCGGATCGGATCTGGCTCTCAAGGCCGATCTCTCTTTGGGCCAGGTGATCCTTGCCGATCAGAAGCTGGAGGGCCTGCGGCTGCGGATGGCGGCGGACGCAACAGGGCTCACTCTGGAAGAGCTGACCCTCGCCCAGGTCTTCGGTGCCGCGCTGACGGCGAGTGGCCAGATCACGCGGCCGGATGTCGACCTGGAGCTACGTGTGACCGGCGAGGGGGCTAGCCTCACCAGGCCGGCTGGCGGCCTTGCGGCTCTGGGTCCTTTCGAGCTGCTTGCCGTTCTGGATGGCCCAGCGGAGGCTCTGACGGCGACGGTCGAGGTGAACGCCTTGGGAGGCACCCTCTTCGCTTCTGGACTTTGGACGCCCGGTGATCGGCTGCTCCCCGCCGATCCTTGGATTCTGGCGCTCCAACACCCCGATCTGGCAGTGCTGCTCGCTGAGGTGGAGAGCCCCCTTCTCCTGGCCGACCCGTCTGAGCCAGCTGTTGACCTTTCTGCGTTGCTCGTCTTCGCGCCGGACCTCTCGATCACGGGCCTATCCGGCCGCACCGGCCCGCTCGCCGTCCAAGACGGCGCCCTGTCGCTCGACGCGGCGGGTGCGGACGATCTCAGCCTCGCCCTCGGGCCTGTCAGCACGGCAGCCTGGCGGATCGCTGAGACGACATCAGATCTCCTCGCCGGACCTCTCTCGCTGCCTGAAGGACGCGCAATCGTCGAGGTCGCGCAGATCGACGGGGAGGGGTGGTCAGCACAGGCGCTGCGCGCCACCGCCCTGTCGGAGAATGCTGAAACGGCAGCTATCGGCCTGACAGGCAGGCTTGGTGATGCAGCATCTGAGGCGGAGGTCACTCTTACGGGTGATCGCGTTCAGTTTCGTGCAGACCTTCCAGCACTCCCCCTTGCGGTCTTCCAGCCTCTCTTGCCTAGCGAACTGCAGCTCGAGGGGCAGGCTGCGGTGACAGCCGACCTCACCTGGCAGACGGGCCCTTCCGCTTTGGCAACGCTGGATGGCCGTTTGGATGCGCAGGGCGACGGGCGGCTGACGCCAGCAGCAAACGGCGGTGCTGATGGTGCTTTGCGTGCTGCCCTGCTGGGTGGGGCGGCGGGCCTCATCGATCGCATCGCTAATCTCAGAGTGGCGGTCGATCGCCTCTTTCAGTCGCTGATCGATCGCGAGATGACCCTCACCCTGGATCTCCTGGTTCGCCGCGGGCAAGTGATCAGCGAGGGAACGCAGCTGCAGGCCGCCGATCTCACGCTTGCGCTGGACGGCTTCGTCGACTTGCCGCGTTGGCTGGGCGACTACGCCTGGGCGCTTCGCTTCCAGTCGCTGGGCGAGGAGCCTTACTATGAAGAGCGGCGGCAGGGCAGCTTGGACGCGCCCGACATCCTGCGCAGCGGCCTCTTGTTTCGCGGTGTCACGCCGCCTCACTTGGCAGAGTGATGATCAGTCTTGGAGGCAATCAGGAGGCCTGCAGGCCGCCCAGCCCTTCTCTGGGCGAGGGCGGCCGTGCAGCCTTTACGTTTTGGTATAAGCGAAAGCTCTCAACGGATCCTAAGACGCAGCGATCTGCTTCATCAGACGGTCAACAACATGAACACGCGATGCACTGGCCAGCGAGACCGGAGCATTGGCAGCAGCGCGTTCTTGGTCTATTTCGCCGATCAGCCCGGCGAGAGAGAGTTGCCGTTCTGATGCTTCGCGATCCAGCGCCCGCCAGAAAATCGGTTCAAGCGCGAGACTCGTGCGGTGACGAGCAATGGTGAGAGACCGCTTTCGAAGTCCCAAATCGTGATCCGTCATCTCCATGCATGCCTCCATATCAGCGGGATGACGTCTCGGCCGGCCCCCCAAAGGCCAGACAAGCGACATGTATCATGTTATGCGGGCGGTTCAATAGGGCTCTCGTTTCATCATCTTGTGTCGATAACTGACAGTGAACACATGCCAGACACCTGATGATGAAA
>JBCBSF010000002.1:0-118282 GCA_039819325.1 Pseudomonadota bacterium | reverse complement strand
TCATCATCAGGTGTCTGGCATGTGTTCACTGTCAGTTATCGACACAAGATCTACGCTTAGGCATTGATTCATCTCCCAAAAAGAGGGGCTTGAACCTGCTCGACCTTGTACTCATCCTCTTTGCACTCGCTATCCTGTTGTTGGCCGTTGGGTTGCTGCAGCCCTTAGCGAACAGGCTGGCGCTTCCGCAGACGCTTGTGCTTGCGGTATTGGGTGGTGTACTTGGCCTCCTCTTCGGGTCCCTGCAGCAGGCAACCGACCTGCCGGCCCTGGCTGACCTGCAAGCCGGGCTCGCGCTACTGGACCTCTCGGCAGAGGCCTTTCTCTACATCTTCTTGCCACCCCTGCTCTTCACCGCGGGGCTCTCGGTCGACGTGCGGCTCTTGAAGGAGGACTTTGCCGCCGTCCTGCTGCTGGCCGTCGTCGCGGTCGTGGTTTGTGTTCTGGTGGTGGGCCTGGCGCTATCTCCCTTCGTGGGCGTTGGCTTGGTCGCTTGTCTGCTGTTGGGCGCGGTAGTCGGCCCGACCGACCCGGCGGCCGTCGTCGGGGTCTTTCGCGACATCGGCGCACCCCGCCGCCTGACCACCTTGGTGGCAGGCGAGAGCCTCTTCAACGATGCTGCCGCGATCGTTCTCTTCTCCCTCTTCGTCACCTTGCTGAGCCAGGGCGGCACGCTGTCGGTCTTGGGCGCTTTCGAAACCCTCGCCGTCGCCTTCCTCGGCGGCAGCCTCTTCGGCGTGCTGGCAGGGAAACTCGCTGCCTGGTCGTTCCGCTGGGTCGGGCAGTCCGGCGTGGCCGCTACCAGCATCACGGTGTCGCTGGCCTATCTGGTCTACATCTTGGGCGAAGTGCAGATCGGCGTCTCCGGCGTCGTCGCCGTGGTGGCGGCCGCCCTGGTGATCGCTGTCGATGGGCCGACCAACCTGGCGCCAGTCGTCTGGCAAAGTGTGAAGACAGCCTGGGAACAGCTTGAATTCTGGGCAAATTCTCTGATCTTTGTCTTGGCCTCCATGCTGGCGGTCATGGCGCTGCCGGACGCTGCTTGGCAAGAGCTTCTGTTGATCCTGGTCGTGGTGGCGGCGGCCTTGCTGGGGCGCACGCTGGTCCTCTATCTGCTGTTTCCGCTGCTGGTTCTCTTGCGCCTGACCCGGCCGGTCGGCGGGCGCTTCAAGGTCGTCATCCTCTGGGGCGGTCTGCGCGGTGCAGTCACCTTGGTCCTGGCCTTGGCGGTGGCCGGGAACCCTGCTTTGCCGCAGGAGGTACGCGACCTGGTGGCCCTCTTGGCCATTGGCTACACCTTCTTCACCGTGGTGGTGCAGGCCTCGACCCTCAAGCCGGTCTTGCGCCTGCTGGGTCTGGATCGCCTCCCGGCGCGCGAGCAGCACCTGCGCGACCGGGTGCTGGCACTCTCCGTCGACGAGGTCGGCAATCAGATCCGCGAGGCCGCGCGCAACTACGATCTCTCCCCGGAACTGGCGGAAAGTACGATCGCGCGGGAGGCGCCAAAGGTCGAAGTCGCCCCGATGACTCGCGCCGATAGCCTCGCCGTCGGCCTCCTGACCTTGGTGACCCGCGAGCGCGATCTCTATCTGCGGCATCTACACGAGCAGGTCTTGAGCCGCCGGCAGGTCGCCACCTTGATCACCAATAGCGACCGTCTGCGCGACGCCGTGCGCGATGAGGGGCTGGAGGGCTGGCAGGCGGCCACCGCTTGGGTGCTGGGCTTCGGCCCGCCGCAGCGGATCGGTCTCTGGTTGCTGCGCCGCTTCGGCTGGCGCCGGCCCTTGGCCCTGGCGTTGGCCGACCGTTTTGAGCTGATGATGATCACACGCTTCGTGGTCAGCGAACTGCAGGACTACGCCCAAGAGCGTCTGGCCCCGGTGATGGAGCCTGACGCCTGGGACGAGCTAGAGCAGGCCTTGGCGCAGCGTCTGAGCGACCTGGATACCGCTCTCGCCGCCGCCCGGACGCGCTACCCCAGCTATTCCGACGCGCTGGCAGAGCGCTACCTGGCTCGGATCGGGCTGCGTCTGGAGGCAGCGGCCTTTCAACGGCAGTTGGAAGAACAGCTGATCAGCCGCGAGGTGCTGGCAGACCTCTTGAGCAATCAAGAGGTTCGGCGGGCCCGCCTGTCACGCCGCCCTGTCCTGGACTTGGGTCTCGAACTGGCCAGCATGATCGACCGCGTACCGCTCTTCCAAGAGCTGCCGGAGGAAAGTCAGCAGCGCTTGGCCGCAGCCTTGAAGCCAGCTGTCGCCTTGCCCCGACAGGCCGTTGTCAAGAAAGGGGATGTCGGGCGCAGTCTCTACTTCGTGGTGGCCGGGGAGGTGCTGGTCGAGCTGCCGGGCGATGACATCCGCCTAGGCCCCGGCGCCTTCTTCGGTGAGATGGCGCTGCTGTCGGGCGAACCGCGCAGCGCCACCGTTCGCTCAGAGGGCTACTGTCACTTGCTCGTTCTGGACAACACGGACTTCCGCGACGCCCTGCGCCACGACCCGGACCTTCGCGCCCAGATGGAGGCTGTGGCCGAGCGCCGGAAGTCTGGGGAGAAGAACGACGAGCCGTAACGGGTCCAGACCCCTGCCGGATCTGAACCCGTCGTACTGCTAGAGCGTGATGAGTTGGAATTGAACAGCCGTCCACCCGCGTAGCCCCCACCCTGAGCAGCGGGCAAAGCCCGCACCTGTCGAAGGGTGGGCCGCACGCTCTGAGCTAACGGCCCGCCTTTCGACGGATGCTCGCTCGCGATCGCTGCTCAAGACGAGGGAGAGCTTGAGGAAACGCTGTTTCTATCTGACCTCATCCGGCTTTAATCAGCGCGCCACCAGCGTTCCATGGACTTCCAGCCGTCGAGGTTCCGGTTGGCCGCCAGGCGCCCGTGCGTCACGCCGGGGGTGCGGGCATCGACATACTGGGCGTAGATCGGGATGATGGTGCCGCCGTCGTCGCGGACGATCTGCTGCATCTCCCAATAAAGCATCCGCCGCTTGTCGACATCCAACTCGGTCCGTGCCTCGATCAGCAGTTTGTCGAAGCGCTCGTTCTTCCAATGCGCGTCGTTCCAAGCGGCGTCCGAGGCGTAGCCGGTGGTGAACATCAGGTCCTCGGTCGGACGGCCGCTCCAGAAGGCGGTGCAGAAGGGCTTCTTGAGCCAGACATTGGACCAGTAGCCGTCGTTGGGTTCGCGCACGACCTCGATATCGATGCCGGCCTTGGCCGCGCTCTCCCGGAAGAGCACTGCGGTATCCACAGCACCACTGAAGGCGGCATCGGCGCAGTGCAGCTGCACCGAAAGACTGTCGTGACCGGCCTTCTTCAGGTGGAACTTGGCCTTGTCCGGGTCGTAGGCCCGCTGCTCCATCTCCGTATTGAAGAAGCGGTTGGCCGGCGTGATCGGGCTGTCGTTGCCGACCTGGCCATAGCCGGCCATGACCGTCTGGATCAGTTGCTCGCGGTCGATGGCGTATTTTAGCGCCAGGCGCACGTCGACCGAGTCGAAGGGCGCGGTGTTGCAGAACATCGGCATGGTGTAGTGCTGGGTGCCGGTGACGGCCTCGATCACCACATTATCGTTGCGCTTCAGCAAACGCACCGTGTCCAGATCGACACCATCTATGGCATCGACCTCTCCGGTGATCAGCGCGTTGGTGCGCGCCGCCTTGTCGCTCAGCGCCAGGATCTCGACCTGGTCGAAGTGGGCGCGCCCCTCCTTCCAGTAGTTGGGGTTGCGCTTGCCGACATAGCGGACGCCGGGATCGAACTGCTCCAGCACATAGCCGCCGGTGGAAATGCCGTCGCGCCAATCGCTCTTGCCGTCCTTCTCGGGGAAGATGATGAAGAAGTACTCGGCGGTCACGTAGGGGAAGTCGGCATTGCCGGTCGCAAGCGTGAAGATGACGGTCTGGTCATCGCCCTTGGTGATGTCGGTCACCGGCGCGACCAAGGCCTTGCCGCCGGACTTGGAATCATCGCCGCGGTGATAGTTGAAAGAGGCGATGACGTCGTCGGCGGTGAGCGTCTTGCCGTTGTGGAAGGTCACATCCTTACGCAGACGGAAGGTCCACTGGCTGGCGTCCTGATTGGCCTCCCAGCTCTCCGCCAGTTCAGGAATGGCCTCGCCTTCGGCATTGATCTCCGCCAGGCAGTTGCCGATGGCGCCGACCATGAAGTGGTTGATGATCCCGGTGCCATAGGTCGCCGGGTCCAAGGTCTCTGCCGTGCTGCCGCCGCGCAGGCCGAGGCGATAGACACCGCCCTTCTTCGGCTGTTGGGCCAAGGCAGCGGGGCCTGCCAGGCCCAGGGCACCGGCGGCCATGCCCGCCGTCACCAGACCGCGGTTGAAACCCCGGCGCGTTATCTCTGCTTTCATAATGGCTGATCTCCCTTGTCCGACCCGGCGTGCTGATCAGCAGGGCCTCGGGTCTCACGTCTATCCGGCCTGTTCCGGCCAAGGGATCATCCGGCCATCAATGGCTGCATTCCTAGGAGATTTGCCGCAGCTCTCCCTAAAAAGACCGCAAGACTAATGCGCTTTGCGCAGACTGCCCGGGCTGACGCCGTAGCGCTCTTTGAAGCACTTGGCGAAGTATCCGGGATCGGAGTAGCCGCAGGCCAAGGCGATATCGCCAACCCTCAAGCTGCTGTGCAGCAGATAGTCCTGCGCGCGCTGCAGCCGGAGATCTTGATAGAAGCGCAGTGGCGAGCGCCCCGTCGCAGCACGGAAGCGGCGTTCCAGGGTGTCGCGCGACAAGCCTAGCTGGCGGGCGATCCGCGGTACCGACAGAGGCGCGTCCAACGTCTGCTCCATCAGCGTGATGGCTTCCAAGAGCTGGCGGTCCCGCACGCGCGTACCCAAGCCGGTGCGCAGGCGCAGGGTTAGATCTTCGCGATCCGTCTGCAGCCGCGGGCGCTCGTGCGCGAACCAGTGAGAGACCTGTAACGCCAGGGTCTCGCCGTGATCGCGCTCGATCAGCTCTGCGATCAAGTCGAAGGCGCCGATACCACCGGCCGAGGTGTAGCGGTTGCGATCGATGACGAAGAGCTCGGGGCGCAGCGGAATGTCAGGGAAGCGCTCGGCGAAGGCGGCTTGGCTTTGCCAGTGGATGGTGCCGGCATAGCCGTCCATCAGACCGGCGCGGGCCAGGAAGAAGGTGCCGTCGGCCACCGCGCCCAAGGCGGCGCCTCGGCGCTCCTGGCGTCTCAGCCAATCCCAGGCAGCCTCGCTGCGCTCGTCATGGGCGGTGCCGCCGCTGCAGACGAAGATCCAGTCGGCCTTGGGGCCAGGTGGCAGCTGGTTGCTGCCGGCGACGGGCACGCCGGAGGAAGAGGTTTCCGAAGGACCGCTGCTGGTCACCACCTGCCAGCGATAGAGGGTAGATCCGGAGATGAGGTTGGCGGCGCGCAGAGGTTCGATCAGCGCGCTGAAGGCCATCAGCGGGAAACCCGGCAGCAGGAGGATCGCGATATCGCGCTGGGCCATGCTGCGCGGGCCCTGGTGGGCGCCTGGCTGCCTAGCTCTCTTTCTTGCGGAAGCGGTCGAGGGCGACGACGTTGCCGCTCGGTGCCTCTTCTTCCTCCTTATCCTTCTCAGCCGGCGGACTGCTAGCGGCCAGTGCCTTGCTCGGTTCTGCCGCCTTGCTGTCGTCCTTGCTCTCGCTTTCGCTCTGCGCCTCGCCCTTGACCGCCTTGTCGAACTGAAGGCCGAAGTTCACGGCCGGATCGGCAAAGGCGACGACGGCGCTGAAGGGGATGACCAGGCGCTCATGGCGGTTGCTGAAGCTGAGTGTCACCGAGAACTGGTCGCCCTCGATCTCCAGCCCCCAGTACTCATGCTGCAGCACGATGGTCATCTCGTCCTGATAACGGGCGACCAGATAGTCGGCGATCTCCACACCCTCGGCCTGGGTGCGGAAGGTGATGAAGAGATGGTGATTGCCTGGAAGACCGCTGTCCGCCGCGATCTCCAGGGTTTTGCGCAGAACTGAGCGCAAAGCTTCCTGCAGCATGAGATCATAGCGCAGTAGGTCTTTCTGCGGCGCGTCGCTCACAGCCCTCTCCTCCCGATATCACCTTTTTTGCCACGGCCCGTGACAAGGACCGTGGATTGTTTGTCCCTAGAAACTCGCTTTGGCCGCCGGAATGTTCCACTGAGGCATCTGAAGGTGAGGAGAATAAGCACTTTCTGCGGATTTGGAAGCCTTCACGCGAGTCGTCGCGCAAGATCAAGCGCTTAACACAGGATTTGCGCGCTCGAGGTGTTGTTTGCGCGGTCACTGGCGCCACGGGCCAGTTCCCTCGCGCGGGGCCGCCCAGTTCAGAACACTCTCGTTGGATGACCGGGCGGGGGTGCAGATATGGGGGAGAGAAGGGCGGCGGCTATGCGCCGCCGCCCCCCCTATCGTCTAAGTGGGGGGCTTCTGTTGCCCGGTGCCCCCCGAACCGCGCTTGCTAACCTTGGTTAAGCAGCGAGGGCCATACGGTTGTCGTTGGCACCTGTAGAATCGGCCCGATAACGGCGGAACCATGCCGAGCACCCAACAAGCCTTTACCACGCGTGTCGATCCTGTTTCGCCCCCATCGTGCTCCGCTTCAGGGTTGTCGTAAGAGCCTGAAGCGAAAGCCAAACCTCTGGTCTGGAGAGATGGTGGAGGCGCCGGGTACTGCCCCCGGGTCCACTACGCTTATTCCGCAAGCCAGTTTAGCGCCATAGCCGGGCGAACCCGGTAGTGATAGAGATAGACACAATCGACGACGGATGAAAGGGCACTTGTCCATGCAATCCCCGTCATTCAGCTCATTCCTTTAGAACCACCACATTCCACGGCGTAACCAGACCGGTTACCTTTGGGGATGAGCGATGCAATCAAATCCGCAGCTCCCGGCGCCGACCAGGCAGCCATGAGCGACGAGCCAAAGCCGACGCGCCGTGCGGTGGCGCCCGAACTCGAAAAAATTCTCTACGAGCCGCTGCCGGTCCTAGACCACGGCTTCATTCGGGTCATCGACTACATGGGCGACGATGCTGCCGTGGTGCAAGCAGCCCGCGTCTCCTATGGCCGGGGGACCAAGCACGTACAGCAGGACCGCGGCTTGATCCGCTATTTGCTGCGTCACCGCCACACCTCTCCCTTCGAGATGTGTGAGATCAAGCTGCATGTGAAGCTGCCGATGTTCGTGGCGCGGCAGTGGATCCGCCACCGCACCGCCAATGTGAATGAGTACTCGGCCCGTTACTCGATCCTGGATCGGGAGTTCTATCTGCCCGACGCCAGCCAGCTGGCGCTGCAGTCGACCAGCAACCGGCAAGGCCGCGGCGATCGTTTGAGCGACGACGAGGCGACCGCGGTGCAGGCCAAGCTCGCTGAAGGGACGTCGCGCGCCTACGCCGACTATGTCTGGCTGCTGGGTGAGGAGGAAGGCAGTGATGGCCCCGGCCTGGCGCGGGAGCTGGCCCGCATGGTCCTCCCGGTCAGCGCCTATACGCAGTGGTACTGGAAGGTGGACCTCCACAACCTGCTGGGCTTCCTCTCGCTGCGCGCCGACCCGCATGCGCAATACGAGATCCGCGCCTATGCGGAGGTCTTGATGGATCTGGTACGCCGCTGGATGCCGCTGACGGCTGAAGCCTTCGAGGACTATCGCTTGGGCGCCACCTCGCTCTCCCGTCAGGGACTCGCGGTGGTTAAGCGCATGCTGGCGGGCGAGGCGGTGACGCAGGAAACCAGCGGCCTCACCGCACGCGAGTGGCGGGAGCTGATGGAGAGCTTGGACCGGACGCCCTAAGGGTCCCACTGCGAATCGAAAAGGGCCGCGGCGCAGTCAGCGCGCGCGGCCCTCTTTCTTTGGACTTGGGTGTCCGCTACTGGTTGCGGATCTCCGGCCAGACCTCGTCAGCCTTGGCGATGTAGCCGGCCGTGTCCTCTTCCCACCAGCCCTGCACCTTGGGGTTCACGTTGAGGTAGAGGGTACCGTCAACGATCTTCCAAGCGGCCGGATCGATCGGAACCTTACCGCCCAGCGCCATGCCGTAGGCGCAGTAGCCGCCATAGGCCGGCATGTAGGTCTCGGGCGCGGCGACGAAGGCATCGCGGTTGTCGGCCGACGCGAAGAGCCAGGTAGCGCCCAGATGCTCGGTGCTGTAGGCGGGGTCACCCTTCACCGGCTCACCGGCCTTGAAGTAGGCCACGGGGTCGTAGCCGCGGATGGCGACGCCCTCTTCGGTCTGGAAGACCTCCGGCTTGGGGCCTTCCGCCACGGCCGGGGCGGCACCCAGCGCCGTACCGGCGAAGATGGCGGCGATGAAGAAACGGACGAGTTTGGTCATGACGGCTCCTCTTGGCCTTGATCGTAACTGCGCTTCAGCAGGTGGCATGGGCGCGGGCCAAGACCAAGAGGAGCAGGCACTTTGGTGCCTACACAGGTGATAAAGTGCCTGTGAGAGGGGCGTTACCCTTGTTTTCTCGGTCACTGACGTGACCGTGCGGCACCAGCCCGCTCCCCACTTGGCGTAACGGGGCCGGCCACCCAACGACAGTATCTTGAAAGGGTGGCCGGCCCGTTGCGTACTTGGGGGAGCGGGCTGGCGCCGCCGCGATGAGCCTGCTCATCGCTTCAACAGACTACTCCATGATGATCGCAGGCTGCTGGCGTTTCGCGTCGCCGCCACCCTTCACCTCTTCCCAAAGGGCTGCTGCGATCTGCCGGTAGATGGCAGCCTGGCGGCTCTTGGCATTGGCAGCGACGATGGGCTCGCCGGCGTCGGAGGCCTCGCGGATCGCCGGCTCCAGCGGCACTTCGCCCAGGAAGGGCACGCCCTGCTGCTCCGCCTCGCGCTTTGCCCCGCCTTGATCGAAAATGTGCGATTCGTGGCCGCAGTTGGGGCAGATGTAGCTGCTCATGTTCTCCACCACGCCCAGGATCGGCACGTCCACCTTGCGGAACATGGCGACCGCCTTTTTCACGTCGGCCAGTGCGACGGCCTGCGGGGTGGAAACGATGACCGCCCCGGTCAGCGGCACCTGCTGTGCCATGGTGAGCTGCGCGTCGCCGGTGCCAGGCGGCATGTCCACGACCAGCACGTCCAGCTCGCCCCAGACCACATCGCGCAGCATCTGCATCAGCGCCGACTGCACCATGGGGCCGCGCCAGATCATCGCCGTGTCTTCGTTCACCAGGAAGCCGATCGACATGCAGCGCACGCCGAAACGCTCGTGCGGCACGATGGTCTTGCCGTCCGGCGACTGCGGCCGGCCGCTAAGGCCCATCATGCGCGGCTGCGAGGGGCCATAGATATCCGCGTCCATCAGGCCGACCGCCAGGCCTTGGCCGGCCAACGCTAGCGCCAGGTTGGTGGCCGTGGTGGACTTGCCGACACCGCCCTTGCCGCTGGCAACCGCGACGATAGCGCTGATGCCGGGAAGTGGCGCCTTCGCGCTGCCACCGCCGCGTGCAGCAGGCTTGGCCGGAGCCGGGGCGGGGCTCGGTGCGCGATGTGCGGTCAAAACCACGCTGACCGAGTTGACGCCCTTAAGGTCGAAGATCGCCTTCTCCGCCTGCTTGCGCGTTGCCTCCATGGCCTGCGCTTCTTCTGGCGAGACGGTGATGGCAAAGGCGACGTTGCCATCGCGCTGCGCCAAGCCGTCAATTCGTCCGGCATCGACCAGGTTTTCTCTGCCACCTGGCAGAGGGACCCCGCGCAGCGCCCCCAGGATTTGCGCCTCGCTTACCTTCGTCATGCTTGAAAACCCCTTGCTCCCACAAATATTGAGCGGGACAGACGGACCGTGTGTGATCCCGCCGGCCCGCCTCAGTCGCTCCCGCGGCCGTCGCGTGGCGGAGATATAGATACTCACGGGTGCATCCGGTAGGCACCGGCGCCGCGTGGCTCCTGGCCATGGCACGCAGGTGAAACGACGTTTATTCAGCGAGGAGCGGTGAAGGCCTATGCCCTGGCAATCGCAAGGTGGTGGTTCTGGTGGTCCCTGGGGGGGATCTGGCGGCGGTTCTGGCGGTGGCGGAGGCCCCTGGGGGGGTGACCGCGGCGGCAGCGGCGGCGGAAACGGCAGCGGTGGCGGCGGAGGCGGCGGTGGCTTCGGCGGCGGCGGTTTCGGCGGCGGCAACCGGCCGCAAGACCTTGAGGAGATGATCAAACGCGGCCAGGACAAGATGCGCTCCATGCTGCCGCGCGGCGGCCTGGGCGGCATCGGCATCGCCATCGTCGCCGGCGTGCTGATCGTGCTCTGGCTCTTGAGCGGCTTCTACCGCGTCAACCCCGGCGAGCAGGGCTTGGTCTTGCGCTTCGGCGAGTGGGTGAACGAGGGCAATCTGGCTGACGCCGGTCTGCACTGGCACTTGCCCTATCCGATCGAGAGCTCTGAGATCGTGAACGTCGACCAGGTTCGTCAGATCGACATCGGCTTCCAGGACACCGCTGGCCGCAAGCGCGCCATCCCGGAAGAGCGCGCGATGCTGACCCAGGACCAGAACATCATCGACATTGAGTTCACTGTGCAGTGGCGCATCACCAACGCCGGTTTCTACCTCTTCAACATTCGTGAGCCGGAAGAGACCATCAAGGCGGTGGCCGAAAGCGCCATGCGTGAGACCATCGGTCAGACCGACATTCAGCCGGCGCTTTCCGAAGGCCGTGATGAGGTCGCCCGTGAGACCCAGGCCCTGATCCAGCGCGTGCTGGATGAGTATCAGGCTGGTATCCAGATCGCGTCGGTCACTCTGCAGGACGCTCAGCCGCCGCAGCAGGTGCTGGACGCCTTTGAAGACGTGCAGCGCGCCCAGCAGGACCAAGAGCGTGTCCGCAACGAAGCTGAGGCCTATCGCAACAAGGTCGTGCCGGAGGCTCGTGGTTTCGCTCAGCGCACCATCGAGGAGGCCAACGCCTTCAAAGAGCGGGTCATCAAGAACGCAGAAGGTGAGGCGCAAGCCTTCATCGAGGTCTTCAATGCCTACCGCCAGAACCCGGAACTGACCCAACAGCGCCTCTATCTGGAGACCATGCAAACCGTACTGGGTGACACCGAGAAGCTGATCATGGACGCCGGCGTGCAAGACGGTGTGGTGCCCTACCTGCCGCTGAACGACCTGCGACCGCGCGGACAGGCCACCAGCGGTGCCACTCAGACCGGCGGAGCAGCGGGCAGTACGAACAACTTCCGCGGCACCGCGGCCACAAATTAGCGCAACCAGATACTAGCCGAGGACAACAAACACCATGCGTGGACGTCTTCCCCTTATCATCGGCATCGGCGTGATTGCGCTAGGCATTCTCGTCTATTCCGCCTCCTTCATCGTTTATCAGACGCAGCAGGCTGTCGTCCTGCAGTTTGGTGACCCGAAGCGGACCATTGAGGAGCCTGGGCTGCACTTCAAGCTGCCCTTCATCCAGAACGTTCGCTACATCGAGAAGCGGGTTCTGAACCTGGACCCGAGCTCTCAGACGGTCTTGCTCGAGGATAACCGGCGCCTCGTCGTCGATGCCTTCGTGCGCTACCGGATCGACAATCCGCTGGACTTTATCCGCTCCGTCGGCACCGAGACCATCTTGGATGGCCGTCTTGGACCTGTTGTGAACGATGCAGTCCGTGCGGTCTTCGGTGAAGCCACCCTATCCGACGTGGTCTCTAGCGAGCGTGCCCGCCTGATGACGGAGATCCGTGATCGGGTGAACTCCGACGCCACGCGCTTCGGTATCTCCATCGTCGATCTGCGGATCGGCCGGGCCGACCTGGCCCCACAGGTGGCCGAAGCGGTCTATGCCCGTATGCGGGCGGAACGTGAGCGGCTGGCTGCCGACTTCCGCGCCCGCGGTCAGGAGCAGTTCCAGACCATCACCGCCCAGGCCGACCGTGAAGCCACGGTCATCCGCGCCGAGGCACAGCGTCAGGCCGACATCCTGCGCGGTGAGGGCGAGGCCCAGCGGACGACCATCTTGAACGAGGCCTACTCGCGCGATCCGGAATTCTTCCGCTTCTCTCGGACCATGCAGGCCTATCGCAATGCGATCAACTCCGGGACGACCTCCATGGTCTTGACCACGGACAGTGAGTTCTTCGACTTCTTCAACCAGGCGACCTCGACTCGCCTGCCGCAGACGGAGCCGTCGAACTTCACGTCTCCGCTACCGACCAGCGCCGAGGCGCCGGCCAGTGGCGAGACGACCACGACCGAGGCGAGCACGATCGCTCCTGCCACTCCGGCTGTGACCGCCGCCGAGACCCCGGCGACCGGTAGTGACACCATTGAGACCGCCAATTAACAGCGTTCTCTCAAAGACTTAGCGAAGAAGGGGCAGCCATTGGGTTGCCCCTTTTTTGTGACGTGACCATCAGAGCTATCACTTTACAAAAATCCATCTTCTTTACGCAGGCTCGTCATATTTCTGCCTGGAAGTCTGGGCGGAATCGGCTTCAATCAAGAACCCCGTCCTTACGGCTAGAGACGCGGGATGACTGCCCCTAAATCATAAAGACGAGGGAGCGTGATCCCGGCTCTGGCCAACAGTGTGAGGCGCCACGACGGCCACACTTCGGCCGGATGACCGCCGACTTAACAGGAGTAGCAAAGACCCCATGTCCTTTATCTCGACGGCCTTTCAGACCCCCGGCCTGCGCCGCAGCCTCGCGGCTGCCAGCCTGGCGGTCCTTCTCGTGCCCGGGCTTTCGGTGCCGAGCGAGGCGCGCGGCGCGCCCGACACCTTCGCTGACCTGGCGAAGGAGCTGCTGCCGACCGTGGTGAACATTTCCACCAAGCACCGCTCCAACGGTGGCGGCGACGGCGATTTTGAAGAGTTCTTTAATCGCGGGCCCAACAACGGCCGGCCCGAGGGCTCGGCGCTGGGCTCCGGCTTCATTATCGACTCCTCCGGCTACGTGGTCACCAACCACCACGTGGTCGACGGCGCGGATGAGATCACCGTGCGCCTGCGCGACGAGACCAGCCTGGTCGCCACCCTGGTCGGCAGCGACGAGCGCACGGACCTGGCACTCCTGAAGGTCGTCAGCGACGATCCCTTGCCGACCGCCTCCTGGGGCGACAGCGACAGCGCACGCATCGGCGACTGGGTGATGGCCATCGGCAACCCCTTTGGCCTGGGTGGCACTGTGACAGCCGGCATCGTCTCTGCGCGTGGCCGTGACATCCGCTCTGGCCCCTACGACGACTTCATCCAGACCGACGCCGCCATCAACCGCGGCAACTCCGGTGGCCCGCTCTTCAACATGGAAGGCCAGGTGATCGGCGTGAACTCCGCCATCTTCTCCCCCTCGGGCGGCTCGGTCGGTATCGGCTTCTCCATCCCCTCGCAGATGGCACGCAACGTTATTGACCAGCTGCGCGAGCATGGTGAGGTCCGCCGTGGTTGGCTGGGCGTGCGCATCCAGCGCGTGACGCCGGAGCTGGCCGAGGGCCTGCGCCTGAAGGATGACAGCGGCGCACTCGTCGCCTCCGTCACGCCCGACGGCCCGGCCGAGGAAGCCGGCATCCGTCAGGGCGACGTGATCTTGAAGTTCAACGACCGCATCGTGCCGGAATCCACCAAGCTGCCGCGCATGGTCGCCGAGACCCCGATCGGCGCCAAGGTGCCGGTCACCCTCTGGCGAAAGGGCGAAGAGCTGACCGTTCAGGCCGAACTCGGTGCCTTGAATGACGCCGTCATTGCCGCCTCGGCACCCGGCAGCAGCGCTCCCTCCGAAGAGCCGGACGCCATCGAGTCGCTGGGTATTGAGCTCGCCACCCTCTCCCCGCAGATGCGTCAGGAGTTCGACCTGCCGGACGACGTCGAAGGCGTGATCGTGACCAAGGTCGATGGTGACGGCCCGGCCGCCGACAAGGGCATTAAGGCCGGCGACGTGATCGTCGAGGTGGATCAGGAGAGCGTCTCTAACGCCGCCGACGTGACCGCACAGATCGACAAGGCCCGCGACGAGGGCTACCGCGTCGTGACCCTGCTGGTCTACGCCAACGACGACTACGCCTGGATCGCCGTCCGCATCGACGAATAACCCTTGCAGGGTGGGCGTTAGTGGGGCGGCAGGCTTGGGTCTGCCGCCCCTTGTCGTTTCTAGGCTGCGGTCTGAGGCGCGCCCCGCTTTGCCCAGTCGATCGCGTCCTCCAGGCGATCGTCGCCCCAGAAGAGCTCGCCATCAACGACGAAGCTCGGGGCACCGAAGATGCCGAGGCGCTGCGCCTCCTCTGTCCGCGCGCGCAGCGCAGCCTTGGTCTCGGGGTCTTGCGCCCGGTTCAGCCAGTCTGATGGATCAGCGCCACAGGCCTCTAGCGCGCTGCCGACGACGTCGGCGCTAGAGATGTCTTCACCGCGCGCAAACTGAGCAGCAAAGACCGCGCGTGCAAAGGCACCGCACCAGGGCTCCTCGCGCGCAGCCGTCGTGACCCGCGCAGAAAGCAAGCCATTCGCCGGAAAGATCTCCGGGCGCAAGAAGGGCAGGCCATAGCGCTCCGCACGCCGCTCCATATCCCGCCACATGTGCGCGCCTTTCACCGGATCCAGCACGAAGGGAGAGGTGGTCATCCCCTTGGACTGGAAGATCGGGCCCAGAAGGAAGGGGTTCCACGCGTAGTCGACGCCCTTGCTCTGCAAGAGAGCCTCCGCACGGGCGACCGTCAGGTATGAATAGGTGCTGGCAAACTCGAACCAGATTTCGACCCTCATCATGCCTCTCCTCTTGCTGGCCTCGGTTGTTCAAGCAGTGTCATAGTGATCTCCGCCAGCAGGCCACCCATCGCGCCGGCCAAGGCCGAGGTGCCCTGCGTCTCCAGCAGCCGCAGCTCAACGGGGGGCAGCGCGGGCAAGCAGCGCCACGCGCTGACATCTACGATGTCGCTGGGCACGCTGTGCGCGATACGCACACCCACACCGAAGTCGGATCGCAGCGCCGCCCAAACCGCAGCGAGGCTAGGCGTCGTCAAGGCAGCGCGCCAACGCCGCCCTTCTTGATCCAGTTTGGCCAACGCTGCCTGGCGAAAGAGGCAAGGGTGGTTGAAAAGCACGAGTGGCAAGGTGCCCTCGGCTGTCGGCTCGGCGTAGCCGCGGTGCGCAAGCCACTGCACTGGTAGCTCTGAAAGCAGCCGTCCCCGCTTGGTCGTGTTCTTCGGAAAGAAGGCGACGGCTGCGTCCAGCCTGCCGGCATCGATCTCCTCGCCGATGATGTGGTTGTTGCCCGCGCGTACGGAGACCTGCACCTCTGGATGGCGCTCGGCAAAGGCGCGGACCGTGGCCGGCATGACATCGTCGAAGAAGTCCTGGGGCAGGCCGATCCGCACCGTCTCCGGCGTAACCGCAGCACCGACAGCACGCGCAGCCTCGTCATTGAGAGCGATGATCTGGCGCGCGTAGCGAACCAAGGCCTCACCGGCCTCCGTCGGCACCAAGCCGCGCCCTTTCCGGACGAAGAGGGGGACACCAACCTGCTCCTCCAGCTTCTTCAGCTGCATGCTGACCGCCGACTGCGAACGGCCGAGCCCAGCGGCAGCCCGCGCGAAGCTGCCTTGCTCAATCCCCGCCACGACGGCGCGCAAGGCCTCGATATCGAAGCTCGTCTTCATTTCCGATTTCCGAAACTGGCTCTTTCGATCTATTCGTTTCTCTTAAGAATAGGCGCTCGCTAGGGTTCTGATCAAGCCACCCGCTGCCTCGTCAGGACCTTCGATGCAAAGAGTAAACACTAGGCCTTTGGCCCCATCGCTAGCCTTTGACCCGCGTCTGGTCCTCCTAGCCGGCGCGCTCATCGCTTTGATTGCGGTCGGCATGCGCCATGCCTTTGGGCTCTTCCTCAATCCGGTGACGGAGGGGCTGCAAGCCATCGACAGGGAAAGCTTCGGCTTTGCCATAGCCCTGCAGAACCTGACCTGGGGGCTGGCGCAACCCTTCGCCGGCGCTTTGGCCGACCGTTTCGGTAGCGCTCGGGTTATCCTCGCCGGTGGCGCCTTCTATGCCGCTGGCTTGGCTCTTGCATCCACCAGTTCGTCTGCTTTGGGCATCACGCTCGGGCTGGGCGTCTTCGTTGGGCTGGGCTTGAGTGCCACGACCTATGCCGTCGTCTTAGGAGCCATTGGGCGCTGCTTCCCGCCTGAGAGGCGTTCGACCGCGCTGGGCCTGGCGTCTCTGGGTGGCTCGATTGGCATCTTTCTCTCGGTCCCCGTCACCCTGGGTCTGATCGATGCCTTCGGCTGGTCTCTCGCCTTCCTGGCCTTGGCCTGCGTCGCACTCCTCATGTGTCTCCTCTCGCCGGTCATGGCCGGACGGAGCGAGAGCGAGGGCCCGGAGCAGTCGCTGCGCGCGGCCTTGGCGGAGGCCTTGAACCATAGGGGCTTTGTGCTCTTGGTCCTGGGTTTCTTCGTCTGCGGGTTCCAGCTTGCCTTCATCGGCACGCATTTGCCGGCCTACCTCCTCGACCTGCATCTCGACGCCTGGCTGGGCGGTGCTGCTCTGGCCACCATCGGCATCACCAACATCCTGGGTACCTTTGCCTGCGGCGCCATCGGCGACCGGGTGAGCAAGAAGAAGACCTTGGCTGTGCTCTATCTGGTCAGAGGTGCGGCGGTGGCTGTCTTCATCCTGCTGCCGCCATCCGACATCACCACCCTGGTTTTCGCGGCGGTGATGGGCTTTACCTGGCTCGGCACCGTCCCACTGACCACGGCCATCGTCGCCCAGGTCTTCGGCCCGCGCTACCTGGCGACCCTTGTCGGCATCGTCTTCCTGATGCATCAGGTCGGCAGCTTCCTCGGCGCCTGGCTGGGCGGCCTGGCCTATGAGCAGACCGGCTCCTACGACGTCATCTGGTGGAGTGTCAGCCTCTTGGGCCTGATCGCCGCCCTCTTGCACTGGCCCATCGACGAGCGGCCGCTTGCTGCACGGACGGCCGCGGCTGTGAGCCATGGTTAGCCGCCGTCTCAGTCTCTGCGCGCTCGTCTTGCTGACCAGCCTGCTTGTGAGCGTCCTCTGGGCGCTCACAGCCGAAGGCTACATGCGCGCCTTTATGGAGAGCGCCTTCGTTCAGTTCTTCTGCTGACCGGGGCACCCCATCAGAGGACCGCCTCAATCGCCCGCCCGATCTGCAGCAGCCGCTGATCGCCCCCTTGCGTGCCCATCACCGTCAGCCCAACAGGCGCGCCATCGGCCACCGGCAGCGGCAGGGAAAGGGCACAGCGGTCCAAGAGGTTGACCAAGGTCGAGTTCCGCAGCACCAGCAGATTGAGCCGTAGATAGTCCTCATCCGCCGCAAAGGCCGAGAGCGGCGGTGCCACGATCGGCACGGTCGGGAAGATCACCGCGTCGAAGGCTGCAAAGGCCGGGGCCGTCTCGGCACTCAAATCGCGGCGGGCCTGCAGCAGTGCCAAGTAGTCCGCCGCCGACTGCTGCGCACCGCGTTTGATCCGGCTGGAGACCCGCGGGTCGTAGCCGGCCTCGGCGCGCTCTAGCAGGTCGCGATGCCAGTGGTAGGACTCAGCGGCGGCCAGGCCGCCCTTGGGAAAGCGCTCGGGGACGTCGCTGAGTGCCGGCACCGCCAGATCGCTGAGCGCCGCACCGGCAGCGCTGAGGCGGCTGAGGCCGGCGTCGAAGGCCCTGGCCACCTCTGGCTCCACAGCCTCCAGCACCGTGGTTTGCAGAACACCCAGGCGCAGGCCGGCAAGCGGCAGGTCGTCCTCCTCAGCGACCGGCTGACAGGCCATGATGGCATCCAGGATCGCACAGCAATCGACGCTGGCCGCCAGGGACCCAATCGAGTCTAAGCTGTAGGAGAGCGGCACGCAGCCCTCTAGCGGCACGCGCGCTTGCGTCGGCTTGAAGCCGGTGATGCCGCAGAAGGCTGCTGGAATGCGGCAAGACCCGCCGGTGTCGCTGCCGATCCCGGCCAGCGCCATGCCATCGGTGACCGAAACCGCGGCCCCAGAGGAGGAGCCGCCGGGAATGCGATGGTTGGCCCGGTCGTAAGGGTTCTTCGGCGTTCCAAAATGCGGATTGATGCCCAGGCCGGAGAAGGCGAACTCCGTCATGTTGGTGCGTCCGACGAAGACAAAGCCGGCCCGCCGCAGCCGGGCAATCGCCGGCGCATCCGCGCTGGCTGGCGCCTTGTCAGCTAGCACGCGGGAGCCTGCCGTGGTCACTTGGCCTTGGACGTCGAAGAGGTCCTTGATCGAGATCGGCAACCCAGCCCAGGGGGAGGGGGTGGCACCCACGCGCCGCAGACGGTCGTAAGCATCGGCCTGCGCCAGGACCGCCGCCGGCTCGACCGAAAGAAAGGTCCGGGAGCCCTCGCCCTGAGGTGCTTCGATCCGTGCTAGACAGGCCTCTGCTAGAGCGCGGCTGGTGGTTTCCCGCGCGGCCAGCTTCTCGGCGGCTCGTCTCAGACGCTGCATGGTTAGCCCCTCTTCACTTCAAGATCCCAAAGCAGTCATAGCCCGCAGGGGCTTAGCCTGGAAATGACCATGGCAAGGAGGGGACGCTCTGCTAGGCTTTTCGCCAGAGACTAAACCTCAAGCGATGGCCGCCATGTCGAAGGTACTGCTGACGGGCTTCGAGCCCTATGGAAAGACGCCGATCAACCCGGCGGAACAGGTGGCCAAGGCCCTGGATGGGGCCGTCATCGGCGGCGCACAGGTCCAGTCGCTGATCGTCCCGAACAGCTTCTTTCAGTGCATTGAGGTCGTCTGTGCCGCCATCGCGGAGACCCAGCCGCAAGCGGTCGTCATGCTGGGAGAGTACGGCGGCCGCGCCATGATCACGCTAGAGCGGCTAGGGCAGAACCTGAACGACGGGCGCCGCTATGACCTGCTCGACAACGCCGGTGCCTCGCTGCAGGACGTGATGACGGTCCCCGGCGGTCCTGCGGCCCACTACGCGACTTTGCCGATCCGCGCCATTGTCCGCGACCTGCGGGCAGCCGGCGTACCGGCTGACATCTCCGATACGGCGGCGACCTTCTGCTGCAACCATCTGCTCTATGGGGTGCTGCACCACATCGCGACCCAAGGCCTGCAGGTCCGCGCCGGCTGGATTCATCTGCCGCATCTCCCCGCCGTCGCGGCCTTGGAGGAGAACCTGGGCGCCCCCAGTATGTCGGTTGAGACCGCGACCCTGGGCGTCAAGACGGCGATCGCCAGCCTGCAGGCTAATCCGGTGGATGGCGAGATCCCCATCCGCTCGCGCATGCAGATCTAGCGGAGGGCCTGAAAGAAGGCCTTCAGGCGCTCTGCGGCCTCTTGCTCCAGGAGCCCGCCGATGACCTCCGGCCGGTGGTGGCAGGTGGGGTGATCGAAGACCCGCGCGCCATGCTCCACCCCGCCGCCTTTCGGGTCATAGGCGGCAAAGACGATCCGCCCCACACGTGCCAGCGACAGGGCTTGGGCGCACATGGCACAGGGCTCCAAGGTGACGTAGAGCGTGGCACCCTGCAGCTGCTTCTCTCCAAGGCTGCGGCAGGCAGCGCGCAGCGCCAGCATTTCCGCATGCGCGGTCGGGTCCTGGTCACGCTCGACCCTGTTGTGCGCCCGCGCCAGGATCTCGCCGTCGCGCAGCAGCAGGGCGCCGACCGGTACCTCTCCGGCCCTGGCCGCGGTCTCAGCCTCGGCCAGGGCGATCCGCATGTAGCCGGCTGCCTGTGTCATGTCCAAGTGAAGCAGGTCCCACATTCCAGTGCGGCCTGGCGGAGGCTTGCCGCCGGGCTCAGCAGGGTCTATCGAGAGCGCCCAAGCGCGCAGACGTCAAGGCGCCACCGCAAAGAAGAAGGCCTGTTTATCAGCTCAGCCATGGCGCAGCTCACCTATCAACTGGCCTACGTCACGACCTTCGTGCTCGCGCTCACCGGCGGCTCTCTGGTGTGGCTTCTGGTGCTGGTGCCCCTGTCGCTGCCGCTGCATTTCTGGATGCGCTGGGAAGGCCATCAGCGTTTTGCCATGCCGATGGAGGATTGGAGTCCAGCCTCCTTCGCGCTCTTGGTCTTCGGCCAGATCTGCATCCACCTGGTGATTTTCGGCTGCGGATCGGCGTTACGGGCCTTGGCGGGGCTTACGGGCCTTGTCTGACGCAGACCCCCAGAAGGGCGAGCGGGTCGCCAAGGTCATCGCCCGCAGCGGCTACTGCTCGCGCCGGGAGGCTGAGGTGCTGATTGCCCAGCGCCGCGTCGATATTGATGGGGAAACGGTGATCCAGCCGGGTACCACGGTGATGCGGGGCCAGAAGGTCACCATCGACGGCGAAGCCCTGCCGGCGGTGGAGGCGGCCCGCCTCTTCCGCTTTCACAAGCCAGCAGGCGTGCTGACCGCCGCCCGCGATCCCGAGGGACGGCCGCTCTTCGGCGACCTGCTGCCAGAGGGCCTGCCACGCCTTATGCCCGTCGGACGCCTGGACATGACCTCCGAGGGGCTCTTGCTGCTGACCAACGACGGCGGCCTGAAACGGCACCTGGAGCTACCGGCGACCGGCTGGCTCCGGCGCTACCGCGTCAGAGTCTACGGGCAGGTGAGGGCGGAGCAACTCTCGAGCCTGGAGAAGGGCCTCACCATCGACGGCGAGCGTTTCGGCCCGATCCGCGCCAGCCTGGACCGGGTCCAGGGGCACAACGCCTGGATGACGGTGGCCCTGCGCGAAGGCAAGAACCGAGAGGTTCGCCGCGTCTGCCAGCACCTGGGTCTCACCGTGAACCGGCTGATCCGGGTCTCCTACGGTCCCTTCCAACTGGGCGCCTTACGCGAAGGCGCGGTGGAGGAGGTGCCGGCGAAGGCCCTGCGCGAGCAGCTGGGTCGCTTCTTGCCGGCAGCTACGGAGAAGAAGGAGCCCCGCCGTGCGCCTGGTCGGCGGTAGTCTCCGCGGCCGGCGCCTGCTGGCCCCTCCCGACAAGAGCTTGCGCCCGACGGCAGAGCGCACGCGGGAATCGCTCTTCGATTTGCTGACCCAAGGCCGGGCCAGCGGCGGTCGTGACCGGGTTCGCGGCGCGACTGTCATGGATGCCTTCGCCGGCACCGGCGCGCTGGGCCTGGAAGCCTTGTCGCGCGGTGCGGACTCAGCCGTTTTCATCGAAAAGGCGCCGGCGGCCGCGGCCCTGGTCCGCCGCAATGCGGAGGCGCTGGGCCTTGCCCGTCAGGCGCGCGTGATCCAGGGCGATGCCCTCTTGCCGCTACCCTCGGCCAGGGCCGTCGACCTGCTGCTGCTGGACCCGCCTTACGGCAGCGACCTGGCTTTACCGGCCATCGCAGCCTTGCGCCAGGCCGGCTGGGTCGGGCTCGGAACCCTCATAGCGCTTGAGGTGCCGTCCAAGGAGCTGTTAGCGCTGCCGGAAGACCTAGCCCTGCTGGACGACCGCAAGTACGGGCGCGCCCGCATCCTGCTGCTGGAGCCGCAATAGCAGGTGCGCAGCCTTTGTTTTCTGCAGGGCTATGCCCTCTGGCCTCCCCAGCGTTGTCCGATGTCGAGCTGGATGACCTCGCTTGCAGGAGACAGCGATAGCAGCAGGTTGATGCTGGCAATGAGATCGCTGAGCGGGATCGGCTCTTGCGGGGAGAAGCTGCCGTCTTCGATGTCTGCCAGCACTTCGTCGGTTGCGACGTTCGCCGGGTTCAGCAGGGTGAAGGCGATCCCGCGGCCGCGGAGCGCCAGACGCAAGGCCTGAAGCGCACCGCGGAGGCCGAACTTGGAAGCGGTGTTGGCAACTTCCGGACTGGCCCGGTTCTCCAAGCCCGAGGTCGAGCCGACCGCAATGACCCTTGGGTTCGGCGCCGCCGCTAGGTTGCCGGCCAAGGCCTTCACCAGCTCGATCGGCGCCACCAGGTTCACCGCCAGAAGGAAGCGGCTCTCGGCATCTGGGCTCTCTTGGAAATCATAGGCCTCGGTGAAGGCGCCCGTCTCCCAAACCCCGCCCAGGTAGAGCAGGGCGTCCAAGGGCTCTGAGCCGACGGCGGCAACCGTGGTGGCGATGCCCTCCGGCGTCGAGAGATCAGCTTGAACCCAGTGGCCCGCGACGGCCGGCGTGCGTGAGACCGAGATCAGTCCGGCCCCGCGATCGGCGAGGTGCTGCGCGACGGCGGCGCCAATGCCACGGCTGGCACCGCAGAGGAGAATGCGTTCTTGGCTCATGAGGGCTCCTTTCCCTGCGGAGCCTAAGCCGGATGCTCTCAATAAAAAAAGAAAAAAATATTTAAACTAGATCCTGGCTTTGTACCAGCAGCTCCAGCGCCCTGACGCCTGCCAGGCTATTGCCCTTGGCGTCCAGCGGTGGGGACCAGACGCAGAGGGTGCAGCGGCCTGGCACGACGGCGAGGATGCCGCCGCCGACCCCACTCTTTGCTGGGAGGCCCACGCGATAGGCGAAGTCGCCGGCGGCGTCGTAGAGGCCACAGAGCCGCATGATCGCGAGGATGCGCCGGCGGCGGGTGGGGTCGTTGCTCAAGGGCCATTCGCCGGTGCCGCCTAGAAGAAAGCGCCCAGCCTTGGCCAAGGAGCGGCAGGAGAGGGCCAGGGAACAGCCCCGGTGATAGGCGCTCAAGGCCGCGTCGGGCGGGCAGTGCAGGTTCTTCTTGGCCTTCATCAGCCAAGCCATGGCGCGGTTCAGATCGCCGTGCGCCTCTTCCGAATGCCAGACCGTGGCGTCGTAGCCGACGGTGGGGTCGCCGGAGAGGCGGCGCAGGAGATTCCGCAGTTGCTGATTATAGAAAGGATAGCGCTCCAGCAGCGCGTCGATGACGACAATAGCGCCTGGATTGATGAAGGGATTGCGCGGGATGCCTTGCTCTTGCTCCAGCAAGATGAGCGAGTTGAAGCTGGTGCCTGAGGGCTCCCGCCCGACCCGCTGCCAAAGGTCTTCGCCGATCCAGTCCAAGGCGATCGCCAGGTTGAAGACCTTGGAGATGGATTGGATGGAGAAGGGCTCATCGACATCGCCGACCGCGAAGCTACGCCCGTCAGCGAAATGGACAGCCAGACCGAACTTCTCCGGCGGAACCTGGGCCAGGGCCGGAATGTAGTTGGCCACCTTGCCTTGGGCGGCCAGCGGCCGGGCTTCTGCTGCGACGGCCTCCAGCAGGCCTTGAATGTCTTGGCCGTCGCTCATCGGTCAGTGAGGTCCCTGTGCAGGCATCACTCCACGTGAACCGACCTCATCCTGAGCCTGTCGAAGGATGTGCCCCAAGCGCGGTCTTCTCCTTGGCACATTCTTCGACAGGCTCAGGATGAGGGGAGTGCTTTTGGGGGCCGTCATCACGACAGACGTCTTCTAGATCGTCTGATCGTAGGCACCGACCTCGGGAAAGCCCTGCAGCACTCCGTCCACCGCCTCGAAGATGGCGCGCATGTCGGCCTCCGATTCGAAGCTCTCGCAGACCACCACTAGGTTGGGCGTGTTGGAGGAGGCGCGGATCAGGCCCCAGCCGCCGCCTTCCAGCTGAATGCGGGCGCCGTTGACGGTGATGACCTCCTTAATCTTCTTACCGGCGAAGGGGGTGCCCTTGGCCGCCAGATCCTGCAGCGCGGCCACCGCCCGCTCGACCACGCCATACTTCTCCTCATCGGCGCAAGCGGGCGACATGGTGGGCGTGGACCAGCTTTGCGGCAGGGCGCGGCGTAGGTCGGCCATGCTCTGGCCGGGATTGCGATCGAGCAGCTGGCAGACCTCGCGCGCCACCACCAGGCCGTCGTCGTAACCCTTGCCGAGCGGCTCAGCGAAGAAGTAGTGGCCGGACTTCTCAAAGCCGACCAGCGCTGCGATCTCCTTCACCCGGCGCTTCATGTGTGAGTGCCCGGTCTTCCAGTAGTCGGTCTTGGCGCCGGCCTCCTGCAGCAGCGGGTCAGCGTTGAAGAGGCCGGTGGACTTCACGTCGACGACGAACTGCGCACCGGGGAAGGACTTCACCAGGTCGCGGGCGAGGATCACGCCCATCTTGTCGGCGAAGATCTCCTCGCCCTCATTGTCCACCACGCCGCAGCGGTCACCGTCGCCGTCGAAGCCCAGGCCGATGTCCGCCTTGTGCTCCAACACGCAGTCGCGGATGGCGTGCAGCATCTCCATGGCTTCAGGATTGGGGTTATGATGCGGGAAAGTATAGTCCAGCTCGCAGTGCAGCGGGATGACCTCGGCGCCGATGGCCTCCAGCAGGGCGGGGGCGAAGGCGCCGGCGGTGCCGTTGCCAGTGGCGCAGACCACGCGCAGCTTTCGGGTAAGCTTGGTGTCGCCGGCCACGTCGGCCAGATAGCGTTCGCGGATGTCGCCGTGCCAGTGATAGCTGCCGCCGCCGCGTGCGATCCACTGGCCGCCTAGGACGATCTCCTTTAGGCGCCCCATCTCCTTGGGCCCGTGGGTCAGCGGCCGCTCGGCGCCGATCTTCACGCCCGTCCAGCCGTTGGGATTGTGCGAGGCGGTAACCTGCGCCACGGCCGGGACGTCCAGCGCAAACTGCGAGAAGTAGGCCATGGGTGATAGCGCGAGGCCGATGTCGTGCACCTCGCAGCCGGCGGCCAAGAGGCCAACGGTCAGCGCTTCTTTGATGGCTGGAGAATAGGAACGGTAATCGCAGCCCACTGCGATCGCCGGCTTGAGCCCCATCTCGTGCAGTTGCGTGCCGAGGCCGAGGCCCAGAGCCTTCATGCCGATCAGGTTGATCTGCTCCGGATAGCGCCAGCGGGCGTCGTACTCGCGAAAGCCGGTGGGGACGATCATCGGCACCTGGGTGAAGTCGGCGCAGTTCTGCGTAACCTCGGCCAAGGGCTTTGGCAGGCTGTGGGGCAGGGACTCTGCCATGGCGATGATCCTCGCGGCGCTGGGGGTAGGGGCGGGCGCAGGACTGCGCCTGGGGCCTGGGTAGCAAGATCCTATCGGCCCGGCAATGGTCGGGCCAAAGAAGCTCTCGGGTCAGGATTGCGGCGGATTCTGGGCGGTTGCGTCATGAGAGAGTAACAGTCGCAGAAACAACCGCCCCACTCTCACCGACCTCATCCTGAGCCTGTCGAAGGATGTGCCCCAAGCACGATCTTCACTTTGGCACATGCTTCGACAGGCTCAGCATGAGGGGGGTGCTTGGTGGCGGAGATCAAAAGTCAGAAGAGGCGCATCGGGCGCTAGACCGCCGGCGCGTGCCGCTCGTTCGCGGGGTGCCAGTGTCGGTCAAAGGCGGCGGCGACCAGACGGATCCAGCGGCGCTCGCTGGCTGGCACGCGCAGCTTCCAGCCCTGGCGCTGTAGCACGCCCTCGTCCTCCAAGAGCGCCAGCTCGTCGAGCGCGCCGGCAAGGCCGGTCGGGCTCATGCCCTCCCGTGCGGCGATGGCGGCAACGTCGGCCTCGAAGTTGCACATCAAGGCCTCGATCACCGCCGCGCGCAGGCGCTCGTCGGCGTCCAGGGCGACGCCGCGGGTGGCGGTCAGCCGTCCGTCGATCACGGCCTGCTGCCAGTCGCGCACGCTGGCCAGGTTCTGCACCAGGCCGTCGGGCAGGGTGGAGATGGCCGAGGCACCGAAGGCGATGATTACCTCTGCCGCCTGATCGCTATAGCCCTGGAAGCTGCGGCGCAGGCGCCGTTCGGCCGCGGCCTTTGCCAAGGGATCGTGCGGCAGGGCGTAGTGATCCAGGCCGATCTTGCAGTAGCCGGCAGCCAGCAAGGTTTCGTCGATCAGAAGCGCCATCTCTTCGCGCAGGTTGGCGCCGGGCAGGTAGTCCTCGGGGATCAAGCGCTGATGGCGCTTCATCCAGGGGACATGCGCGTAGCCGAAGACAGCCAGGCGGTCGGGGCGCAGGGCGATGGCCTGTTCCAGGGTCTGTTGCAGGCTGCGCAGGGTCTGCTTTGGCAGGCCGAAGACTAGATCCAGGTTGATGCCCTCGATCCCGACGGCGCGCAGATCCTCGACCGCCTGGCGGGTCTCTTCAAAGCTCTGCAGCCGGCCGATGATCTCCTGCACCTCCTCGGCGAAGTCCTGGACGCCCAGGCTGACCCGGGTGATGCCCACCTCGCCCAGGGCCTCGGCCAACTCCGCACCGCAGCGGCGTGGATCGATCTCGGTGGCATGCTCGGCGCCGGGCCCGAGCGGGAAGCGCTGCAGCAGCGCCTGGGCGGTCTCGCGGAAGAGCTTCGGCCCCAGATGGGTCGGCGTGCCGCCACCCCACTGCAGGGCGATGGGAGCGGGCTGATCGGGCAGCTTTCGGCGTACCAGGTCGGCCTCGGCCAGCAGCAGGCCGGCATAGCGGTCCAGGACCTCTTGGCGCTGCACCACCACCGTGTGGCAGGCGCAGTAGTGACAGAGGCTATGACAGAAGGGCACGTGGGCGTAGAGCGAGGTCGCCCGGCCACCGCTGCGGCTGAGCCAGGCCGCTTGCTCCGCCGGACCCACGGCATCCGTAAACTGCGCTGCTGTGGGATAGCTGGTGTAGCGCGGCACGCGCAGGCTTTGGTCGTAGCGGCTGATCTGTCTCATAGCCGCCAGCAGAGCAAGGCTGCAGGCCTAGCGGCCATGACCTGAATCAAATGCCGCCCATCCTTGCGGAAAAAGAAGCCGCCTGCGCCCCTCCCTGCGCAGACGGCTCCGGTCCCCTACCTTTGGGTCTAGGCGAACCACCAGCGCTCGACGGCCTTGCCGCCGTCCAGCGCATAGACACCGGAGATCTGCTCCGGGTGTTTGATCTTGTCGGAAACGGCCATCACGTGGTTGGAGAAGGTGGTGACGGCCGTTGCCGCCTGATCGCGGACCAGGCTCTGCATCTCGCCGTACATCTCCGCCCGCTTCTTGTGGTCCAGTTCGGCGCGGGCCTCGACCAGCAGCGTGTTGAAGGGGGCGTTCTGCCAGCCAGTATCGTTGAAGGGTGACTCGGCGGCATAGGCCGTGCTGAACATCCAGTCGGCCGTTGGGCGCCCATACCAATAGGCGGCACACCAGGGCTTGGTGCGCCAGACGGAGGACCAGTAGCCGTCCTTCGGCTCCCTGACGACATTCACGTTGATGCCAGCCGGTGCCAGCTGCTCCTTGATCAGGACGGCGGCATCCACCGCGCCCGAATAGGCACCGTCGGAGGCCGAGAGGTCGACAGCGACATTCTCGCCTAGGCCCGACTTCTTCAGGTGGAACTTGGCCTTGTCGATATCCCGGCTGCGCTGCGGCAGGTCGGCGTAGTAGCGATAGACGGCGGAGAGCGGCTGATCGTTCCCGACCGTGCCGCGCCCGAAGAGGATCTTGCGCAAGAGGTCTTCGCGGTCGATCGCCCACTTGATCGCCAGGCGGAAGTCGACGTTGTCGAATGGCTTGGCTTCGATCCGCATCGGCCAGGCGTGATGCAGCCGGCTGGGCACTTCCAGGAGGCGGAGGCCGCTCACTTGACCCAAGCGGTTGGCGGTCTTGGGGTCGACCGTGTCGATGGCATCGACCTCACCGGTGACCAGCGCGTTCTGGCGCGCGGCCGGGTCGAGGATGGTGATGATCTCCACCGAATCGAAGTAGGCGGCGTCGGCCTTCCAGTAGTTGGGGTTCTTGGTGAAGGTCGCGGCCACGCCCGGGTTGAAGTTCTGCAGCATGTAGGGGCCGGTGCCCTGACCCTGCTGCCATTCCAGCTTGCCGTCCTTGGCGGGCAGGATCGGCAGGCGGTAGTCGCTCAAGAGGTAGGGGAAATCGGCATTTCCGGCGGCCAAGGTGAAGACTACGGTGTGGTCGCCGTCCGCCTTGAAGCTCTCGATCTGGCCGACGCTGGACTTGGCAGCCGACTTGCTGTCCTCGCCCATGTGCTGCTGGTAGGAGAGGATGACGTCCTGCGCGGTCAGTGGCTGTCCGTTGTGGAAGGTCACGCCTTTGCGCAGGTTGAAGCGCCAGGTCTTGGCATCGGCGGAGGGCTCGAAGCTCTCGGCCAACTCCGGCACCAGGTCACCGCTGGGCGTGATCTCCGTCAGGTGGTTGCCGATGCAATAGGCCACCAGGGTCAGCATTTCCGAGGCGTAGGTCGCCGGGTCGAGGGTGTCGGTGGTGGCGCCACCGCCGACCCCGATGCGGAAATGTCCACCTGCCTTGGGCGCTGCCGCGGCTGGCTTGCCGGCCAGGCCTGGGACCCAGAGCGCTGCACTGCCAGCAGCAGCGCCGGCCAGCAGGGTTCGGCGATTGAGCTTAAAGCCTTGATTTCCCTTGTATGTCATCCCTGTCTCCCATGTCAGACGCACCTTTTCTGCGTCGGGTTATGCTTGCTTCTCAGTGCGAAGCGTTCCGAGAAGGGGCGGTAGAGGCAAACATCGTTTCCTCAAGCTGCGTGAGGAATCTGCAATCCGGTCGTTTTGCGGCGATGCGCGAGCGCATCGCTCCGGCACCGGCCCGCTCCCCCTCCCGATCACCCAACGAGAGTATCCTGGATTGGGTGGTCGGGAGGGGGAGCGGGCCGGTGCCGGGGTCACGCCCGTGACCCATTAAGACTAAACAACCCCACGCGCGGCTAAGTCATCGATAGTGGCCTCGCTATAGCCGGCTTCTGTCAGAACAGATCGGGTGTGCTCGCCCAAGGTCGGTGGCGTGCCGTGCACCGCCGGCCCGTCTTCGGAGCAGGAGAAGGCGGCGACGCTGGGCTTCAGGTGACCGTGACGGGAGTGGTCGGAGGCGAACTGACCGACGACCTGGCGGCTGGCGACCTGTTCGCTGTCCAGCGCGTCTTTGAGGCTCTGCACCTTGGCCGCGGGTAGGCCGGCAGCGATCAGCTTCTCTTCCCAGGCCTCTGCCGTGTCCGTCTTGAAGATCTCCACCAGGATCGGCTCGTCCTGCTCGGCGCGGGTGACCATGTCGGGCGTACGCAGGCCTTCGATTTCCTCGGCGAGGTCCGGCCGGCCCAGCGCGCGCCAGAGCTTCTGGACCTGGGCTGGCGTGCAGGCGCCGATCATCAAGAGGCCGTCCTCCGTCTCGTAGCCGCCATAACTGGCAAAGGGCTTGCGGGCGTAGCGCGAACGGCTGGGCGCCTTGCCGGTCGTGTGGGTGTTGATGACGCCCGAAGTCATCAGCATCAGTGCTGCGTCCAGCATGGCGACATCCAGATGCTGGCCCTTGCCCGTTCGTTCCCGCCGCAAGAGGGCGGCGGCAATCGCGAAGGCAGCCTGGGCGCCGGTGCCGTAGTCCAGCACCGGCGGCCCGATCAGCACCGGGTCTTCATCGGTGTCTCCCGTCTGCTGCATCATGCCGGAGAAGGCTTGGATGGTGTTGTCGAACGCGGCGTGTGTGCGCTTCGGACCGGTTTGGCCGAACCCGGTGATAGAGCAGTAGATGATGTCGGGCTTCACCGCCTGGATGTCTTGATAGCCCAGGCCCAGCGCCTCCAGCTTGCCGGAACGGAAGTTCTCGACGATGACATCGGCGCTCTTGGCCAGCTCTTTGAAGATGGCGCGGCCCTCGTCGAACTTCAAGTTCAGGGTCATGGCACGTTTGTTCGCGCCTTGCGACTGGAAGTGAGAGCCCATCATGGCGCGGTTGAAACGCGCGACGGCGCCGATCTCCCGGTTCATGTCAAACTGCTCCCGGCCTTCGATCTTGATCACGTCGGCGCCCAGCACCGCCAGCTGATAGGTGGCGAAAGGGCCGGCCAAGACGTGGGTCAGGTCGAGTACGCGGATACCGTCGAAGGCTTGCATGCTGGTCCTCTTGAAGCCGCTTTCAGCCGGCGTCGACTGGTGCGGTGCTCTTGGGTTTCGCTAGACGATCCCAACTGAAACCGAGAGACTTCCGCATGCGGTCGTTTGGGCCGGCAACCCTTGGAATCGTCATGCAGAGTGAAAAAAGGGAAATTCTTGAGGATCGGCAGCCGGTGCTAACAGGCTCACGACGATGAGTGATCTCAGCCGCATGATCCTGCCGCCCTTGCCGGCCTTGCCCTCCTTGCGGGCACTTCGGACTTTTGAGGCAGCCTGCAAGTACAAGAGCTTCCTGCGCGCGGCGGAGGAGCTGAACATGACGCCCTCAGCCGTCAGCCGCCAGATCGCCACCATGGAGCAGCAGTTGGGCGTCATGCTCTTCCGCCGCACTGCACGCGGGGTGGAACCGACGCCGGACGGAGAGGCCTATGCCCGCGACGTGCGGGCGGCCCTGGGCCTCTTGGGCATGGCTACCCGGCGCTTTGTCAACGCCTCGCAGCGTCAGCCTCTGCGCATCTCGGTGCAGCCGGCGATCTGCCACTATTGGCTCTTTCCGCTTCTGGCGGACTTTCGACGGCGCTTTCCCGATCTGCACCTGGACCTGGTCGGATCAGACCACCCACGCGACGACTTCCAGCGAGATGCGGACTTCGCCATCGACTATGGCAAGGAGTCCGAGGCACGCGACGCCGGCCACCTGGTGCTCTTCAGACGCACCTCTACGCCGGTCTGTTCGCCTGACCTGCTGGAGCGCTTCGGGCCACTAGAGGCGATCGGGGACCTGCAGCGCTTGCCGCTCCTGCACAACATCTCCGCCGGTGAGGAGTGGCAGGAGTGGTACGGCGCAAAGGGTGCGAGCGAGGTGCCGATGGCGCAGTATCAGTTCCGCGAGCGTTCCCTGACTCTGGCCGCGGCCCAGCATGGTTTGGGCGTGGCGCTGGGTTGCCGCAACATGCTGCGCGAGGAGCTGGAGGCAGGGACTCTTGTTGCCCCCCTGCCGGAGACTGTCACCTATGACGACGTCTACTTCCTGATCATGTCGAGTGCGCTGGAGGACATCGGTATCACCGGCGAGCTGATCCGCTGGTTTCAGGGCTTGAGCGAGACGGGGGCTGGCGCCGCTGTCACGTAAGTGAGTGCAGCACTTCAAAGATAAGCAGCACGCAGGTCGATGCTCGAATCGACCCCGACCTTCTTGTAGCAGTCCGCAAGCCACTGTTCGGTCCGCGCCCGGCCCGCCTCGAAGAGCCCCTCCAGGAAGGCCATGTCGGCGTTGAGCTTACTGTTCACCGACAGCTTGGACATGTTCTCGGCATCCTGAATGGCGTGGATGCGCATGCGCTTCATGGCGCCCTCGGCGATGGTACCCACGTCGATCAGGCGAGAGACGAAATCGATCGCCCGCATCTCCCGCATCAGTGAGGAGTTAAAGGATATCTCGTTGATCCGATTATAGATTGCTGCTGCCGTTGTCGGTACCTCTTCGCGCTTCAAGGGGTTGATGTGGACGATGACCACGTCGGGGCTCTTGCAGTGATAGATCAGCGGAAAGATCGCCGGGTTGCCCATGTAACCGCCGTCCCAATAGGCCTCTTTCCCAATCTCCACGGCGTGGAAGAGGAAGGGCAGGCAGCCTGAAGCCAAGACCGCATCGACGGAGATTTCAGGCCGCTCGAAGACCCGGATCTTGCCGCTGCGCACGTTGGTGGCGCAGAGGAAGGGGGCGATCGGCGCATCGGCCGAACGCAAGGCGTCGAAATCGATCACAGACTCAAGAATATCCCGCAAGGGATTGATATTCATGGGATTGAGTTGATAGGGCGACATCACGCGGGTGAGCGCGTCGAAGGCCAGGAAGGTGAGCGACCAGTCGCTGCCGAGCAGCATATCCCAGAACTGCGGCTGCAAGGGAGAGGTGCGGGCGCTCTCCCCCACGGCCTCCCACAAGCGCCGCAGCGTGGCCTGCGCGCCGGCGCGGCCGCCCGTCGCCATGCCGCTGGCCAACGCCACGGCATTCATCGCCCCGGCTGAGGTGGCAGAAACGCCTTCGATCTCCAGGCTCGGCTCTTCCAGCAAGCGGTCGAGCACGCCCCAGGTGAAGGCGCCATGCGCGCCGCCGCCTTGCAAGGCCAGGTTCACGCGCCGCGTTGCTTTGGTCATGCTGGGGGCTCTCCTGCTCGCTGCCACCTCTGTCTGACGAGAACAAGCGCGCCGATCACGCTCAGGAGGATGACGGGCGCAAAGGTCATACCCGGCGCCAGGCCAGTCAAGGCACCAGATGCGGGCGGCCCCAAGATGCCACCGGCCGCGTAAGCCAGCGAGAAGGCTGACGCACCGGCAACCAACATCTGGCCAGCGTGCTCTCGGCCCAAAAGAGCCAGCGCACTGGTGTAGATGCCGAAGAAGGCAGCGCCGGCAAGGGCGCCCACCACCCAGATCAGGGGGCTGGTGACTGGGACGATGCTGAGCAGCGTAAAGAGAAGAGCCGTTGCTGCCATGCAGCCTGCGGTGACGCGCCAGCGGTCCCAACGGTCGAGGGCCAAGCCCAAGAGAGGCTGCGTCACGATCATGCCGAGGTGCATGACTGTGAGAAAGGTGGCGTCGGCAGCAACGCTATCTCCATCGGCAATCAAGAAGACAGGCGCCAAAGAGAGGACCGCAGCATCCACAAACCCGAAGATCAGCACAACAAAGAGGAGGAGCGGGGCAGAGCGCGCAAAGCGTGGCACGTTGGTCAGCAGCAGTTGGGCCGGCTCGATCTTGGCGCGGCGCGAGAGCAGCGCCAGCAGGAAAGCGGCCAAGGAGACCAGTGCGGCGCAGGCGGCAAAGGCCAATCCCTCATCGGTGCCCACCAGCGGAATGGCAAGGGGCCCCACGGCAAAGCCTCCGCTCATCGCCGTGCCGTAGAGGCCCGCCACTCGGCCACGCATGTGATCGGCGGTGGCAGCGTTTAGCCAGGCCTCGCCAAAAACGTAGATGGCATTGACGCAGAAGCCCAAAGCAAAGCGTAGAAGGAACCAGGCGGCGAGAGAGTCTATGATGGCAAAGCCGACCAGCAGCGCGGACACGCCCAAGAGGCCGGCAACGATGACCTGTCTGGCCCGCAAGTGCCGTTGTAGAGACGGGACGACCAGAACGGAGGTCGCGAGGCCCGCCATATAGGCGGCGGCGTTTAGCCCGATGAGGCTGTCAGAGGTCCCGGCCTGAGCCAGCAGCAGCGAGATCAGCGGATAGGTCAAACCCTGGGCCATCGCGAAGACGGCGATGCCAATGGTAACCGTGGCCACTGACCACCAGTCGGTCTCGGTGCGCGCCGGCGTGGAGAGATCGGGCTGGGCAGACATCCCAGAGCCTCCCACGCGCGCATGACCGGCGACAAGTGAGGGGCAGGCGGATCACGCCTCAGGTGACGTCGCCCTATGCCCCGCCGCCCGGCGGAACCAGGTGCATGGCTCGGGGCGCCTTGGTTAGGCAAGAGCTTCCGTCAGACGTTCCATCTGCGCCAGAAGAGCAGAGCTGCGCCGACGATGCCGAGCAGAGCAACCGGCACAAAGATCGCCCCAGGAACGAACTCCGCCAGCAGGCCGGTGGCCGCCGGGCCGATCACGCCGCCTGTGGCATAGGCAAGCGAGAAGGCGGAGGCCCCAGCCACCAGCATGGCCCCGCCGTGCTCGCGGCCCAGCAGTGCCAAGGCGCTGGTGTAGATGCCGAAGAAGGCAGCGCCGCCTAAGGCGCCCAAGGGCCAAACCCAGGCGCTGGTTGCCGGCACGACGATCAAGAGTCCGAAGAGAAGACCGGTTGCCGCCAGGCAGCCTGTCGCCACGCGCCAGCGATCCCAGCGGTCGAGGAGGAGCCCGAGGAAGGGCTGGGCCAGGATCATGCCGATGTGCATGACCGCGACGAAGGTGGCCGCTGCTGCGACGCTGGCCCCACCGCCGATCAGGTGCAGGGGCGCCAGCGCCAGCACGATGCCATCAACAAAGCCAAATCCCAGCACGAGCAGCAGCAGCAGTGGGGCGGCACGGAAAAACCGCGGCAGGTCAGCTAGAGTCAACTTCGCAGGCTCCACCTTGGCGCGCCGCGACATGATCGCCAGGCCGAAGGCAGCCAGCGAGACGATGGCGGCACAGGCCGCAAAGGCGAGGCCATTATCCGTGCCGAGAAGCGGGATCGCCAGCGGGCCGAGCGCGAAGCCCCCGGTCATGCCGGCGCCGTAGAGACCGGAGACACGTCCCCGCACGGCATCCGCCGTAGCTGCGTTCAGCCAGGCTTCGCCGAAGACGTAGATGGCGTTGACGCAGAAGCCCAAGGCGAAGCGCAGAATGAACCAGGCCAGAAGCGAGTCGGTGAGGGTGAAGCCGATGAGGAAGATCGCCGCGCCCACTAGCCCAGCGACGATCGCTTGCCCGGCCCGCAGGCGCTGCGCGAGTGCTGGAACGACCAGAACGGAGGTGGCAAGCCCTGCCATGAAGGCGGCGGCGTTGAGGCCCACCACCAGATCCGACGCCCCTGCCTCTACCAAGAGCAGCGAGATCAAGGGATAGGTCATGCCCTGGGCCAGCGCGAAGACGGCAATGCCGACGGTGACGGTCGCAACGGACCACCAATCGGTTGCATGAAGCGCTGGTGAAGCCTGGGTTTCGGACATGAATGACCGTCCCACGGCGGCCTTCAGGCGGGCAAGCCGGCAAACTAGGCGTCATTGCTCACCTGCGCCGGACGCGCAGGTGAGGGTCTGTTGTCAAAGGCGCAAAGGCCTATCAGCCGCCGCAGGCGCTGAACGCGCCTTAGTGCGCGTACCAGCCGCCGTCGATCGGCAAGGCCGTGCCGGTGATGGAAGCGGCGACATCGGAGCAGAGGAAGACGCAAAGCGCTGCGCATTCCTCGACCGTCACGAACTTCTTGGTCGGCTGCTCGGCCAGCAGCACGTCCCGGATGACGCTATCCTCGCTGATCCCGCGGGCCTTGGCCGTGTCGGGAATCTGCTTTTCCACCAGCGGCGTCCAGACATAGCCGGGACAGATCGCATTGGCGGTGACGCCATGTTCGGCGCCTTCCAGCGCCACCACCTTGGTCATGCCGACAATGCCGTGCTTGGCTGAGACATAGGCCGACTTGAAGGGCGACGCGATGAGGCCGTGGGCAGAGGCGGTGTTGACGATGCGGCCGTAGCCGCGCTCCTTCATGCCCGCCATCACAGCGCGGGTGGTGTGAAAGGCTGACGATAAGTTGATCGCCGTGATCGCGTCCCATTTCTCGACCGGAAAGTTCTCGATCGGGGCGACGAATTGGATGCCTGCGTTGTTCACCAGGATGTCGATCGGGCCCAGCTGCTCGACGGTCTTGGCGATCAACTCCGCGATGGTCTCCGGCTTGGAGAGGTCATCGTTCAGATAGCCGATGGTGCGGCTGCTCTCTGCTTCCAGCGCCGCCCGGGCGGGCTCGATCTGCTCGGCCGGCTCGATCCCGTGCAGCATGACCTTGGCGCCAGCCATCGCCAGGCCGCGCGCCATGGCATGACCAATGCCGCTTGAGGAGCCGGTGACGAGCGCGACCCGCCCATCCAGAAAACCGCGCGAAAAGGTCTTGGCAAACGCCGTCATATCCTCGGCCATGTCTTTGCTCCTCTTGGCTTTTTCGGTTCCACGTAAAGGCAGATGAGGGCAGGCAAACCGGCCCACCCCGTTCGCGCCGCACTAGACACCAGACCGGGCGCCTTGCCAAGCCGATGCTGCACTGCAGAAAAACCTTCGCGACCTGGGGTCGCAAGCTTCCTGCCTCCCTTGTCCAACCCGCTTTCAGTTCCCATCCTCTTGGTCGAGCAAATTCGGCACCGTTTGTGTGAATGCGCCCGAAATGGTCCAGAGAGGCCGCGGGTGAGCGGTGACCGGTACCAAGGCACGAAGGCGACAAGAGATGATGATGAGAGCAATGGCGGGCCGCCGGAAACGGTCCCTGCAAAGCGATGACGCGCAGGTGCGCACCCTTGGCGTTGCCGCCATCGGCATCACCGGCGGCATTTTGGTCATGGTCATGTTGGCACTGACCCAGTATCTGGGAGTGCGCTAAAGGGGGCGCAGAGGCCCTTCGACAGACAGCTTAGAGGAGCAGCAATGTCCGACCAGCAGAGCCTTTTCCCCAAGTCCGCGACCGGACGCATCGGGTTGGTGATGGTTCTCTTTATCCTGGCGGGCTTTGCAGGGTTCCTAGGCTACCGCATGGGCGGTGGCGGCGATGATCTGCGCCCACAGCTGGCGCAGGATCAGGGCCGTGTGCCGATCGGCGGCGCCTTCACCCTCGTCGACAGTAACGGCAACACGGTCACCGAAAAGGACCTGATGGGCCGCTACTCCATGGTCTATTTCGGCTACACCTACTGCCCCGACATCTGCCCGACGGCGCTGGCAACGGTTGCCCGCAGCCTCGACCTGTTGGAGGTCGTCGACCCCCATTCGGCGCAGATGGTGCTGCCGGTCTTCATCACCATTGACCCAGAGCGCGATACCCCTGAGGCGGTCGGCGTCTATGCGGAGGCCTTTCATCCGCGTCTTCTTGGCCTGACCGGCACGCCAGAGCAGGTGGCCGTGGCCGCTAAGGCCTACCGCGTCTTCTATCAGAAGGTCCATCCCGACACGGCGACGGAGTACCTGATGGATCACGCCAGCAGCATCTTCCTGATGGACCCGGCTGGAAACTATGTGAGCCACTTCCCCCACAATATGACTCCGGACGAGGTGGCCCGCCGTTTGGAAGAGACGGTTATCGGCGCCCAACAAAGCTAGGCGCGCTGCATCGTCCTTGTTGATGCAGGCCAGCACGGCAGGCTAGATGCTGGCGTCATGACTCCACACCCCGCTCAGAGTAACCGGCTGCTGCGCTTGGGCATCACTCCAGTGATCCTTGGTTGCTTGCTGGCCTTAGCCCCCAGTCACCAGGCGCACGCGCAGCAAGGCGCCACCACCTTGGACACCGCCTGCTCCGTGCCGGAGGGGGAGAATGCCGGGGCTATCGTGCGGCGGGTCGAGAGCCGGCTGAACGGAAACTGGGCGCTGGCGACCCGCACTCTGCGCCAAACCATCGCCCGCCAAGAACGGCTGGGCCAGGACAGCGCTCCGGCGGAAGCCTATCTCGGGACCTTGGAGTGCTTGCAGGGCGAGGTCGAATCGGGAAGGCACAATGACTTCCTGGTCGCCGCCGGCGGCAAGCCACGCGATCCCAGTGCGGCCGCCCCTGCCGTTCCAAGCACAACGGCAGCCGCGGCAACGCCGGCCGCGCCGACCACGCCGGCGATAACTGCCCCATCAGTACCGAGCACGCCCGCTGTCACCGCACCGGCTGTCACTGCTCCGGCTGTCGCTGCCCCGGCTGTCGGTGCGCCAGCGTCTCTTTTGCCTGCTGATAGCGCCGCGATCCAAGCGCCCCCAACACCTGCGCCACCGGCCCTTGCGGGGACCGCGCCGCAGTCCGCTGCCGCCACCTTGCCGCTTGGCTCGGTCTCACGCAGCAGTGTGCTACCAGGAACGGCGGCCTCCTACGGTCTCGACGGCGCAGCGCCGCAGCCGGCCATCCGGCCGCTGGGCCAGAGTGCGCAACCGCAGTCGACCAGCGCGGCAGCTGTCCAGCCGCCACCGCCGGAGCCGGCCTTGAATCAGACGGCTGCACCGCCCACCCCAGCGCCAGCAGCAGGGCCGCAGCCAGCACCCTCGACAGCACCTCAACCAGTGCCCAGCGTCGCCGCCGTGACGCCCGCAGCGCCGGCAACCGGCAGCAACGTCGGCGACCCGCGCTTCGTTGGTCAGGCCTGCCTCTACTTCACCCGGCCGGAGTTCGAGGTCATCCGCGGGCGCGTCTTCACCAACCGCTACTCAAGCGGCGCCCAAGTCTGTTACGAGGGTACCCTCTACCGCTGTCAGCAAGGCCTCTGGAGCGGCGCCGGTGCCTGCTCCGCCGGCGGCCCCTTCGACGTCTCCACACTAGAGGCGGAGCCTAACCGCTAGGCGCCTTCAGGCGCGCAACCTCGGATTCCAGCGCGTCGATCTTCGCCTGCAGCTTGCCGATCACGGCTTCCAGCACCGTCTCGTCGTAGCGCCGCGCGATGTGCTGGTGGCAGTTGATGTCCCAGGCCTCAACGGTGATGACCAGGGCCCGCTCGATGCGCGCGCGGGTGCCCGGCATGACCAGAGAGCCGATCAGGGCCGCATCCTCCTCGATCACCTGGGCGCGGCCCCAGACCTTCACCCGGGTCTGGTTGGCGTAGTCCATGGCGAAGAGGCAGACCCGATCATTCTGCTGCAGGTGACCCAGGGTGATGTAGTGGCGGTTGCCGGCAAAGTCGGCGAAACCCAGGCGGTGTGCATCCAGGACGCGCAGGAAGCCCGGCGGCCCGCCGCGATGCTGGACATAGGGTTGGCCCTCGGCACTGGCAGTGGCCAGGTAGACAGAGTCGCGTGCGCCGAGGAAGGCTGCCAGGTCTTCGGTGATAGTCTGCTTGAGACCGCCGTCCTCCTCCCGCTGTGCCAAGGTCGCCCGCGATCCTAGCCTCTGCTGGGCGGCCCGCACCTCGGCTGGAAACATTACCGCGCCCGGCCGGCGCAGCGGCTCACCCTTCTGCATGACCTCTGCCTCCCGCTCTCATCAGCCCTGCCAAACTCTTGGTGAACACGCCTTGGATGCGGCATTTGCGCAACCATCTATTGGACTGACAAAAGTTTAGATCTGCCACAAAGCAGAAGGAAAGCATTGAAAGGAGGGCTTGGATATGCCGCCCTTGGATGATGATCAAGCTCTAGCAAACTTGGCGCTGCAGCCGCCCCGTGAGCGCCTGCTGGAAGCTGCCCTAACCCTCTTCGATCAAGAGGGCTTTCACGCGGTCGGCATCGACCGGATCTTGAAGCGCGCCAACGTCGCCAAGATGACGCTCTATAATCACTTCCCCTCGAAACAGGCGCTGATCGTGGTGGTGCTCGAGCAGAAGCTGGAAGACTACTTCGCCTGGCTCGAGGGCCTGATCGCCAAGGCCGGCCCGGACCCACGCCAGCGGCTTTTGGCGGTGTTCGACGCGATGAGCCTCTGGCATAGTAGCGCGGACTTCAAAGGCTGTCTCTTCCTGAAGGCAGCGGGCGAGTACCCCAACCACGACGACCCGGTGCATCAGGTGGCGCACGCGCACAAGACCCGCAGTCTGGCCCTGCTCAGCGATCTCTCGCGCCGCGCCGGCGCCGGCGATCCTGACCTCTTGGCAAAACGCCTGCTGCTGCTGTCGGAGGGGGCGACCTCTCTGGCGCAGGTGCTGGGCGACGACGCTGCGGCCCGGCAGGCCCGCGATACGGCAGCCCTGCTGCTGCGCGAGTACTTGCCGCAGAGCGACCGGGCACCCGCCGCGGCGGAATGAGCGGCAGCGCCTATCCCCTCGCAGGCGGACCGCAGACCGGGGCTGATCTGCCACCGGCCAGTGGTGTCCTCTTCTATCTGCTACTGCTGCTGGGGACGGCGTTGATCTTCGCGGCCTGGCCCAACCTGGACCTGGCCGCCAGCCGCTTCGCGCAAGAGGTGGCTGGCGGCGAGGGCTTCGCGCCACGGGATGGCTCCTGGTGGCTGCTCTATGCCGGCATGAAGCCGGCTTTCTTCGTCCTGATGGGCGCGATTGGAGTGCTCGGCTTCGTGTCTTGGGTGCTTGGGCGCCCTTTCCTCGCCATCACACCGCGGCGCGCCCTCTTCGCCATCGCCGCCATGGCGCTCATCCAGGGGCTGGTCATCGACGTCTATCTGAAGGACGGCTTCGGCCGGGCGCGGCCCCGCGAGATCGAAGCTTTTGGCGGGGCGCTGACCTACACGCCTTACTACCTGGTGAGCGAGGCCTGCAGCTCTAACTGCTCCTTCGTCTCCGGCCATGCCGGTATGGCCTATTCTACTTTCGTCCTCTGCTTCATGGCGACGACGCAGGTCTGGCGCCGGCGGCTCTTCTGGGCGGCGCTCGCTTTCGGCTTGCTGACCGGCTGGATGCGGGTGATCCAGGGCGCGCATTTCTTGAGCGACGTGCTCTTCTCCGGGCTGGTGGTCTGGGGCCTGACCTGGCTCTTGGCCCTGGCTTTCTTACGTCCCTGGGGCCAGCCCTTGGACCGGCTGCTGCCCGATTTTCGGGCTTGAGCCCAATGGGGCGCATCGCTATACACCCTGTTCCGCTACCGAGCCTCAGGACGGGGACGGTGGCCATGCTTTGGCGGGCAGTAGCGCAGTCTGGTAGCGCATCAGTCTGGGGGACTGGAGGTCGTAGGTTCGAATCCTGCCTGCCCGACCATTGCAAGAGCGAAGGCCAAGACGGAGTGCGGACGCGATGCGAGCACTGAAGAGCCTAGCCGCCGCGCTTGTTGCGCTGCCCTTCACAGCGCCGCTGGCCGAAAAGCCGCCCTTCGAAATGGAGTATCCCATCGCCTGTCCGGAAGGGCAGCGCTGCCCGGTCATGGTGCATGTCGATCATGACCCGGGACCGGGGATCAAGGACTTCGCTTGCGGTACCGTCACCTATGATGGCCATAGCGGCATCGACTTCCGGGTCGAGGATCTCTTGGCCGTGGCGCAGGGCGTGCCGGTCTTGGCCGCGGCCCCCGGCGTGGTCTCGATCATCCGCGACGACGTGCCGGACCACAATCCCTTCAACTACGATCAGGCAGAGGCAGCGCGCAGCTCCGTCTGCGGCAACCGCGTGGTTCTTGAGCACGGGCCGGAGTGGAGCACCCACTATTGCCACCTGCGCATGGGGCCCGCCCCGGTGCAGGTCGGCCAGCAGGTGGAAGCCGGTCAGGTTCTGGGCTATGTCGGCATGTCCGGCAGCACCAACTTCCCGCACTTTCAGCTGAACCTGCTGCACACGCCGCCGGGCCAGCGGCTGGACATCGACCCCTTCGCGCCTGAGGGTCCTAGCGCCACCTGTTCGGCCGATATCGCCAACTCTGCCTGGTCGCGTGCCGCTCAGCGGCAGCTGACCTATGAGGGCCCGGCCCTTGCAAACATGGGCTTTGCCGACCAGGCCGTGACCAACCGTGGCATCGAGAACGGCGTCTACAAGCGCACGCCGGTGGAGGCGCGCTCCGAGGCGCTGGTGCTCTACGCTCGCACCATTGCCATCCAGCGCGGCGACATCCAGCGCCTTACTATCCTTTCGCCCGACGGCAGCGTCCTGTCGGAGACCGAAACCGACGCGGCCGAGCGGAATCGCCTACAGTCCTTCCTCTTCGTCGGCCGCCGCCTGCGCGCTGACCGCTGGCCGGCCGGTCCTTACATCGGCTTCTACGAGGTCTTAAGGGACGGCCGTGTGGTGCTGAGTGCCGAAGAAACTCTGTACATTCCTTAACCTCAGCCTTGCATATCTGGCTGTTGCCGTTAGCCGGTCGAAGAGCCGACTATGCGCGCCATGACAGACACCTCCGGCCGGCTGGCCCTGATCTTCTCCTGCATCGGCCATGCCTTCATGCACATGTTTACGGCCATGTACTTCGTCATTGCGGTGGCGATGGAACGGGCCGGCTGGGCGGAGCTGACCTATTCAGATCTGGTCCAGCTCTGGAGCCTGGGCGCGCTCTTGGTCGGTCTGGCCGCCCTGCCGTCCGGCTGGCTGGCGGACCGCTGGTCGGCGTCGGGCATGATGGTGGTCTTCTTCCTCGGCCTTGGCGGTGCGGCGATCCTCTGCGGCCTGGTGGCGGGTCCTACCGCGCTGCTCATCGGTCTCTCGGCGATCGGGCTCTTTGCCGCCATCTACCATCCGGTAGGCATTGCCTGGCTGGTGAAGAGCTCGGCCAAGCGGGGGCGGGCGCTGGGGATCAACGGGGTCTTCGGCTCGGTCGGCATCTCCGTCGCCGGTCTCGTCGCCGGTCTGCTAATCGACCTTTTCTCCTGGCGGGCCGCCTTCATCGTGCCGGGGGTGCTCTCGGTCGCCGCTGGCCTGGCGCTGCTCTACTGCCGCCAACGCGGGCTGGTGAGCGACGTGGTGGTGCCGCAAGCCCGTCCGGTGGAGCCGCCCAAGCGCGGCGAGGCCTTACGCGTCTATCTGGTCCTGCTTTGCACCATGCTCTGCATGGGACTGCTCTTCCAGGCGACCCAGGCCGCCTTGCCCAAGCATTTCGATCTACGCCTGGGCGAGAGCCTGGGTGATGGCGCCTTCGGCATCGGCTTGGCGGTGGCCGCGGTCTACACTGCCGGCGGCATCATGCAGATCGCCGGCGGCTATCTGGCCGACCGGATGAACCTCAAGACCCTCTACGTCGGCGCCTTCTTCTTCCAGATCCCGGTCATGCTGGGCCTGGCCTACATCGGCGGCTTCGCGCTGCTGCCGATCGCGGCTTTGACGGTACTGCTCTCGACGGGTGCGCTGCCGGCAGAAAACATGCTGCTGGCCCGCTACACACCCGACCGCCACCAGAGCCTGGCCTATGGCCTGAAGTTCGTGCTGGCCTTCGGTTCGGCGCCCCTGGCCATTGAGGCCGTGGCCTGGATCAAGGAGAGCAGTGGCTCCTTCGAACTGCTCTTCTTGAGCCTCTTGTGCATTGCCTTTATCGCGACCCTGGCCGCCGTGCTGCTGCCCCGCGAGCGGCCTGTGCTCGCGCAGGCCAGGCCGCAGCCGGCGGAGTAGGCGACCGATTGCGGTCTGCGCGGACTTCGGTGTGACGGCTCTCACCAATGCCAACCCACCTCATGCTGAGCCTGTCGAAGCATGTGCCACGGAGAAGAACCTGCTTGGGGCACATCCTTCGACAGGCTCAGGATGAGGTCAGTGTTTGTGGCAGCCGAACAAGAACAAGCGACCCTACTCTAGGCGGGCAGCTGGTCCAACCCTGCCTTCAAGTCGGCGATCAGATCGGCAGCCGTTTCCAGCCCCACGGACAGGCGGATGACCTCGTCGCCTGCGCCTGCCGCGGCGCGCTGCTCATCGGTCAGCTGGCGGTGCGTGGTGGAGGCTGGGTGCAGGATCAGGCTGCGCGCGTCGCCGACGTTGGCCAGATGGCTCCAGAGGTTCACCGCCTCGACCAGGGCGACACCTGCCGCATAGCCGCCCTTCAGCCCGAAGGTGAAGACCGCGCCGGCGCCGCGCGGCAGGTAGCGCTCGGCCAGGCCGCGATAGGCGGAGGAGGGGAGGCCGGCGTAGGAGACCCAGGCCACGGCCGGATGTCCTTCTAGAAAACTGGCGATCTCGAGCGCGTTAGCGCAGTGCCGCTCCATCCTGAGCGACAGCGTCTCGGTTCCCAGCAGGGTCAGGAAGGCGTTCATCGGCGCCATTGTGGCGCCCAGGTCGCGCAGGCTGACCGCGTGGCCATAGGTGGTGTAGGCCAGGTCGCCGAAGGTCTCTTGGAAGGAGAGGCCGTGGTAAGCGGGCTCGGGTGCCGCCAAGCTGTCGAAGCGCGGGCTCTGCGACCAATCGAAGGTACCGGAGTCGATCACAGCACCCCCCATGGCCGTGCCGTTGCCAGTCAAGAACTTGGTCGTCGAGTGCACCACCAGATCCGCGCCGAAGTCGATCGGCCGGCAGAGGTAGGGGGTGGCCAGGGTATTGTCGACGATCAGCGGGCAGCCGGCGGCCTCGGCAATACGAGCCAAGGCCTCCAGGTCGCTGACCGCGCCACCAGGGTTGGCTAGGCTCTCGCAGAAGAGCGCGCGGGTCGTCTCACCGACGGCGGCCATCACCGCCTCTGCGTCATCGACATCAACGAAGTGGCAGGTCCAGCCGAACTTCTTAAAAGTCTTGGCAAACTGGGTGATGGAGCCGCCATAAAGCCTTGTCGAAGCGACGAATTCCCCACCGGCTTCCATCAGCGGGAAGAGCGCTAGCAGCTGCGCGGCATGGCCGGAAGCCACGCAGGTGGCGCCACGCCCGCCTTCCAGACTGGCCAGACGTTCTTCTAAGGCCGAGACGGTGGGGTTCCCCAGCCGCGAATAGACGAAGCCGAAGGTCTGCAGGTTGAAGAGCGAGGCTGCGTGATCGGCGTCGTGAAAGACGTAGGAGGTTGTCTGGAAGATCGGCGTCTGGCGTGCACCGGTGACCGGCTCCGGCTGGGTGCCGGCGTGCACCATGCGGGTCTCGAAGCCGAAGTCCTGCTGCTTGGCCATTAGGCGACCCTCAACCGGCGGCGCTTGGCGGTGATGACCCCGCTGTCAAAACCGCCCCAGGAGAGCTCTGCCATCAGCCGCCCGAACTCGATCTTGGGACAGCGGTCCATGATGACGGTCAGGCCGGCATCTTCCGCCCTGGCTGCGGCTTCATGGTTGATCACGCCCAGCTGCATCCAGATGGTTTCGATCCCGCGCTGGTCTTTCAGCGCGATGGCCTCCTCCACGATCGGTCCAACGGCGTCGGGGCTACGGAAGACATCGACCATCTGGAAGGGCTCAGGGATGGCGCTGAGGTCGGCATAGGCCAGCTCGCCCAGCAGCTCCTTGCCGGCGAGGCCCGGGTTCACCGGGATGACGCGATAGCCCTTCTCCTGCAGGTACTTCATGGCGAAGTAGCTGGGCCGGTTCCACTTGGCGCTGGCGCCGACCATGGCGATGGTCTTGGTGCTGCGCAGGACACCCAGGATCTGGGCGTTCGAATAGGTAAGACTGGACATGGGCCGGGAGCCTAGAAGCCCGCCGGCGCCTGCTCAAGCCTCAAGCCGTCTTGAAGCTGCGCGCCAGGTCCAGGATGTCGAAGAGGCGCGCCGCATAGCGGTCCGGCAGACGGTAGCTCGCCTGTTCGTGACCCAGCAGGCTGCGCTCCAGCCGGTTCAAGAGCCGGCGCAGGCGATAGTGATGCAGGCCCACGCGCGCCTGCAGCGGGTCGGTCAGCAAGCCGGAGAAGGAAGCCAGCAGCGCGCCGATACCCAAAAGCCCTATTGTGGCACCCGCCGTGGCCGCCGCCGGTGCCGTGGCGACCAGAGAGGCCGGCAAAAGCCCCATGATCTTGCCGCCGAAGGGCAGCCAGAGCGGTGCCGTCTTCTGCGCCACCGCCTGGGCCAGGAGCGGCCCCAGGCTGGCAGCACCGGGCGTGAACTGCTTGAAGAGCAGGGCACCTGCGGCACTGGCGAGCAGCGCGTTCACCAGCTCTGCTGCATGGCTGCGGCTATCGACATAGTGTGTCAGCGAGTCGACCAGCCAAGCACGGAGCGCCTCGCGGTCGGGCTTCTGCTCGACGGCTTGGTCCAGCGGCGCCAGCAGGGCCGGGAAGGGCGGCTGGCGCAGAATGGCCTCGGCCAGCGCGTCCTTGTGGCTGACCCGCCCGTCCGGGCTTTCGTAAGGTAGCTCTAGGAACTCGGTCATTAGGCGCCAAGTGACCTCCCGCCCGCCGACCGTGTCCACCTGCAGACGCCGCTTGCGCAAGGAGTCGGAGGCCTGGCGCCAGCCCATACGCGACGCGCCGGCAGCGCCGACCTCGACCGCCAGCTGCGGCACGGTCATCAGCACGTTAGCGGGGCCGCGCCAGTAGTCTTCCTTCAAGGCGTCGCGGTGGATGGCGTAGCTGCCGCGCAGCGAATAGGTGGTCTGCACGAAGGCATCCATCCGCTCATGGCGCTCGGCAACATAGGCGGCCACGCCGGCCTCATAGGCGGCGCGAATCTCCCCCTTCTCAGGGCTGATGATCGGTAGGCTCATGGCCTAGGACGTAGGGTGCAAGGCAGCCGAATTCTATGCGGTCCTGCAGGATCAATACGAGGATTGGGAGGAACGCTCCGTCGGTCATCCTCAACACGGCCCCACACGCGCGAACCTCATCCTGAGCCTGTCGAAGGATTTGCCGCTAGCACCGAGCCCTTTGGCACATCCTTCGACAAGCTCAGGATGAGGGCGGGGCTAGAAGAAAACGTCTTGGCCCTTTGCCGCTTTCTCAGTGCTAACGATGCCGCCAGACGGGATGGCGCTTTTCGATGAAGGCGTCGATGCCCTCGCCGACGTCTTCCGACATCATGTTGCAGGCCATGGCTTCGGCGGCGTAGTCGTAAGCCTCTGCCATGCCTTTCTCCAGCTGGTTGTAGACCATGCGCTTGCCGGTCGCGACCGCGACGGCCGACTTGGCGACAATGCGCTGGGCCAGGGCGTCGACCGCCTCGTCCAGCTGATCGGCCGGAACCACGCGGTTCACCAGGCCCCAGTCGGCGGCGGTCTGGGCGTCGATGAAGTCGCCGGTGAAGAGCAGCTCGAAGGCCCGCTTGCGCGGCAGATTGCGGGTCACCGGCACGGCGGGGGTGGAGCAGAAAAGGCCAGCATTGATGCCGCTGGTAGCGAAGCGTGCCTCTTCCACGGTGACCGCCATGTCGCACTGCGCCACCAGCTGACAGCCGGCCGCCGTGGCGATGCCGTGGATACGGGCGATGACCGGCTGCGGGATGCGGGTGATGGCCAGCATCAGCCGGCTGCAGGCGGCGAAGAGCGTCTGGTAGTAGTCCTTGCGTGGCTGGCCCCGCATTTCCTTCAAGTCATGCCCGGCGCAGAAAGCCTTGCCGGCGCCAGCCAAGACCACGACACGGACGGTTGCGTCGTCGCCCGCGCGTTCCAGCGCGTCGGTCAGGCTGGCCAAAAGACCTTCGGAGAGCGCGTTGTACTGCTTGGGCCGGTTCATGGTCAGGGTCAGCACGCCGTCTTTCCGGTCTTCCAAAACCAGGGGCTCGGCGTTCGGCAGGTCTTGCGGCTGGGCGCTCATAGCGGGGCTGCTCTCTTATCTCTTGCAAAGGAACGCGGCAGTTTGGCCTTTTGGCATGCAAAGGATCAAGGGCAGGGCAGCTATGACCAAACCGGCAAGGATCACGCCAGAGGCTTTCGAAGCGCTTTGGGAAGGCGACACATCGATCTATCACCAGTTCAACCTCCAGGTGGAATGGATCGCCTATGGGCATGCCTGCATGCGCCTGCCCGCTGATCCCAAGCATCTGCGTCCCGGCGGCACCATCAGCGGTCCGGCGCAGATGGCCGTGGCCGATTGCGCGGCCTATGCGGCGCTCTTAGGCGCGATTGGGCCGGTGCCGCTGGCGGTCACCACCAACCTCTCGATCAACTTCCTGAACAAGCCGCAGCCGGCCGATCTCCTCTGCGAGTGCAAGCTCCTGAAGCTGGGCCGCCGCCTGGCGGTTCTGGAAGCCACCAACCACAGCGAAGGCCGCGACGATCCGGTGAGCCACGTGGTCGCCACCTATTCCATCCCGCCTGGCGCCGTAGGCTGAGGTATCATTTTACCGCTATCGCAATTACTTGATTTTCTATTGCTTTTCACGCTTGACAGCCCAGATAGCGGTCAGTAGAACGCCGCCTTCGCTGCTCGACGCGCGGTCTTAGGTGACTGCGCGCGGTGGCGTAGCTCTTTCCAACCCCTATTGGGACAACGACGATGAAAACCTATTCGGCGAAGCCGTCGGAGATCGAGAAGAAGTGGATCTTGATCGATGCCGACGGGCTGGTGCTGGGTCGTATGGCGACCGAGATCGCCAAGATCCTGCGGGGCAAGCATAAGCCCAGCTTCACCCCGCACATGGACTGCGGCGACAACGTGATCGTGGTGAATGCCTCCAAGGTGGCGGTCACCGGCAACAAGCTCGCTCAGAACAAGTTCTATTGGCACACGGGTTATCCCGGCGGCATCAAGGAGCGCACCTTGGGCGAGACCTTGAGCGGCCGCTTCCCTGAGCGTGCCATTGTCAAGGCGGTGGAGCGGATGATCACCCGCGGGCCGCTCGGCCGTCAGCAGATGCGGAACCTGCGCGTCTATGCAGGGCCGGAGCATCCGCATGAGGCACAGCAGCCCGAGACCTTGGATCTGGCCTCCCGCAACCGCAAGAACACAAGGGCCATTTAGAGACCATGAGCGAAGAGATCGTCACCAGCCTGGCCGACCTGGCCCAGGTCACCGAGCCGGAAGAGGCAGCTCTTCCTGAGCCCAAGCTGGACGCCCAGGGCCGCGCCTATGCCACCGGTCGCCGCAAGGACGCCGTGGCCCGTGTCTGGCTGAAGCCAGGCAGCGGCCGCATCACCGTTAACAAGCGCAGCTTCGAGAGCTATTTCGCCCGTCCGGTGCTGCGGATGGTCATCAACCAGCCCTTTGAGGCTGCTAACCGCGACCGTCAGTTCGATGTGGTCTGCACCGTGACCGGCGGCGGACTGTCGGGCCAGGCCGGTGCCGTGCGCCACGGCATCTCCCGCGCGCTGACCTACTACGAGCCGGGCCTGCGCCCGGTGCTGAAGCGCGGCGGCTTCCTGACCCGCGACCCGCGCGCGGTGGAGCGTAAGAAGTACGGTAAGGCCAAGGCCCGCCGCTCCTTCCAGTTCTCCAAGCGTTAAGGCAGCATCGACCCTCGAAAGAGGCCGGCCGTTCCGATGGAGCGGCCGGCCTTTTTTGTCCCTTCGGCCAGCCGGGTTCTGCAGGAGGTTCGGTCTACTGCAGGGGCCAGATCAAGGGGATGAGGATCAAGGCGACGCAGGCCGAGAGGATTGTCATGGGCGCGCCGAACTTCACGAAATCGGTGAAGCGGTAGCCGCCGGCGGAATAGACCAGGGTGTTGGTCTGATAGCCGATTGGCGTCAGGAACGAGACGCTGGCAGCAAACATCACGGCGATGACGAAGGGCTCTGGCGCACTGCCCAGGCTGACGGCCAGCGCGATGGCAATGGGCGTCATGATCACCGCGACGGCGTTGTTGGTCACCAGCTCCGTCAGGATCGCCGACATAATGTAGATACAGGCCAAGGCGACGATGGGCGGCGCATGGGCCAGCAGCGGCGAGGCCCAATCCACCAAGGCCATGACCACGCCCGTTTTATCCAAGGCCGTGCCGATGGCGAGCATGGAGAAGATCAGGGTCAAGATCCGCCAGTCGACCGCGGCGAAGGCTTCCTCTGCCTCGATGCAGCGCGCTGCCAAGACCACAGCGGCGCCGATCACGGCCAAACCGGCGATAGGCAGAATGCCCAGCGCGGCGCCGAAGACCACCATTAGAATTGCGGCAATGGCGATGGGCGCCTTGGAGCGGCGGAAGCCGCGCACCCGCGGTTCGGCTACGTTCACCAGGTCCTGATCCTCGACCAGGCGGCGGATGTCTTCCGGCGCGCCCTCCAGCAGCAGGATGTCGCCCACCTCCAGCGGCGTGGTCTCGAAGCGGCGCTCCAGGTTGGCGCCACGGCGGTGCAGAGCCAAGGGATAGATGCCGTAACGCCGGCGCAGGCGCAGCTGACCCAAGGTGCGGCCCAGGATGCGTGTGCCGGGCGACAGCAGCATCTCGACAATCACCGACTTGCGGGTGCCGATGCGCTGCATGTGGCTGTCGTCGAGCTCCTTCAGCTGGCCGGATTCCTTCATTGTCAGGATGTCGCGGGCCGGGCTGCGCAGCACCAGGATGTCGCCGGCTTGGACTTCCACCTCGCGCATGTTGCGGCGCAAGGAGGCATCGCCGCGGATCACATCGACGATCTTGCGGTCGACTTGGTTGAAGAGCGAGATCTCGCGCGGATGCTGACCAATGTAGGCCGAGCCCTCTTCGATCACGATCTCCACCATGAACTTGGGCTGGGCCGTCATTGTGTTGAGCGCGGAAGGCGAGGTGCGGTCGGGCAGCAGCCGCTGGCCGAAGACCAGATAGCCGATCCCCAGCAAGGCCACGGTGATGCCCAAGGGTGCGATCTCGAAGATATGGAAGCCGGGTAGGCCCTGCTCGCGGGCCACGCCGTCCACCAGGATGTTGGTGGAGGTACCCAGCAGCGTGCAGGTTCCGCCCAGAATCGAGGCGTAGGAGAGCGGGATCAGCAGCTTGGTCGGCGCGCGTGACAGCTCATTGGCCATGGCGACCGCGACGGGGATCATCAGCATGACCAGCGGTGTGTTGTTCATGAAGCCCGACATGACCACGATCGCCAGCAGAAAAAGCAGGATCGAGAGGGTCGGGTGCTCGCCCGCTTTACGCGTCAGGTGAAAGGCGAAGCTCTCCAGAGCGCCGGTGCGGACCAGGGCTGCAGAGATGATGAACATGGCGGCAATGGTGATGGGCGCTGTGTTGGAAAAGACGCCCAGCACGTCGTCGACGCTCAGGATATCGAGGCCCAGCAGCAGGGCGACGGCGGTGGCGGCGCTCACCTCCGGCGGGCGCCACTCCAGGACGAAGCTGGTGAAGAGCAGCACCACCGCGGCGCCCACGACGTAGGGGGCCAGCCCCTCGAAGCCGAAGAGCATCAGCTAAGCCGCGGCCCTGCCAGCGACGGGCAACCCGTCCTGCGGATGGTTGGGGCCCCCGTCCTCTGGACAGTCGGGCGCCCTGGCCAGCGTGTCGTCACCCTTGGTCTCAAAGATACCTCTGCGATGTTTGCTGAAGTCCACATGCGTGCCGCTCTCGATCTGCGGCATCCAATGGTTCTGCGTCCTGTCTGGTCGCTTGGACCAACCCCCTGGCGCCTGTGAAATTGCTTAAGGCGCAGAGTCAGCAGGCACCGAGCCCCTGTCAACCGCTTTCACGGATGGCCGCTGCCGGCCGGCTGCGGCGGCGCAAGGCTGCTTTGCTGCAAGGAGCTGGACTTGGCAAGGCACCCTGCGGCGGGTAAGCACAGCTGACGTCGTCATTGAGATGACAGCGGCACCGGCCCTCTCCCCCACCCGGCCACCCAGTCCAGGATACTCTCGTTGGGTGGCCGGGTGGGGGAGAGGGCCGGTGCCGCTCCGATGAGCAACGCTCATCGCCGCAAGAAACCTAAACTTGGAGAAGGAACGATGAGCAGTCGGGTTAGGGTCGGTATCTTGGGGGCTTCGGGCTATACGGGCGCCGATCTGGTGCGCCTCTTGAGCCAGCACCGAAGTGTCGAGATCCGCCTGCTCACTGCCAACGCCCAGGCCGGCCAGCCGCTGGCGGCGGTCTATCCGCACCTCGGCCATCTGGACCTACCCGACCTGATCAAGGCGGAGGAGGCGAGCTGGGACGGTTTGGATGCCGTCTTCTGTGCCTTGCCGCATGCGACCTCGCAGCAGATCGTGCGGCAGTTGCCGGCCAGCTTGAAGGTCGTCGACCTCTCGGCCGACTTCCGGCTGGAGAACATCGAGACTTATGCCACCTGGTACGGCCATGAGCACCTGGCGCCGGACCTGCAGGAGGAAGCGGTCTACGGCCTGACCGAGGCCAACCGCACCGCCATTGCCGCCGGGCGGCTGATTGCTTGCCCAGGCTGCTATCCCACGGCTGCGCTCTTGGCGCTCTTGCCTCTGGTTCGCGATGGTTTGATCGCCGCGGATGACGTCATCATCGACGCCAAGAGCGGCGCGTCGGGCGCGGGGCGCAGCCTGAAGCAGAACCTGCTCTTCTGTGAGGCGGGAGAGGGGCTGTCACCCTACGCCGTCGGCAAGCACCGGCACGCGCCGGAGATCGAGCAGGAATTGGGCAAGGCCGCCGGGCGCGAGCTCTTGGTGAATTTCACCCCGCACCTAGTGCCGATGAGCCGGGGTGAGCTGGTGACCTGCCATCTGCGCCTCAGCGAAGGCGCCTCGCAAGAGGATCTGCGCCAGAGCCTGGCCCGCGCCTATCAAGACGAAACCTTCATCCGCCTCCTGGCGCCGGGGGCCTTGCCCTCGACCCAGATGGTGCGGGGGTCGAACTACGTCGCAATGGCGGTGCTGCCGGACAGGATCCCGGGGCGGGCCATTGTCATCGCCGCGATCGACAACCTGGTGAAGGGCTCTAGCGGCCAGGCGATCCAGAACATGAACCTGCTCTTCGGGCTGGAGGAGAGCGAAGGCCTACTGCAGGCGCCGCTCTTCCCATAGTACGACACGGCGATGAGCAAGCTCATCGCTTGCGGCACCGGCCCTCACCCCCCTATGGCGTAACGGGCCGGCCACCCACGCCAGTATCCTATTGGGTGGCCGGGAGGGAAGAGGGCCGGTGCCGCTCTTCCCCTAAGGCGCACAGGAGAGGAATCACCATGACCCCTCACATCCGTCCCTACCGCGGGCTCTCTCCGAGTTTAGACCCCTCGGTCTTCGTGGCGGAGTCTGCCGTCCTCATCGGCGATGTCACTGCAGGACCCAAGGCCTCCATCTGGTACGGCTGCGTCCTGCGTGGCGACACCAACCGCATCACCATCGGCGAGGGGACCAACATCCAGGACGGCACCGTCATCCACGTCGATCACGACCCGGCCGGCGACTACCGCGAGACCGGTGGCGGTCTGCCGACCCTCATCGGCAGCTGGATCACTGTTGGCCACCAGGCGCTGCTGCACTCTTGCGTCTTGGAAGATGGCTGCTTCGTCGGCATGCGCGCCGTGGTGATGGATGAAGTCGTGGTGGAAAGCGGCGCCATGGTCGCCGCCGGCGCCCTGGTGACGCCGCGCAAGCGCGTGCCCTCAGGCCAGCTCTGGGCCGGATCGCCAGCTAAGTATCTGCGCGACCTCACGGACGCGGAGAAGGCGATGATGGTTGAGTCGCCGCGCTACTACGCCGAGCTGGCGGCGACCTACCTTTAACGCCTAGTCCTGCGCCTTCACCGCCACATAACTTCCGGGCGCGTCTTCGATCACCTCTAGCTTCCCGTCGCCTGGCACGCGGGCCGGCACCATGGGGCCCGCAGCGGGTTTCAGCCACTTGGCCCAGGTCGGCCACCAGGAGCCCTCGTGCTGGGTCGCAGTCTCGAACCACTCCTCCGCGGTCGGCGGGTTCTTGGTGTTGGTCCAGTGCGGGTACTTGCCGGGCGGCGGGTTGACGATGCCGGCAATATGGCCGGAGCCCGCCAGGATGAACTTGGCCCGTCCGCCCACCAGCTGGGTCCCTTGGTAGGTCGATTTCCAGGGCGCGATGTGATCCTCGCGGGTGGAGATGAAGCAGCAGGGGGTCTTGATCTTGCCTAGGTCGATGGGCACGCCGGCGATCGTCAGCGCATTGGGCTCCTTCAGCAGGTTCTTTTGGTACATGTTCCGCAGATAGAAGCTGTGCATGGCCGCCGGCATGCGGGTGGAGTCGCTGTTCCAGTAGAGCAGGTCAAAGGGGAAGGGGTCCTTGCCCAGCAGGTAGTTGTTCACCACGAAGGACCAGATCAGATCGTTGGCGCGCAGCATGTTGAAGGTCGTCGCCATGTCGGAGCCTTCGAGGTAACCGTGCTCCTCCATCCGCTGCTCCAGGAACTGCAGCTGCGATTCGTCGATGAAGACGCCCAGCTCTCCTGCCTCGGCGAAGTCGGTCATGGTGACGAAGAAGGTCGCCTGCTTGATCCGCTTGTCGTCCCGCGCCGCCATGTGCGCCAGAGTTGCCGATAGAAGCGTCCCGCCCAGGCAATAGCCGATGACATTGGCGCCGACCACGCCGGTGGCCTCTTCGATGGCGTCCAGTGCGGCCAGGGGGCCTTCGACCAGGTAGTCGTCGAAGCGCTTCTGCGCCAAGCGGCTGTCCGGGTTGACCCAGGAGATGACGAAGACGGTGAAGCCCTCTGCCGTCGCCCAGCGCACGAAGGAGTTCTTCTCGCGCAGATCCAGGATGTAGAACTTGTTGATCCAGGGCGGGATGATCAGCAGCGGGATCTTGTGCTGCTGCTCCGTCGTCGGCTCGTACTGGATCAGCTGCATCAGGTCGTTCTGATAGACCACCTTGCCCGGCGTGACGGCCACGTTCTCACCCAGCTTGAAGGCGGCCTCATCCGTCATGGAGATACGCAGCTTGCCCTTGCCACGCTCCATGTCGCTCAAGAGGTTTCGCAGGCCGTGGATCAGGTTCTCCCCGCCGCTCTCCACCGTCGCCTTCAAGACCTCCGGATTGGTCATTAGGAAGTTGGAAGGCGCCATGGCATCGACGAACTGGCGGGTGTAGAAATCTACCTTCTTGGCGGTCTTGTCGTCCAGGCCCTCGACCTCGGACACCGTCTGATGCATCCAGCGGGCCGACAAAAGGTAGGACTGTTTGATGTAGTCGAAGAGACCGTTGTCGTCCCAGGTCGGATCCTTGAAGCGGCGGTCGCCGCGCTCCGGCTCCACTACCGAGTCGCCGCTGCCACCCATCATCCGCTGTGCGGTAGACTGCCACAGACGCATATAGTCCTGCCAAAGGTTGGCCTGGGCCTGCATCATCTTCGCCGGATCGGCCATCATCTTCGTCGTCATCTCGAAGAAGGCGCGGCCGACGTTCAGGGGATCGACGGGGCCGGCGGCATTCTCCACCACCTGCTGTTCAAGCCATTGACCGACCAGCTTCTGGCTGCGCTCCGCGATTTCCGCCATCTCTTGCGAGAACTTCACGGGATCGGGGATCTGCTGTTCAGGGGCTGGTTGCTCGCTCATAGTCGCTTCCCTATGCTGACGGCAAAAGTGGACAGGCTGGCGGTTGCGGCGGCGTCGTAACCGCCTTAACCATTTGCCGACCAGACGCTTTTGCGCGTATTTCTCTCGGGGCCAAGGCCGCACTCGCGGGCGGCCCGGCGTATGATAAGGTAAACCTAGCGGGTGAACCGTCACCCGTGAAGCTCGGAAAAGGGCCTTGGACGAGGCGCGGCCCGGAAGGAGACGGACAGTCGGCATGAGCATCGATCCAGGCAGTCGGCGCGCCAGCGCAGCAGACGTCGTCGCGGACAAGGGAGGGGACTCTTCCTCCAGGACCCGGATCTTCGCATCCTTCCTCGCCATCGCCGTGCTGTCGGGGTGCTCAATCTCCGACGAGTTCCGAGACAATCCTTCACCCGACCCGCAGCAGGTCTCATCCCAGAGCCTGGACGCAGAGGCCTATCCCAACCTCTCTGCCGTGCCGGACAAGCCGCCGCCAACCACGCCGGAGGAGATTCGCGCCCAAACCGCTGAAGGCCTTGAGGCTGACCGGGCCAACGCACAGTACACCGCCCCACTGACCGCCGGCGGCACCGCCGTTCAATCGGCGCCCGCGCCCAGCAATGTCGTGGCGCCCTCGGCTGCTGCCGTCGCCGCCAGCCCCCTCCCGGCCACCGGCACCGCGCCGACGACGGTCGCGCAGGAGACGACGGCCGTTGCCGCCGCCGGCGTGCCTTCGTCGGGCACCCAGGTGCGCCAAACCGGCACCACAGTTGCTGGCGCCGCCGCCAGCAGCGCGCAGACCCAGGCGACGACAGCGGCGACCACTGCTGCTGCCACGGCGACCACCGCTGCTGCCTCAGCCGCTGCTCCGGCCACCGGCAGTCCGGGTGCCTCACAGACCCCGGGTGCTCGAGCCTTGGCCGCGAGCCGGGGTACGGCGCGTAGCGTGCAGCCTGCGACCACCGCTGCAGCGGCAACGACGGCCGCAGCCGCTACCACGGCCGCGACCCGCGCCGCGCCGGTGACACCCAGTCTGGTGCAGACCCGGCCGGTGACGACTGCGGCTCTGCCGCCGCTGCCGCCGCGCCCAGGTGCCACCACCGCGTTGACCGGTGCGTCGGCCGGCGAGGCTGCGGCCCTGCAAGCCCTGGTTCCGCCGCAAGGCACCGTCGGCGGCGGCAACGTGCAGCTGGTCGCCGTGATCTACTTTGCCAACGGCTCCGACCGCTTGGATGGCCGCGACGCGGCAGTCTTGCGGGAGGTTGCAACGATCCAGCGCCAGTACGGCGGCATCTTGCGGGTGGTCGGCCACGCCTCGTCCAGGACGCAGACCCTGCCGCAGGAACGCCATCAGCTGGTGAACCTGAATATCTCCTTCGACCGCGCCGAAGCCGTCGGCCGCGCGCTGCAGCGCTCCGGCGTCAGTGCCGACCGCCTGGTGCTTGAGGGCGTGTCGGACCGCCAGCCGGTCTATCACGAGTTCATGCCCACGGGTGAGGCCGGGAACCGCCGCGCGGAGATCTACCTGGAGTACTAGCCTCCGGTTTCAGTCATGAGAGGAAGGCGCGGCCCTGTCTCGTGCCGGGTCTGGTGCCGGCCGCAGCCTTGCTGTATGGCCGGTCCGAGAGTGTCCAGGATAGGCAGGCGGAGGTAACCAGCGTGACAGAGACGGCACCCTTGCGGATTGGCTTGGCAGGCCTGGGCACGGTGGGCGGCGGGGTCTTGACCCTGCTGCAGGAGAACGCCGATCTGATCACCGCGCGCGCCGGTCGGCCGCTTCAGGTCGTGGCGGTCTCCGCCCGCGACCGCAACAAGGCCCGCGCCCTGCCGCTGGACGGCCTTGCCTGGGCAGACGACGCAGTCGCGCTCGCCAGTCATGCGGATGTCGATGTGGTGGTGGAGCTTATCGGCGGTGACAGCGGACCCGCGCTGCAGCTGGCCGAGGCTAGCTTGAGCGCTGGCAAGCCGCTGGTGACCGCAAACAAGGCCCTTGTCGCCGTTCAAGGGGCGGCCTTGGCCAAGCTGGCGGCAGAGAAAGCAGCGCCCTTGGCCTACGAAGCTGCCGTGGCCGGGGGCATTCCCATCATCAAACAGCTGCGTGAAGGCCTGGCGGCGAACCGCATCTCCCGCGTCTACGGCATCCTGAACGGCACCTGCAACTACATCCTGAGCGAAATGCGGGAGACCGGCCGCGACTTCGCTGATGTCTTGGCCGAGGCGCAGGAACTGGGCTACGCCGAAGCCGATCCCACCTTCGACATCGACGGGATCGACGCGGCCCACAAGCTGGCGATCCTGGCCTCTCTGGCCTTTGGCAGTGAAGTCGATTTCGAGTCGCTCTCGGTGGATGGCATCCGTCATGTCTCCTCGCTTGACATCTCCTTTGCCGAGGAACTGGGCTACCGCATCAAGCTCTTAGGCATGGCCGAGCTACGCGACGGCGGCCTGGACCAGCGCGTCTTCCCCTGCATGATCCCGCGCGACCGGCCCATCGCCAAGGTGGAGGGCGTCTTCAACGCCGTGGTCGCAGAGGGCAATCACGTCGGCACCGTCATCGTGGAAGGGGCCGGCGCCGGCGCCGGTCCCACCGCTTCCGCCGTCGTGGCCGACCTCATCGACATCGCCCGCGGCAGCCGCTTGGCGACCTTCGGCCTGGCGCCTGGCGCTCTCGCGCGCTTGCAGCCGCCGCCCGCAGCCAGCCGGCGCTGTGCCTTCTATCTGCGCCTCATGGTGATCGATCGGCCCGGCGTCATCGCCGACGTGGCCGCCGTTCTGCGCGACCAGCAGGTCTCGCTGCAGTCGCTCTTGCAGCATGGCCGCGAGCCTGAAGGCCGGGTCCCGGTGGTCATGACCACGCACGAGGCGGAGGAGGGCGCGCTGACTGCCGCCCTGGAAGCCATTGCCGCGCTAGAAGCGGTGACAGAGCCGCCGCGCCTCCTGACCATCGCCACGCTCTAGCCCGTTTTTCGCGGCGTCACGCCAAGTAAGAGGAGAACCCCTATGTCGAGCCTGGGCTCAATGGATCGCAACCTCGCACTGGAATCGGTGCGCGTGACGGAAGCCGCGGCCTTGGCCGCCTCGCGCCTGATGGGCCGGGGCGACGAGAAGGCCGCCGACCAGGCCGCCGTCAGCGCGATGCGGATGGCGCTCAACAGCCTGCCGATTGCAGGCACGGTGCGCATCGGCGAAGGCGAGCGCGACGAGGCCCCGATGCTCTTCATCGGTGAGGAAGTGGGCGCCGGCGGGCCCAAGATCGACATCGCATTGGACCCCTTGGAGGGCACCACCATCACCGCCAAGGGCGGCCCCAATGCGCTGGCGGTGATCGCCATGGCGCAGGAGGGTGGCTTCCTGAACGCGCCCGACACCTACATGGACAAGATCGCCGTCGGCGGCGGCTTTCCGGAGGACATCGTTGATCTAGACGCCGAGCCGCTCGATAACCTGAAGGCGCTTTCTGGCGCGACCGGCAAGGCGATCGAGGATCTGGTGGTCTGCATCCTCGACCGTCCGCGCCATGCGGAGATCATCGCCAAGGTCCGCGATGCCGGCGCACGCATCGTGCTGATCGGCGACGGTGACGTCTCCGGCGTCATCGCCACCTCCAGCGCCGACAGCGGCATTGATCTCTATATCGGCCAAGGCGGCGCGCCGGAGGGCGTTCTGGCCGCGGCCGCGCTGCGCTGTATCGGTGGCCAGTTCCAGGGCCGCCTGGTCTTCCGTAACGACGATGAGCGCGGGCGCGCGGCCCGCTGCGGCATCACCGACTTCGACCGCAAGTACAAGCTGAACGACCTCGCCGGCGGTGACGTGGTCTTCTCTGCCACCGGGGTCACCGACGGCTCTATGCTGCGCGGCGTCAGACGCCTGGCCAAGGGGGCGGAGACGCAGTCGATCGTCATGCGCTCCGCCACCGGCACGGTCCGCACCATCTCCGCCCGCCACGACTTCTCGCGCAAGACCTGGTACAGCGACCTGCTGCAGGGCGAATGACGGAGCGGCCGCCGCCACTGCTGGGGGTCGCCCAGTCCTACGGCGGCCAGCTCTGGCAAGAGCGTGCCTACGACGAGCGCCAGGTGCTGGCCCTGAGCCAGCGGCTGGGCTTGCCGGACACGGTAGCGCGGCTCTTGGACCAGCGCGGCGTCGGGCTGGAGCAGGCCGAGGCCTTCCTGAACCCGCGCCTGCGCGACAGCCTGCCCGATCCCCTCGTCCTGAAGGACATGGACCGGGCGGTGGAGCGCCTGACCCGCGCGATCACCGCCAAAGAGCCGGTCGCCGTCTTCGGCGACTACGACGTCGACGGTGCCACCTCCTCAGCCCTGCTGCAGCGCTTCTTCGCCAGCCTGGGCCGCTCGCTGCGCGTCTACATCCCCGACCGCCTCAAGGAAGGCTACGGCCCGAACGAGACCGCCCTGCGCTTGCTCGCAGAGGAGGGGCAGCGGGTGGTGATCACCGTCGACTGCGGCACCACTGCCCATGCAGCCCTGCAAGAGGCGGCGCGCCTGGGCCTGGAGGTGCTGGTCATCGATCATCACGTGGCGGAGACGGCCCTGCCGCCGGCCTTGGCGCTGGTCAATCCCAACCGGCTGGATGACGAGAGCGGCGCTGGTAGCCTGGCTGCCGTCGGTGTCGTCTTCCTGCTGCTGGTGGCGGTGAATCGGGCCCTGCGCCAGGCGGGTTTTTTTGACAGTGCCGGGCTGCAGGAACCGCCGCTCATGGAGTGGCTGGACCTGGTGGCGCTGGGCACGGTCGCCGATGTTGCTCCCTTGCAGGGCCTTAACCGGGTGCTGGTGGCGCAAGGGCTGAAGGTCATGGCCGCCCGGCGCAACCGGGGCCTGGCAGCCCTGCTGGCCGTCTCCGGCCTGGCCGATAGTGTCTCTGCCGGGCAAGTCGGCTTTCAGCTGGGGCCGCGGGTCAATGCCGGCGGGCGGGTCGGGCAAGCCGACCTAGGTGCCAAGCTCTTGGCCTGCAACGCGCCGGACCAGGCTGAGCGCCTGGCCCAAGAACTCGACCGCTTGAACCGCGAGCGCCAGGAAATCGAGGCCGAGGTTCTGGCGCAAGCGGTGGCGCAGGTGGAGCAGGGCCCACCGCAGGAGGGCCTGCTGATCGCCGCCGGTGAGGCCTGGCATCCGGGTGTCATCGGCATTGTCGCCGCCCGCCTGCGCGAGCGCTTCGGCCTGCCGGCCCTGGTCTTGTCGCTGGAGGGGGAGGAGGCCAAGGGCTCCGCCCGCTCCGTCCCCGGCTTCGACCTCGGTGCCCTGATCCTACGCGCCCGCGCCGAGGGTCTGCTGCTCGCCGGTGGCGGTCATCGCATGGCGGCCGGTCTGACAGCCGCTCGCGGCCAAATCCCGGCGCTCAGCAGCTTTCTGCAGGGCGAGGCGGCCGCGGCGCTAGCCGAGACCGGCTATCAGGCGACCTTGGAGATCGATGCCGTGGTGGCTGCTCCCAGCCTGGACCTGGTGGCGGGCGCCGAGCGTCTGGCCCCCTTTGGTGTCGGGAATCCGCAGCCGCGCTTCGTTTTGCCGAACCAGCGTCTCGCCCAGGTCGATATCATGGCGGAGCGCCACCTGCGACTCCGCTTGCAAAGCGAGCAGGGTCAAGACCTCCGCGCCGTGGCCTTCCGCGCGATGGAGGGGCCACTCGGCCCGGCCCTGCTGGCCGCTCGGGGCCGCCCTTTGCATGTGGCTGGCAAGCTGGAGCGCGATCTCTGGCGCGGTGGCCAGAGCCTGCAGCTGATCGTCGAGGACGCTGCTGAGGTGTCGCCGCTGTGATCGGCCTGCAAGGTGCAATGCCTTGCTTCAGACGCCTTTGCCCGCCACCTCTCTCCAGCATGTCGATCAAGGAAGTCAGCCGAATGCTCCGGGCAGCGCAAAGGTGGGGACTCGTGCTAAGCGCGTCGCTTCTCCTGGCGTCTGGCCATGCCCGCGCGCAGCAGCCTGTCGACATTGAGCTGCTGCTGGCCGTTGACAGCTCCACCTCCATCGACCGCAACGAGTTCGACCAGCAGCTGCACGGCCTGGCCGAGGCCTTCCGCAGCCCGTTGGTCGGCATCGCCATAGAGGCCTTGAGCCCGCGCGGCGGCGTTGCGGTGGCGCTGATGCAGTGGTCGGGCTCTCAGGAACAGCACCTCTCCGCCCCTTGGCGCCTGCTGCAGAGCCGGGAGGATGCCCTGGCCTTTGCCGACTACCTCGACGCCACGCCGCGCTTTATCCAGGGCGGCAGCACCGCGATCGGCGAGGCCCTACGCGTCGGCCTTATCAGCCTCGATTCGAACCTTTACGCCGGTCAGCGCCGCGTCATCGACGTCTCCGGCGACGGCGCCAGCAACGAAGGCGACGACCCCGCCGTCTGGCGCGACCGCTTGGTAGCCGCTGGCGTCACCATCAACGGTCTGGCCATTCTGAACGAGGCTCCAAATCTGCTGCGGGTCTACCAGGACCAGGTAATCGGTGGCCCGCAGGCCTTTGCCGTCTCGGCGGCCGACTATGAGGCCTATGGCGCCGCCATCGAGCACAAGCTCTTGCAGGAACTGGGTCCACCGAAGTTCGTGGAGGGCCTGGCCGCGCCGAGTGCTGAGCCCTAGCAAGGCTCTTGCTTTTCCGCCGCCGCCGGCCTATTTCCCTGCGCTCTGCCCTGACACGTCCCCATCGTCTAGAGGCCTAGGACGCCAGCCTTTCACGTTGGTAACACGGGTTCGAATCCCGTTGGGGACGCCATCTCACACATACCGCTATGAATCTCGCCTAACGCCTTGAAAGGCGCGGCGATTGCCGGTGTTCGAAGTCCTTCGTTTCGGCAGTAGGGTAGACGCTCGGCAAAGGCCAGTCTGAGCACCGTTCGCTTGAGGTCGAGTTCTCCGGAATTCCATATTTTCCAGGGGTTTGCGAGAAAGCTCATGGCGTGTTCGAAGGTTTGCTCGAAGCTGTGCAGCGGTTTGGCCGTGCTGAAGAGCTTTTCTCGTATCAGCGCCTTTTCGCGCTCCAGCTTGGCAATCCTGGCTTCATAAACCTGCACGACTGACACGCTGGACGCCTCAACCACCCTGTCGAGAAGCTGTTCGCTCTGCTTCTCTATGCGCGTCAGCTTACTTTTCAGCGCCTTGGTGGAGTCCGCTGTCTGCGCCAGCCGGATATCCCAAAGATCGCTGAGCATGGCTTTGGCGAGCTTGAACAGGGCCTCTGATGGCCGCAGGCGGTGCAGGAGCGCTTCGAACTCGCCCTCCAGCTTCTCACGCGCAATGGATTTGCGGTAGCTGGCGCAGCCCTTCGTCGGACAGAGATAGTAGGCGTACTTCTTCGCCTTGCCCTGTGACCAGCAGGCCGTGAGCGGCTTGCTGCAATCGTTGCAGAGGATGAACCCGCGCAAGGGGAAATCGGCATTGAGGTCCGGACGTGCCGGGGCCTTTGCGCCCTCCGTTAAGCGCTCTTGAATGCGTTCGTGGGTTTCAAAGCTGATCAGCGCTTCATGCCGGGCTTTGCGCAACGGCAGATTCCAGTCGGGCAGAGCCATGTAGCCCGCATAGAGCTGACGGCTGAGCATGTCGGCGACATGCTGGGCGCGGACATCGCCCTTGGCGGTCCTGGGATACTCCGGGTGTGACTCCAGAAAGCGTTTTACCTCGGCCTGGGTTTCGAAGCGGCCCGAAGCAAACCCTTCAAGCGCTTGGGTGACAATGGAGGCCAGCGGTTCGTCGCGCACCAGCATCTTGCCGTGCCCGCTCACCCGCTCGAAGCGATAACCGACAGGCGGCTGAAACACCCAATAGCCGTTGCTGGCCCTGGCGCGCATGCGGTTACGGGTCTGCTCGGCGTTCTTCTGGCGCTGGTGCTGTGAGACACTCGCCAACAAATTTTCGACCAGAACGCTGTCGGAATCCTCGCCGAACTCGATGGACGGCGACTCCAGCTTACCGCCCGCGGCCCCGATCTCCGTGCGCAGTTGGATATGCGCCTCGAGATCGCGGGCAAGGCGGCTGATATCGTCGATGATAACGACATGCTCGCGGTGCCTGCGGTGCTTTCTCAGGAAGGCCAGCATGGCCTGCATGCCGGGGCGGTCAATCAGACCACCGGAAACGCCTTCGTCATGAAAACTCTGCACCACGGCATAGCCCTTGTGCGCGGCATACTCCCTACAGCGGGTATCCTGCGAGCCGAGTCCATGGCCTTCGCGCACCTGTTTGACGCTGGAGACGCGGCAATAGATGACGGCCTCTTGGTCCTTAGTCCTGGTCATAGGTCCTGCCTTTCCGGCGCTGGGAGGTCCCTGCAGCCTGCTCGAATGCCTGTGTTGCCATCCAGTCTAACGGAAGCGCCTTTGCCGGTGAATCGTCTGCATCCTCTATGGCCGGGACCTGCTGCACCGGATGCAGCCCGAACCCCCGGTCGGCAAAGCTCTCCATGATGTCCCACAGGCTGTGGATAAGAGCCGCCTGCTGTGCCGCATCGAGATTGAGCCCGTCCAGATAGGCGCGGTACTTTTCGAGGTTCGCAGGCATGGTTTAGCGCAATCGGTCCTTTCATCCGCACGCGCAGGCGCAGCGGCAGTAGCTTTCCTCTCCTGGTTTGTGATTGAAGACGGCAAAGCCCGCCGACCTGGGTGAAAGGCGGGCAGACAGGCAAATGGCGGTCTGTTCGAGAAAGATACAAATGTGGCAATATGCAACCTATAATGGTATAAAATGACGAAAATGTCCAGCGTTTTTGTGCTCTGACGGCAAAGGCGGTTTCAATGTGCGGCTTCATCCCTCATTCTCCCTTCTTGAAAGTGGACAGGGGTTGCCCTGCAACCCTGCCCTTTGGCGAGAACGGGGTGTGCAAGCGGAAGGATAAATCGACGGCGGGCGCACAAGTGAGCCACAGGCGAACGCGGAGCCTCGGGAGACCGTCTATTTCTCCTGAAGCGCGCCGAGGGGCTGGCCCCTAAGCCGCTTCTGCGAAGCGGACCGCGTTCCGCACGAACTCACGCGCTTAGCAGCCGGAATCCAATTTCAGAAGGGACCAAAGCCGAATGGCTGAAACCGATTGCGGGGTCAATTCATGAGAGCCTGCCCCGGCGTCAGCCGGGCGCGCCAATGCGTCGTGAAGACTGGTCACAGGAAAGCAAGAGTGCCGCTTTCCAATGTTGAAAATTTCCCTACAAATACATCGTCGTCTAGGTTAGGCGATGGCATAGCTGTTGCTAAAATAAATTGATGTTCCACATCATGTTCTTCAGAAACATGAATAACCTGTTCTTGAAAGTTGTGACTCCGCGCTTGTTCCATACCTTTATCTTCAGTGATATCGATCATCAAGAAACGCGGATGGCGAAACTTTTTGTCCTCAAGTGCAGCTGCTAGGAATCCAACAAGGAAAGAGGTCTTAAGAATTACCCGTGAGCTAGCTGAGAAATAGGTATGTTCATCAACCGTAATTGAGTTCTTTGAAAATGAGAAATCTACATGCTGTGGATCTTCAAAAGAATCCTGGCGCTTTAAATCGCCTTTGAGCATCTCAATGGTCTTTCGTTCAATGGCGTTCCTCGCAGCACGGAGCCTTTCGGTCTGGTTGCGTTTGAGTTCTTCAATTCGCGCATCCAAATCGTTGATCTCGGTGTCCAGAGCCGACTTCCGAGCCGACAGATCTCCGATACGATTAGCCAGCTTAAGTTGCTCATCTGTATCTTCAATAGACTTATCAATGTATCCAAGTTTTCGGTGTAGCTCCCGAATCTGTTCGCGAACCTTTGAGGTTGGAAGGACGCGTAGCTCGGCCAGCTCTTTCGCCTTGAGCTTCCATTGTCTCTCTATGCTAGCATAATCATTCTTGAGCGTATGCAGTCGCTCCTTGCGCACGCCCTGAAGCCGCTCCGATTGCTTGATTTGAATGGATAAGTCGTTGATCAACCCAACGATGCGATCACGCGCACGCTCGGCATCGAGAGGTGTTTTGCACAAATGGCATGCGCCAGCTGACTCAGCGTGCTCCAATATCTCCGCGTAACAAGATGGACAGGTTGCGAAATGAATTGTCCTGACAAAAGACGACGCTAGATCGGCGTCCCTAAGAGCCTCCAATCTCTGATGTAGGGTAGCTATGAACGCATCGGAGTCAGCGATTTCGAACTCGAGTCCTCCGATAGAGGCTCGGACGCCCTGAAGCTTTTCCTGTAGTTTCTGTACTTCCCTGAACACCGACTTCTGCGCAGAAATTGTTATCTTAACAACGGATTTCTTGGAATAAAACTCCTCTTCGGCGGCAGCAATGTCTTTAAGAAGGGCTTCTCTTTCTTCGATAAGGCTTCGGCGCTTTTGTTGGACCCAATCATGTCCAAGGCTCTCATCGCCGCCGATGACTCTAAAGATGCTACGGAGCTCTGCCGACGCCTCCGAGAATTCCTTGTCGCGGACTCTGCGAAGTTGCTGAAGTTCGTAGATTTCTGTATCGAACGCACCACAAAGAAGATTGCCGACCGCTTCGCGAAGATTTTCAGGATCGTAGCCTTCAAAACGGAACAGGCTCTCGATCGGACTAAGTTGATCTGCGTATAGCAACCTCAGAATTTGATGGATAGTAATGCTTGAAGTACCTTCTACTGCGACATCGGGCATATCCAGCAATTGAAACATCGCTTGGGAAAAGCTTTCCTTATTCTTAGATCGCGAGTATGGGTACTTTCTCCATTCATCAATTGGCGCTTTCTCAGAATCTTCATAGCGCCCGCCAAATATCTCCATAGGTGACTGAGAATTGACATCTATTTCTCGCCGCAGGACCGCCGGACGACCATTGAATTCTACTTCTAGCCAAACGAAGTCGCATTGGAGTGCATGCTCACTCCAGTCATCTTTGCTCAGATCACCGCCAAGGCCAAAGAAAATGAAGTTAAGGATCGTTGACTTCCCAGAGGAATTATCTCCACGAATAATATTGACACCCAGGTGAAAGATTTCGTCGTAGGCAACTGATATCCGTCGCTTGACAACCAAGCGCTTGACAATGAGGCAGGGTTCAAACAGAATCATATCTAAACTCCAGCAAGCCCGTGCGGTCTTTGAGTCCTCTGCGACCCATAAGGGGATAGCGCTCTCTGATGGCACATAAAATCTCTATGATGTCCTGCATAGTTTCATTGAGCTCTACGCATCTTGCTTCCAGTTCCAATGGAAGCTTGGCGTTCAAGAAGTCGATTTGATTGTTGCGCCAAGCTTCGGCGGAGAGGATTTCGGCTTTGACGAGTGAGGTCACCGCTGCGCGCTGAAACGGTTCCATCCTGGAAAAGATCGAAACGTCGTCGGGCAATTCGCCGTAAGGTTTGCGGTCTTCGTATGCCCGGCTGATGCTCCGCCAACCTCGATCTGAAGAAAAGAAGGACATATTCTGAATCCGAAATGGGAACAACAGATAAAAATCCAGAATGCGCAGCATATCAAAGTGGGTCTTACAGGTGAGCCGGCATCCCTGCCAAAGCCGCATGAACCTGAAAGCCGCATGATAAGGATCGAATGCTTCATTGTAGGTAAGTTGCGTCATTGTGTGGACTGCTTCGGATGGTGCCAGCGAATAAAGCACTGCTCGGCCAACCAGTAGATCATGCCTTGAACGACGTTGTGATTGATCGCCATTAAATCATCAACGCACTCTTCTACAATCGGGTTAACGATTCGCTCAACGACCAAGGCATTGATCTCGGATTCAGATTTCTTTGGTATTTGTGGATATATTACTTGGGTGAACTCAATCTCAGCTTTGGCGAGTATGTGGGAGAAAATTGATTGGGCCGACGAGTACATCGTCCACTTCTCAAGAAGCTTGGCAAGCATCTCTTTCTTTTCAATGGCTTCGCCGAAGCAGTCGCTCTTTTCAGCCGCATTAAGCTTGCCTTCAAGCCCGTAAACACCGTCGGACGCACGGCGGGAATGATAGCGCGCAAGCTCATCGATGATGCTCTGTGTCTCATGGTCGCCGTCGTATTGCTCCTGGAGCTTAGTTAAGGAGCCTTTCGATCTTGCTCTTTGGTGCAGCGTTATACGTGGTGACCTTGTCACCGCCGACGATGTCTCCTGCAGCTTTTGAGTGTTTTTGACTGACTTTGTTCATCTTCTGCTCAATCGTATCAGTTAGCCTCTTTTGTCCCTGCCCACGATGTCGCCGCCTGCGTTGGATTTTGACTGATCAACGGTCGTTCCAGTGCCGGTCGTCCGCTGGTTCTTGGTAAATTTGAGCGTCAAGAGAGCGCCGCCGATGCCGCCTGCAACAAGCCCGCCCAGAAAGTTCCAAAGATCAAAAGTTAGATTTTCCATGGTCCTTTACCCCCTATAGCCCTGCATCATGCGAGATTCTTCTTTATATTTCAAGTTGTGGCGCGTACCAGGCGCGCTATTTAGGGGTCATAAACATGGTCCGCGATCATGCCTCCCTCCGTCCGGTCCACGGCATCATGGGTAACGGGAAACGGCTCTCAGAAACCGATGCGCATCAGAGTGTAGCCGGTGGGTACACAAGTTGTACATATTCCATCTCGGATTGATTCGCAGCCCCCACCCTTCAGGGACGATCCTTGATCATGTTCCAAGGACGAATCGCTGGTGCGCATCCAATCTGCGTAGGGCGGCTCGGGGGTCAAGGAGCGTGATGAGTTCTTTGATCATTGGGGTATTGGAGATAACGGGAGTGCTTCCTCAGATTGGTAGGTTGTCGTGGGCCATATTCCTGACGAGTGGTCAATCGGCGATACGATTGAATGGCGCAGAATTAGGCTCGATGCCTAGACCTGCCACGAGCCGGGGGGATGCAACGGGGGCGCGCAGCGGGCCCCCTTGCCGAACAAGCGTAAGCGCAGTGAGCCGAGATGATGCTGTATTACAGCACACATCTTGCGGGTCGGTTTGTAGAGGGGTATCCGGCCCGGTTCGTTCGCTTCCGCGACGCAACTTCAGGGCACATGGCGGGTCATCCGCGGATCAGGTCTTTGGGTGAGGATGGTTGGTTCTTGCGTCCGGCAAGCTGGCCCAAAGGTTCAGGACATAGGCGTAGTGGTCTGTGCGGACCTGGAGGCACTCTCCCCGGAGCCAACGTGCCACCATAGGAATGTTCAGGCCTTGCGGAACATCCTTAGCGATTCTGAACAGAGCGGTGACGCCGACGCCAGTGCGCTGGTACTCCGCATTGAGCCGGGCGATCCGCGCGTCATTCAGGGGAGTGCGTGGTAAGCGCTTGCTGAGCCGCTTCTTACCTGCCATTGATCGCGACGGGGGATCGGCCCAGCGGCGACGCACATAGTCAAGGTAGACCGGGTTCGCCGTCTTTGCCTTTCCCGTAAGCCAGCGGCGAATGGTGTCCCCAGCAAGGCCTTGCGGACGGTCTTCGGCACCGCGTAGCAAAGCGCTGGGTCCGATGCCGGACTCTTCTCGCAGGCGGCAGAGCTCTTCTGTTATGGCTGGTGTAAGGGAGACGCGCTCCTCGCGCGGGTATTGCGCATTCGGCGCGGCAGCCCAACAGGCGCGGACATAGGCAAGGTGACGTTGCCTGACTCGTTTCACGCTCCCGTTCAGCCAGTTCTGAATCTTGCTTACGGTCAACCCTTCCGGCTTGTCTGTTCGGCCATACAGCAGGGCACGGCTGCCCAGCCCGCTGCGTTCCTGCTGCGCTTTCAATTCCTGGCGAGTGTCGCGGGTCAAGGTCACAATGGGATCGTCAGGTAGGTCTTGCCAGGCGCTGAGAACGAAACGAATGTGGTCTCGTCTGGCACGCTTCGCGGTTCGCTTTCCGGAGAGCCAATGGTTGATCACCTTTTCGGTCAATCCCGAGGGACATGAGGACTGCCGTGCCAGGAGGCTACGCACGCTGACGCCGGTGCGTTCTTTTTCGGCGAGCAGCTGCTGTTTCAAAGTCTCGGTCAGGGCCTGGTACTGGCCGTCGGGCAAGGCACGCCAACGGGTCAGGACCTCCCTGAAATGACGACGCCTCACCCGCTTTGGCGACTTTTTCTCCTGTAGCCAGCGGGCAAGGCTGCCGGGAGAGAGGCCGTCCACAGGAGTTGCTGTCAACAGGGTGTTTGGATTGACGCCCGTTCTGTCCCTTTCCGCCCGCAACCGCAGCCGCATGGTCTCCGTCAGCGGAATGAAGCCTTCCGGGTCATCCGGCAGACTTTGCCATAGCCGAAGAACAAAGTCGTAGTGGCTCCGGCGCACAGTCTTGGTCGCGGGTTTTGGATGCAGCCAAGCGCGCACCATCCCGGCACTCAATCCTATCGGAAAACCAGGCTCAATCGCAGAGAGTTGCGCGGCGGGCACGCCGCTGCGCTCCCGCTCCCTGCGCAAGCGCTGACGCATAGGCTCCGTCAGGGGGATGCGCGGATCAGGGTCGTCCCGCAAGCTTCGCCAGAGATGGACTACATAGTCGAAGTGCCCGGCATGAACCGCTATGCCCTCTGGTCCCGGCTTCAGCCAGCCAGCGATAACAGACGCCGTCAGGCCGGACGGGCGGCCCGTAGCGCCCACCAGAAGTCTCGCCGGCGAAACGCCCGTTCGCTCTCTTTCCTGTTGCAGCTGCCGGACCATGACGTCCGTAAGGGTGATGGTAGGATCGCCAGAGTCCTTTGCGACTGGCGCATCCGGCAGACCCGCCCATAGATCGACCACGAACTCGTAGTAGTCAGCGCGGACGGTCTTGACCGGACGTTTTGCATGAAGCCAGCGCTGGATCAGCCCTCTCGTTAGTCCCTCAGGCACGTCCGAAGCATGGGTCAGCAGTGCTTTTGGCCTAATGCCGGTGCGGTCGCGGTGAAAGCTGAGCGTGCGGTGCATCTCCTCTGTCAGCGGGATACGGGGATGGGGATCGTCTGGAAGAGACTGCCAGAGCGCGCAGGCGAAGCGATAGTGGTCTCTGCGCACGGTTTTCGTTCTACCATGAGGATAGAGCCAGCTGGCCAGCATCGCAGCGGTCAGTCCATCGGGACAGTCGGCGGCATGTTTCAGCAGCGCCGAAGCTCCTACTCCTGTCCGCGCCCTGAGCGCCCGGAGTGTGGCGATCATTTCCGAGGCCAAAGGAATGGTTTCGTGATCATGGCCGGTAGTCGTCAAAAATCCCTCAACAATAACAGTAGTTTACACTGTCATAGTAACGCAAGCTTCAATTTTGTTCAAATTGTTATCAAATTCTCCAAGTATTCTATCTAATTTTACATAATTCTTAACCATTCTCGCCCATACTACTCTCAGCAGCACACATGCGGCAGTGCGAGAGAGCTGCGCCTGAACAAGGACACTGCGGGGAGATGTCATGGCTGTAGATAAAGAGCAGATACGTGATTATGAGCTGGCTGCGAAGGCATTGGGAGATGAGAATTTCCTAGAGTCCGCCTTCACCGGCAGCCACAGCGAGCCTGTCGACGCTCATCTTCTCCAGGAAATCCAGAGAGTCGTTGAAGAGCGGACCCGGGATCATGATCCGGGCAAGGATCACCGTGATGCGGAGGCCAAGAAGGCGCACGACTACACGGTGAAGGACGGTCATGACGGCTTCTCGCTCGCAGGTTTGCGGCTGCATGGCAGCGCAGCCGGTCAGGCCGTGCACGGGCCCGGCAAGAAGAAGGGACGCGCCGCGGAAAGTGCCTATCGAGAGGCGCTGATGGAGGCCCTGCGCAGCGGGACGATGAACAGCTTCATCGCCGACCAAATCTTTGGGGATATGAGCGATGCCGAAATCAGCGAGCTGGTCGCGGATATCGAAGCCCAGACCGGGCAGTCATTCGAGCAGTATGCACAAGGCAAGCTCGGCAAAGAGGCCGCGCAGCGCCGTCCCGGCGAAAGCGATGCAGACTACAACCGCCGAATCCTGGATGCGCTGACGATCCTGATGCTCGACCCCAAGACCGGGCAGATCAAGCCGGAGTATGACGGCGACCCGCTCGCGGAGTGGATCAAAAAGCACGAGGACCACAAGCGCACCATAGAGGCGACCGCAGAGATCAACACGACGGTGGATGACCACGGCAAGACGCCGGAGACCGACGCGAAGGTGGAAGAGTTGAAGACCACCTACGCATCGTCTGACGCTGCCGGAAACGCACTCACGGACGCCGGATATCAGGAAGAGGTGTCCGAGAGTCAGGATGGGGAAAGAGACGAGAAGCTCCATGCTTCCGAAGAGGTGGAAGAGAACGCGGATATCTTTGCGACGCTGGGCGAGATGAGTTCGGCGGAGGTGGCCTCGGCGGCCTGCCGTGAAGAGTTCAACAAGGTCGCTTGCCTACCCACCGCGGATGCGCCGTCACCCGACACGGATGATGATCCCGGCCCACCGTCAGCGGGACCAGCCTTGGGGTGAAGCCATAGCGTAAGTGCCAGACTGCTTCTAAACGCGCCCAGACTGTCGTTATGCAATCTGTTGTGAAGGGCCAGACGGTTTAACCGCCGGGCGCAGCGCTGGGTCCGTCTCCTGCAGCCAAGCTGCGCGTGATGCTAAGTTGGGTAATGGCCTCGGGGGCCGTGTTCCAAGCTTCCTTGACGTTGCGCACTTCCGTGCCGTTGTGGGCGCCGACAATCAGATGGCCAACATGATAAGTGATGCCGGTTGCAGGTGAATCGTTGGGCGCAACAAAGTAGCGCGCGTCCTCACCCAATTCTTGGAAACGCTTCATGAAGAGCTGGCCGAGTTGGTCGGCGTCGCGAATATGCTGGTTCGGGATATCCTGCCCGACATGGATGACAATCCCCACGCCGTCCTTGGTTTCAGCGTAGGCGCGGGCCGCATCGGACGCAGCGCGCAATTCACAGATTTGCTGATCCCATGTGCAGGTGGATGCGGTTTGCTCTTGCGCTTTCGCATCTCCTGGCGCGCCTGCCATCGGCATGACGGTCATGGCCGCGGCCAGTGCTCCGGCGATCACCTTGCCGCGGGCTGAGTCGAACGTGTTTCTGAGTGTATCGATGTTCATCATGGGTCTCCCCTTTCTGCCTGATTGTCTCAATCGGCTGCGATGCGGGGATCGGCATCTCTCTTGACTTCCTTGCGTCTCTACTCATCTAACAGAAAGGAAGGTTTTTGTTGCATTTTGTATGTAAAAGTATTATTGTTTCTTTGAATTGAGGATGCGGGAGTTATTCTTGCGTTCTGACAGGACGGATTACTTGGAAACGGCACGTTTGGTGTCCTATCAAAAGGGTTCCTTTCTGATAGGCCCTGTGCGAGACGGTTAAAGCACTGAACTGAAACGCTAAATAAGGCTTTGATCGAAAGGAAAAGGTGCGACATGCCGCCGCGCAAGATCGGATATGCCAGGGTTTCGACAGAGGACCAGACGCTTGATCTTCAGATTGATGCGCTGAGGGCGGCTGGCTGTGATGCTGTCTATGCCGATCACGGCCTTTCGGGCGCTTTGCGAAACCGTCCCGAACTGGCCTGCGCACTGGCGGCGCTTGAACCCGGCGACATGCTGGTGGTGTGGAAGCTCGACCGACTGGGCCGATCCGTTGCGCATCTGATCGAGCTGCTGGATGGATTGTCAGACCGCGGCATTCATTTCGAGTCGCTGACAGAAAAGTTGGACACCACCACGGCCTTCGGAGAGTTTGCCTTTCACATCATAGCCGGGCTGGCGCAGATGGAGCGAAAGATGATCGCCGAACGCACGCGGGCTGGATTGGCCGCCGCGCGGCGGCGCGGTGTGCAATTGGGGCGCAGACCGGCACTCAAGCCTTGTCAGGTTTTTTCCGTATGCCAGCAAATGAAATCGGGGACCGCCAGCGCGGAGGTGCTGGCGGATCGCTATGGCGTCTCGGTCATGACCATCTACAGGGCTTGCAGACAGGAAAGACATCGGAACGGGGTCAATGATGGTCCCTGGTGCGGCGGGCATTGAGACCGCCAGCGCGCTCGACAGAGCGCAGCACCTCGCGGCGCAGGTCAGGGTCGGTGATTGAGAGATAAGCGTGACCGAGCCGCATCAACTCGGACAGCGGCACGGCGGGGAGTTCATCGCCTGCCTCGGCTTCGTCGTCGCCGGGTTCCTTCATCTCTCGCCCCTTCGCCTGGTGGCCGGACCTTAGAACCCTTCAGACGAAGGTGCGCCTTATTCGTGCCTTGCGGCCTTATCTCGACGCAATCCGACCCGAAGGCCGAGTGTCTGACAGGGTTCTAAACCTGGCCGGATGCTGGCACATCCAACACATCACTTATAATAGTTGATGCATTCAATAGAAACACATCATTAAAGAGAAGGTGTCGTTATCAACCGGAAAACGCCAAGCGAGAAAACCGGAAGGCCGTGAAGCCGGTGCCGTGCAACGGTCGATCAGCGAAAACGCACTGCTACCGGAGGCGACAGCGGGATACACAGCATCAAAGTTGCATTCTTCTAATAATTTCATGTATTGGTTGTTTTTACTGTGTGACTGTGTAACGCACGGTGGGATCGAAGGTCCTGGCCGTTTGGCTCGCCGCCCTGAAATCCCGCCGTGAGGAAGGGGATTTCATGACAGATACACCGAAGAGACGGCGCAGCAGCGCAGAGGACAAGGCCATTGGCACACGTCTTCGGCTCAGACGCAAGGAGTGCGGCCTTACGCAGGAGGTTTTGGGCGAAGCGGCTGGGATTTCTTTGCAAGAGGTTCAGGAGATGGAAGAGGGATTGAGCCGCATCAGCGCGCTTGATCTGTGGCGGTTCAGCGGCCTTCTGCGAAAAGACCTCGATTACTTTTTCATCGATTTGGAAGAGTGAAGGATTGCTGAGGTTGGAGAGCGGTTTCGATCAGACGCCGTGCACGAACTTTGCATTTCCTCGACAAGATTGAGTATCTTAAGGCTATGTTGAAATATTTGATCGAACGTGAAAACGAAGAAATATTTCGGACGACTGTCCGTTCTTTGACCTTTCCGGATGGAGAGACGCGCCGTATCGAGGCTTACCGGCTGGTGTGGTCTTGGTATGACCGGCTGATTGCTTATGACTATGGCTCGACGGAAGAAAACATTCTTCAGGCCACGCTGGATTGCAGCGCCGAAGAGGGGCTGGGCCTGCCTGATGCGCTGGGGCGCGTTGTTACCTACATGGTGGAACTGAGAGAAACAAGCGGCATGGACCTAACCGACGATCCGCTGCAGTTGAACCTGGCGCAGGAGGCTGTCAGCCGGTTCCTCAGCCGTAAGGCCGCAAGGCGGTCATAGCCCTGGCTCATGGTTCTGGTTCGGGATACGCCTGCCGCATCCGCTGTCTTTTGGTGCGATTTTCCTCTGCCGATAGGCGGGCGGTTATCTGAGTCCGGTCCTGCCGTAAACTCTGAAGGCTTCGAGCATGACGGGTTCGCAACTGCCGTAAATCCCATTGCAGAGCGCGCCGCTCCTGAAGCTGCCGCTCTATCATCTGTTGGCGTTCGGCTTGATCGCGCTCGCGAGCGACCTGGGTTTCCTGCGCATTCTGGCGCTGTATCTTTGCATGATTGCCGGTGATGCGCTGCCAGAGGCCGCGCAGACCCGTGCAGAGCCGGGCTGAGCGCATACGGCTGGCATCTGCCTCCCGCTGCTGTTGCAGCCTATCGAGTTGGCTTCGGTCCTGCCGGTGGCGTAGGATCATTTCCGCGCGGCGGCGCTCCCAATCTTCCAGATCGCTATCTTTTTCTTTCTGCACATCCTGCGCATGGCGTTTGAAGGCCGTGCGCATGTCTCTTGCCAGAGCAGCTTTAGCCTCCTGAATCGAAGGCAAGGCTGCTGGATCGCCCAATTTGGCGCGGACCTCTTTGGATGTCTTTCCGGCATAGCGGGAAATCGACAGCACTTCACCGTCATGGGTGACCGCCACATGACCGCGGCGGTCTCCCTTGGCCAGGATCATGCCTCTTTCGCTTAGGGCCTGCTCGAATGCTCCGCGGGAATCGGAGATTGCCCAGCAATCCTGCATCATGGCTTTCAGGTCGCGGGCCTCTTGGCCCATCCGTTTCGCCTGCTGCCATTCCGCCAAGGTGAAGTTGCGGGGATCGGCGGGTTGGCCCCGGACCAGGCCGCGCGGCATCCGCCAATCCTGCTCAAGATAAATCTCGCGGGCGATGTCCTGGAGCTTGCGCTTGAAGAAAGGCAGGTTCACCGCCGTCATGGTGTCGGCGTCGATGCGGGACCAGACACAGTGCGCGTGCCTGCGCCCGTTCTTCTCATGAAAGACCACGACGCGGGGCTGGCCGCTCAAGGCATTGCGCTCTTCGATCTCCTGAATAGCGGCCTCAAAGACTGAAACCGGGACGCGCTCATGCTCAGGCGGGTTGAGGGAAACGGAAAAGAGGAACTGTTTGCAGCGCGTGCCCTGGCTGATCGCCTGGGCCTCCTTCAGCGCGCCGACGACGGTGTCAGAGACGAACCCCCTGATCTCATGCAGTTCGACATGCTCATTGTCCTCGGTTTTCAGGAGATGGAGTCCGAGTTGCTTTGCCCTGCCGCGCTGGCTCGCAACCAGGATCATGTCTCCCGGATTCCCAGCGCCGTCATCAGCAAGGCCTTGATCGCGGCGATATCGCGGGCGGCCTGAGCCAGAAGAGCGTCCGTTTCCGGGGTGAGCGGCAAAGCCCCCAGAGCGGCGGCGCGTGAGATGTCATTGAGGCTCTGCGCCAGTTGGCTCTGCCCCAAGCGGGCCAGCACCTGCGCCAAGGCCTGCCGGTCCTTAACCGGAAAGCGCCCGCGCCGCTGCCGTGCCCGTTGGTCGCTCTCCAGGAGGACTTTCCGGGCAAAGGTGCCGACCGGCATGCCAGCGGCCCGTCTCTCAAGCTCCTGGCGCTCTTCGGCCGTCAGGCGCAGCGAGAAAGGCTTCGTTGCTGGCTGGCGGTCGTTCGGGTTCATTCTGTCTCCCACAATGGAAATGGCCGCACCCCAAATGAGGTGCGGCAGAAAATCTGCGATGGATGAAATGTCGGGTGTTGGCTCGCCTCTTTGGGCGGAAACCGTCTATGGCGGCGGCGGTGCGGGGCTGTCGATCCGCTCCAAAACGCTGTTCCAATCGGCCAGCGTTTCAAACAAAGTGTTTGAACTCTCTCCTTCTAGGGACGCCACGCCGAACACGGCGTTCGGAACGCGGGCGCGCTCTTCCTCAGTTGCAGCACTATCCCCCGGAATCGATCCGTTCCGGCATCTCTTATTCGCTTGTCGAATAAGTCCGCACCCCCTTCGAATTGGCCGCGCTACGGCTATCCGACCACCTTCCCAGGCAGCACAACAGCCAGGGAGATGGCTATGTCCAAGACCTCGATTATTGCCGCGCTTATGCTGGGGACGGCCCTCGGCGGCGGCTATCTTGCCTATGATCAGCTGAAGCCGCAGGCGGCCGTTGCCGCCGTCTCGTCTGCCCAGGTCGCTCCGCCGAGCGTGGGTGTCGCAGAGGCCCAGCTGCGCTCCGTCACCGAGTGGGACCGCTACCCAGCACGCTTTGCCGCCACCCAGATGGTGGAGGTTAGCGCCAGGGTCAGCGGTCACCTGATGCAGATCCACTTCCGCGAAGGAGAGATCGTCGGGGCTGGCGACCCGCTCTTCACCATCGATCAGCGGCCCTTCCAGGCAGCCCTGCGCTTGGCCGAGGCCAATATGGCCGAAGCCGAAGCCCGGGTCGGGCTGGCCAGCGAGCAGCTTTGGCGGGTCAGCACGCTGGTGGAGCGCGGCCACTACTCCAAGGCCCGCCAAGATATGGTCGAGGCCGAAATGGCATCGGCAGAGGCCGCCCTCGACGCCGCCCGCGCCCAGGTGGAAGAGGCGCGCCTCAACCTGGACTATACCGTGGTCCGGGCGCCAATCGCCGGCCGGATCGACGAGACGGCGCTGGACCTCGGCAGCGTCGTCCGTGGCATCGGGGACGGTGCCGAAACGCTCACCACGATCGTCGCGCTGGATCCGATCCATGTGGTCTTCGACGTCGATCAGAACGCGCTGCTGCGCTACAACCGCCTGGCGCTGGAGGGCACCCGTGGCTCCTCGCGCGATACCCCGAACCCCGTGCGGATCGAGCTTTCGGATGGCAGCGCCTACGCCATCGAGGGCCAGATGGACTTCGTCGCCAACCAGATCGACGAGGGAACGGGGACCATCCGCGCCCGCGCCCTGGTGCCCAACCCCGACGGGCTGCTGACGCCGGGCATGTTCGCCCGTGTGGAGCTTCTGGCCCGGCCTGACGCGCCCACCATCCTGATCCCCGACGAAGCTGTCACCATCGAGCAGGCGAGCCGCACAGTATTGGTCGTCGATGGCACCGGCCGGGTCGAGCTTCGCGCCATCGAGACGGGCCCGCTGCACCAGGGGCTGCGTGTGGTGCGCGCCGGCCTGGCAGCCGGCGAGCGGGTGATCGTGGACGGTCGCCACCGCGCCCGCCCGGGTGCCCTGGTCACCGCGGAGCTGCGCGGCAGCCCCGTCGCCTTGGCGAGCGCCGAGACCGGCGCCCAGTCGGCTCAGTAAGGGGAGGGACAGAGCAATGAAAATCGGACAGTTTTTCATCGACCGGCCGATCTTCGCCGGAGCGATCTCGGTAGTGATCCTCATCATGGGGCTGGTCGCCATGACCCGCCTGCCGATCAGCCAATTCCCAGAGGTGGTGCCGCCCCAGGTGGTGGTCACCGCGCAGTACCCAGGCGCCAACGCGGCGACCATCGCAGAGACCGTCGCCACCCCCATCGAGCAGGAGGTGAACGGCGTCGATGGCATGATCTTCATGGGATCGAGCTCCACAAACGACGGGGAGATGCGCCTCACCGTTACCTTCGCGCTCGACACCGACATCGACGAGGCCTTGGTTCTGGTCCAGAACCGCGTGGCTCTGGCCGAGGCGCGGCTGCCTGAGGAAGTGCGCCGCACCGGCGTCTCCGTGGCGAAGAACAGCCCCAACATGCTGATGGTGGCGCAAATGCTCTCGCCGGACGAAAGCCGCGACCAGCTCTTCGTCTCCAACTACGCCATGCAGCGGGTTGAGCCGGTCTTGCGTCGGCTGCCGGGGGTCGGCGACATCACCGTCGCCGGCGCACGCGACTATGCCATGCGCGTCTGGCTCGATCCTGAGCGCATCGCCGCCCTGTCGCTCACGCCTGGCGAGGTGGTGGAGGCAATCCGTGCCCAGAATGCGGCCGTTGCGGGCGGTCAGCTGGCACAGCCGCCCATAGCGACTGACCGCGCCAGTCAGCCGGCGGTGACCCTGAGAGGGCGTCTCTCAGATGTCGGCGCCTTCGAGGACATCGTGGTGAAGCGCGAGGAGGGCCGCATCGTTCGGCTGTCGGACGTGGCGCGTGTCGAGCTGGGCGCCCAGTCCTATGCCACCAACGCGCGGATGAACGGGCAGCCTTATGTCGCCATGCTGATCTTTCAGCAGCCGGGCGAAAACGCCATCGAGACCGTGGCGGCCATCGAAGAGACCCTGGCGGAGCTGTCGCAAAGCTTCCCGGCCGGGATCGCCTATGCCACCACCTACAACCCGACCGAATTCTTCACGGTCGCCTCCATCGACGCCCTGCAGATGACCATCCTTGAGGCCATCTTGCTGGTGGTGCTGGTCATTGTGGTCTTCCTGCAGTCGGCGCGGGCGACCATCATTCCGCTGCTTGCGGTGCCGGTCAGCCTGGTGGGCACCTTCATCGTCATGGCGGCGCTCGGCTACTCCATCAACACGCTGACGCTTTTCGGCCTGGTGCTGGCGGTCGGCATCGTGGTGGACGACGCCATCATCGTGGTGGAGAACGTCGAGCGCTACCTGCGTCAGGGGCTTCCCGCCCGCGAGGCGGCGCAGCGGACCATGGCGGAGATTTCGGGCGCGCTCATCTCCACCGCTCTCGTGCTGGCGGCCGTCTTCGTGCCGACCATGCTGCTGGATGGCATCTCGGGCGAGTTCTTCCGTCAGTTCGCTGTGGCGATTGCCGTCGCAACGGGGATCTCCGTCTTCAACTCGCTCACCTTGAGCCCGGCGCTGGCGGCCCTTCTGCTGCGCCACGAGAGCGGCCGGAAGAAGAGCCTCTTTGCCCGGGCCGGCACGGCTGCTGCCGGGGCCTTCAACCGCGGTTTCGACCGCTTCGCAGACGGCTATGCCCGGCTCTTGGGTGGCATCATCGCTGCGCGCGCCGTGATGCTGCCGCTCTACGCCTTGTTGGTGGCTGGCGCCATCGCCCTCTTCATCACCACGCCGCGGGGTTTCGTGCCGGCCTCGGACCAGGGTTACGTGATCATCACCGCGCAACTCCCGGCGGGCTCGTCGATGGGGCGGACCGACGCCGTGACGCAGCGGATCGCCGCCCTGGCTGAGGAGGTGGAGGGCATCACCTACACCCATGCCTTCACCGGTATGGCCGTCATCACTGGCACCACCTCCTCGGCGTCCGGGACCGTCTTCACCCAGTTCACCCCCTTCGATGAGCGGGCGGAGACGGGCCGCACCTTGCAAGCGATCATGAGCGATCTCAAAGCGGTGACGGCTGAGATCGACGGTGCAGTGATCAACGTCATTGCCCCACCTACCATCCGGGGTATCGGTACCGGCGGCGGCTTTGCGCTCAGAGTCCAGGACTATGGTAGCCGTGGCTCGCAGGACCTGGCTGGCGTGACCGGTGACTTCCTGGCGGCTTTGCGGGCCGACTCGCGGATCGCCTTTGCCTTCACGCCCTTCTCAGTGAACGCGCCGGAGGTCTACCTGAACATCGATCATGCCCGTGCGGAGATGATCGGCGTTCCCGTCCACCGCCTCTCGGAGATGGTCGAGGTCTATCTCGGGTCCCGCTATGTGAACGACATCACCCTTATGGGCCGGACCTATCAGGTCCGTGCACAGTCGGCGCCGGAGTTCCGCCTGGATGCCGAGCAGCTCGCGACCCTGCGCACCCGCACGGAGGCTGGCGACATGGTACCGCTCGGTGCGGTCGCCACCTTGGAGACTCGTACCGGCGCCGATCGCGTGCCGCGCTACAACCTGGTCCCGACGGCCGAGGTCTTCGGTGCCGGTGCCGGCATCTCCTCCGGCGAAGCCATCGCGGTGGTGGAAGCGATTGCCGCGGCCTCGCTGCCCGCCGGCTACGGGATCGAGTGGACCGACCTTTCCTACCAGGAGAAGGTGACCGATGACGGGACGATCCTCTTCATTCTGTCGGTGGTCTTCGTCTTTCTGGTCTTGGCGGCCCTCTATGAGAGCCTGGCGCTGCCCTTTGCCGTCATCCTGATCGTGCCGACGGTGCTGCTCTCAGCCCTGACGGGCGTCAACCTGATGGGGCTGGACAGCAGCCTGCTGACTCAGGTTGCCTTCATCGTGCTGACAGGACTTGCGGCGAAGAACGCGATCTTGATCGTGGAGTTCGCCCGTGAGCTGGAAGATAAGGGCCGCACGGCCAAGGAGGCTGCGATCGAGGCCGCGCGGCTGCGGCTGCGGCCGATCCTGATGACCTCGCTGGCCTTCATCCTCGGTACGCTGCCTCTGGCGATCGCTGAGGGCGCCGGTGCCGAGTTGCGCCAGGCTCTCGGTGTCGCCGTGGTCTACGGCATGATCGGCGTCACGGTCTTCGGGCTCATCTTCACGCCGCTCTTCTACGCCGTGATCCGGGGGCTGACTGCGCGCCCGGCCAAGGCAGAGGAGACCCAGGCCACCGCTGTCTGATCTGTCCACCGCCACCCCTGCCATCTCCCCATGTCGACAAGGGGTGGCGAAGAGCTCCCGGTGCCAAGGCACCGGGAGCTCTTTTTTATTCGCTGGGTGAATAAGACCGGGTCTCCTTGGAATTGGCCCAGGGGAGCGCGCGGCGTCATCTTTTCTTCAAGACGACAAGAGAACAGCGATGAGGGTGATCTCATGAGTAGAGAAGACGTTGTGCAACTGACCGAGCGCTGGCTTGCCGGCTGGAACCTTGGGTCGAAGGCCTTCGACGGCGATGTTTTTCTAGACATCTTCGCTGAAGGGCAGGGCGCCATCTCCGTCTTCGACAACGTCGCCGGCGATGTGGTGGTGCTGACCAGCGCTGAGGCCTACGCAGCCACCTGGACGCCCTTCATGGCGCCGATGACCTACTGGTCCGTCAGGCTGGAAGACCTGCGCGTTACCACCTCTGGCGATCTTGCCTATTCCACCTTTCGCCTGGTCGGGGTCGATACCCGCGGCCCTGATGGAGAGCCTCTGCCCTTCGGCCAGTACGGCACGCACGTCTGGCGGAAGGGCCCCACTGGCTGGCGGCTCCTCCACGAGCACTTGACCGCCTATGACCGCAGCAAGGAGGCCCGCTGATGCAACGCTTTCTCCTCACCTGGACAGGCGCTTTTCTGGGCGTGGTGGCCATCCTTGCCGCCATAGGACCCTTGATGGAGCCCTGGCCTCTCTGGCTGCGCGCCCTGGTCTTGTCGGGCCTGATGGTGGCGCTGATGCAAAGACTGGTGGCGCCCTTGGTCCAGCGCACGCTTGCGGCGGGTCAGGCCATAACCCGGCGCAGCTCCTTTAGATAGTCTGTGAGGGCGCGGCTGCGGTTTTCCTCATGCCAGGCCGCGCCCACGGCGATCTCATTGTCAAACCCGGTGAGGCGCACCTGCACCAGCCCCTGCGGCACCGGCTCGACGATGTAGGAGGCCACGATGAAGGCCGCATCGCCGTCGCTGGCCATGGAAATCCCGGTTTGCACCTGCGCTGTCTCCAAGACGATCTTCGGCTCGAAGCCTGCGGCCGCGAAGCGCTGCATCCAGGCGTCGTAGAGCGGCGGGTTCATCGAGCGGCTGAAAATCACCAGCGGCTTGTCTTTCAGCGATGACAGCGGCGCCTCCTCAGCGGCGGCGAGTGCATGATTTGGTGTGACCAGAAAGCACCAAAAGCCTTCCGCCACCTTTCGAATCTTCAGTGTCGGGTGGGTGACAGGCAGAACGCCGAAGCCCACGTCGATGGTCCGCTCTTTCAATGCGGCGTAGACCTCGGTCGTCGCCATCTCCACCTGCTCCACCTCAATAGCGGGACGCAGCGCCCTGAAGGCGGCGATGGAGCGGGTGATGACCCGCAGGTTCAGGAAGCTGACATAGCCGAAGCGCAACACGTCAGGCTCCGCGCCCGCTGCCTCGCGTGCCTCACGGAGCGCCGCTTCGGCGGCGTTGACGGCCTCCCGGGCGCGAGCAAGGAAGGCCTCGCCAGCGGGGGTGAGCGCAACGCTGCGCCGGTCGCGCGCAAGCAGCGTCACCCCAGCCTCTTCCTCCAGCGCCTTGATCTGATGGCTCAGCGCCGGCTGGGAGAGGTTCACCCGTCTTGCGGCGCGCTGAAAATGCAGTTCCTCCGCCGTCGCGATGAAGGTTCTGAGCTGTCGTAACTCCATGGCTGATCCTACTCGCCTCTATCGAGGCTTATTCTAGACACGAATAACAAGACGGCCATTGGGAATTGGTCGCGCCAATGGTCCGAGGCCAGATCTTCAACACGCCAAGCAGGCCTGTGATCCATCGAAAGGGAAGCGAAACCATGACTTCTTCATACACCTTGCCCAGCGCGCGGGAACGCGCTCAGGACGAGCTCAGGCGCGAACGCGAGTGGCTCTACCCCTACGGCGTTAAGACACCTGAGCCCGCGGTCTCACTGACATCCCGACTGGCCAATCTGATCAGCATCTTCACGCCCAAACGCGTCCATTAAACCCGAGCAGTTGAAGAGAGAGGCAATCATGACCGAAGAAGCAAAGATCCACGCGCGCACGCTGGAATGGGTTGGCAGCTGGGCAACCAGCCCGGAACAGCCCTTCGACCTCGACCGGGTCAAGCACATCTACGCGCAGGATGAGACCTTTTCGTCCTTCGACTTCGGCAGACCTCACGCTGGTTTTCAAAGCTGGGCGCCGGCAGAAGCCTACTACAGGAAGTTCATGACGGTGCCCAAGGTCTGGCAACTCACGTCAAACGATGATCTCAGGGTCTCAATCCGCGGCGACGTCGCCTGGTCTACCCTCTCCTTGAAGGGGTCGGGCGAGATGCAGGACGGCACGCCAATTGCGATGCCTGAAGCACGGGTGACCTTGATTCTGGAGAAGCGAGGAGCGGAGTGGCTGATTGTCCACGAGCACGGCTCTTCCGCGCTTCCCATTCCAGACGAAGCAACCACGCGTCGGTTCCTCGCATCATGATGCCTCGTCGGGACCGCTTTTGAAGGATGCAAGACGCGCAACTGTGTGCTATAAAAATTATAGTAAGTGCTCTGTTGCCAAGGAGGAGAGGGAATGAAACGGCGCGATCTGGCCGATGCCTACTGCTCCATCGCCCGTGCCGGTGCGGTGCTGCAGGACGCGTGGAGCTTCTTGATCCTGCGGGAGCTCTTCCTCGGAAACGGCAGCTTTGATGGTCTGCGGCGGCAGACGGGGATGTCGCCGCGCTCTCTCTCCTTGCGGCTGAAGGCACTGCAAGGCGACGACATCGTCATCCGCCGCGACGCGCCTGGCTATCGCTTGACGGAGAAGGGGATAGAGCTCTGGCCCCTCTTGGTCCTCCTAAAGCAGTGGGGGGACAAGTGGGCGGGGCCTTGGGGGCAGGAGGGCGCGCCTGTTGCGGTGAGGCACAAGGACTGCGGGGCGATTTTGGAACTGGAAACGATCTGCCGGGCCTGCGGCGAGCCGGTCACCGCGCGCGATGCCGTCGCCCAGCCAAACAGAACCTTCGCCGCGTTGCGCAGCGAACGGGCCGCAGCACCCCGCGACGCCACAGGAGACAGCAGACCATGACCAGTAAACGCGTGCTCTGTTCCGGCTGCGATATCTACTGCCAGGTTGAGGCGCGGGTGCCGGAGAGCGGGCAGGTCGGCGACGTAGTGGTGCGCGCCACCGACCCGCGGCCCTTGCGGGCCAACATCTGCATGAAGGGCGTGCATGCCCCAGAGGGCTTTGCGCATGAGGCCCGGGTGCTGCAGCCCTTGCGCCGCAGAGGCGCGCGAGGGGCTGGCGAGTGGGAGGAGATCGACTGGGAAACGGCGCTGGACGAGATCGCGGAGAAGCTTTCGGCCATTATCGCCCGCTATGGGCCGGAGGCGCTGGCGGTCTCCACCTCGCAATGGAACACACAGACCGACAATGGGGCCGGCCGGCGCTTCATGAACCTGCTCGGCTCGCCCAACTGGATCAGCGGCGTGGCACTCTGTGCCGGCAACACGGCGGCGGTGAATCGGCTGGTCTATGGCTGGTACCCCTATCCTGACTATCCAAACACCCGCTGCATCCTGCTCTTCGGCCACAACCCAAAGCCGCACTCCTGGACGCCGATCTACAACGCCATCCGCCGCGCCCAGGCCAAGGGCGCCAAGCTGATCGTTGCCGATCCGCGCCGCAGCGAGAATGCCGAACAAGCCGACCTCTGGCTGCCGATCAAGCCGGGCAGCGACGCCGCGCTCTGTTTCGGCTTACTAAGGGTGATCCTGGACGAGAAGCTTTACGACGAGGCTTTCGTACGGAACTGGACAGTGGGTTTCGAGGCCCTGCGCACGCGGGTCGATGAATTCCCCCTGTCTCGTGTCGCGGAGATCACCGGCGTCGACACGACGTTGATCGTGGAGGCTGCGCGGCTCTATGCGACCGCGGGGCCGTCGGTCATTCCCTGGTCACCGATCACCGACCAGCAGCGGAACTCCACCAGCGCCATTCGGCTCATGTGTTCGCTGCGCGCGGTCTGTGGCTATCTGGATGCAAAGGGCGGGGAGCTGCTGCATGGCTTCCACCGCGACATCGTCAATGAGTCGGAGCTGGAGCTGCACGGGGCCCTGTCGGCGGAACAGCGCGCCAAGCAACTGGGCGCGGCAGAGCACCCGGTCTTCACCTATCGCGCAGCCGAGCGGCTGGCGGAACCGGCTGAGAGGGTCTGGGGGCATGCCTGGCCCAACCTGGTGAACGGTGGGATGATGGCGGTGCCCTCCGCCGTCTTCCGCGCCATGGCCGACGGCGATCCCTATCCGGTGAAGGCCTTCTTCACGCTTGGCAACAACACCGTTATGAGTTTCGCCAATATGGAGCTGATCCAGCGCGCGCTCCTGGCCCAAGAGCTGGTCGTTGCGGCCGAGCATGTCCGCAGCCCGACTGCCCAATTGGCCGACTACATCCTGCCCGGCGACGCCTGGCTGGAGCGCGCCTGCCTTTCGGATAGCTTCGGTTGGACCGCCATCTACCGGCCCAGTCAGAAGGTCGTAGAGCCGCCTGGCAGCTGCCGCGCGGTCTATGACTTCTGGCGCGGCCTAGCGCTCCGTCTGGGGCTGGGAGAGAGCTTCCCTTGGGAGACCAACGAGGCCCTGCTGGACCATCGCGTCGCCAAGCTGGGCATGGATTTCGAGACCTTCGCCGAGACCCATGCCTATCATGCCTATCCCTTGGCGCAGAGAAAGTACGAGACCAGCGGCTTTGCCACGCCCAGCGGTAAGGTGGAGCTTTCCTCCTCAATCCTGGAGGACTTCGGTTTCGACCCGCTGCCCTACTGGCGCGAGCCGCCGCCGGCGGATCCCGACTGGCCACTGACACTCTTCATGGGTGTACGGGAGGACGAATACTTCCAGACCGGCCACCGCCACATCGCCTCCTTGCGCAAACGCAACCCAGAGCCGCTGGCTTTTCTCGCGCCGGAAGATGCTCGGCGTCTGGGCCTTGCCGATCGTGACGACGTCACCGTGGAAACCCCGCAAGGCCGGGTCGCGATGAAAGCAGCAATCCGTGACGACATGCCGGTCGGCGTGGTGCGGGTGCCGCACGGCTGGTGGTTGCCGGAGCGCGCAGAAGGCGACGGGACCCTATCGGGCGCCTGGATCCATGCCGACGCGCAGATCTGCCCAGACGACCCCGAGCACTTGGACCGCGAGCAGGGTATTCCGCACCTGAAAGGCATTGCCTGCCGTGTGGTGAAGCAGCAGGAGTAGATGGCTGCGAAGGCAGGATGTTTCGCTCTCTCCTGCTGCTTGCAATCACCTTAGTAGTATTGGAGATAGGCCCTTTAATCCGAAAAGCAGTTGTCACGTCGTTCTGCTATCAGACTTGGACCATGTGACAAGGAGCGAAAGCAGACGAGAGCAAACTCCGCCTTGACCTCTTCATTGGGGTAACGGAGATGTGAAGGCAGGTCTGCTCACAGACCGTGACGGGCAGATGATGCAGTTTTCGCGTGCGGTTCTGCAGAGACGAGCACTCTTGTCTTTCCGAGCGACACTTTTAGGGACGTAAACAAATGGGCCAGTCCCTCTGCTTCTTCATAAACCCCAGATAGGCGCGCGCAGGCAGGGATTTGGCCTGATGGCTCCTCAAGATCTCGCGGCTCAGTCACCGAGCGCATGCGCACAAACCGCAGAGCCCGCCGCCACCCGCAGGCCTGGTCGTTACGCGACCGGATAGGCGCGCGACGCCTGCTCACAAGGCTGGGATTGCTCGCTCAGCCACAGGCGCATCCCTAGAGTTTGCCCTTGAGTTGCGTCTCCCAACTCTGTCATGCACGAGGCCTGTGCGACAGCGCGCACCATGGGGCTCGAAGAGGCGGCAAGCCGAGTGGAGGACCTGAAGCATGGCATACATTCCGGGCGACAACAGCGACAACACGCTCGCTGGAACGTCGGACATTGACACGATCCTGGGGTTCAGCGGGGCGGACACACTCTTTGGCCTGAACTCAGACGACATGCTCTACGGAGGGTCCGGGATCGACTACCTCTTTGGCGGTGACCAAGATGATCGGCTCTTCGGTGGCGAGGGCGATGACTCTTCCCTCACCGGGGGTCTCGGGGATGATACGCTCTTCGGCGGCTATGGGAACGACGGCCAAGCGCGGGGCGGCGACGGGGTCGATACGCTTGTCGGCGGGACGGGAAGCGAGCGCTTCTTCTATGGCGGTTCTGGGACTGACACGATCCTTGGAGAGACTGGCGACGACTTTGGCCTCTTCGGTGATACCGGCGATGACCGGATCTATGGCGGCCTCGGCGGTGACTCCTCTTTCTTCGGTGGCTCTGGTGCCGACGTCTTAGTCGCGGGGCCTGGCGCCGATACTGTCGGCCTTTTCTATGGCGGCAGCGGTGCCGATCTGATCGAAGGCAATGACGGCAAGAACGCAATTCTCGCCGGCGATGCGGGCGATGACAGAATCTACGCCGGATCGGGCTCTGATGCCGGTCTCTCCGGTGGTGCTGGAGACGACACGATCTACGCCGGATCGGGCATTGACTACTTCGTCGGTGGTGCAGCCTTCAATGTGGCAACCGGTGTCTTGGGCGACGATACCCTTTTCGGCGGCAATGGAGACGACAGGGCCTTCTTCGGCGATGCCGGCAACGACCTGCTCTATGGCGGCGCTGGTAACGATACGGGCTTCGCTGGAAACAGCGGCGATGACCGGATCTACGCAGGCGCCGGCGACGACGAGGCAATCTACGGCGGTAGCGGAAACGATCTGATCGAAGGCGGCTATGGCGCCGACACCCTCTTTGGCGATTCTGGCGCGGATACCTTCGTGATTGCTAGCCAGGCCGATATCACCGCTGGAGATGTCATCTATGGCGGTTCCGGAACCGACACCCTGCTCTTCGGCACGGCCGGCATCACCATTCCGGTCGGCGTGACCTTGAGCTCAGTAGAAACGACCATGGTTGCTGGCCCGCAGCCGACTTCCGGCGCGGATGTGCTGTTTGGCAACAGTGCTGACGATAGTATCGGTGGCCGTACAGGCGATGATACCGTTGTCGGTCTGGGCGGCGCGGATACGCTGGAGGGCGCTGATGGGCACGACAGTCTCTACGGCGGCCGCGGCGATGACCTCATCGACGGCGGCTCTGGCGCAGATAGGCTCGCGGGTGATACTGGCCGCGACCTGTTGGCCGGTGGCACCGACGACGACACCCTCGTCGGGGGATCGGGACCGGATGTGCTGGAGGGTGGCCCTGGAGCTGACAGTGCTCAAGGTGAAGTCGGCAATGACAGCTTCCTCATTGCCAGTCAGGGCGATCTCCTTGCCGGTGATCTCTTCTTCGGCGGTCTGGACAGCGACACGCTCATCTTGCTGGATCCGGCGATTACCCTGCCAGTTGGCGTGACACTGGTCTCGGTTGAAGTCATTGCTACCTCCTTGCCGACAGGTGGCCCAGGGCGCGACTCCCTGGTCGGAACCAGCTTTGACGATCGGCTCTTTGGGGTCAGCGGCAAAGACGCGCTCTTGGGCGTCAGCGGCGCGGATGGGCTCTTCGGTGGTTCTGGCCGCGATCTTTCCCTCTTTGGCGGGAAGGGAGACGATTTCATCTACGGTGGCGATGAGAACGATACGCTCCTAGATGGCGGTTCCGGCGACGACCAGATCTTTGGCGGCTCCGGGATCGATATTGCGCTGCGAGGGGGCAGTGGCAGCGACTTCATTGAAGGCGGCGCCCAGAATGATCGTTCACTCTACGGCGGTGTGGGTGATGATAGTCTCTTCGGCGGCGGGTCGCGGGACCGTTTACTGGATGGCGGCAGTGGCGATGACCAGATCGGTAGCGGCGCCGGTGAGGACCGTGACCTCTATGGGGGTAGCGGCGCCGATAGTATCGACGGTGGATCTGCCATCGATCGGCGCCTCTTCGGCGGCGACGGCAGCGATGTCCTTTCGGGCGGGAGCGGCGATGACCGAGGTCTCTACGGCGGTGCAGGGGACGACCGCCTCTACGGTGGTGCCGGTGAGGATGCCCTGCTGCGCGGAGATGCCGGCAACGATACGCTCTTCGGTGGCCAGGGAGACGACGGACTATCTGGAAACCATGGCAATGACAAGCTTTACGGCGGCAGTGGCCAAGACCGCCTGACCGGCAAGACTGGGAACAACCGTCTCTTCGGTGGGTCCGGCGCTGACGAGATGATCGGCGGTAACCTGGCGGATGTCTTCTTCGTCGATGATCTGGGCGACCAGGTAATGGAGAGCGGGGTAGGGACTGGGATTGACCGGGTGGTGGCCTCTGTCAATGGCTACACTCTTGCCACCTTTGTCGAGGTGCTGGCCAACGCCAGTGATGACGTCTCGCGCAGCCTGACCTCTTCTTCGGGCGGGGCGAGCCTCGTTGGTAACGCTGCGGCCGACTACCTGATTGGCCAGGGTGGCGACGACTGGATGTCCGGCGGGGTCGGCGATGACACGCTTGTTGGCAACAGCGGCGACGATGTCCTACTGGGCCGCAGCGGTGCCGATGTGCAGTACGGTGGCCTGGGAAATGACCTCCTGAACGGGCAGAGCGACTTGGACGCTGAGGATCTGCTCTTCGGCGCCAGCGGCCAGGACATCTTGCTGATGAACGATGGCGACACCGTCTTTGGGGGATCTGGCGACGATGTCTTCGGCTTTAATGGCGACGAGGAGGGAACGCTCGGCGCGAACGGAACGCTCGAGGCCCTGGTGGTGATTGCTGACTTCGAGAGCAGCCTTTTCAGCGGGGCGAGTGCTATGGATAGCTTCGTCTTCGCCGCCGGCATTGAAACAGGCAGCTTCGCTTACGTCGGCGATGGGTCCTTCACCGCCGCTGGCAACACAGAGGCCCGGGTGGACACCGACCTGGCCCAAGTAGAGGTCGACAGCGATGGCGACGGGACGGCCGACATCGTATTCCAGGTCACTGGCCTCTCCAGTGCCGGGCAGCTGACGGCGGCGGACTTCCTCTTCAACTAGGGCGCCCAGAGTGCGGGCTCTTGCCAGACTGGCGGGACCAGGAGGCGTCCCGCCAGTCTGGCAGATCCTAGCCATCGCGCTTGCCAGGCAGGCCGCCAGTCACTGGGGAGCGGGCAGGGGGGCTCGACCCCGTGATCACTCGAGAAGCCAAAGCGGCCGTAGTAGCCCGGATCGCCCAGCACCAGCACGGCAACGACCGCTTCGTCTGCTAGCTTCTCGAAGCCAGCTTGGGTCAAAGCAGAACCGAGCCCGCGCCTCTGAAAGCGCGGGGTGACCGCAAGCGGTCCGAGGAGTGCGACAGGGGCTTCAACGGTGGAGAGACGACAGCGAGTGAAGGCGACATGCCCGACTGGCTCACCCGCAGCCACAGGAACCAGCGAGAAGCAGTCCTGCCGCTCGTCGAGGAGGGCGCGCAGCAGCGGAACCAGATCTTCGTCCGGAAAGGCCAGCGGGTAGAAAGCCTCCAGCGCCGCCTGATCAGCAGGCTCGACTTCCCGCACTTTGATGTCGCCTGAAAGCATTATTTGGACCTAGCCTGCTTCGTGATTGGCCCAAGGATCATAGGAGCCGAAGTTCCAAAGCTGCCCTTCCGGATCGCGGCAGGAGAAGCCGCGCCCGCCATAGTCCTCATCGCGCGGTTCCACGACGATCTCCGCCCCGGCCTTCGCTGCCCGCCGGCAAAGGGCATCGACGTCTGCCGCCAGGAGATAGCAGCTTTGCGAGCAACCGCCGAGGCTCTGCGCGGTCTCTTGCAAGGCGCCAAAGCTATCCTCGCGCGCGCTGCCCAGCATGATCATCGAGCCGCCGAAGGTCAGCTGTGCATGGGCAATGCCGCCTGATCCGTCCTCCACTACCAGGTGGCGCGTGAGGCCAAAGGCTTCGACCAACCAGTCAATCATGGCCGGCGCATCGTGATAGCGGATCACGGGTATGATGCTACTGGACATGTGTATGGCCCTCCTTCCTATCGGTCGTTTTTCCCCGCAAGCGCGAGGATGAGCTGGACGCAAGGCAGCCCGAGCAAGCCAACACTGCAAGCGCCGACCAATCCGTCACAGAGAATCCCGGATCGTGAGGATAACATCAAAAGCCTCGCCCGACCAGAAAGGACCCTGCTCATGCCGAAGGTATCCCTCTCCGCCGCAGTAACCGCTCTGTCGCTCAGTGTTGTGCTTCTGGTCGCTCTCAGCCTCTCAGGCCGCTGGGCTTTCGCCCAGGAGGCGACCAGCTTCACTGTGCAGCAAGAGGTTCCGGCGCTGGCGGCGGTCGACCTAGGGGCCAGCGGCCGCTCGCATGCGGACATGCTCGCCTTTGAGGCCGCCATCCAGTCGGACGACGGACGAAGCGGGACGCTCTTTGGGGTGCTGACCACCGTCGATCTGCCGGTCGAGGCGGGCGACCTGCATGAGGATCGCCTCGGTCACCTGGTCTTCGACCTTGGCGCCGGTGGCAGCCTCGTCGTCTTGGGCGCATCAGTCTACGCCGAAGCGGCAAGCGAAATGGAGCAGAGCCGGCCGCAAGTCCGCGCTGTGGTCGGCGGCACCGGTGACTACATCGGAGCCCGTGGTCAGGTCACCACCACCCGCAACACGGACGGCACCTACACCCACGTCTTCGAACTCCTCGACTAGCAGCGGCGTAGGAAGGCGCTTCTCCGCGCAGGCTGGGGCAGGGAGTCGCAAAGGCCGTCCGCCAGAAAGAAGCTTCATGCGTCCTCTCTGGCGTGACCGCTTGAACTTACTGACCCTGGCCGAGGGAGTAGCCGAGCTCGCCGTCGAAGGTATAGAGCTGCTCGGTCTTGATGAAGTCGACCCCTGCCGTAGCGATCTTGCCCAAGAGGTCCACGATCATCGCCTTGTCGAGCTCTTTGCCCTCGTCGGCTATGAAACGGCAGCGCCAGTGATCGGTGCAGAAGGTCTGCGGCAGGCCATCCGGCCAGACCTTGACCCCGCGATTGGTGATCATGGCGAGGTTGTAGTGATCCTTAGTCGCTCCGTTCAGGTCGGCGGCCAGCTCCTCCACGGGGCGGGTGTCGTGGACGAAGACGTCGATGCCGACCAGCGCCTTCTTGGCGGGCGGGTGGCTCATGGCCGTCGGCACGGGGAAGGCACCGCCGGCGGCACCGGCGTAGCTGACGGCCGGCAAGGTCTGCGGCTTCTGACCCAGGCGCGCGATCACCGCATCGGCGAAGGCCGCGGTGCCGACCTTCTGCTTGGAGACGCTGTCGTCGAAGATGTCATAGGTGTGGATGCCGTCTTCCATCGTCTTCAGCCAGGCATTGTGCACCTTCTCGGCGATCTCCGGCTGGCCGACATGGTTCATCATCATGACGCCGGCCAGCAGCAGGCCGGAGGGGTTGGCCATATCCTGACCGGCCCGGCGCGGGGCGGAGCCGTGAATGGCCTCGAACATGGCGCCGTGCTGGCCGATGTTGGCCGAGGGCGCCAGGCCGACCGAGCCCGCGATCTGCGCTGCCACGTCAGAGAGGACATCGCCATAGAGGTTCGGCATGACCACGACATCGAAGGTCTGCGGCGTGTCGGCCAGCTTTGCGGCGCCGATATCGATGATCCAGTGCTCGTTCTCGATCTCGGGATACTCGGCGGCGATCTCGTCGAAGACCTTGTGGAACAGCCCGTCGGTCAGCTTCATGATGTTGTCTTTGGTGAAGCAGGTGACCTTCTTGCGGTTGTTCGCCTTGGCGTACTCGAAGGCATAGCGCACGATCTTCTCGCAGCCGGGCCGGGAGATGAGCTTCAGGCACTGATAGACCTCGTCGGTCTGCCGGTGCTCAATGCCGGCATAGAGGTCTTCTTCGTTCTCACGCACCACGACGACGTCCATGCCCTCGTGCTTGGTCGCAACGAAGGGGTGGTAGGCGACGCAGGGGCGCACATTGGCGAAGAGGCCGAGCGTCTTGCGCACCGTGACGTTGAGGCTCTTGAAGCCGCCGCCCTGCGGCGTGGTGATGGGCGCCTTGTAGAAGACCTTGGTGGAGAGCAGGCTGTCCCAGCTCTCCCGGCTGATGCCGGCGGTGTTGCCGGCGTTATAGACCTTCTCGCCGATCTCGATCTCTTCGATGGCGAGCTTGGCGCCGGCGGCCTGAAGCACCTTCAGGCTGGCGCCCATGATTTCGGGGCCGATGCCATCGCCGTAGGCTACGGTGATCGGCACACTGCCGTCCGCGGAGGCTGTTGCTTCGGACATTATACGTTACTCCTTTGTAGATCCGCGTTACGACCAGGGTTCGCGCCCCTTATGCCGCCGCCGTTTCGTCGGAGCAACCCGCATGCCTGATCGCTAGAGCCAGAGGAAGTCCGTCGCGGTCAGCTGGCTGGCCAGTGACAGCCCTTCCACCCGGAAGAAGATGTCGGCTGTCCCGTCGCCGTTCTGATCCACCTCCACCTGTTGGCCGCCGGCGTGGCGGGCCTCGCTGTTGCCGCCGGCGGAGAAGGCCTGGTCTTGACGGTAGGCAAAGGTGCCGACCTCCAGCCCGGTGGCAAAGACCAACTTGTCCTCGCCATTGCCAGCTCCAAATTGGATCACGTCGAAGTCGGCGAGAATGGCACCGCCGGAGCCGTCGCCCAGGCCATTGCCGGTGAAGAAGAAGCTGTCGGCGCCGGACCCGCCGAAGACGCTGTCGTCCTTGCCAAGTACCAAGGTATCGGTACCGCTGCCGCCTTGCATCAGGTCGGCAGACCCACCGCCGAAGATCTGGTCGTTGCCGTCATTCCCCCGTAGGACATCGATACCCTGGTTGCCAGCCAGGCGGTTGTCGCCGCGGTTGCCCTCGACGCTGTTGTCCAGACTGTTGCCGGTGCCGTCGATGTTGGCATCGCCCTGTAGGCGCAGGTTCTCGATGAAGGCCGTGGCGCTGCCGTTCGGCAGGGTGTAGCTGACGTCTGAGCGGACCAGGTCCACACCTCCGCCGGCCGCATCCTCCACCAGGTCGCTCGCGGTATCGACGACGAAGGTATCGTCTCCGCTGCCGCCGACCATGCGGTCGCTGCCGCCCCGGCCGTTCAGGATGTCGTCGCCCTCGCCGCCGAAGAGACTGTCGTTGGCCGTGCCGCCGAGCAGGGTGTTGTCATGGTTACTGCCGGTCACCGTGGCTTCGCCCACGTTGCGGTTGACGTTCACCCGCTCGACAAAGCCCTCTGCGCCGGTCAGCAGCGCGAAGACTGCCGCATCGGAGCGGACCACGTCAGCTGCGCCGTCGCCCTCCACTTCCACGACACTGTCGCCGAGGCTGTCTACGATGAAGGTGTCGTTGCCACTACCGCCAAAGGCCGTATCGCTGCCGCTGCCGCCGTTCAGCCGGTCCCGGCCACTATCGCCGAAGAGGGTATCGGTTCCAGACCCGCCGCCCAAGCGGTCCCGTCCATTGCCGGCGTAGGCACGGTCGTCGCCATCGTCGCCGAAGAGGGTGGAACTGCCGTCCCCGTCCTTCAGATAGTCGTCGCCGTCTTGACCGCGCAGGCTGTCACGGCCAGAGGCCCCGAAGAGGCTGTCGTTGCCGCTCTGCGCCCGCAGGTCGTCGTTGCCGGAGCCACCGAAGAGGAAGTCGTCTTCGGGGCTGGGGGAGGCGCTGTAGATCACCTCGACAGAACTCAGGACCAGGAGGCTTTGCGCTGCCGGTCCGCCGGCGAGGAAGAGCGTATCGACGCCGGAGCCGCCGAAGATCTCTTCACCCGTCACCAGCTCGCCCAGGTCGATGAGGAAGCTATCGTCACCGGAGCGGCCATAGAGGGTGTCCTTGCCATAGCCGCCGCGGATGAAGTCGTCACCGCCACCGTCACTGGCGAAGACCGTGTCATCCCCGGAACCGCTGACGACAAAGACGGGAACATCGCCGCTGTAGACGAAGTTGCGGGCATCCTCGAAAGAGCTTTGGTCGGCATCACCGACGCCAATCAGGTCATCTCCCGATCCACCGAAGAGACTAGCGGCGGTATCACTGCGCGTGTTGTAGCTGTACTCCTGCAGGATGATGAAGTCGTCACCCGCGTCGCCGAAGATGCTGATGGAGATCGCAGAGCTGCTATCATAGCGCTTCATAGCGATCAAATCGTTAGCGAGACCGCCGTCGGCGACCAGGGTCGACCCATCGTTCTGGTAGTCGCCGTTGGTCAGGTAGAGTCTGTCAGCGCCACTGCCGCCGGTAACGGTTGAGCCATGTTTGCCACCGCCATAGAAAAAGATCTCGTCGTTACCGCTTCTTCCTTCCAGACGCAGGACGGCCGTTTCCCCAGGATCATAATCGACGCGGCCGTCCAGAACGTCATCGCCGTCACCGCCGAAGAGCGTGATACTCGGCGCGTCTTCCTCGCTATAGGGGGGGAAGGTGCTGGCCCTTGCTTCCAGCTTGTCACCGCCGTCGCCGCCGAAGACTGTACCCTTGTTGTATGTCCCCAGAGTGTCGTCGCCGCTGCGGCCCCGCACGGTATCATCACCGCCACCGCCATAGAAGAAGTCGTCGCCACCGTCGCCGGTCAACGTGTCATCTCCTGTTCCTGTGAAAAGGCTGACTCTCTCAACACTCTCCAGGCTGTTGCCGTCGGTGAAGCTGATAGAGCCGTTGAAGCCACTTGCGTCGAAGACGATGTCGCCGACCGCGGTGGACAGCTTCATGCGGACCGAATCGCTGCCCGAACCGCCGAAGAAGGCATTGGTACCGCTGAAGAAGGCAGCACTGTCGTTGCCCGATTCTCCGAAAACGCTGTTCTCACCACGGAAGATAGTGACGGCGTCGTCGGCGACCCCGCCGTATATCGTGCGTTCGGCCGCGCCGAAGACTGTCAGCTCAAAGGCCTCGAAGCCATAGTAGTCGGCTCCGTTGATGTTGCCGGACCCTTCGGCATCATAGACGCTGTCCTGTGTGAGCTGCCCGGCGATCGCCAGCGTGTCGATACCCGAGCCACCAGACACGGTTCCGCCAGCGTCTCGCAAGAGGATAAAGTCATCGCCGGAGCCGCCAAAGATACGATCTTGCTCCGAACCTCCATCAAGGACGTCGTCGCCCAGCCCGCCGTAGATCGTGTCATTGCCATCTCCGCCGCGCAGCGTGTCGTCACCTGGGGCTCCGATGACATAGTCGTTCAGGGTTGATCCAAAGAAGCCTACGGCCTCGACAGAGACCAGGGTCGGTCCACTGGGTAGGGTAACATCGCTGCCGCTGGAGGCGTCGAAGGTGACGGCGATGCTGCGATTGGTATACATCTGAATGGTGTCGCTTCCCGAGCCACCGTTAATCAGGTCTCTGCCCTGAAAGAGGCCTGCATCGAGGAAGTCTGCGCCCGACCCGCCATAGAGACGGTCTGTCCCTCCGGCTCCGTCCAGACGGTCGTCACCTGAACTGCCAACCAGCGTGTCGTCGCCACCGCGGGCGCTGACGGCAATGGATTCGATACCGACCAGGACGGCGCCGCTGCTGCCGGCTACTGTGGCAACCGCGGTCGCGCCGCCGCCGGCCAGAGTGAAGACCAGTGAATCGTTGCTTCCGAAGAGGTTCAGAGAGGCGCGATCGCTGCCGCTGCCGCCGAAGAGCGTGTCGGCGTCGCCCGCGAAGTCGGCGTTGAGAAGGTCATCGCCGCTTCCGCCGAAGAGGAGGTCGGCGTCGGTGCCACCGTTGAGGGAATCATCGCCGTCAAACCCGTAGAGCGTGTCGGCGCCGCTCTCGCCCGCCGCGTAGTCACCCGCGGCACTGCCGAAGAAGCTGTCGTTGCCGGAGGTGCCTAGGAAATAGGTCGTCATGCTCGGATCTCCTGTGGATCAGCGCTGGCGCTGCCAGTGCCTCGGTGCTTGGCTGTCTGCTAAAGCCAAACAGAGTCTGTGGCGGTTAGTTGTCCGGCCTGTGAAAAGCCGGTTACTGTGAAGCGCAGGTCGGCCGTGCCGTCGCCGTCTTGGTCGATCTCTAGCTGCTGGCCACCCGCATGGCGTGCCTCACTGTTGCCGCCGGCGGAGAAGGCCTGGTCTTGGCGGTAGACGAAGCTGCCGCTCTCCAGCCCGCTGGCGAAGACCAGCTTGTCGGCGCTGTTCCCGGCACCGAACTGCAGTCCCTCGAAGTCGCCAACCCGCAGGCCGCCGCTTAGCGCGCCCAGAGCTTGGGCAGCGAAAAGAAAGCTATCGGCGCCGCTGCCGCCAAAGGCCCTGTCTTCGTCGTCCATCACGAGCGTGTCGGCACCACTGCCGCCGAAGAGCCGATCGTCATCCTCCCTGCCGTCCAAGCGGTTGGCGCCCTCGTTGCCGGATATCACATTGCTGAGAAAGTTGCCGGTGCCGTCCAGGTCGCTTGAGCCTTGCAGGCGCAAGTTCTCGGCAAAGCTGGGTAAGGTGAAATCGACATCGGAACGCACCAAGTCGGTTCCGCCCGATCCGACGAGGAAAAAAGTATTGGGCTGCCCTGTAGCAACTATGAAGCTGTCAAAGGGCAACTCCTGGACCAGGTCTGTTGCCGTATCGACGACGAAGGTGTCATTGCCTGCGCCGCCTATAAGGGTGTCACTGCCGACCCGGCCGTTCAGCACGTCGTCCCCGCCCTCGCCGACGAGACTGTCTGCCTCCGACCCGCCGAGCAGCAGGTTTTCTTGCGAGTTGCCGATCACCGTCGCCGGGCCGACATTGCGGTTCGTGTTAACCCGCTCGATGAAGGCGACCTCGTCGTCGGCCAGGTCGAAGAGGGTTGCGTTGGATCGGACGACGTCTTCCGTCCCGCCGTCTTCGGCCTCGAAGAGGAGGTCACCCGCGGTATCGACGATGAAGGTGTCATTCCCACTGGCGCCATAGGCGGTATCGCTGCCGCTGCCGCCGTTCAGCCGATCCCGGCCGCTGCCCCCGAAGAGGAGGTCGGTCCCGGAACCGCCGCCCAGGCGGTCCCGGCCATCGCCGGCATAGGCGCGGTCATCGCCGTCTTCGCCCAGCAGGGTGCTGTTGCCGCTGGCGTCGATGAGGCTGTCATCGCCCGCCTGACCGCGCAGGCTATCGCTGCCGGAAAAGCCAAAGAGGCGGTCGTCGCCGCTGAGCCCACGCAGGTCGTCATCCCCGGAGGTACCGAAGAGGCCGTCGTCGTCGGGGCTGGGCAGGGCGTTCAAGATCGTCTCGATGGAGGAGAACTCAAAGAAGGCGGGGATCGACTGACCGGGGCTGAGCGCGATGACGGGGGTATCGGTCCCTGACCCACCGAAAACCGCGTCCCCGATCTCCATATCGCCGGCGCGGATCAGGAAGGTGTCGTCGCCAGAGGCACCGAAGACGGTATCGCTGCCTGGACCCGCCTCAATGAAGTCATCGCCGCCGGCCGTGCTGGCCAGCACCCTATCATCGCCGGAGCCGCCGAAGAGGGAGAGGCCGACAGCGCCGGCGCCGAAGAAGTCATCCTCGTTGAAGGAGCGCGTGTCATAGGGCCGGCTGGCGCCCAAGAGATCGTCGCCGCTGCCGCCGAAGATCGTCACCTCATCATCGCCGCCGTCCTCATACTGAGCGGCCTGGATGATATCGTCGCCGGCACCGCCATAGAGCCGTCCCGTGAGCGTGGCTCCGAGGGAGAGACGGGCGAAGTCGATGCCGTCAACCCCGTCACCGCCCCTGGCGACCACGTCGGACTCTTGGTTGGACGCGCCGTAGATGGTGATCTCAAGGACGTCGACCCCGCTGTCGCCGGTGAGGCTGGCGCGGTGTGGGGACAGCCCGTAAAACTGTAGCCTGTCGTTGCCGCTGCCGCCTTCCATCAGGGCATCTGTAGTGCCAATCGCGTTCTGATCGATCCGGATGTCGACAAAGTCGCGCCCGTCAGCACCGAAGAGGGAGATCTGGGCGGCCTCCGCTTCAGCGTAGCGATCGCTGGGAAGGGCCCGAGCGTCTAGGTTATCATTGCCAGAGCCACCATAAATCAAGCCGCTGTTGTAGCTCTCCAGATCGTCACTGCCGCTTTCCCCATAGATCCGGTCGTCGCCGGCCCGGCCGTCGAGGGTATCGTCGCCGCTGGACCCATAGAGACGGTCCGCGCCGGACCTGGTCTCCAAGGCCAGTTGCTCCACACCGACCACGCGGTTACCGTCGGCAAAGGTCTCTCGCCCGCTGAAGTCGGCGACGTCGAAGGTAACCGCGCCGACTCCGGTGCTGAGCTCCAGACGCAAGAGGTCATTGCCTGAGCCGCCGAAGAAGGAGTTGATGCCGCCAAAGAGCGTGGCTTGGTCGTCACCGGAACGGCCCAATATCGTATCATCGCCACCGAAGATGAAGAGAGAATCGCCGCCGATGCCGCCATGCAGGGTCAGATCGATGCGGTTGGAGTCGATCATATGGAAGGCCTCGAAGCCGGAGAAGACGATGCCTTCCAAGGTCCCGGCCGGGCGTGCGTCCGCATCGATAAAGGTGTCGTCATCGACCCGGATGAAGAGCGAGAGGGTGTCGATACCGGACCCGCCGGAGAGGGTTGAGCCGGCCGAGAAGCCGCGGATCAGGTCATTGCCGGAGCCACCGTCGGCGACGTCCTGACCGCCCCCGGTATTGATCCGATCGTCACCCAAGCCGCCGAAGATCGTGTCGTCGCCCACGTTGCCGCCAAGCGTGTCGTTCCCCGCACCGCCAATCAAGAGATCATTCAGGGTGGAGCCATAGGCGCTAAGGGCTTCGATCGAGACCAAGGTCACCGCGGGCCCCAGGCCCTGGCTGACCGTCACGTCGCCGCCGGTCGCGGCATCGAGGAGCACTGGGACAGCGCGATCGAAGCTGAGTGCGACGGTATCGTTTCCCGACCCGCCATCGGCAAGGCCGCCGTCCGGGACCGGCCCTGGGAAGAGGGTGTCGTCTCCAGACCCGCCAAAGAGGCTATCGTTCCCGTCGCGGCCCTGCAAACGGTCATCACCGGCGCCGCCGGACAGCGTATCGTCCCCGTCGGAGCCGTTGGCGTAGATGCGCTCGATACCGATCAGCGAGGCTCCGGTGACTCCGCCAAGGGTGACGGCAGCCGTCCCCTTCGGCCCGATCTGTTCGAGCACCAGTGCCGCGGCGGTGGAGGGGCCTGAGATAACGGCTACATCCGCGCCACTGCCGCCGAAGAGCTGGTCCTCTTCGTCGGCCGAACCGCTCCGAAAATAGTCGTCCCCGCTGCCGCCGAAGAGGAGATCGCCGCCGCTGTCGCCGAAGAGGAGATCGGAACCTCCACCGCCATAGAGGCTGTCGTCGCCGCTGAGCCCAGCGAGAAAGTCCGGCTCATCCGTGCCGAACAGAGTATCGCTACCAGACGTTCCGACCAGAAATGCCATCTCAAAGCCCTCCAGTGGATCCTGCCTGTTGGTCCCTGGCGCGGCGGGAAAGGTTCACGCGGCTCGCAAAAAAAACTCTTTGAGGGAAGGGCGGCTTTCCTGACAGGGCGAGCCTGCGCTATAGACAAGTTATGCGCGCGCCGACGCTGCTCCATTATCCAAACGCCAAGCCTCTAACCGACAGCGGTGTCGAGATGGCGTCGCCGCAGTTGAAGATCATTGTCGCCACCAGCGGCACCTTCACTCTGGCCGGGCGGGACCGCTCGGCCTTTGCCGTGGGGCTGCGTACGCGCCCGCTCGCTGTGGCCTATGGACGCCAGGTCGATTGCCTGGAGTGGTCGATTCCAGCCTGGATGGCAGAGCCACTCTTGGGGCTGCGGGCGAGCGACCTGGCGTACGCGGTGCTGGACCTCTGTGATCTGCCACGCAGACCGCTTCGAGATGCCCTTCTACTCGGTGACGCCGGCAGGGTGGTGCAAGCAGGTCAAGAGCTGGCCGCCTGGACGGAAGGGCGAGGGCGCGCAGATGCACGGCTGACGCGAGAGTTTTCTCTGCGGCTGGAAGCCGACCCTGCTGCCTCGCTCTCTCGCGTAGCGGCTGCGCTGGGTGTGGGCCCCCGGCGTCTGCGCCAGGCGGTCCGGCACGAGACGGGCCTGTCCCTTGGGAGTATGCGGCGGCTCATGCGGCAGCAAGCAGCGCTCGCATTACTCGCTCAGCCGCGGCCAAGCTTGGCTGAGGCCGCGCAAGAGGCCGGCTTTGCCGACCAGAGCCACATGACGCGGGAACTTAAAGACCTGGGCGGGATTACGCCCGCACGCCTGCGCAGCGCCTTGCTGGGAGAGGAGAAACTCAGTTCCGTTTGCTTCAATACAGAAGACGTAGCCTCGGCGTAAGGTCTCGCAGCGTCAATGGGAGGCAAACTGAGATGAAGCCGACTTACTTTGAACTGGGTGTACCTGATGAAGCGCAAGCGCAGTCTTTCTTTGCAGCGCTCTTCGGGTGGGACTACACGGCGATGGATGAGGGGGGCTGGTTCGATGCCGGCGGTCTCCGCGTCGGGCTTCACGGAAAAGACGACCGCCCAGCCCTTGTCGTCTATTTCGAAGTGCCGGATATCGAGGCAGCTGTCGCTAAGGTTCGTGCCTTGGGCGGAACTGCCCATGCGCCTACAGCGGCGGTGCCGGACTTCGGCCGCTTCTCGAACTGCACAGACCCGCAGGGCGTTCACTTCGGTCTGCGCCAGGTATCCTGAGCGCCCGCATCTACTCTCAGCCCGTGATCCGCTCAACGACGGCGGCCGGCTGGTCGATCATGCAGTAGTGGTCGGCGTCCAACGCGCAGTAGGTCCAGTTCTCCGACGCTAGTCGTGACTGAAGATCTGCCGGGATGCCGGCCGTCAAAGACAGGAACTGACTGCGCAGACAGTGCAGATAGGTCTTCGGCAGGGCGGCGAAAGCGGCCTCGTCGAAGGTCAGGGGCTCGACGAAAGGCGGCCAGGCGGGGACGCCGAAGGCAGTGGGGTCGATCCCGGCCTGCTTGAAGAAGTCGAAAAGCGACCGCCCGGACTCCGGAATCAAGGTGTCGATGAAGACCAAACGCGCAATCCGGCCTCGCAGGCGGTCGGCGGCACCGGTGATGACGAAGCTGGCATAGCTGTGCCCGCAGAGATGCAGTTCCTTGGCGTCGCCTTCTTCCACCAGAGCGCAGACCTCTGCGATATGCTGGCTGAGGTCGTTCTGCTCGGGATCGGACAGAGTGATCGCATCGCTTAGGCGCCCTTGCGCCCGCAGCAGACCACGGACGCTGTCGAAGTCCTGCGCGCTGCGCTTTCCGCCAGGGACGAAGAGGAACTGTGGCACTGCTTATCTCCTGCCAGCGTTGCCTAGCGAAGAGGATACATACGGGCAGACGATCCGTGAAAGCGACTATTGCTCGATCAGCACGACAAGGCTCCAGCGGCGATACGCGTCTTGCTTGGGCTTCTCAGCACTCGCACTATGCGTGAAGCGAAAGCAGAGGGGCATGTCGGTTTCAAAGTACAGAGAGGTGTCGCCAAGGTCTTTGCGCTGCTGGTTGCGCCTTGGCCTGATCCTAGCGGCGCTTGGGCTTCCGGCTGGGCGCGCCCAGGCTGACTGCAGCCTCGATGACGGCGTTGCTACTTGCAGCGGCGACCTCTCTCCCGGCGTCATCTTCGACGACATCCTTAGCCTCACCGTCACCGATCTCACCTCCGACATCAGAACTGTCGAGGAGCTTGAAGGCCTTGCTGTCTTCAACGAGGCGGAGAAGGGTGAAGGCACCGCGGGGCCGAGCGTCGCCTTCTCGGGCGGGTCCTTCGGTATCCTCTCCACCCGCTCTGCCCTGGTCAGTCTGGCCCAAGGCGGTGAGGGGGAGAAGGGTGAGGACAAGACCCGGGTCGCCGGCGATGCCGATGCCGACAAGGGCAAGCCTGGTGGCTTCGCCGGCAATGCTGCGGCCAGCGTCGAGAGCGGCTTCATGACCGGTCAAGCCAACACTGCCATGAACTTCCTGGTGGCGCCGCTGCTGCAGGTCGAGACCGCAGGCGGTGTTGGTGGTCAAGGGGGAAAAGCGGAAACGGGCGGCCTCGGTCATGCACGCGGTGGCGATGGCGCCGTGGGTGGAGACGCCGGCGGCGCAACCTTAAGCATTGAGGCAGGCAGCTTCCTTCAGGAGGGGCTCGGCGACCTCCTTCTCGTGCGCACGATCGGCGGTGATGGCGGTGACGGCGGCGAGGGGCGCGGAGATGCTGCCGCCAATGGCAGCGGCGGCAAAGGCGGCGATGGCGGGTTTGCCGGCAACCTCGCTCTGGCTCTGAACGGCGGCAGCTATACGGTCGGCACCGAGGGCGGGGCTGCCATCTTGGCACAGGCCATCGGCGGAGCCGCTGGCGCGGGTGGCAAGGGGGAGAGCCGGGTCGGCGGCGATGGTGATGGTGGCAAGGGGGGGCTGGGTGGCTTCTCTGGCGATGTGACGGTGACCAGCGAGGGGCCCGGCATCCTCGTCAAGACGACCTCCACCAGCAGAGTCCAACATGGCTTGCGCTTCGAGAGCCTCGCCGGTGCCGGTGGCGACGGCGGTGAGGGCAAGTCGAGCATCGCCGGCAATGGCCGGGGCGGTGACGGCGGGGTCGGCGGTGGAGCTGGGAAGCTGTCGATTCAGGTCATGGGCGATATCTCGACCGTGGGACCGCAATCGCAGGGCCTCTTCGCCCGCAGCTATGGCGGTGCCGGCGGCGCCGGCGGGAAGGGCAGTGCGACCATCGGCAACGGCAGGGGCGGGGCCGGCAGCGGCAGCGGCCCCTCTGGCCCAGCCTCTGTGAGCTTCCAGGGAACGATCTCGACCTTGGGTGACGAGGCCAATGCCTTGATTGCTCAGTCGGTCGGTGGCTTCAGCGGCAACGCAGGCGCGGGCTCCGGCTTTGTTGCTTATGGCTCCGGCAGCCAATCGGCGGGCAATGCTGCGAATGTCACTGTCTCCCTTCTGGATCAGTCCAAGCTGACCACCAGCGGGACGGCTGCAACGGCGCTCTTGGCGCAGTCGATTGGCGGCGGCGGCGGCCGCGGTTCGGCCGGCGACGGGGTGGGTGCGCTCGGTGGTGACGGGTCCGCCGGCGGTGATGGCGCGGCGGTCACTGTCTCCCTTGACCAGGCGACGATCGAGACAGCAGGCCAAGGGGCACGGGCCTTGCATCTCGGCAGCCGTGGCGGCGGCGGCGGATCCGGTGGAGCAGCCGGTGGCATCGTGAGCCTTGGCGGCAGCGCGGGGACTGGCGGGACGGGCGGTTCGGTGCAGCTCTCCGGCGCGGCTACGCTTCAGACACGCGGTGATCAGGCCGACGCGCTCTATGCTGCCAGCCTCGGCGGTGGCGGCGGCTCGGCACATACCGATGGTGCCTTTTTGACCAGCATTGGCGGTCGTGGAGGCGATGGCGGTGACGGCGGGACGGTGACGGTCGACGTCTCTGGCGCGGTGGCAACGCTGGGCGACGACGCCGATGGCCTCTTTCTGCAGAGCGTCGGTGGTGGTGGCGGAGACGGATCCAATGCCATCGTTGTCTCTGACCTGCTTGCAACCGCCATCGGCGGCAGAGGCGGTACCGGCGGCCAGGGCGGCGGGGTGCGCTTCTCCGACGGTGGACAGGCCGGAGAGATCAAGACCAGTGGTGAGCGCGCGCGCGGCCTCTTTGCCCAATCGGTGGGCGGGGGCGGTGGCGATGGTGGCTACAGCGTGGCGGTCTCGGCCAATCCGGGCATCTCCTTCGCCCTGGGCGCGTCTGGCGCGGGTGGGAGTGGCGGCGATGGTGGCGCGGTCTCGGTTGAGAGTGCTGCCGCAGTCTCCACAGAAGGCGCGAACGCAAGTGCGCTGACGGCCCAGTCAACCGGAGGTGGGGGCGGCAGCGGTGGTTTCTCCGTCTCGGCCAACGCCGGGCTCTTGCCGACGACCTTGGCGATCGGCGGTCGGGGTGGTGATGGCGGCGATGGCGGTGCGGTCGCGGTCGCGGTGACCGGTCAGCAGGTGACGAAAGGCGATCTTTCGGCGGGCGTCCTGGCGCAGTCCCAGGGTGGTGGCGGTGGCCATTCCGGAATGACGGTAACAGGAACTGACATAGGCCTCGCCAGCTTTGGACTTAGTCTTGGCGGCGCTGGTGGGGACGGTGGCTCCGGCGGTGCGGTTACGCTCTCAGGCCAGGGGTCGACAGCCACTGAGGGCCACATTGCCCCTGGTATCTATGCCCACTCCATTGGCGGCGGCGGTGGTTTCAGCGGTATCAGCTTGGACGTCACCGGCCTTGCCGAGGCCAGTGCCGAGAGCAGCGTCGGCGGGTCTGGCGGCGGCGGCGGATCCGGTGGCGATCTCTCGATCTCGCTGCAGCAGACGATCAGCACCAAGGGTGACGTATCGCCTGGCCTCTCGGCGCAATCGATCGGTGGCGGCGGTGGTCATTCCGGGCTCACGCTCTCGACCAGCGGCGTCACCGACTTCACCGGCAACATCGCGCTCGGCGGGCGCGGCGGCGAGGGCGGCGATGGTGGCAAGGTGACTGTGCTCTCCGATGGCGCCGTCTCTACTCTCGGACATGCCTCCGCCGCCATCTCGGCACAGTCGATCGGCGGCGGTGGCGGCACCTCGCACTTCACCGGCAGCCTCTCGCCCTTGTCCAGTACCTCGGTCAACCTTGCCCTTGGTGGTGATGGCGGCAGTGCCGGAAACGCCGATGACGTGATGGTTCAGGCGCGCGGCCCGCTGGCAACGGCAGGCGATCATGCGCCAGGCATCACCGCCATGAGCCTGGCCGGCGGCGGCGGTGAGGCTGGGATAGCGGTCAGCGGCACCGTCAACAGCGGATCCTCCACGGAACTGGCAATCGGCGGGTCCGGCGCCTCGGGCGGTGTTGCCGGCGCCGTGTCTGTCTCCTTGAACGGCGACGTCACCACCAAAGGCAGTGCCTCAACCGGGATCAGGGCCCGGTCTGTCGGCGGTTCCGGCGGCCACGCTGACCTCTCGATCAACGGAACGGGTCTGTCCGGCGGCGAAGTCGGCATGAGCATCGGCGGCGACGGCGGCAATGGCGGAGAGGCCGGTTCGGTGACGGTTAACAGCGATGGCGACATCGCGACCGAGGGCGCAACGGCAAATGCCATCGCCGCACAGTCGATTGGTGGCGCTGGCGGTTCGGGACAAGGCTCCATCTCGGCCAGTGGCCTCACGATCGGCACCATGGCCTTTACCGCCGGCGGGGCCGGTGGCGTTGGCGGCAAGGCCTCCGCTGTCTCCGTGAGCGCCGATGGTGCGCTCTCGACAGAGTCCCAGCATGCGCATGGAATCCTGGCGCAGAGTCTTGGCGGCAATGGCGGCAACGGCGGCTTTGCGGTGGAGGCTGGCCTGACGGGGGGCAAGGTGAGTGGCGCCTTGGGCCTCTCCGTGGGCGGCGCAGGGGGCACCAGCGGCAGCAGCGAGACGGTCACGGTCGATGCGTCCGGCAGCATCGCCACCGGAGACTTTGCGGCCATGGGGATACTGGCCCAATCGATCGGCGGCAACGGCGGCAGCGGCGGCAACGTCTACACAGGCAATGCGGCTGTCAGCCAGACGGGCTCGCTGCAGCTTGAGATCGATATCGGCGGCAGCGGCGGTGGTGGTGCCACCAGCGAGGCGGTGACTGTGACCTCCACTGCGGACATCACCACAGGGGGCTTTGTCTCCGACGCTGTCTTGGCTCAGTCGATCGGTGGTAACGGTGGCAATGGCGGCAGCAGCTACGCTGTGCTCGGCTCCGTCTCTCAGTCTTCCAGCGGTACGGTCGGCGTTGCCGTCGGCGGCCAGGGCGGCAGCGGGGCCAAGGCCGGTGCCGTCGCCATAGACAACAGCGGCCGGATCGAGACTGCGAAAGGCGGCTCCAGCGGCCTGCGTGCACAGTCCGTGGGCGGCGGTGGTGGTGACGGCGGTTCAGCGGCCATCATGGATCTTAGTCTTGCAAATGGCGCCGACGAGAACAGCAGGTTCAATGCCGAGCTCAACCTCTCGATCGGCGGTGCTGGCGGTAGCGGCAATGATGGCGGAGATACAGCGGTCACCAACAGTGGCGACGTGACGACGAAGGGCGCTGCGGCCCGGGCCTTGGTCGCCCAGTCGGTTGGCGGCGGCGGGGGTGAGGGGGGTGCTTCCTCAAGCCTCTCCATCGGCTTTGACGGGGCCTGTCGCCTGCGGAACGCAACCAACGTCTATAGCTGTACGAGTGGCGAGGAGCCCGAGAAGAGCACGCAGATCTCAGCCTCGCTATCGCTTGCCGTCGGGGGTAGCGGCGGCGCCTCGGGTGATGGCGGCAGCGTATCGGTCACCAACAGTGGTGCGTTGACGAGCTCTGGTGAGGTCTCTCACGCCATCGTGGCGCAGTCTATTGGCGCTGGTGGTGGCGCTGGAGGCGAGGGCGGATTGGGTTTGCAAGGCTGGACGACCAACAGCGTCGCAAACCAGATCGCCAACACAGGTCAAACCTTCACCGCTCTGCCAAGCTTCACCTCAATCTCGGCCGCGGTCGGTGGCAGTGGTGGTGCGTCGGGTGATGGCGGTGCGATTTCTCTTGCCAACAGCGGTGCCATTACCACCTCCGGCCGGCGGGCGCATGGGATCTTCGCGCAGACCGTCGGCGGCGGCGGCGGCATTGGGGCCTTGGGGAGTAGCGGACTTTGGTCGGTCCTGACCTTGGGTGGACTCGGCAGTGGCGGCGGCGATGGCGGCGATGCCACGGTCGATAACCAGGCGCCGATCACCACGACCGGGACCGGTGCAACGGCACTGTGGGTGCAGTCCGTCGGAGGTGGCGGCGGCTTGGCCGGCGATGTGGAGAAGGCCTTCACCGCCCCTTGGCTGGACCTCAACATTGGCGTGGGCGTGGGCGTGCAGTTGGAGGCGGGTGGCGGCGGCGACGGCGGTGATATCCAGGTCACCAGTGGTGGTAGGATCTCCACCAGCGGGACTCGCGCACACGGCTTGGTGCTGCAATCCGTCGGCGGCAGCGGTGGAGCAGCGGGTATCTCGGGGCTCGCGTCAGGCGTCTCGATCGACAACTTCGCTGGGAGCATTGGCGACGGCGGCAAAGGGGGAGACATCACTCTCGTTACCTCGGCCCCAATAGAGGTGACCGGTCGTCACGCCCATGGCCTCTTCGCGCAGAGTGTCGGCGGCAAGGGAGAGGATGATGATGGCGGCGCGATCTCGATTACTCTCGGGTCTTCATTGATTGCCAGTGGCACAGGGGGGCGGGCCCTCCTCGCACAGTCCAGCAGTGGCGGTGGCAGCAAGGGGAAAATCACTATCACCATCGAAGAGGGGGCTACGGTTGCGACCGCCGCCGACGGTTGGGAGACGATTGGCCTCTTCGACGGTCAGGACAACCTGATCGTCAATCGTGGGCAGCTATTGAAAGAGGGGGGTAACAGTGCCGAAGGCTTCGTTGTTCGGACCAATGGAACGGCTGCCCTGAGCCTTGTGAACGAAGGCTTTCTGCAAGGGTCGATCCGCGCTGGCGTTCTACCCTCTGCAGCCACTAACGGCGCGGCGGCCGTCACCCCGGGCGCGCCCATCACCATCGACAATCTGCCGAACGCGACCTACGCCCTTGGGTCTGACACACGTCTGGGCCAGGGCGGGTCCATCAGCAACGCTGGTCGCCTGTCGCCGGGTGGGGACGGGGTCATCGCGACGTCAGCCCTGCGCGGTGATCTCATTCAGACCTCCAGCGGCACCCTCTTCGTCGATTTCGACCTGGGCGGCGGCAATGACCTGATCCTCGCCCGCAATGCAGCCAATAGCAGCGTCGGCGGTCGTGTGGTGCCCAATCCCTTGGGGGGCTTGGCCGCTAGTGGCGCCAGTGGTGTCTTCCCGATCTTTCGCGCGCAAGACGACTTTCTGACCAGTGCAGAGGTCGCCAGTACGGCCACGGTCGACTATCGCTTGGAGAAGCGGCCTATCAGCAATGGGGAGACCGCCTTACGGCTTGGCTATGCCGTGGACCTGACGCCCTGGGACGGCGATGCGACCGCCCGCGCCAAAGTCTCTGAGCGACTGTCCGACCGGATCGGCGCGCGGCACGACGCCCTGGGCGTTTACTTGGATGCGCTCTTCTCCTCCACGCCTGGACAGCAGTCTCTCTTCCTTCAAGACTTGAACCGCTTTCTTCTGACCACCGAAGACGCCTCGGACTTGGTCGACATCTATGATCGTTTCGCGCCGGCGGAGATCTTTGCGCCATCGGACGCCGCCCTCTTCTCCAGCCTGCGCTTTGCTGACGATCTGAACTCCTGTCCAGCGTATGGGCCGGAGGGCCAAGTGGTCTTCACCCAGCAAGGCAGCTGTTACTGGCTGCAGGTGAACGGTGGTGGCATTGACCGGCAGCGTCAGGGCAACTCAATCGACTACGACGAGAGCTTTATCGGTATCTCCTTGGGTGGACAGATGGCAGTGGGTGATGGGGTCTTCCTGGGCGGCGCATTCGGCTATGAGGACAGCAGCCTCTCGAACGCGCGGGTTTCTGGTGATGGCTCGCGCTTCCAAGCGGGGATCGTCGCCAAGAAGGAGATTGCGGCCACCACGATCTCGGGCTCCTTTTCGGGTGGTGTCGGCATCTACGATCTCTCGCGTCAGGTTATCACCCCAGGCGGAAGAGTGACGGCAAGCTCTTCCCCCAACGTGAACTGGGTTTCCGGGCACGCGCAGGTCAGTCATCTCGTCGATCTGAACGAAGCGATCTATGTGAAACCCTGGTTTGATCTGGGCCTTGACCATCAGTGGCAGGGTGCCTTTAGCGAGACTGGTGCCGGCGCCTATGGTCTGGAGGTCGATAGCTTCTCTCAGACCCTGGTGACTGTGAACCCGGCGGTAGAGTTGGGCAATGATCTCCAGCTCTTCGGAGCGGAGGCCAAACTCAGTGCCTCTGCCGGTTTGCTGGCGATCGTTAGCGGCCGGGATCGCGCCACCTCTGTGCGGTTGCGTGGTGCGGCAGGCTTCGGCCCAAGCTATCAGGTCAACGACGAGGCGCGCCCGCTCTTTGCCGACATAGGCGCCAACCTAGAGGTTCGGGTGCACGAGCGCGCCGTGATCAGCCTTGGCGGTCAGGCCTTGCTGAGCGGGAATCAGCAGGAGTACGGCGGCACCGGCCGCATCTCGATCTTCTTCTGAAGCCTCAGGGGTGAGAATGCAGCGAACAGGGAGTTTAGAAGCCGGAGCAGAGAAGGCTGGTTCCCTGGTGCCCCACTTCGGGTCACGTCCCACGCCGCGGGATCTGACCCGGCCGCGCTGTCCACGACCGAAGTGCATGGCGCTACCATCAAGGCCGTTCTCTTGAGATCACCGACGGGAGTTCCGCGGCCGGCCGGACTGGAACTCTTGTTCAAAGAAGTCCCAGATCCTGAGCGCCACACCTCACACTGAAACCGAAGTAGCCGCCGAACACCAAGCAAAGGGCCGACCTGTCCGGAGCCTGCCGGACCTCTACAGGCTTCTCATCAGAACGGTTTGGACGTCAAGTGCCACACTTTGAAACAAATAGACACACCATTCCATACAGTAGTCACTGAACGTCCTGGGTTGAATCACCATCTTCAAATGACGTATGGAGAACATCGGTCAAGAGGAGATTAATTCTATGATAAGAAAAGCCTTCTGTTTGGCTGGATATGTTACTATAGCGCTCGGATATCCAAGCTTCGGGGCAGGTGCCTTCTTCGAACCGAGCCCGGAGCGCATCTTATCCATGATGGATCAGAATGAAGACGGAAGCGTTTCAAGAGAAGAGATGGTAGAGGTTATTGTCAATCGGAGAGGTGGTAGCGCGGAGGAGGCAGAGTTTTTGTTCTCCTGCCTTGATGGCAATGGGGATGAGCGCGTCGATCTCGTCGAATTGGAGCATATGTGGAAGACTCGTGAGTCCATTGAGGAAAAGGGGGCGTGTTGATTTTGCCCAGTGTCGCTAGATATTCATTCGAAGATACAAAGGCGCAAAGAGAGCGAGGCTGAGGTCTGCGCGCCGTAGCGCATTGGTGTCATACGGAGGTCTTTGATCGTGTTGGCGCTGCTCTCTCGACATCCGTCAAGGTCAGTTGGTGATGGAAAGCCGCAGCGGCCGGCGTCGCTCAAAGCACTGCATGCGTTCACCACCGAGTCTTTCATATAGCGGTCTATCACCGTAGCCAAACCCGACAAACAGGATGATTGGAGCGGGACGGCGATCCGACTGACGTGAGCCCCAGGCTGGTTTTTTGGGGGGTGGGGCACCAGCCAAGGGAGCCGGTGTCGCCGTCCCTGCTCCAACCGTTCGACAAGAGAGACGCCATCTTCCCGTTGGGTGCGGGGTCGAGGCCTTACTGTCGTCTGACGCTCGACACCGATCTTGTCGTTGCCTTACGACAGCCGTGACGGCCCGGTGGCGGCCTCGACAGGCGCCTACTCTCAATCGAACGAGGGCGACCATGCCAGTCAGCGCGCACTCGGGTTTGGCCCGCTTGCAGTAAGTGATGTCCCCTGGTGTCTCTCCGCCGGCTAGACACGATCAGACACAAAACTCCTTCTCCCGCGCCATCGGGACTGCTCTAGATCTGCTGCATGAGGTCGAGCCCACACATACTCATCGTTGAGGACGACAACGAGATCGCCGACCTGGTCGCCCGCTTTCTGCGGGCCAATGGTCTGCGCGCGACCGTCGCCGCCAACGGCAAGGCGATGGACCGGGCCTTGGCCGATACGCGACCGGACCTCGTGGTCCTAGACCTCATGCTGCCGGAGGAGGACGGCCTCACTATTGCCAAACGGCTGCGCGCCACCAGTGCCTTGCCCATCATCATGCTGACCGCGATGCGCGAGGAGACGGACCGGGTGGTCGGTCTGGAATTGGGTGCCGATGACTACCTGGGGAAGCCCTTCAGCCAGCGCGAGCTGCTTGCACGCATCCGCGCCGTGCTGCGCCGCGCCCAGGATGCGCAGAGCCAAAGGGAGATCGCGCCGGCCACCTTCGTCTTCGCCGGCTGGCGCCTCTATCCCCTGATGCGCGAGCTGAAGGACCCGCAAGGCGGCCGGGTCGCACTGACCAGTGCCGAGTTCGATTTGCTTCAGGTCTTCTGCGAGCGTCCGCGGCGGATCCTGAACCGAGATCAGCTTCTGGACATGACGCGCGGTCGCAATGCCCTGCCCTATGACCGCAGCATCGACACCTTGGTCAGCCGCATCCGCGGCAAGATCGAGCGCGATGCCAAGGCGCCGGAGTTGCTCAAGACAGTCCGTCTTAGCGGCTATCTTTTCACACCGGAGGTCACCAAGGAATGACGAGCCTTGCCATCCGCGACAGTGGTCTGCCCCTGTTGCTGCAAGTCGCTGCCCTGCTGGTCGTCGCCCAGCTCGTCGGGCTGGCCGTTAGTGTCGCGGTCGTATCTGTTAGCATCGGCAGGTTCGAGGAGCCCTTTCCGAACAGCATCGCGCGAGAGGTGTTGGCCCCGCAAACGACGGCTCTGGGAATCGCCAACCAGGTGGAGCCCACCCAACGCAGCGCGGTCCTGGATGCAGCCATCCGCTTCGACGATCGCCTCGGCCTGGAAAGCAGTTTCGAGCCTGTCTCCGAAGCCAACTTGGAGCGCTTGGGACGGGGTTACCTCGCAGTCCTGCGACAGGAACTGCCGGAGATCGCGCCTGAGCGCGTCGCCCTAGCCGAGAACGGCACCGGCTGGGCCTGGCCCCCGACCATCGGCGACTACAAAATCGGCATCGAGCTTGCACCGGACCAATGGCTCACTTTCAGCCCCTCCACGGGGACGCCGACCCGCTCGCTCCCCTACATCTTCATGGGCCTGACTGCGTTGCTCATCTCGCTGCCGCTGATCGGACTATCAATCTGGACCGGCAGTGCCCTGATCGCACCCTTGCGCCGACTGGCGACAGCCGCGAGACGCTTCAGTCGCGACCTCGAGGCCGAGCCTGCCAGGGTAAGCGGGCCGGCCGAGGTGCGCACCGTCGCGCGCACCTTCAATGCAATGCGCGAGCAGCTGAAGTCACTGCTGGACGCCCGCACGCACACCTTGGCAGCGATCGGCCACGATCTACGAACGCCGCTAACCCGTATGCGCCTGCGCATCGAGTCGCTGGATGATTCTGAAGCACAGGCGAAGCTGCTGGACGACGTGCGCTCGATGGAAGCGATGGTCAATTCGGCCCTTGGGTACCTGCGCGGCCAGCAAAGGGAGCTCTCCTATCAGCGCTTCGATCTGGCTGCCTTGGTGCAAACGATCTGCGACGAGACCGCCAACGATGAGCGGGGTCTGAGCTACCTGGGCCCGGACAGGTTGACCGTGATTGCCGATGCCGACCAGATCGATCGCGCCATCGTCAACCTGGTCGTCAACGCGGTCAAGTACGCCGGCAGTGCCGTCGTAGAGCTCGAGGCCGACCAAGCCAAGAATACCTTGCGCCTGACCGTCAGCGACAGCGGACCGGGTATGTCCGACCAGGAGCACCAAGCGCTCTTCGAGCCCTTCCGGCGCGGCGATCCAGCTCGGGGGAGCGAGGACGCAGCGGGCTTCGGCCTTGGGCTCTCCATTGCCCGCGACATCGTTGAGCGCCACCAAGGCAGCATCCGCTTGCGGCACAACCTGCCGCGAGGTTTGCGCGTCGAGATCGAGCTGCCCTTGCAGCCTTCTGGCGAGGACAGCGTCGCTAAGTGCGAGGATCACGATCTCAGCCTGGCAGGGGGGGCTAAGCCATGAAGCGCCTCGCCTTCCTCGCCCTCGGATTGCTTGCCGCTGCAGGCTTGCTCACCTTGATCGGCCCCTTCGGCGGAAGTGGCGATCATGCTACCACGGCGCGAGCCCAGGCGACAGAGGGGAGCCTCCCCCCGCCCCAGCGTCACAGCATCGTCGCCCTGGGCGAGATCCTGCCGCTGTCGGACATCATCCTGGTGAGCGGTCCAACCGGCCAGGATCCGGGTGTGATCGAGAAGATCACCGTGGCTGAGGGCGACCGGGTGCTGAAAGGCGACGTGCTGGCTGTGCTCGACACTCGAGGTCGGCTGGCCGCAGCTCTCGACGAAGCCAAGGCCACAGTGCAGCTGAAGCAGAGCGAGCTGGAGCGGCTTCGCGCCGACCTTGATAGCGAGGAGGCGCGGTTACAGGCAGAGTTGAAGCAGCAGCAGGCTGAGCGTGACCGCGCTGAATGGGACTACGAGAAGTCGCAGCGGCTGACGGCGGCCGGGGTCTACAACGAGACCGCGCAGATCGACAAGCGCTTGGCCCTGGAGAGCCTGAACAGAGAGGTGGAAACCTCGCGAATTGCGCTGGAGCGTATTCAGACCAGAAATGCCGCCGGCGTCCGCCTGGACGAGATGGTAGCGCAAGCCGACCTACTGCTGGCGCAAGCCGCTGCACTGCGCGCCGATGCGGACTACCAGCGCGCCTTTATCCACGCACCGATCGACGGCCGCGTCCTGCGCCTCATCGCCCGCGACGGGCAGCAGATCGTTTCGGACGGCTTTGCCGAGATCGGCGAAACCGAGACCATGCTGGTCCGAACCGAGGTCTTCGAGTCCGACATTCCCTTCGTCTTCGCCGGTCAGCGGGCAGATATCACCGCCCGCCCCCTCGCCCAGCCGTTGACGGGGGTGGTGGAGCGGGTCGGTTTTGTCGTCGCCACCCAGTCGATCGTCTCTGGCGATCCGGCCGCTAACCTCGATGCCCGCGTGGTCGAGGCCTGGATCCGCTTGGATGCGGCCTCCTCCGCCCGTGTGGCCGATATGAGCGGCCTACAGGTGCGCGTCGTCCTGCCTCTCAACACGCTGCCAGATGCTTAAGCGACGCACGCCGCTCGGTTGGTTGCAGCTGGCCCACCACAAGAGCCGCTTTGCCGTCGCCATCGCCGGAGTCGCTTTTGCGGGCATCTTGGTTTTCATGCAGCTGGGCTTCCTCAACATGCTGATCGACACCACGGTGACGATCCACAAGAAGCTGGACGCCGACATCGTGCTGGTCAGCATCGACGGTCGGGACATGGTGAACGCTGGCTCCTTTCCGCGGCGACGCCTCTTGCAGGCCTTGGGTGTCGAGGGCGTGGCCGACGTCGAGGCCCTCTACATCCGCAACGTTCAATGGATCAAGCCGAGCGACCGCGAGAGCGGCGCAGTGCTGGTTCTGGCCCTGCGTCCGGACTTTCCAGGGTTCCTGGATCCGGAACTGAACGCCCAGGTCGCGACCTTGACCCTTCCCGGCAGCGCTCTTTTCGACGTCGGATCGCGCGGCGATTATACTGCCTTCATCGAGGAGGTGGCTGCCGGCGCACGGCCGCAGACGGAGGTCAACGGCAAACGCGTGACGATCGAGGGGCTCTTCCACTTCGGCGCTTCCTTCGCGGCCGAGAGCATTCTGCTGACCTCGGCCGACACGCTGGGGATTCTCGACGGCCAGTACGATGCGGGCGCGGTCAGCATCGGCCTTGTCCAGTTGGCGCCCGGCTATGACGTCGCGGAGGTGGTGGCCGCGATCAACGCCGTGATCGGCGACGATGAGACCATTGCCCGCTCGCGAGAGGACTTCATCGACCACAGTCGCAGCCGGCTGGCGGTGGACTCGCCGATCTCCTTCGTCTTTTCGTTCGGCGCGGTGATCGGGCTCATCGTCGGCACAGTCATCGTCGTGCAGATCCTGACCAGCGACGTCCAGGATCACATGGCGGAGTACGCAACCTTCAAGGCGATGGGCTTCAAGACCGGCTACCTTCTGGGCATCGTCTACGAGCAATCGGCAGTCCTGACCCTCTTCGGCTTTCTGCCTGCCTTGGGCACGTCGCTCCTGCTCTACGAGGTGATCAGCGCCGGCGTCGGGATGGAGATGACCATGACGTGGGAGCGGGTCTTGACCGTGCTTGGGCTTACCATTGCCATGTGCGCCTTTTCCGGCACCTTGGCCATGCGGCGGGTCGTGGCCGCCGATCCGGCCGAGGTGTTCTGATGCAAACCTCCGAGACAGCGATCCTGGCGCAAGGTGTGTCTCATTGGTTCGGGAAGGGGGCCTTGCGCCAGCAGGTCCTCTTCGACTTGCAGCTAGAGATCGCCAAGGGCGAGGTGGTCTTCCTGATGGGGCCTTCCGGTTGCGGCAAAACCACCTTTCTGACCCTGATCGGCGCCCTCAGATCGGTGATGCAGGGCTCTATCGCCCTCTTCGGCGAAGAGCTCTTCGGGGCTTCGGCTGCGCAGCAGGTCCTCACCCGGCGTAAGATCGGCTTCGTCTTCCAGAACCACAATCTGCATCGAAGCTTGACACTGCTGGGCAACGTCATGATGGGACTGGAGGCTAAAGGCCTCAACCGCCTGCCGGATGCCAAGACGCGCTGCCTGGCGATGCTGGAGAGAGTGGGGCTGCAAGAGCACGCGCATAAGCGCCAGGCGCAGATCTCCAGCGGTCAACGCCAGCGCGTCGCCGTTGCCCGCGCACTGGTTTCCGACCCACCGCTTGTACTGGCCGACGAGCCCACCGCCGCTCTGGACCGGAAGACGGGCCACGACGTGGTGGCCCTGATGCGGCAGATTGCCGAGGAGCGTGGCGTAACCGTACTGATGGTGACCCACGACAACCGTGTCCTCGACCTTGCTGACCGCATCGTCGAGATGGAGGATGGCCGCATCGTCGAGGCGACCGCTGACCCGCCCATCGACTCTCGCTCACTACATTCGATGGAGCGGATCGAATCTGAGTAGATGGATCTCCCAGGCCTCTACTTGCGAGATAAGGTGCAAGCAGAGGTGCCGTCAGCGACGAGGTCGAGCTGGCAGTCTTTGATCCTCTTCTCCATATCCCCGCGTGCGCAGAAGAGGTCCTGATAGAGGGCTTGAGCCCTAATCTTGCCAGCCGTGAGCGAGGTGGCGACGAAGTGCCGGTTGCCGGCCTTCTCACTGCGCTTTGGCATCTACTTGGCCTTGGCGACGATGCGTCGGCGGCGGCTCCATCCGTTGAGCCTGGCCTTCCTCACTCCTGATATCGTTGAGACCATCCTTGATGGCAAGCAGCCGGTCGATCTGCGCGCCGAGAGGCTGCTCAGGCGCATGGACTTGCCGCTAGCTTGGGCGGATCAGCGGGTTTCCTTCCCGTTTCATCGCCGCCGAAGTAACCGCCCAGGTCTCTCGGCTTCGCATGCCTGCCAGAATCCCGCCTGCGGCCAGGGATCTTCGACAGCTTGCTCAGGAAGCCAGGAATGTTCTTTGAAACAGAGACTTAGTGGCGGACCTGACGGGAGAGTGTTCGAACTCCCTGTTCGAGGTTCTGGAGGAATGGGAAGCCCAACTCAAGCCGCATGAATCCCTACTGCCGGAGCTGGAACCATGAACCAGCTCCAGAAAAAATTCACGGAAACCGCCGCCGTCACCTCCGGCCAGAAGTCCGCAGAATTGTCAGGGCGAAAGCGACCCAAACCCCCGCCACCTTTTTCGCTACGCCTGAACAAGGAGGAACGTACGAAACTAGAAACCGCTGCAGCTGGCCTGCCGCTCGGCCACTTCATCAAGGCTAAGCTGTTTGACGGCGATCTGACTCCACGGCGCACGCGGGGACATACTCCCGTCAAAGATCATGCGGCGCTGGCTCGTGCGCTCGGTCTGCTTGGCAATCTGCGTCTGGCAAACAACCTAAACCAACTCGCCAAGGCGGTGAATATGGGGACGCTGTCACTGTCGCCGGAAATCGAAGAAGAACTCTTGGCCACCTGCGCTGCTGTTCTGGCGATCAGGATGGAGCTGATGAAGGCGCTTGGCTATGAGGTTGACGGCAAGGCATGATTCTGAACGGCTCACAGCGCGGCGGGGCGTTGAAACTGGCCGCCCATCTTCTGAACATGGTCGAGAACGACCATGTAGAGGTGCATGAAGTTAGCGGCTTTAGCACCGAGGACCTAACAGACGCCTGCCAGGAAGCGGACGCCGTGGCCAAGGGGACACGCTGTCAGCAGTTCCTTTTTTCTCTCAGTCTCAGCCCGCCTGAGACTAAGCGCGTCCGCGTCGACCAGTTCGAGGCTGCGATTGAAAAGGTCGAAGCCAAACTCGGTTTGAGTGGTCAGGCCCGCATGATCGTCTTTCATGAAAAGAAAAGCAGGCGGCATGCCCATGTCGTCTGGTCGCGGATTGACGTGGGGATGATGAAAGCGATCAACCTCCCCTTCTATAAGACACGGTTACGAGAAGCTTCCAAAGACCTGTTTCTAGAACATGGCTGGCGGCTGCCGGACGGCCTGCGTGACCGCACAAACCGCGATCCACGTAATTTCACGCTCAATGAATGGCAACAGGCCAAACGCCAGGGCAAGGATGCACGGGAAATCAAACGGGCATTCCAGGAGGCGTGGGCTGTGTCAGAAACCAAGAGTGCATTCGCCCATGCCCTCGAAGAAAAGGGATATCTCCTCGCCCGTGGGGATCGTCGAGGCTTTGTCGCGCTCGATGTTCACGGTGAAGTCTATGCTGTCGCGAAGTTCACTGGGCTGAAAGCCAAACAGGTCAGAGAGAAACTTGGAGATGCCAAGCAACTGCGTTCGGTCGATGAGGCCAGGGAGCATATCGCCCAGACCATGCAGCCCGCCCTATCGCGCTGGCAGCAAGAACTGAAGGCACAGAATCGGAAGCTGAAAGACCAGCAACAACACGACCGCCGTAAGATGGTCGAACGGCAGAGAGCTGAGCGCCAGCGCTTGAAAGCCAAGCTGGAAGAACGCCATGTCCGGGAAACTCAAGCCCGGCAGGCACGTTTCCGCAAGGGTCTACTGGGGCTGTGGGACCAGGTGCGCGGGGAACACCGCAGGATCAGGGAACAAAACGAACTGGAAGCGTGGGAGGCTCATCTGCGAGACCAAAGGCAAACAGATGCCGTGATGTTTCAGCACCTTGACCAGCGCCGTACGCTCCAGCAGCGACAGAACGCCGAAAGGCGCATCGTCACCAAATGCAGCGAAGAGCTGTCCAAGGACCGCGATGATTTTGCGGCACTGCGTAACGCGCGCGGTGGCATGGCACGCAACAGTCTATTCTTCGAGAGGTAGTCACCTGACGCCGACTGGCTTGAGCATGATACCTCCACGTGACGAATCGTCGGCGGCCGTGCCACCTGCGGCCGACCAACGTTCGTAGTGCCGATGGATAGCGGCATGTCCAGGCACCAGTAGTGGAACGCTAGAAGTCACCTTCCAGGTGGCCGAGGTCGCCGTGCACCGTGATCTACTCCGAAGCATCGTGCGGCTGACCGACGGTCTTCGAAGACCGATAGCGACAGCTGGCTGACCTGCTCAAGATGACGGCAGTAATGTGTGTCCAGACGATAAGGAAGTGGACTAAAATGCCTGCCTGAACCGGCCATGATGGCTGAAGGCAATTCCATCAGCCGGGAATGCCATCCATGGTTTCCCGACGAGGCCAGATCACCTACCATCACGGCCGAACTTCGATGTCATCCGGGGAATGCCGGAATAGATGCCTGTGCGGCGACGGGAAAGCCGACGCGAACAGCATAGACCACTTGATCACCACCTTAGAGAGCAGCAATACTCTCAGCGCATTGAAAACATCAACCTTTGCCTCAGTGAGCTGGATGGAGCAAGAATGTTCTGGACACAACGACGAGAGTGGAGAGACCGGGCTCGCAACGCAGAGGAAGCCATACCAGAAGGCCGTATTGGCGGGCTGGTCCTTCAACAGCGTGAAAGAGCCCGAAGGGCATCAATCAGATCTGACATACTTCTAGTTATGCTTATCTTAACGGTTGTTGCAGGCCTCAGCTACTATGTTCTTCTTCCTCTTTTAGAGAAAGAAGCAGACGGTCGTCGAGAAACGCTACAGTGGATGCTTGATGAGGCTGATCGTGACTCAAGACTCATAGCCGATCAACTGGCAGCAGCGGCCGAGCGCATTGCACCTGAACTGAAGTGGACAATCACGAAGGCGACGCCCATTGACTCTCTTGATCTTAGTCAAGAGCTAAGCTCCTCCACGAGAATTGGGTTGCACGCTTCGGAAATGGATAACTCCCATATCCTTAGAAGACAGTAAATCGAAACTAGTTATACTATCTGCTTCAGTTTTTACTGTAAGAAACAGGGAGT
>JBCBSF010000001.1:0-139081 GCA_039819325.1 Pseudomonadota bacterium | reverse complement strand
GTGAGGTGGGGGCGCGGGCCCGCCCCCCCCCCCGCCCACCCAACGACAGTATGCTCGAATGGGTGGCCGGGTGGGGGAGCGGGCCGGTGCCGCCGCGATGAGCTTGCTCATCGCAGCAACAACCCTGTTCACTTTTTGATCTTGTCTTCTGCGAACAAAACCAGTACACCACCTTTCATTGCCGGGCGCGGGCCGGCTGTGGGATAAGGAGGGTCGTGGCGCATGGCGCAGTCAAGCTTACGTCTGGTGACGGGAGAGACGGTGGATAAGCAAAAGGCCCTGCAGGCCGCCCTAGGGCAGATCGAGCGTGCCTTCGGCAAGGGCTCGATCATGCGGCTTGGCTCCGACATGAAGGCTGTTGAGGCAGAGGTAGTCTCGACCGGCTCGCTCGGCCTCGACATCGCGCTTGGCATCGGCGGTCTGCCGAAAGGCCGGATCATTGAAATCTATGGTCCGGAAAGCTCTGGCAAGACGACCATGGCGCTCCATGTCGTCGCCGAGTCGCAGAAGATCGGCGGCACCTGCGCCTTTGTCGATGCTGAGCATGCTTTGGACCCGACCTACGCCCGCAAGCTGGGTGTGGATGTCGACAACCTGCTGATCTCCCAACCCGACGCGGGCGAGCAGGCGTTGGAGATTGCCGATACGCTGGTGCGCTCTGGCGCCATCGACGTGCTGGTGGTCGATTCGGTGGCGGCCCTGGTGCCGCGTGCCGAGTTGGAAGGCGAGATGGGCGACTCGCTGCCGGGTCTGCAGGCGCGGCTGATGAGCCAGGCGCTGCGGAAGCTGACCGGCTCCATCTCGCGCTCCAACTGCATGGTGATCTTCATCAACCAGATCCGCATGAAGATCGGCGTCATGTTCGGCAGCCCGGAGACCACGACCGGCGGCAACGCATTGAAGTTCTATAGCTCCATCCGGCTGGACATTCGCCGGATTGGTGCCGTCAAAGACCGGGACACCGTGGTCGGTAACCAGACCCGGGTGAAGGTGGTGAAGAACAAGATGGCACCGCCTTTCCGCCAGGTGGAGTTCGACATCACTTACGGCGAAGGCATCTCCAAGACCGGTGAGCTGATCGACCTGGGTGTCACCGCCGGGATCGTGGAGAAGTCGGGCTCCTGGTTCTCCGCCGAGGGGCAGCGGATCGGCCAGGGCCGTGAGAACGCAAAGACTTTCCTGCGTGAGAATCCCGAGGTTGCCGCCGCGATCGAGCACAAGATCCGACAGAACGCGGGCCTGGTCGCATCGGAGATGCTGGGTGGGCCGGAGTCGGCAGAGGGTGACGACTAGCCTGGTGCTGCCGCCCCTTAGGGCAGGGGCGAGGGGCCTTCTTTTCGGTTCTTTCTGCCGATGCGGAGAACCAGCTGCAGGGAACCCGCCTGGTCGTTGAGTTCATGAGAGCGCTTTCTTGAGGAGCAACTGGGGCCTGACTCTGAGTCTCTCTTCAGGATCGATGTGGAGAGAGGCCGGGGTCGTCGCCAACATGCGCCAGGGGCGGCCTGCTTCCACGTGAAGCGCTGGCCGCCCGCCCTTGGCTGAGCTAAGCAAAGCCATGCTCCCTACCGTCGTTATTCTCGGCCGGCCCAATGTCGGCAAGTCCACGCTCTTCAACCGCTTGACCGGCCGTCGCTCGGCCTTGGTGGATGATCAGCCGGGCGTGACGCGCGACCGGCGCGAAGGAGAGGCCAGCCTCTACGACCTGCACTTCCGGATTGTTGACACCGCAGGCTTGGAGGAAGCTGCACCCGATAGCCTCGCCGGGCGTATGCGCCAGCAGTCCGAACTGGCCGTGCGCGATGCGGCAGCAGTGATCTTCGTGATCGACGCGCGCAGCGGCTTGCTGCCCGACGATCATGCCTTTGCCGACTGGCTGCGCCGGATGAACAAGCCGGTAGTGTTGCTGGCCAACAAGTGCGAAGGCCGGCTGGCCGAGGCGACCTTGGCCGAAGCACATGCCCTAGGATTGGGCGAACCCATTCCCTACTCAGCCGAACACGGGCTGGGGCAGGGAGACTTGCATGAGGCGCTGAGCCCCTTGCTCGGAGAAGCAGCGCTCGAAGAGAGCGACCCTGCGGAGCCGCCTCCACCTGACCCCGACGAAGAGGAGGAGGCGCCCAGCGGCCCCTTACAGATGGTCGTGATCGGCCGTCCCAATGTTGGCAAGTCGACCCTCGTCAACCGCCTGATCGGCGAAGAGCGGCTGCTGACAGGGCCGGAGGCCGGTATCACCCGCGATTCCATTGCGCTGGATTGGGAGCACCGCGGCCAGGCGATCCGTCTGATCGACACCGCAGGCCTGCGCCGCCGCGCCAAGGTCAAAGACGGTCTGGAACGTCTGGCTGGCGCCGACACGCGTCGGTCTCTCAAGTATGCCCATGTCGCCGTCTTGCTGCTCGACGCGACGCAGCCGATGGAACGCCAAGACCTGACGATCGCCGAGCGCGTGATCGAGGAGGGGCGGGGCCTCTTGATCGCGCTCAACAAGTGGGACCGGGTCGAGGAGCCGTCCGCCGTCTTGGCGGAGGTGAAACGGCGGGTAGAGCAGAGCCTACCGCGCGCCCGCGGCCTGCCACTCTTGACCCTATCCGCTGCCACGGGCCGCGGCGTCAACCGCCTGCTGCCGGCCGTCGTCGCGCTTTATGAGGCCTGGAACCGGCGCATTCCCACGGCGCAGTTGAACCGCTTCCTGGAGACGGCAGTCGAACAGCATCCGCCGCCGGCGCCGCAGGGCCGCCGCATCCGGCTGAAGTACATGACGCAGGTGAAGGCCAGGCCGCCGACCTTCGCGCTCTTCGGCAACCAGGCCGATGCGCTCCCTGACAGCTATCTGCGTTACTTGGAAAACGGCCTGCGCGAGGCCTTCGACCTGCTTGGACCCCCGCTGCGTATTCGCCTGCGTGGCGGCCGCAACCCCTATGACGAGAAGCGCTGACCTCGCCTCCTGTCCTAGCGGCGGCTGTCAGGGCGCGCTAGGCTCTGCGCTATGAGCAAGCAAGAGCCCGATCTGGAAGAGGCAGAGCCGGAGGTCGCCAAGCGCCACTTTCTCTCGCTGTCGCGCACCATGACCGTGGGCCTGGCGCTGCTCTTGATCATCTCCTTGGGCTCTTCCTCCTGGATCGCTATCGAGGCGGCGCGGCGCAACACCTATGAACTCTTGAGCTCGGTAGCCAAACTGACGGTCGAGACGGTGCGCGATCAGATTGAGCTCTACCTCTATACGGCCCAGGAGCAGGTTACCTTCTTGGCCAAGATGATCGAGGGGGGAGAGGTGGCTCCGGACGATGACGCCCGCCTCTCGGATATCATGCTGGGGGCCCTTGCCGCCGCGCCGCAGGTGTCTGGCATCGCCTTGGTCCGCAGCGACTATACCGTACTGCAAGCCGGGCGCAGCGGACCTGACGGGGCCCTGCAGACTATCGTCGATGATTGGGGCGATCGGGTCGACATCAGAGAGGCCATGGTCAACGCGCCCTTAATGGCAGATCCACGCTGGCGGACGGTCTCCTGGATCGACGACTTCCAGTCGCCGCAGATCGTGGTCGCCGAGATGGTCCGGCATGAAGGCCGCTTTGCTGGCTTCTTCTTCGCCGTGGTGTCCGTGCAGGCGCTCTCTGCCTTCCTCAGCGACTATGACAGATCCTTGGAGGGAACGACCTTCATCCTGCAGGACGAGGAGGTCGTCTTGGCCCACGCGTCCCTGGCAAGCGGCTTTCCTGGCCTGTCGCCGGAGAAGATCCTGCCGCGCCTCACCGACATTGGGGATGACGCACTGGCGAGCATCTGGAGCCCCAACATCGACGAGATGACGAACCTCCTGGCTGGCAGCGGTGTCTCCGGCCACGTCGTGCTGGGCGAGGACGATGACACGATCTTCATTTATCAAGAACTTGAGGTTGGGGAAATAAGACCTTGGATTGTCGGGATTTATTTTCGGGGCTCTGATGTCGACGATCCCTTTCAGCGGCTAATTGGGGCAGCGAGTGTCGGAGCCGGGATTCTTGTCATTTCCATGATCCTTGGTTTGCTGGTCGCTCGCTCCATCGTCCGACCGCTTCGCCGCTTGGCCTCTGCGTCGCAGAAGGTCAGCGCCTTGCGCCTGGAGGGGGTGAAGCCCTTGCGCGGCAGCCCCTTCCGTGAGCTGGACATCTCCGCCAAGGCCTTTAACTCCATGCTGGCAGGCTTGCGGCTCTTCGAGACCTACGTCCCACGCAACTTGGTTGCACGGCTGATGCGCAATGGCGAGACCAGCGTTGTGTCCGAAGAACGGGCGGTGACGGTCCTCTTCACCGACATCGTCGGCTTCACGCAGATCGGTCAGGAACTTGAGCCGGCAGCGCTGGCGGCCCTGCTCAATCAGCACTTCACACTTCTGGGCGAGGCGATCGAGGCCGAGGAAGGCACCGTCGACAAGTACATCGGTGATTCCATCATGGCCTTTTGGGGCGCGCCCTTGGACCAGCCCGACCATGCCCAGCGCGCCTGCCGGGCCGCCCTTGCCATCGCCCGCTCGCTGCAGGCTGACAATAGGGCCCGCCGGCGGCGTGGCGAGGCGCCTATCCGGCTGCGGATCGGGGTCAACAGCGGCCCGGCCATCGTCGGCAATATCGGTGCGCCCAGCCGTGTCAACTATACCCTCATCGGCGACACGGTGAACGTCGCACAGCGGCTGGAGGCGCTGGGTAAGGAGATCGCGCCGGAGGATGATGTGGTGGTGCTGGTCGATGCCCAGACCAAGGCGCTCTTTGACTGTGTGGCAGAGGGCCTTGCGCTGGAGCCGCTGGGCGACTTCGTCCTCCGAGGCCGGGGCATCAGAAGCCAGGTCTACCGCCTGCGCGAGGAGGGGGCATGATCGGCTCTCCGCCACTGCGCCTGGTCAGCGACGCTCGCCGCTTTCGTGCCTATGCCGGCGGCGCTCTCTTGGCTGACAGCTGCCGCGCGCAGCTGCTCTGCGAGGCCGGCCTGCACCCAGTGGTCTACTTCCCGCCGGGGGATGTCGATGTTGCGGCACTGGAGCAACGGCCCGGCCGCACCTCCTGCCCCTTCAAGGGGGAGGCGGAAGTTTGGGGCCTGCGCAGGCGTCCTGACCTGTCTCAAGCCGCTTGGCGCTACCCCGAACCGAAGCCAGCGGTCGCTGCCTTGGCCGGCCATTTCGCTTTCGCATGGCGAGCCTTGGAGTCGTTCTGGCAGGAAGACCAGCGTCTGCTGGCGCATCCGCGCAATCCCTTCGTCAGGATCGATACCTTGACCAGCCAGCGGCGCGTCCAGGTGACAGCCGGTGGTCAACGCCTGGCGGATAGCCAGGCCGCGGTTCTGCTGTTCGAGACTGACTTGCCGCTGCGCCCCTACTTGTCGCCGCAGGACCTTCGCATGGACCTCTTGGTCCCCAGCAGCAGCCGCTCGGTCTGTCCCTACAAGGGGGAGGCACGCTACTTCGACCTGCAGCTGGATGGCCGTCAGGTGAAGGATGTGGCTTGGACCTATTCTGACCCCTTCGCAGAGGTCGCCTTGATCAAGGACCGCATCTGTTTCTTTCCCGAGATGGTCGACAGCATCACCATCGCCGACGCTTGACCTGAGGAGCCAGGCCCCATGAACCTTTCGCCCAGTGAGCAGGATCGGTTAACCATCTTCACCGCGGCCGAATTGGCGCGGCGCTACCGCGCGCAAGGCATCCGGCTGAGCCAACCGGAGGCCATCGCGCTCATCTCCGATGAGGTGATCACGGCAGCAAGGCGCGGCGTCAGTCTGCACGATCTGGTGACCCTTGGGCATGAGCTGCTGGGGCCGGACGACGTGTTGCCGGGTGTCGGCGCCATGACCCCGCTGATATCCGTCGAGGTCTCCTTGCCGGAGGGCACCAAGCTGGTGACGCTCTTCTCTCCCATTCCGCCAGGGCCGGAAGGCGAGGTCATCCCCGGAGAGATCATCACCGCCGAGGGTGAGATCGAGATCAATGCCGGCCGGCCTAAGGTCACGCTGGAGGTCATCAATCGTGGTGACCGTACCATCCAGGTGCGCAGCCACGCACACTTTTTCGAGGTCAATCCGGAGCTGGACTTCGATCGCGAAAAGGCCTTCGGCTATCGCCTCGACGTGCCCTCCGGCAGCGGTCAGCGCTTCGATCCCGGCCTGGCCAAGGTGGTCGACCTGGTGGCCTTCGACGGGGCGCGGCTCGCGCAGGGTTTCGCCGGCTTGACCGACGGTCCTATCGACGATCCGGCGGTGAAGCAGGCGGCCCTCGAGCGCGCCCGCGCACGCGGCTACCGCGGCGCTTAAGGGGCAGATAGATGGCACGCTTAACCCGCCAGGCCTATGCCGAGCTCTATGGCCCCACCACCGGGGACCTCTTCCGTCTGGCCGATACCAGCCTGCTGGCTGAGGTCGAAAAGGACTTCACCTGCTACGGCGAGGAACTGACCACCGGCGCCGGCAAGGCCATGCGCGACGGCGAGGGCTTTCAGGTGACCGGCACCTATGCCTCCGGCGCGCTGGATATGGTGATCCACAACTGCCTCATCATGGATGCCGAGCTGGGGATCGTGAAAGGCGATATCGGCGTGCGCGACGGCCGCATCGTCGGGGTCGGCAAGGCCGGCAATCCGGATATCATGCCAGGCGTCGATCCGGCCTTGCGCTGCGGGCCCAACACCACGGTGGTGCACGGCGACCAGATGATCGCCACCGCCGGCGCGATCGAGGCACATGCCCATTTCCTCTCGCCGGAGCAGCCTTGGCATGCGCTCGCCGGCGGCTGCACCACCATGATCGGCATGTCGCCGGGCCCGACCTTCGACGTCAGTTCCTCCGGTCCCAACACCTTGGGGCGCTTTATCCAGGCCTGCGACGCCTTTCCGATCAACTTCGGCTTCCTGGGGCGCGGCTGCTCCGATGTCGGTGCTGTCGAGGAGTCAGTGGCGGGCGGCGCCCTGGGCGTGAAGATCCACGAGGATTTTGGCGCATCCCAGGCCGTCATCGACCGCTCACTGAAGGCCGCGGACGCGAACGATTTCTCGGTGCACATCCACACCGATACCATCAACGAGTTCGGGTTCTGCGAGGAGACCATCGGGGCCATCGCCGGGCGCACGGTGCATATGTATCACGTGGAGGGGGCGGGGGGCGGCCATGCGCCAGATATCCTGCGGGTGAATGGCGAGCCCTACGTCCTGCCGTCTTCGACCAACCCGACCAATCCCTTCACCCCCGGCGCGCTCGAGGAAGGCGTGCCCATGACCATGCTGTGCCACATGCTGAACTACAACCTGCCGGAGGATGTGGCCTTCGCCGAGGGGCGGGTGCGGCCGCAGTCCATGGCAGCGGAAGACCTGCTGCACGACATGGGTGCCATCTCCATCTTCGCGACCGATACGCAAGGCATGGGGCGTCTGGCCGAGAACCTCGCCAAATGCTGGCAGCTGGCCAGCGTGATGAAGGACCGCCTCGGCCGCCTGCCGGAAGAGACCACGGCCAGGGCCGACAATGCCCGCATCCTGCGCTACCTGGCCAAGTACACGATCAATCCGGCGATTGCGGCCGGCATCGAAGAGCAGGTTGGATCGATCGCGCCTGGCAAGATGGCCGATATTGTGCTTTGGCCCCGGTCCTCCTTTGGACTCAAGCCGTTGCTGGTGATCAAGAGCGGCGTCGTGGTCTGGAGCGTGATGGGCGATGGCAACGGCAGCCACATGGTCACCGAACCGGTGGTGCAGCGGCCCATGTGGGGCGCCTACGGTAAGGCGAAAGAGGCCTTGGGCGTCACCTTCGTGAGCCAGTTGGCCGTGCAGGCCGGCACGCACGAGCGATTGGGTGTTGCCAAGGCCTTTCAGCCGATCCGTTCTGTGCGAGGCCGCGGCAAGGCGGACATGCTGTTGAACGCCGCCCTGCCGAAGATCGAGGTGGATTCGCAGAGCTTTGAGGTCTGGGCCGACGGGCGTCTGCTCACTTGCGAGCCGGCCCTGGAGGTTCCACTCGGCCAGCGCTATCAGCTGCGGTGACGGGACCGCATGACGGCGCTACATGATGGGGCCGCAGCTCGACCTCACCTTTGCGCAAGGCCGCGACGGCCGCAGCAGGTTGCTGCGGCGCAGCTGCCGCTATCCTTGGAGCCTGACCCGGCCCTTCTGGATCGACCCGGCACCGGTGGGAATGGCAACGGTCATTCCTCAGTCATCGTGCAGTATCCTTCTGGACGGTGATTGCTTGCGCCAATCGATCCGGCTGGAGCAGGGCGCTGAGGCGCATCTGGCCTCGCAAGGTGCACAGGTTGTGCACCGTGGCGACCCGAAAGAGCCAAGCCGCGTCGACTGGCAGCTGAAGGTCGGTGCGGGCGCGATCTTGGAGTTGCTCTGGGATCCACCGATTCTACTACCCGGTGCCCACATGGCGCAGTGTTTAGACATCACTTTGGCACCTGGCGCACGGCTGCTTCTTGCCGAAGGGCTAGCTTGGCATCCCGATGCCGCCTCGCCTGCCTTTCATGCCTTCGAATCGCGGGTCGGCATACGTGATAACGCGGGGCGGCTGCTGGCCGTAGAAGAGAGCCGCATAACGCCGGAGGCTTTGCGCCGTGGCGGCTGTCCGCCCTTGGTTGCAATCGTGACTGTCTGGGCCCTTGGCGCGGTGAGCGCAGGCTTTTCTCAAGATGTGCGTGGGCTCCTGCGTGCGTGGCCCGATGCCTATGGCGCTGTTACCGAGCTGCCAAATGCCGCTGGGTTGTTGGTTCGTGCCCTTTGTTTGCGATCGACGCTAACCCGCCAACTCCAGGAAGCCATCTGGCGGGCTCTGCGCGAAGACCGTTACGGGGTCAGCCCACCAGATCGGCGACGTGGGCGCTGATCCAGTCCGTCAGACCCGCAGGGATCCTTGCTCCTCTCTTAGAGCCCAGGGACACCCGGTGCTGGGTTGCCGTCGCCTGATCCCGGATCGTTGAAACGGCCAACGTTGCCGAGTAACTGCTCCAGCAAGGTGAAACTACGCCCTTCCGTTGGGGTTACGCGGCTGACGGTTTCAATACTTTGCCCATCTTCCAGGGTGAAGGTTCGGGTTTCCTCGACGGTTCCTGACGCATTGAATTCAACCACCAGGACATTGCGCTCAAGAACGTCGGGATCCAGGAAGGCGAACTGCGTCTGCTTCTGCCCGATGTAGTACCAGGTGCGGTCGCGAAAGCTTGAGACGGTCGAGGGTGAGCCCAGGATCTGAGCGACCTCTGAGCGGGTGGTGAGCCCCGGCTCGATAGAGGCAATCTCTTCCTGGTCGGGAACATTGCCGCGCACAATGATCTCCTGCGTGCAGGCGCTGGCGAAGAGGCAGAGGCAGGCGATCGCGACAAGCCGGCCGACGTGAATCCGTATGACAGCTGCGATGGTGCGCATGATCAGGTTCGTTCCCTTGCTCTAGGAGCCCTTGATAGAGACGCTAGCACTTGCATATCTCTTTTCTCCGCGATTTTGCAACGGCGTGGCGTCGCCAAAGGAATGCCTTCCTATGTTCAAGCGCTTGTTCGGAAAGAAAGAGTTCAGCGATGAGGGCCTGGAGCTCTATCGCTTGACCGTCGAGCAAGGCCGGCGCCCGGTCTTCTATACGCAAGTCGGCGTGCCGGATTCGGTGGATGGACGCTTCGACATTCTGGCACTGCACGTCTTCTTGTTGATGCGGCGTTTGAAGGATCTGGGCCAGCCGGCGGAGGCCCTATCGCAAGACCTGTCTGAGATCTTCTTCGCAGACATGGACCTCAATCTGCGGGAGATGGGGGCCTCCGACATCGGCGTCGGCAAGCGTGTGAAGCGGATGATCGAGGGCTTCTATGGTCGCGCACTCGCTTATGATGAGGCGCTACGTGGCGAGCAAGCTCCAAGCGAGCAGTCTGAAGATGCTTTGGTTGCCGTCCTGAAGCGGAACCTCTTCGCGACAGTCGAAGCCACGCCGGACCAGCTCGCCACGATGGCTGCTTACATCCGTTTGGTCGATCAGGATCTGGCAGGGCAAGGCTGGGATGACCTGAGCCAGGGACGGGTGCGTTTCGTGGATCCGCGCGTACCGGAAGGCAGTGCAAGCCTCGCAGCCTCATGACGACGCCTCTAGAATTCTCTCGGCCCTTTAACCTTGCGCGGCTGGGCAGCGGCCAGGAAAGGCATCGGCTGACTGCCGAAGCCGCAGAGTGCGAGGCCGTTGCTGATCGCTTGGGGCTCGACGGCCTGCACAGCCTGACGGCCGAAGTCACGGTCACTGCCGAGCCGGCGAGCCAAACCCTGGCGATCAGCGGTTGGCTTGAAGCAGATGTCACCCGCACCTGTGTCGTCACGCTAAAGCCTTTCCGGCACCAGCTGCACGAGCCCCTCGCGCAACGCTACAGCTTAACTGCCGAGGCCGAGGCCGAGGGCGAGGTGGCGGACATCGATCCCGAACAACCGGACCCCTTGCCCGACGAGGGCTTGGATCTGGGCGAAGAGGTCGTCCAGCACCTCTCTCTTGCGCTCGATCCCTACCCACGCGCGCCCGACGCGCAGCTGCCGGTGGCCGCGCAGGATCCGGCAGCCAAGCCCTTTGCCGCGCTGTCGGCCTGGAAAGCAAAACCAAGCTAGAGCAAAGGTCAAAGCACGCGGGCGACTTTCGCATGGCTCTCTGACTTGCTCCTCTGCAGCGAATGGGTTATTCCACCGCTCTTCGACTGGGGCTGTTAAATCGAAACCAGCAGGCGACCCTGCGCAAGGCTGCTGCCTCAGACGCGTGAACAACAGACTGGCTCCTTGATGAGCCGATCATGTGAGGGTGCGGAACAGCCAATACGGCGCCGCGCCCTCTCGGCTATTGATGAAGGAGAACGACGATGGCTGTCCCTAAGAGAAAAACCACCCCGTCGCGCCGTGGCATGCGGCGGGCCCACGACTTTCTTCCTGCCTCTTCAAGCGTCGAGTGCCCGAACTGCGGAGAGCTGAAGCGCCCGCATCATGTCTGCGGCGCTTGCGGCTACTACGATGGCCGGGAGGTCATCGACAGCGTCGACGCGGCCTAGGTTTGCTGCCGCTTCCGGGCCGTCACGGGGCTCGCGGTCATCGGCGAGGCTTGACAGCCTAGAGGTGGGGAGGGACTTTCACGCCTCTTGCTAGGGATTTGTCCGACCCTAACCGCCCATGTCGGAGTGGTGAGGCTAAGGCCGGGCGCGTTCTGGAGAAATGGCGGCCAAGCCATGGTCGCCTCTTGGGTTTTCGAAGGCTGCTCTCATGGCAGAAGGTAACGCCCGCAGGTGAGCGCTCAGATGACCATAGCCCTCGACGCCATGGGTGGGGACAAGGCCCCGGCCATAGTGGTCAAGGGCGCGAATATCGCGCGCCAACGACACCCCGAAGCGCGCTTCGTGTTCTATGGCCGCCAAGCGGAGATCGAGCCGCTCTTGGCGAAGCTGGAACGCCTGGCAGAGGTCTGCGAGATCGTCCATACCGACGAGCGTGTCGCTGCAGACGCAAAGCCCTCCGTCGCATTGCGCAGCGGACGCAAGTCCTCGATGCGGTTGGCGATTGATGCCGTCAAAGCCGCCGACGCCGATGCCGTGGTTTCGGCTGGCAACACCGGTGCCCTCATGGCCATGTCGAAACTGGCACTGCGGACTCTACCGGGAATCGACCGTCCGGCCATCGCCTCCTTCTTCCCGACCCAGCGCGGCGAGAGCGTCATGCTGGATCTTGGCGCCAACGTGCAGTGCGACGCTGGCAACCTGGTGGATTTCGCCATCATGGGTCGCGCCTTTGCCCGCGCTGTGCTCGGGCTTCCGCGCCCGACCCTGGCGCTGCTGAACGTTGGGTCGGAAGAGATTAAGGGGCATGAGTCCATTCAGGAGGCGCGGGCAATCCTCGCCCAGTTGGATCCTGAAGGCTTCAAAGGCTACGTTGAGGGCGACGACCTGGCCCAGGGTGCCGTCGACGTGATCGTCACCGACGGCTTCACCGGGAATATTGCGCTGAAGACGGCGGAAGGGACGGCAAAGCTGATCAGCGCGTATCTGAACCGCACCTTCCGCTCCTCACTCTTTGCCAGCCTTGGCTACCTGCTGGCGCGCCAGGCGATGAACAAGCTGCGCAAGCGCTTGGACCCGCGCCGCTACAACGGTGCCGTCTTTCTGGGCCTGAACGGGATCGTGGTGAAGAGCCATGGCGGCACGGATGCGCTCGGCTTCGCCCATGCCGTCTCGGTGGCGGTGGATATGGTAAAACACCGTGTGAACGAAACCATCGCCAAGGACTGCGCTGAGGCCACCTTGGCTGCCGGCAACGTCAAGGCCGTTGCCAGCTGATGGCTTATCGCGCCCGGGTCATTGCCAGCGGTTCCTACCTGCCGCAGCGCATCCTCACCAATGCGGAACTGGCAACACAGGTGGAAACCGATGACGCCTGGATTCGACAGCGCACCGGTATCTGCCAACGCCATATCGCTGCAGACGATGAGCTGACATCGGATTTGGGTATCGCCGCGGCGCGCAAGGCGCTGGATGCAGCAGGTCTAAGTGGGCAGGACATCGATCTGGTGGTCTGCGCAACGGCCACGCCGGACGAGACCTTCCCGGCGACAGCGACGCGCGTTCAAGCTGCCTTGGGCATGACCAGTGGCGCTGCCTTCGATGTGCAAGCGGTCTGCAGCGGCTTCATCTATGCGCTAGCAGTAGCGGACAACTTCATCCGCGCCGGTCAGGCGCGCCGCGTGCTCGTGGTGGCCGCTGAGGTCTTCAGCCGGATCCTGGACTGGAGCGACCGCACGACCTGCGTCCTCTTCGGCGACGGCGCCGGTGCAGTGATTTTGGAGGCGCAAGCGCTGAATGGCTCTGCCGAACGCAACAGCGCGGCCCGCGGCTTGCTCTCCACCCATCTCTACTCCGATGGGCAGCACCACGACGCCCTCTATGTCGATGGCGGCCCTGGCTCGACGCAAACCACCGGCTTCCTGCGCATGCAGGGGCGGGAGGTCTTCAAGCACGCCGTCACCCGCATGGCTGAAGCCATCGATGTCGCTCTCGATGCCAACGACCTGACCCCCGGCGACGTCGATTGGATGGTGCCGCACCAGGCCAACGTGCGGATCATCGAGGCCATGGCCAAGAAGCTCAATCTGCCGATGGATCAGGTGATCGTGACGGTCGATCGCCATGCCAACACCTCAGCAGCCTCCATTCCGCTCGCTCTCGATGCCGCGGTAACCGATGGCCGCGTGAAGACCAACGATCTCTTGCTGCTGGAAGCTATGGGCGGCGGATTCACCTGGGGATCGGCCTTGATTCGCTGGTAGACTGCCATTCTGCTGCCATAGTTCATTTTTCTTAAGCAACTCATTTGACGTAGCTTTTCGCGCCGAGTTACAGTTCCACTGGAAGAAGAACGAGAGGCGTGGGAGCAGGGTGAATGGATAATGAGACGGTCACCCGGGCGCAGCTGACTGAGGCTGTCTATCAAGAAGTTGGTCTGTCACGGAACGAATCCGCAGCCCTTGTCGAGGAAGTTCTGGAGGAGATGACGGCCGCCCTGGTTGAGGGAGAGGCCGTCAAGATCTCCTCCTTCGGGACCTTTCTCGTGCGCGAGAAGGGGGAGCGGGTTGGCCGTAACCCCAAGACCGGCGAAGAGGTCCCGATCCTGCCGCGTCGCGTACTGGTGTTTCGCGCCTCCCACGTTCTGAAGGACCGCATCAACGGCGGCACTGCCAGCGTGGAGGGCGAGGATCGTGCCGAGTGAGGCTCCCCGGCCTGCATCAAGCAACACCAACGGCTCGAGGGCTGGGCGCAAGAGCCCTTCTGCTTTCCGCACCATCGGTGAGGCCTCTGACGAGCTAAGCGTGCCGCAGCATGTTCTTCGTTTCTGGGAAACCAAGTTCACCCAGCTAAAGCCACTGAAACGGGCCGGCGGGCGGCGCTACTACCGCCCGGAAGACATGGCTCTGCTGACACGTATCCGCGATCTGCTCTATCAGGAAGGCTTCACCATCAAAGGCGCCAGGCGGCACCTGCAGCAAAAGCCCGGCAGCCCAGAGGCCGCCCCTGCTGAGGAGGAGGGCGAGGCAGCGCCGGAGCAACCCGAAAGCGAGAAGCAAGCACAGCCGGACGCCGTGACAGAGACGGCCGATAGCAAAGACGACGCCGGTCCGCTCTTTGCGAAGGCTACGCCGGATGTGGCGCCCTCGTCAGAGCTGCGAGATACTCTGCGCAGTCTGCATGCCGAATTGGTGGCCCTGCGCGCCAGCCTCGACAGGGCAGGGCGCAAGTAGCCGGCGTTAGGCACCGGACCGCGCGGTCTGATCGGCCTGCATGACCTGTTCCAACCGACGCCACACCTCTTCGGGCCGAAAGGCTTCCATGCACTTGCCCGGCAGGGTCCGATCGGCTTGTAGAGGGCAGGTCCGCTTCAGGCAGGGGGCGCAGTCCATGTCGCTCTCGAAGTGCGCTTGATTGTGGCCCAGCGTCTGGGACCTGAGCGCGGAGTTGGGTCCGTATAGGGCGACGGTCGGAACCGAGAGCGCGCCCGCCAGATGTCCCAGACCGGTATCGGAGGTCACCACGCCGCTTGCGCCAGCAATCAGGTCCCAGGCGGCGTCCAGGTCCTGCGTCACCAGCGGTGTTGCAGGGCTTTCTGCTGCAATGGCCTTGGCCCGATCGCGATCTTCCTGGCTATGGCCCGGCAGGACGGACTTGATGCCCTGAGCTGCCGCTAGCCGTGCCAAGGCTTGCCAGTGCGGCACTGGCCAGCGCTTTGAGTACCAGCCGGCGCCGTGCAGAAAGACCAAGTAAGGTGGCTCTGCACGGCTGCCCGGCGGGAAGCCGAAGACAGGCGGTGTTTGCGGGCGCGGATAGCCCAAGGCATCGGCAAAGAGCTCACGTATGCGCTGGACCGCATGGACCTCCACACCGACCTGGTGGCGCCTTTGATTCAGCAAGGGTGACCAACGCTCACGTTCACAGCCGAAAGTGTAACCGTGCAAGGCGCCCTTTGCCAGGCGGCCCATGACGGCGCTCTTCCAAAGGCTCTGCGCGTCGATCACCAGGTCGTAGTGCCGGCTCCGCAGCTCCTTCAGACTGGCGGCCAACGCGCCGCTGGTGAGGGCCTGAAGCGGCCGCCCGCGCCAATGCCGAAACCGAATGGGGATCACCCGCGTGACGGCAGGATGACGACGGGGTAGGGCGGCAAAAGCTGCTTCGATCAGCCAGTCGATGTCGAGGTCCGGGTACTGCGCGGTTGCGTCGGTCACCGCCGGGAAGGTGTCGAGGACATCGCCGATGGAGGAGGTCTTGACGATCAAGAGCCGCATGACCTTGCCTAATAGACCTCCGTTATCCTTACAGTGCAGATACTTAGGACAAGAATTTTACTATAGACTTAGAAGTCTACTTGAGCACTGCGAAGCGCTTCGATGACCCGATCGGGGGCGAGGTCCTGAAGGCAGCGCAGATGCCCAAGCGGGCAGGTCCGCTGATGACAGGGCCGGCACTCAAGATCGAGACCCAGAACCTGAGCTTTCGCGCTCAAGGGCGGCGTCTCCTCTGCGGTACTGGAACCGTAGAGGGCGACCAGGGGCTTTGCCAAGGCGGCAGCTACATGCATCAAGCCGGAGTCGTTGCAAACGGCAGCAGTGGCGAAGGTCATCAACCCCAAGGCACCGGCGAGATCGGTGCGGCCGGTGAGGTCCACGACCTGTGCTGGTGCTGTTTGTCTGATGATCTCTGCAGCTTGGCGGTCCTGTGCCTGTCCGAAGACCCAAACCAGTCCACCCTTGCTCGTCCAATGTCGAGCGACAGCGGCGAAGTGTTCAGCCGGCCAGCGCTTTGCCGGCCCATAGGCAGCACCGGGACAAAGCGCCAGAAGAGGGGCCTGCGGAGCCGTCAAGCCCGCCTTGGTCAAGCTCTCCGTTCTTACTGCTTCGGAAACCATCAAACGCGGCTCCGGGGCGGCAGGGATCGGCTCTCCCTGGGGCAGAGCCAGGGCCAGGAAACGATCGACGCTCCGTGGCACGGCTTTGCGGTCGAAGGGGCGGAGATCGTTGACCAGCCCCCAGCGCGGATCGCCGGCGTAGCCGACGCGCTGCGGCACGCGGGCGAAGGCCGGTACCAGGGCGGCCTTGATGCTGCGCGGTAGGATCAAGGCGCGCTGAAAGCCTTGCTTGGACAAGCGTCGGCCAAGTCTCCAGCGCGCCGCGAGGTCGAGGCGTCCGCTCTTGCTGTGCAAGACCTCGGACTGGTCCACGCTGGGCATGAAGGGCAGCAGGCCAGCCGTCGCCGGCGGTGCCAAGACACAGAGATGCGCCAGTGGATCGCGCTCTTTCAACAGCTGGAAGAAGCTGTCGGCCATGACCATGTCGCCCACCCAGGCCGGGCCAACCACGAGCAGGCGCTCTCCGCTCACCGGCACTGACCTTGCCCGCCGGGCAGCAGAAAGCTTCTCAGCGCCACCTCGCGCTGCGGCACGTCGATGCGCGCGGGCAGGGGGATCAGGAGACGCGTCAGCTCTGCCGTCTCCGGCGGCGGGGGCGTAACGCCAAGGCGGTCGAGATAGCGGTAGAGAGCCGCGACATGGCCGCTCCCCTCGTCAGCGTTCCAAACAATGACGCAGGCGCCGGGACTGGCTGACAGCGGTGGCTGCAGTTCTGGGTAACGCGCGGTCAGGATGCGCGCTTTAGGAAACTGGGTGCGCAGGTTTCCAGCGATGTGGACGTCTCCGGCGACGATGGTGCCGCCGCCGCTATAGCCTTGGTCGCGCAGCGCCGCCGCCATGTCGGGGTAGGGGGTCTGCATCCGGCACTTGGCGCAGAAGGCCGGGCCCGACTCGATGTGCTGAAAGCGGGCTTGGATCGCCACCAGGATGAAGACCAGGCAGAGGATCAAGAGCCAACGCAGCGGCGTCGAATGGGGTGGACGCAGGTCCAGGCGATGAAAGAAGAGCGGCAGCAGCGGCAGCGTCAATGGATAGAGCCTGAACTGATGCGCCTTGTTGATCTCCAGCAGCAGCGCGGCCAGCGGTGAGATCAAGAGTAGAAGCCCGGCATAGAGCAAGAGCACGCGCCCGCCGCCGGTGACGCTGCCGCGGGGCAGAGGGCGGAGGCTCGGCAAGAAGAGCAGACCGAGGATTAGCCAGACCGGAAAGCTGCCGACGAAGAGGTTGATGAAGCCAAACCAGGCTTGATCGTACCAGGGATTGAGGTTGTCCGGGCTGCGCCAGTCGTCGAGCCGAACCCGGATCTGATCGAACAGCGGCTGGCCCTGTTCCAAGACCCACAGCAGGGTCGGGGTGATAACAAGGGCTGCCAACACAAGGGTGGCCAGCAATGGCCAGCGCAGCACGCGGCTTCGAGACTGCGGCTCCAAGAGCAGGGCGAGCGCCAAGGTCACGAGGCCGATGCCGAAGTAACCGCTGGAGAGGAGCCCGAGACCCAGTGCTGCGCCCAAGCCTAGGAAATCCCATAGCCGGCCGTTCTGGATCACCCGCAACGTCATCCAGACTAGGGCCAGCAGCAGGACAGAGGCGAGCACGCCCTGGGTGTCGGCTTCGTGCAGGCGCCAGCCGATGGGGTACAAGAGCAGCGGTGACAGCCCGCAGGCGACCTGCAGCTTGGGGTCACGGATGAGCTCACGACCCGCCAGATAGGCGAAGAGATGAATGAGGAACACCAGGGCATAGCGGATGATGCCGACGGTGACGATGGAAGGCCCCAAAGCCTGCGACAAGCCCCAGACTAACCAGGTGTAGAGCGGTAGCTGCTCGTAAGCATAGCCCGCCTGCAAAGCCTGCGCGAAGAGGAGCTGGTCGGTGTTGTCGTTGCCGACGGTGTCGGTCAGAATCGGCCGCAGGACGGCGTGTAGGACCTGAAGCAGGGCCATGGCAAGAAGGAAGGTGCTGGGACGCCACAGCCAGTGCCCGCCGGACCCCTGAAGGCCATAGCCTCTCTTGTCTTCCCCGAATGCTGCGCTTTCAGCCACCGCGATCCTGCCCTGTTTCTGCCAGGCGTTCGATTAGGCCCGGGTTGGCGGTTGGGTCAAGCCAGGCACGGGTCCCTTGCGCAAAGGGTGCGATGCGAGGCAGAGCTAGCGGCCATGACAGACGACCGACAAGGAACGCCCGCTCCGGGCGTCATCACGCTTTGGGTCATCCGACTGGGCGCCCTATGGGTTGCCGCGATGGCGCTATGGCGGATCGCTTTGTCTTTGGACGCCTCGATTCAAGGTCTGCGCCTCCAGGTCCGGGAGGCGGCACTCACCTTCATGTGGATTCCCGACCTGCTGTTCTGCGGCCTCTTCCTCTATCTGGCCTTCGCTGCCGGGCGGGCGGGTCGGCAGATCTATCAGGAAACCGGCCTGATCACAGCAGGGCTACAGATCGCTTTCCTGGTCGCTACCACAGTCGTCTTTCGTGGCTGGACCGATGGGGCCGCGTTGGGCTTTACCGACTATCTGACCTGGTGTCACGTTATCGTCCCAAGTCTCTGGTGTGCCTGGTTTTTCCTCTACCTGCTCTGGGGCTTGTGGCGGGGGCGAACCCTCGCCCCGCGCCGATGATGTGCCTAGGCTTGTTGCGTTAGAAGTCCCAGCCGCGATCTCGCAGCTGGTAGTCCAGGTTTCTCCCTGGGAACAAGGCTGCGCCGATCTGAGCAAAAAAGTTGGCGAGTGCTGGATCATCGACGCCGTTCAGCCCGCCAATGCTGCCGCTCACTGATGAGAGACGCGTGTTGCCGTTGCAAGCCGCAGCAGTCACCCGGATCCCCTGACCGGAGAAATTGCTTCCGCGCACCGGCGGTGCTTCACAAAGCGTCCAGCCGTAGGCGCCACCAACCACAACGATCACTCGGTTGCGCGACGCCTTATCTGCCAGTTCGCGCGGCGTTAGCTGGAACGTAGCGCCAAAGGCACCTTTGGCGATGTTCTCAGCTGCCACCTCAGCCAAGGCCAGACGGTCATCGGGCTTTTCCGGATCACCCAAAAGCACAAGTTGCCCGTTACCGACGAAGAGCGCGTTGGACTGCGCCGTGTAGCGTTCGATGTTGCTTGGCCCAATCACAGGCGTGCCTGGAACGAAGGATGTACAGGCGGCCAAGGCCGTAGCTGCGGCAATGGCAAGACCGATCTTAAACCACATCAACATAGCTCCTGTATTGGCCATGGCGATGAGGTTGGCCCAGGCTCGCGCCAGGGCAAGCCAGCAAACCGCACGTTCACGTGACGTTCGCCCGAAGGCCTGGGTCTAGCCGACGACGGCGTAGCCACGCCCGCTGAGGCAGTTGCGGATTATCGACTTCTGGTCGCTGACGCCCGAGACCGCACCGCCTGCGGCACCGGCGGTCCCGCCGATCGCAGCCCCGGCCGCAGCGCCCGTGCCGGCGCCGCCGCCCAGGATCGCACCACTGATCGCGCCTAGGGCAGCACCCAGCGCAGCGCCACCAACGCCAGCCACGGCGGCATCTTCTGCAGGAGAGCCACCTTGCTCTGCCAAGGCCCGGCATTCGCGCAGGTTCTGGTCATAGGCCTCAGCAGACGCGGTGCTTGCCCTGAAATCGACAACCGGTTCGTAGCTGCTGGCACAGGCGGCCAAAACCATCACAGCAGCAACAGGCAAAAGGGCCTTAGCAAGCATTCCTTATCCTCCAATCGTGGAGTGGAATGATGCGCAGGCCTTCGTGGCCTTTGTGAGACGCACCCGGAAAAGCGGCGACGCAGCTAAATGTCCAGATCCTCGGCAAAGCGCGCGTTTTCTTGAATGAAGGCAAAGCGGTGCTCCGCCTTGCGCCCCATCAAGGCGTCGATGCGCTTGGCCGTAAGGGCAGTTACATCGACAGAGGCTGCGTCATCCCCCGCATCCGCGATGACGACTTGTTGCAGCTTGCGTTTTGCCGGGTCCATGGTGGTGTCGCGCAGCTGGATCGCCGGCATTTCGCCCAGCCCCTTGAAGCGGCTGATTTCGATCTTGCCGCGGCCCGAGAAGCCCTTAGCCATCAGCTGTTCCTTATCGGCATCGTCCATGGCGTAATGGGTCGTGCCGCCCTGGGTCAGGCGAAAGAGCGGCGGCTGCGCCAGGAAGAGGCGGCCTTGTTCGATCAGCCCCGGCATCTCCCGCCAGAAGAAGGTGATGAGAAGGGCCGCGATGTGGGCACCGTCCACGTCGGCGTCGGTCATCACGATAACCCGCTGATAGCGCAGCTTGTCGATGTCGAAGGCCGCGCGGGTACCGCAGCCAAGCGCCTGGGTCAGATCGCTGAGCTCTTGATTGTCTTTCAGCTTGTCAGCCGAGGCAGAGGCGACGTTCAGGATCTTGCCTCTGAGCGGCAGGATCGCCTGGGTCTCGCGGTTGCGCGCCTGCTTGGCAGAGCCGCCTGCGGAATCGCCCTCGACGATGAAGATCTCAGTGTTCTCGGCGGTGGTTTGGCTGCAGTCGGCCAGTTTGCCCGGCAGGCGCAGCCGCCGACTGGTCGCCGTCTTGCGGCTCTGTTCCTTCTGCTGGCGGCGGCGTTGACGCTCCTCGGCCCGTTCAATGGCATGCTCTAAGAGCAAGCGCGCGCGCTCCGGCTCGGCCGCCAGCCAGTGCTCGAAGTGATCCTTGATCAGCCCTTCCACCAGACGCTGGGCGCGGGCGGTCACCAGCTTTTCCTTGGTCTGCCCTTGGAACTGCGGGTCCTTGATGAAGAGCGAGAGGTAGATGACGGCGCCGGAGACCAGGTCGTCGGCGGTCACGATCCCAGCCTTCTTCTGGCCTAAGAGCTCGCCGTAAGCCTTGAGACCGCGCAAGAGCCCCTGGCGCAGGCCGGTTTCATGCGTGCCACCTTCTGGCGTCGGTACCGTGTTGCAATAGCTGTGTACCTGGCCATCCTCGTCCTGAGGCCAGGCGAGCGCCCATTCCAGCCGGTCGGCGCCCTCGCCCAGCTGTGCCAGGCCGGTGAAGGGTAGGGGGGCGACCAGCGGGCGATCGCCCAGCACCTCGGCCAGAGAATCGGCCAAGCCGTTGGGAAAGTGCAGGCGGGCTTCCGGCGGGGTCTTGTCGTTGGCGCCGAGCAGCTCCGCTGCGCAGGACCAGCGGATCTCCACCCCGCGGAAAAGGTAGGCCTTGGACCGCGCCATGCGGTAGAGCCTGGCCGGCTCCAGCTTTAGCTCCTTGCCGAAGATCACCGGGTCGGGGCTGAAAGAGATGGTGGTGCCGCGCCGGTTGGGCGCGCCGCCTGCCGCCTCCAGTTTGGTCTGCGGATCGCCTTGCGCATAGGTCTGGCGCCAGAGCTGCTTGTCGCGGGCGACCTCGACCGTCAGCTCCTCGGCCAAGGCGTTGACCACCGACAGGCCGACACCGTGCAGGCCGCCGGCCGTCGCATAGGCCTTGTCGGAGAACTTACCGCCCGAGTGAAGCGTGGTCAGGATCACTTCCAGGGCAGAACGGTCAGGATACTTAGGATGCGGATCCACCGGGATGCCGCGGCCGTTGTCGACGACGGTCACCCGGTTGTCGGCAGCCAGGCGCAGATCGATCCGCGTCGCGTGCCCGGCCACAGCCTCGTCCATGGCGTTGTCCAGGACCTCCGCGACCAAGTGATGAAGCGCGCGGGCATCTGTGCCGCCGATGTACATGCCGGGGCGCCGGCGTACGGGTTCCAGCCCTTCCAGAACCTCAATGTCCTTGGCGGAGTAGCCAGCTTGCTGCACAGTCGGTTTGTTGAAGAGGTCAGACATGCCTCTTTGACTATCGAAGCCGGCCAGCGCCTGGCAAGGCGCGGTGTCGCCGCGTCATGCCGGAAGAGGCAGCGACGAGAAGCAAAGGGAGAGGGACGCAAATGAGCGACGAGACGCGCCTAGAGAGCGGCGCGCCGCCAGCTGAGGAGCCGGCGCTCCGCACGCTCGCCATGCCGGCCGATGCCAATCCCTCGGGTGACATCTTCGGTGGCTGGGTCTTGGCGCAGATGGACTTGGCGGGCGCCTTGCCGGCGGTGCGCCATGCCGGCGGCCGCATCGTCACCGTGGCGGTGGAGGCCATGCGCTTTCACCAACCCATCTTCATCGGCGACCTGGTCACCTGCTATGCTCACATCGCGAAGACGGGGCGGACCTCCATGCAGGTGAAGATCGAGACCTGGGTGCGCCGGCATCGCGACGGTGCTGAGGTCATGGTGACTGAGGGCACCTTCATCTATGTCGCGGTCGACGACCTCGGCCGTCCGCGGGTCCTGCCGGACTCGCTCCAAACCGCCTGAGAGAGGAACCGCCCCAACGATGATCAAGCTCCTCACCGCCGATACGCCACATGGGCACCGGGCCAGCCTGATTCTGGAAGAGGCTGGCCTGGACTACAAGGTCAAGGTCGTGGACCTGGCCAAGGGCGAACAGCGCGAGCCCGGCTTCCTAAAACTGAATCCACGCGGCCAGATCCCGGTTGTGGTCGATGACGAGGGACCCAATGGCCAGCGGCTGGTGCTCACCCAGTCCTCTGCCATCGTCCTCTTCTATGCGCGGCGTGAAAACGTGCTCTGGCCCGAAGACCCCATGGTCCAGACCATGGCGCTGCAGTGGCTGATGCACGCCACCAGCGATGTATCAGCCCTCGGTGCCACGCTCTACGCGCTGGAGGGTTTTGTGCCCGATAAGTCAGAGGCGAATGTCGAGTTCTTCATGGATCGGCTGGAGCATCACCTGACCTATCTCGAACAGCGTCTTGAGAGCGTCGACTACCTGGCCGGCGAGGTCAGCGTGGCCGACATCGGCCTCTTCCCGCTGATTGCCTGGCGTCGGGATTGGCTGGAGACGCTGGGTGGCTTCCCCGCGGTAGAGGCCTGGATGGCCCGTATGGATGCCAGACCAGCCAGCGCAGCCGGCCTTAAGGCGCATGAGAGGGCGCTAGCTTAGGCGATACTCCAGCATACGCACCTGCTTGCCGTCGGCGGGATTGATGCGGCTGGTTAAGGCTTGAAAGCCAAGGCGCTCGTGAAAAGCCATCGAGACCGGATTCGGCGGGTCCTCGTTTACCTCGCAGCCGATTCGAGGAAAGCCGGCTTCTGTTGCCCAGGCCGCTAGCGCCTCATAGAGCGCCCGGCCTAGGCCTTGGCCGCGCGCCTCTTCACTCACCAGGATGCGGTCAACGTAGACGAAGGCTTCTGCCTGAGCGTTGAACCAAGCGTAGTTGGTGCTCCGGTAGGTGCCGCCAGGCGCGAAGACAATCAAGATCCCGCGTGCGCCGCCCATGCCTTCCGCGACGCCGGTCCAGTCGGCTTCCGACAGCTGCTCGTTCAGCTCCTGAGGCGTCAAGGAATTCACCGCAGGGACGGAGGCTTCGTTCAGGGCGAGGACCCAGTCGTAGTCGCGGTCTTCATAGGCGCGAACGGTGATCGCACCAGACGGCGTTTTCGGGGGCAAGAGTGTCATGCCCCAGGTCCTAGCCCAGGCCGCAGCGCTGAGCCAAGCAGTGGAACGCTCTAACCGGCCTCGGCGACCAAATCGACCTGCATCCAGTCGGCGCGGCGGGCGACCTCCAGGGTCCCATCGCTGCAGCGAAAGGTGATGGAGACATCTTTACCCGGCGCGTGCCGGCCAGCCTGCATGCCAGCGATCAAGCCAGCCTGCTGCTGACACTTGGCGACGGTCTCATAGGTCACCGGCGGTAGCGTGTAATAGCAAAAACTGCTGCCGATACAGACGGTCATAAGCAGCGTGAACATAGGCCTTGCAGCTCCCTCTTCTGTTGCATCGCTCTGACCCCAGGTCGCCTCACAGCGCGGGACGACTCGGGTTTATGACAGAATGATGACACAGCTGCGAGGGCATGCAAATGCTTTATTGCAAGAAGAGCTGATTGTAACTCTTTTAAATTGTTTCGAGACAACAAAGAAAAGGGCTGCCAGCACGCATGCCGGCAGCCCCTTGTAACCTTACAATGCCCGAAGTGGGCGCTGCTTTAGACCGAGTAGTACATCTGGAACTCGATCGGGTGCGGCGTGTGCTCGAAGGCGTAAACCTCTTCCCACTTCAGCTCCAAGTAACCCTCGATCTGATCCTTGGTGAAGACATCGCCGGCCAGCAGGAAGTCATGGTCTTCCTCCAGCGCGACCAGGGCGTCGCGCAGGCTGCCGCAGACCTGCGGGATGTCCTTCAGCTCCTCGGCCGGCAGGTCGTAGAGGTTCTTGTCCATGGGATCGCCGGGGTGGATGCGGTTCTGGATGCCGTCCAGGCCGGCCATCATCATGGCGCAGAAGGCGAGGTAGGGGTTGGAGCCCGGATCGGGGAAACGCACCTCGACCCGCTTGGCCTTCGGCGAGGCGCCGAAGGGGATACGGCAGGAGGCCGAGCGGTTGCGGGCGGAGTAGGCCAGCAGCACCGGTGCCTCGAAGCCCGGGATCAGCCGCTTGTAGCTGTTGGTCAGCGGGTTGGTGAAGGCGTTGATCGCGCGGGCATGCTTGATGATGCCGCCGATGTAGTAGAGCGCCATCTCCGACAGACCGGCATAGCCGTCACCAGCGAAGAGCGGCTTGCCGTCCTTCCAGAGAGACTGGTGGCAGTGCATGCCAGAGCCGTTGTCGCCCTTCACCGGCTTGGGCATGAAGGTCGCGGTCTTGCCATAGGCGTGGGCCACGTTGTGCACGACGTACTTGTAGGTCTGCAGGTTGTCGGCACACTTCAGTACCTCGTCGAAGCGAATGCCCAGCTCGTGCTGCGAGGGGGCGACCTCGTGGTGATGCTTCTCCACCTTGACGCCCATCTCTTCCATGACCGTCACCATCTCGGCGCGCAGGTCGGTTCCGGAATCGACCGGCGGCACCGGGAAGTAGCCGCCCTTGATACCCGGACGGTGCCCCAGGTTGCCTTCGTCGAAGGCGTCGCCGGAGGCATAGGGGCCTTCCTCGGAGTAGAATTTGAAGAAGGTGTGGTTCATGTCGACGGCGAAGCGGACATCGTCGAAGACGAAGAACTCAGCCTCGGGTCCGAAAACCGCGCTGTCGGCGATCCCGGTGGACTGCAGGTAGGAGAGGGACTTGCGCAGGGTGGTGCGAGGGTCGCGCTCGTAGGACTGCCCGGTGGTCGGGTCCAGCACGTCACAGATCAAGATCAGCTGCGGCTGGGCGGCGAAGGGGTCCATCACGGCGGTGGAGAGGTCCGGCTTCAGGTTCATGTCGGACTCGTTGATCGCCTTCCAGCCGGCGATGGAGGAGCCGTCGAACATGATGCCCTCAGTCAGCATCTCTTCATCGACGGTGGAGACATGCTGGGCCACGTGCTGCCACTTGCCACGCGGGTCGGTGAAGCGGAAGTCGACGTACTTGACGTCGTTCTCATCGATCATTTTCAGGACGGTGCTGACGTCGGACATGGGTCTTTCTTTCCTCTAGGGTAGGGTTTCTGTCGCGTGGATGTTCAAGGCAGGGATGCCTGGGCCTGCGCCCTGTGCGTCCTAGCTTGGTGATTGGTTAGATTGCGTCGGGTCCGCGCTCGCCGGTACGGATCCGGATAGCCTCATCAATGGTGCTGACGAAGATCTTGCCGTCGCCGATGCGGCCGGTGCGGGCAGCCTGTTGGATGGCCTCAATGGCGCGCTCGACCAGGCTTTCTTCGATGACGACCTCGATCCGCACTTTCGGCAGGAAATCAACCACGTACTCTGCCCCGCGGTAGAGTTCCGTGTGGCCTTTCTGGCGCCCGAAGCCCTTGGCCTCGGTAACCGTTATGCCTTTGATTCCAACGTCGTGTAACGCTTCCTTCACCTCATCGAGTTTGAAGGGTTTGATGATGGCTTCGATTTTCTTCATGTGGCCTCTTGATGAAACAGCCGGATGGGGGGCGCACCCTGCGGCACGACCCAGCTGATACTAAGCAGTTGAAGCAAGTTTCATGCCAGCTTTGCCGTGAGAGCCGTTGCGCGCCCGGTCTCAGCGCCAGCTCATCTCACCACTGCGAGGGGGCGGTAGTTGCACAAAATGAGAGCAGTCTGTTGCCTATTTTTGCGCCATAACTGCTTCGATCCGGGCAAGCGCCTCACGGATCGTCACCTCCGACGCGGCGTAAGAGAGCCTTAGGTGCCCGGCGCCACAGGGACCAAAGGCGCCGCCTGCCAAGGTTGCCAGGCCCGCTTCTTCCAGCAAGGCCGTCTCTAAGCTCTTATCGTCCCAAGCCGTATTGGTGATGCGCGGAAAGACATAGAAGGCTCCGCCAGGCTCCGGCGCTTCTAGGCCCGGAATGCCTGCCAGGCCATCGAGCAGCAGGCGCCGCCGTGCCTCAAAGCTCTGGCGCAAGGCCTCGACCGTCTCTTGCGATCCCTCAAGCGCGGCTATGCCTGCCCATTGCGTTGGCGCGTTGACGCAGGAATGGGCATTGATCGCCAGGCGGGTGACCGGACCGATCAGGCTTTGCGGCCAAACGCCATAGCCCAGGCGCCAGCCAGTCATGGCGTAGCTCTTGGAGAAGCCATCCAAGAGGATCAGCTGATCGGCCAGCTCAGGGAAGGTCAGGAAGCTCAGGTGGCGCTGCGGTGCATAGGTCAGGCAGCTGTAGATCTCGTCCGACAGGAGCGCTGCCTGGGGACGACGGATCATCACCTCCGCAATCTGCTCGATCGCAGCAGGCGCAGTGACGCCGCCCGTCGGGTTGCCGGGCGAGTTCAAGATCACCAGGCTGGTCTTCTCGCTTAAGCGCTCCGCCAAGGCCTTGGGCTCGATCGCAAACCCGGTCTCGGCCCGCAGAGGCAGTGGTACCGGCGTCGCGCCCGTGTAGTTAACGAGGCTGCGGTAGATCGGGAAGCCGGGGTCCGGATAGATCACCTCTCGCCCCGGTCCGGCCAGCGCCAGGCAGGCGAAGAACATGGTCATCTTGCCGCCCGGGACCACCAGGATGCGCTCTGGGCTGACGGCGCTTCCGTGCCGGCGTTCCAGATCGGCGGCGATTGCGGCCCGCAAAGGCGGGATCCCTTGAGCGTCGGTGTAGCCATGCGCGCCGTCGCGTAAGGCTTTGATCGCCGCCTCGACGATATGCGGTGCGGTGGGTGCGTCTGGCTGGCCGATCGCCAGGCTGATCACATCGCGTCCCTGTCGGCGCAGTTCCTCCGCTCTCGCCAGGACAACAAAGGCGCTTTCGGTGCCCAGACGGGCGAGAGAGGGCAGGGCTTGCATAGGCTGACTTTCGCAGAGGCAGGGTGGGAGAGGGCCCTTGACGGCTGGCGCTGAGGAGCGGCATATAGCGCGCTCTTTCGCGCAAGGTCGAGTGCCTCCGACCGCGCCCGATGGTGGCTGTAGCTCAGTTGGTTAGAGCACCGGATTGTGATTCCGGGGGTCGAGGGTTCAAGTCCCTTCAGCCACCCCACATCTCCTGGCAAGGTGGCAGCAACGAAGAGCCGCGACAGGGGACCCACAGAAATGACCAGCCTAAAAGCCCGCTTGGCCGGGAGCGAGACCGTCTTTGGATTCTGGCACATGACCTGTTCGCCCATGGTGGCGGAAGTGTTGGGCCAGGCCGGCTATGACTGCTGCATGATCGATATGGAGCATGGGCCCGGGTCCTACCTGGACGCCCAGACCTCCATCCAGGCGCTCTCAGCTACCGGCTGCCAGCCGCTGGTGCGCGTCCCGGTGAACAGCCGGGTGGAGGTGAAGCGCGCGCTCGATATCGGCGCCGTCGGTGTCATGTGTCCTGCCGTCAACAGCCGGGAGGAGGCGGAGGAAGCCGCGGGCGCCTGCCGCTACCCCAAAGCCGGCTTCCGCGGCATGGCGCCCACCGTCGTCCGTGCGGCCGACTATGGCCGTGACTGGCGCGCCTATATGGAGCGGTCAGACCGCGACGTGCTCTGCATCTGCCAAATCGAGACCGGGGCCGCGGTTGAGGCCGTGGCGGAGATTGCGGCGGTGCCTGGCGTTGACCTGCTCTTCATCGGCCCGATGGATCTCTCCGGCGACTTGGGCCATCCGGGCGAGCCGGATCACCCAGACGTGGATGCTGCTATGGCCAAGGTCGAGGCCGCAGCCAAAGCCGCTGGGGTGGCGCTGGGTGCCATCCCCACGCCAGGCCGCAGCGTCGCGGCGCTGAAGGCGCGTGGCTACCATTTCCTTCTGCCAGACGGCGATGTGCCCTTCCTGCGGCTGGGCGCTGAGGAAAGCCTGGCGCGCCTGCGCGGCGATAGCTGATCTGGGATCATGCCAAGCCCCCACCTGCTGACCGTAGCGGAGATGCAGGCGGCCGATCAGGCTGCTATTGCCGCCGGTACGCCCGGCACCTTGCTGATGGAACGCGCCGGCCGGGCGATTGCCCTGGCGATCCTTGAGCGCTTTCCGCCTCAGTCCCTCCAGGTCTACTGCGGGCCCGGGAACAACGGCGGTGATGGCTTCGTCGTCGCCAGACATCTGCAAGAGGCCGGCTGGCCGGTCCGGCTCTGGACCCTAGTGCCGATCGAGCGCTATCGCGGCGATGCAGCCCATCATGCGGCCCTTTGGACCGGGCCCACGCAGCTGGTCGCAGAGGGGGACCTGCCGCAACCCGAGGGCCTGATCATCGATGCGCTCTTCGGCGCCGGCTTGGATCGCCCCCTGGCCGGTCTGGCCCAGGCGCTGGTGCGTGCCTGGTCTGCCGCGCGAGAGAAGGGGCAGGCAAAGGTCGTTGCCGTCGACCTGCCCAGCGGGCTCAACGGGGATAGCGGCCAGGTGCTGGGCGACGACGTTTGCCCCGCGGTGCTGACCGTCACCTTCTGCCGGCGCAAGCCCGGACACCTGCTGCAGCCTGGCCGTGGCCTCTGCGGCGAGCAGCTGGTGGCCGACATCGGCATCAGCGACGCCATCGTCGAGGCGCGGCAGCCGCAGCATCTTGAGAACAGGCCAGCACTCTGGGAGTCGGTGCTGGTCTGGCGCGATGCGGCCAGCCACAAGTATCGCCACGGTGCCTTGGTGATCCGCGGCGGCGCAGAGATGACCGGCGCAGGTCGCCTGGCCCTGCGATCCGCGCTTCGGGGTGGAACGGGCTTGGTGACCTTAGCCGCGCCGCGGGCCGTCTTGCCGAGCTATGCGCTGAGTGCTGCCGCTGCGATCCTGGCACCTTGCGAGACGTCCGAGGACTGGGCCGGACTTCTCTCAGACACGCGCGTGTCCGCTCTGCTCATCGGGCCAGGCAATGGCTTGACTGAGGGGACAGAGGCGGCGGTGACGGCAGCGCTCGAGAGCGCCAAGCCGACCCTTCTCGACGGCGATGCCTTGACGCGCTTTGCTGGGCGCAGCGAAGAACTCGCAGCCCGACGCCGCGGAGCGCTGGTGATCACCCCGCATGAAGGTGAGTTCGCCCGGCTCTTTCCAGATCTGGCGGGACCGCGGATCAGTCGGGCAAAGGCAGCTGCAGCGCGGCTCGGCGGCGTCGTGGTCCTGAAGGGCAGTGATACGATCGTGGCGGATCCAGGGGGCCGCTGCACCATAGCCGACAATGCTCCACCCGGCTTGGCCGTCGCCGGCGTTGGTGATGTCTTGGCGGGATTGCTCGCGGGCCTTTTGGCGCAGGGGCTCGATCCCTTCCTCGCGGCCGCAGCGGCCGTCTGGCTGCATGGGGAGGCGGGCAAGGCTGTTGAGACCGGTTTGTTGGCCGACGATCTGCCTGAAGGTATCCCCGCTCTTCTCACATCGCGTCGAAAAAATCTGGGGATGCAGCCTTGTAACTAAACGTAGTTCTGAATTAGCTTCGAGTAGGGTTTGGCGTACCCGGATACAGGACGCCGGCGTCGGGCAAAGTCGACGAGGGGGTGTGGAGAGTTGAGCAGAGAAGACACGCGCAGGAGGCAAGGACTCTCTTTCGCAAGCCGCTCCTTGAAGGCTGGCTCCTTGTTCCAGGCCCGCCTGCCTGACGGGGCAGTGGAGACTGCGCTCGTTCGCTCTCTGTCGCAAGATGCCGCTGGCATCGTTCACGTGCGCTTCGACCTGCTGAAGGAAAAGCCGCACATGCTGCCGAACCCGATCGGCCCCCGCATTTTGAGCCTGCGTGCCTTTCGGGATCGCTTTAGGCATCAGGTCGGCCTGCCGGACGCTCAAGCCGCCGAGTAACGCCTTGCCTTGAGCGGGCGGAACCCCCATCCCTCCTAGAACGATGAATGAGGGAAGGGGACAACGAGGCCCATGGCGACGTCACGCAAAGCTGAGGCAGTAGCGGCATCGGTTGCGAACGATGCGGAAACCTTGCGTCTTCTTCAGGCGCTCGAAAAGAAAATCCTCTGGCTGTCGGCCTGGACCATCCACAACGCGAACCACCTGCGTCCCTCACGCGACGGGCTGAAGGTGGGCGGGCATCAGGCCTCTTCCGCCTCGCTCGTCACCTTGATGACGGCGCTCTACCTCGACACCCTGCGGCCCGAGGACCGGGTCGCGGTGAAGCCGCACGCCAGCCCTGTCTTTCACGCTATTCAGTACCTGCTCGGCAAGCAGAGCCGCGACCAGCTGGAGCGCTTCCGGGGGCTGGGCGGAGCCCAATCCTACCCCTCACGCACCAAGGACAAGGACGACGTCGACATCTCCACCGGTTCGGTCGGCCTGGGTGTGGCGCTCACCGCTTTCGCGAGCCTGGTGCAGGACTATGTCTCGCTGAAGAACTGGCTGCCGGAGGGGCAGGGGACCGGCCGCATGGTGGCCCTGGTCGGCGACGCAGAGCTGGACGAGGGCAACGTCTTCGAGTGCATGCTGGAGGGCTGGAAGCACGATCTGCGTAACACCTGGTGGGTCATCGACTACAACCGCCAGAGCCTGGACGCCGTGGTCAGCGACCGCCTCTTCGGTCAAATCGACCAGATCTTCGAGACCATGGGCTGGAACGTCGTCACCCTGAAGTACGGCAAGCTCCTGCAGGCCGCCTTTGGGAAGCGCGGCGGTGACGCGCTCCGGACCTGGATCGACGACTGCCCCAACTCTCTCTATTCCGCGCTGACCTATCAGGGGGGTGCTGCTTGGCGGCGGCAAATCCTGGCTGATCTGGGCGACACCGCCGGCATCAAGGCGCTGCTGGATGAGGAAGACGACAGCAGCCTGCAAGCCTTGATGACCAACCTGGCTGGCAACGACATGGCCTCGGTGCGTGAGGCCTTCGCTGACCTCGGCGACAAGGAGCAGCCGGCCTGCATTCTGGCCTACACCATCAAAGGCAAGGGCCTGCCCTTCGCCGGGCACAAGGACAACCACGCCGGCCTAATGAACCCGGAGCAGATGGAGGCCTTCCGCAAGGAAAACGCCATCGAGCCCGGGCAAGAGTGGGAGCCCTTTGCCGGCATGGAAGACCAGGCCGAGGCGCTGCAGGCCTTCCTAGCCGAGGTTCCCATGGCCGGCCCGCCACGCCGGCGCCAAGCGCCGAAGATCGCCGTGCCGCCCGACTTCCCGTTGCCGAAGGCCGCGTCGCTCTCAACGCAAGCTGGTTTCGGTCAGATCATGGGCGAGCTGGCCAAGCAGGACATGCCGCTGGCCGACCGGCTGGTCACCACCTCTCCCGACGTCACCGTCTCGACCAACCTGGGTCCCTTCGTGAACCGCCGTGGGATCTTTGCCCGGCGCGGCCGTGCGGATGTCTTTAAGGAACAGAAGGTGGTCTCCGCCCAGCGCTGGGCCATGTCGCCCGAGGGCCAACACATCGAACTGGGCATTGCCGAACACAACCTCTTCGGCGTGCTGGCGGCCCTGGGTCTGTCGCATTCCCTCTTCGGCGCGCGGCTGCTGCCAGTTGGAACCCTCTACGACCCCTTCATCCAGCGCGGCTTGGACGTGCTGAACTACGCCTGCTACCAGGACGCCCGCTTCATGGTGGTGGCGACTCCCTCGGGCATCACCCTGGCGCCTGAAGGCGGTGCGCACCAATCGGTTGCTACGCCGCTGATCGGCATGGCGCAGGACAAGCTGGCCTACTTCGAACCGGCTTACATCGACGAGCTGGCCACCATCATGGCCTGGTCCTTCGACTATCTGCAGCGTGACGGCAGCGGCGAAACGGCGACCGGCTGGCTACGCGATCTGGACGGTGGCTCGGTCTACCTGCGGCTCTCTACCCGCAGTCTCAGTCAGCCAGAGCGCAGCTTAAGCGACCAGCAGCGCCATGACATCATCGACGGCGGCTATTGGCTGCGCGCGCCGGCAGAAGGGGCGGAACTGGCCATCGTCGCGACCGGTGCCATCCTGCCCGAGGCGTTGGAGGCCTGGGAGGCGCTGCAGGAGGAAGTACCGGGCTGCGGCTTGATGGTCGTGACCTCGCCCGACCGCCTCAATGCCGAGTGGAACGCGGTGGAGCGCCGGCGCCGTACCGGAGAGACCACGCCACCTTGCACCATTGAGCGCCTGCTGGCGCCGCTGGCGGCCGATGCCGGTCTGGTGACCATCCTGGACGGCCACCCGGCCACGCTCTCCTGGATGGGCAGTGTGCGTGGTCAGCTGCTGCAGCCGCTGGGTGTCGAGCACTTCGGCCAGTCCGGCGATTTGCCCGACCTCTACCGGGTCTATGGCCTGGACGCCGATGCGATCCTTGACGCCGCAGCCTCGCTGCTGGTGGCCCGGGCAAAGGCCTAGGCCGGAATCCGGCCGCCCGGCCGCTTTTTTGCTTGGCAGCCGCGCTACGCCTGCGATACATCGGCGCTTCGCGCGTGCCGCGCGGGCGTGGCGGAATTGGTAGACGCGCCAGGTTTAGGTCCTGGTGAGGCAACTCGTGGGGGTTCAAGTCCCTCCGCCCGCACCATGCGGCTCTCCATTCCCGGAGGCGGCGAAGAGCACAGCCTCACGGATGAGACGCAAGGCACAAGGCCGCAAACACCCCGGTTTTACCGCTTGAAAGAAAGCCGAGCTTCAGCATGCAAGTCACGGAAACGCAGTCGGAAGGGCTGCAACGCTCCTTCGAGATTACGGTCCCGGCCGCCGACATCCAGACCAAGGTGGATGCCAAGCTGACGGAGCTTGCCGGCAATGTGAACCTGCCCGGCTTCCGCCCCGGCAAGGTGCCGCTCTCGCTGATGAAGCAGCGCTATGGCCAGTCCGTCATGGGCGAGGTGCTGGAGCAGACGGTGAACGAGGCGACTCAGCAGGCGATGAACGACCGCGGCCTGCGTCCCGCCGGCCGGCCGAAGGTGGAGATCAAGACCTTCGAGGAAGGCAAAGACCTGACCTACACCGTCGAGGCGGAGATCCTGCCCGAAGTCCAGCCGATGGACTTCGACAGCCTGGAGCTGGAGCAGCTGGTGATCGAGGTCAGCGAGGACGAGCTGCAGGAGGCCCTAGGTCGTATCGCTGAGGCCAACAAGACCAGCAAGGAGCTGGAGAGCCCGCGCCCGGCCGCCGAGGGCGACCTGGTCACCATTGACTTCGACGGCACCGTCGACGGCGAGCCGCACGATGGCATGAAGGCTGAGGATACTCGGCTGGAGCTGGGTAGCGGCCAGTTCATCCCCGGCTTCGAAGAGCAGCTGATCGGCGCCGAGGCGGACGAGGAGCGGGAGGTCACCGTGACTTTCCCCGAGGACTACCCGGCCGAGCCGTTGAAGGGCAAGACGGCGGTCTTCAAAGTCAAGGTGAAGAAAATCGAAGAGAGCGTTGCTCTGCCGATCGATGACAGCCTGGCGCAGACCCTGGGTGAAGAGACCCTCGAGAGCCTGCGCGGCAAGGTGCGCGAGCGCATGGAGCAAGAGGCCTCTGGCGCCGCCAAGGCCTACATGAAGCGTAAGGTGCTGGACCGCTTGGCCGACGCGCACGACTTCGAGGTGCCGCCCGGCATGCTGGAGGCCGAGTTCAACGCGATCTGGGAGCAGATCGAAGAGGACCTCAAGAACGACCGCCTGGACGAGGACGACAAGGCCAAGAGCGAAGAGGAACTCAAGGAGGAGTACACCAAGATCGCCCAGCGCCGCGTACGTCTCGGCCTGCTGCTGTCCGAGGTGGCGCAGCGCAACGAGATCGAGGTTAGCCCCGATGAGCTGAACCAGGCGGTGATGAACGAGGTGCGCCGCTACCCGGGCCAGGAGAAGGAGGTCATCGAGTACTTCCGCGGCTCGCCGGAGGCCGTGGCCAATCTGCGCGCACCCATCTTCGAGCAGAAGGTGATCGACCACATCGTCGAGCGCGCGCAGGTCAGCGAGCGCAAGATCAGCCAGGATGACTTCAAGGCGTTGGTCGAGGCCGACACCAAGGCGGATGGCGGCGATAAGGCGGAGAGCACAGCCTAGTTTTTCTTCTTCGCCGGCGCGCCGCACCCCATGCAGGGTACCCCGGTGCGCCTCCCGCTCTTGAGGTGGGGGTGACGCCGGGCACAAGCCTGCCTATGTGAACGTGACGGGCCGAAGTTCGGGTGCAGATGCGGCGCCCCCTTCGGCTACCCACCCTCAGGAGACCCCAATGCGCGACCCGCACGATCTTTACATGAATACCCTCGTGCCGATGGTGGTCGAACAGACCAACCGGGGCGAGCGTGCCTACGACATCTATTCCCGCCTGTTGAAAGAGCGCATCATCTTTCTGACCGGCCCCATCTTCGATCAGGTCTCCAGCCTGATCTGCGCCCAGCTGCTGCACCTGGAATCAGACAACCCGAAGAAGGATATTGCCTTCTACATCAACTCGCCCGGCGGCGTGGTTTCGGCCGGTTTGGCCATGTACGACACCATGCAGTACGTGCGTTGCGAGGTCTCGACCGTCTGCATCGGTCAGGCTGCCTCTGCCGGCTCCCTGCTGCTGATGGCCGGCGCCAAGGGCAAGCGTTATGCTCTGCCCAATGCCAAGGTGATGATCCACCAGCCCTCGGGTGGCTATCAGGGCCAGGCGACGGACATCGAGATCCATGCGCGAGAGATCATTAAGACCCGCCAGCGCCTGAACGAGCTCTATGCCGATCACACCGGTCAGTCGATCGACGTGATATCCGACGCCATGGAGCGCGACCGCTTTATGACGGCGGAAGAGGCGCAGGAGTTTGGGCTGATCGACGAGGTGGTGACCAACCGCCCCGATCTCGGCGAGGACGAGACCCCGGCCAGCACTGACAGCTAGGCTGCCGAGCGCGGCCTCAGAAAAAGGGGAACGGCTAGCGGTGACGCCGGTGGAAGGCGTCACCGCTTCAAAAACCCACTGTTGCCCTTTTGTCATTGTGCGGCCCCACCGGACCCGTCTACCATTTATGACTGCCTGCCGGACGGGCTGAGGATTGAGATCACATGACCAAGTCAAACAGCGGCGACCCGAAAAATACGCTCTACTGCTCCTTCTGCGGCAAGAGCCAGCATGAGGTGCGCAAGCTCATCGCCGGCCCGACCGTCTTCATCTGCGATGAGTGCGTCGACCTCTGCACCGAGATCATCCGTGAGGAACATAAAACCACCTTGGTGAAGTCCCGCGATGGCGTGCCGACGCCGCGCGACATCAACAAGGTGCTGGACGACTACGTGATCGGGCAGGAGCATGCCAAGCGCGTGCTCGCGGTCGCCGTCCATAACCACTACAAGCGCCTCGCGCACAGCAGCAAGCACAACGATGTGGAGCTGGCGAAGTCCAACATCCTGCTGGTCGGCCCGACAGGCTGCGGCAAGACCCTGCTGGCCCAGACCTTGGCCCGCATCCTCGACGTGCCCTTCACCATGGCTGACGCCACCACCCTGACCGAGGCCGGTTATGTCGGTGAGGACGTCGAGAACATCATCTTGAAGCTGCTGCAGGCCGCCGACTACAATGTTGAGCGGGCGCAGCGCGGCATCGTCTACATCGACGAGGTCGATAAGATCAGCCGCAAGTCCGACAACCCCTCCATCACCCGCGATGTGTCGGGGGAGGGGGTCCAGCAGGCGCTGCTGAAGATCATGGAGGGGACGGTGGCCTCGGTGCCGCCGCAGGGTGGCCGCAAGCACCCGCAGCAGGAATTCCTGCAGGTCGACACCACCAACATCCTCTTCATCTGCGGCGGTGCCTTCGCCGGCCTGGACCGCATCATCTCCATGCGCAACAAGGGCTCCTCAGTTGGCTTCGGCGCCGATGTGCGGGCCCCCGATGAGCGCGCGACCGGCGAGATCCTGGCCGAGGTAGAGCCCGAGGATTTGCTGAAGTTCGGCCTGATCCCGGAGTTCATCGGCCGCCTGCCGCTGATCGCCACCCTGCGCGATCTGGACAGCGACGCCCTGGTCTCGATCCTGACCCAGCCGAAGAACGCTCTGGTGAAGCAGTACCAGCGCCTCTTCGAGATGGAGAACGTCTCCTTGGAGTTCACCGAGGACGCTCTGCTGGCCATCGCCGAGAAGGCCATCGGTCGCAAGACCGGCGCCCGCGGCCTGCGCTCCATCATGGAAGATATCCTGCTGGAGTCCATGTACGACCTGCCGGGCCTGCAAGGTGTGGATGAGATCGTCATCAACCGCGAGGTCGTGGAAGGCCGCGCCCAGCCCTTGTCGATCTACTCCGACCGCCGCGACGAGGTCGAACAGAGCGCCTGACGGCGGCCAGAAGGCCCCTTCAGAGGGATAACGCGTGGCGGCACCGGAAGGCCGGTGCCGTCGGCACTATTCTGCTTGTCTGACCCGCTAGCCGCGTGACCGGCTGGACCAAGTCTTGGGCGCTCTTGACTGCCCTCTGTGAGGGACCACGTCATACCAGACCGGATCGCCCAAGCCCGGGGATCCACCTGCTAGGGGTGCCGCTAGGCTTCGGGCCCCAGAGATAAGTGAGGCACAATGCTCGACGTTACCAAAGGCACTTTGTTCCCCGTTCTGCCGCTTCGCGACATCGTCGTTTTCCCCCATATGATCGTCCCGCTCTTCGTCGGTCGCGAGAAGTCCGTGCGCGCGCTGGAAGACGTGATGAAGGACGACAAGCAGATCCTGCTGGTCACCCAGAAGAATGCGGCTGAGGACGATCCCTCGGCCTCCGATATTTATACCGTTGGCACTGTCGGTACGGTGCTGCAGCTCTTGAAGCTGCCGGACGGCACAGTGAAGGTGCTGGTAGAGGGCGCGCAGCGTGCCCGCATCCTGCGCTTTGCCGATAACGAGGACTTCTTCCAGGCCGAGGCTGAGCTCTTGGACGAGAGCAACGACGACACGCAAGAGCTGGACGCGCTGATGCGCACCGTCGTCGGCCAGTTCGAGCAGTACATCAAGCTGAACAAGAAGATCCCGCCGGAGGTGCTGGTCTCGGTCAATCAGATCGAGGAGCCGAGCAAGCTGGTCGACACCATCGCCTCGCACCTCTCGCTGAAGATCCACGACAAGCAGGAGCTTCTTGAGACTGACTCCATCACCGCGCGGCTGGAGCGGGTCTACGGCTTCATGGAGTCCGAGATTGGCGTCCTGCAGGTCGAGAAGCGCATCCGCAATCGTGTGAAGCGCCAGATGGAGAAGACCCAGCGCGAGTACTACCTGAATGAGCAGATGAAGGCCATTCAGAAGGAGCTGGGTGAGGGCGAGGACGGCCGCGATGAGGTGGCCGAACTGGAAGAGAAGATCGGCAAGACGCGCTTTAGCAAGGAAGCGCGCGAGAAGGCGCTGGCCGAGGTCAAGAAGCTTAGGACCATGAGCCCCATGTCCGCCGAGGCGACGGTGGTGCGCAACTACCTCGACTGGATGCTGTCGATCCCTTGGAAGAAGCCCAGCCGGATCAAGAAGGATCTGCGCGCAGCGCAAGAGGTGCTGGATACCGACCACTATGGCCTGGAGAAGGTCAAGGAGCGGATCCTGGAATACCTCGCCGTCCAGCAGCGCATGAAGAAGATCAAGGGTCCGATCCTCTGCCTGGTCGGCCCGCCGGGTGTCGGTAAGACCTCGCTGGGTAAGTCCATCGCGCGGGCCACGGGGCGCAACTTCGTGCGGATGAGCCTAGGCGGCGTGCGTGACGAGGCTGAAGTGCGCGGTCATCGCCGCACCTACATCGGCTCTATGCCCGGCAAGGTCATCCAAGGGATGAAGAAGGCTAAGTCCTCCAACCCGCTCTTCCTCTTGGACGAGGTCGACAAGCTGGGCAACGACTGGCGCGGCGACCCCTCCTCGGCGCTTCTGGAGGTGCTGGATCCGGAGCAGAACGGCACCTTTGCCGACCACTATCTGGAGGTCGACTACGACCTCTCCGACGTCATGTTCGTGACCACGGCCAACTCGCTGCGCATGCCGCAGCCGCTCTTGGACCGTATGGAGATCATCCGCATCCCCGGCTACACCGAGGATGAGAAGGTGGAGATCGCCAAGCAGCACCTGATCCCCAAGGTGCTGAAGGACAACGGCATGAAGGAAGGCGAGTGGAGCATCGGCGAGGATGCGCTCCGCGACCTGATCCGCCTCTACACGCGTGAGGCCGGCGTCCGCAACCTGGAGCGGGAGATCGCCAACCTGGTCCGCAAGGCGGTGAAAGAGATCGCACTTGGCAATGCCAAGGAGATCAAGATCACCCGCCGGAACCTGGCCAAGTTCGCTGGCGTGAAGCGCTACCGCTTCGGCCAGGTAGAGGCTGACGACCTGGTCGGTGCCGCCACCGGTCTGGCCTGGACCGAGGTCGGCGGTGAGCTCTTGACCATCGAAGCCGTCACCGTGCGCGGCAAGGGCAAGGTGCAGTCCACGGGTAAGCTGGGCGATGTCATGAAGGAGTCGATCCAGGCGGCAGAATCCTACGTGAAGAGCCGCGCCATCGACTTCGGCATCAAGCCGACGCTCTTCGAGCGCAAGGACATCCACGTCCACGTGCCGGAGGGGGCGACACCCAAGGACGGGCCCTCGGCCGGTATCGCCATGGTGACCGCCATCGTCTCTTGCCTGACCGGTGTTCCGGTGCGCAAAGAGCTAGCGATGACCGGTGAGGTCACCCTGCGTGGCCGCGTGCTGCCGATCGGTGGCTTGAAGGAGAAACTCTTGGCGGCCCTGCGCGGCGGTCTGGAGACGGCGCTGATCCCACGCGACAACGAGAAGGATCTGGCCGACATTCCAGACAACGTGAAGAAGGGGCTGAAGATCATCCCCGTTGCCACGGTGGACGAGGTGCTAGAGCACGCGCTGGTCAGCCCGCTGGAGCCCATCGAATGGGAAGAGCCGGAGGAAAGCGAGCTGCCGCCGGGTGAGGGCGAGGGCGACGCCGAGCAAGGCGTCTTGACGCACTAACCCCGGGCTGACTGGTTTTTCCAGCGGCAAACGACAACTCTGCTTGCCATAGACCCCGGCTTCAGCCTGCTGGAGCCGGGGTTCCCGTCCTAAAGGGCCCCCCGTCTGACGAGATAGAAGACGAACGCGCTGTCATGCCGAGCCATAGCGAACAACGCCTTCTGCCCTATACGCCCGAGCAGCTCTTCGATCTGGTGATCGACGTGGAGCACTATCCCGATTTCCTGCCCTGGTGCCTGGCCTCACGGATCTCTTCTTATCGGCCCAACGGCATCCGCGCCGACCTGGTGATCGGCTTCAAGATGGTGCGAGAGCGCTTCACCAGCGACGTCTCCTATGACCGCCAGACCTTGCGCGTCACCACGCGAAACGTCCAAGGCCCCTTCCGCCACATGCGCAGCGACTGGGCCTTCAAGCAGCATGATGAGGGCTGCCTGATCGACTTCAGCGTCGACTTCGAGTTCCGCTCCCGCGTCCTGCAAAAGCTCATCCAGTCGCTCTTCCACGAAGCTGTGCGGCGGATGGTGGCGGCCTTCGAAAGCCGTGCGGAAGAGCTCTACGGCAGCCGTGGCGGGCAAATCGAACGCGAGTCGCGCGCGCAGTCTGCGTGATCTTTCCGAAGGCCAAAGCGAAGAATTAGAATAGCGCGAGAGCGAACCATTTTGGTTCGCTTGCGGCGTTTCCAGCCATGCCGTCCCACAGGCCTTGCTTGCGGTTATATCTTACGCCTCTTCGCGTTATGCTCAATAAGCGTGCAGCTGCTCAGCGGCCCTAAGGTTTGTGATTTTTCAGATAGTTAGGAAGCCTCCTTTCATAGATTCCAGAGTTTAACCCCGGCCTGGCCTTATAGTGTTGACTTCCTGAAACAGCCCCGCTTAACCTTTTGCTCAATAAGAGGTGAAGCCAAAGAGCGCTGTCACTCAGGGGAAACGCTAGGGTTGTAGAAAAAGGTGGGGTTCGCGGCAGTTACATGCCGTCAGCGCCGCTCGCTCTACAGACCGGCTCCTTCCCTGGAGTTACGCATCAACGAATCAGGGAGGTTGCCAATGTTCACAGTGCCTAAGAAGCCACTCTACAAGTCCGTTTCCCGCCGCCGGTTTCTAGAGCTCGGCGGCGGTGTCGCGACGGCCATGGGTGCCGGCTCCATCGCCGTCGGTATGGGCTCGATGATTACCCGCACGCCGGTGATGGCGCAGTCGTCCGACGACGCCAAGTGGAAGCAGTATTCTGGCTCCAAGCTGGTCTTCATGTCGGAGAACACGCCGCCTTCCTTCGCCATCCGCGACAACCTCAAGGCCTTCTACGATCTGACCGGGATCGAGGTGGAGATCCTGACCGACGACCTGCCGGTGGTGCAGCAGAAGGTCGGTATCGATCTGCGCGGCGGCAATGCCGACTTCCAGCTGAACTATGTGCAGGACAAGCCGATCGGCTCCCCCTTCGCGGACTTCTACGAAGACTTGCTGAAGTTCACCAACGACGACACTCTGCCACTCGATCCTGAGGGCTACAACGAAGACATCTGGTTCGAGAACTTCCTGCGCGCCTGCGGTGTCTACTACGAGCCGGGCCGGATCGTCGCCTTCCCCTATGACTGCGCGGTCGCCTGTACCTTCTATCGCCAAGACCTCTTCGAGAAGTTGAGCAAGGGCTTCGAGGCCGAATACGGCTATCGGATGGAGTTCGACATCAACACCACTTGGAAGAACGTCTACGACTTCGCCTCCTACTTCAAGAAGGTGCGCGAGGCCGGCGACAACAGCATTCCTTACGGCTACGCCCAGCACCAGGGCTCCTTCGCCTGGACCCTGCAGCTGGATATCCAGCGGATGCTCTTCTCGCACGGCCAGTGGACCGAGTTCGACATCGACGACAAGCTGGGCTCCAAGAACCCCGGCCCGACCAACTGGGGCGATGAGCAGTCGGTGCTGATCATGGAGAAGTTCAAGGAGCAGGCAGAGGTCAGCCACCCGGATAACCTGGCCAACGGCACCTTGGAGCTGAACACCGTCTACCAGGCCGGCGACATCGCCATGCAGGTGCAGTACCACGAGTTCGCGGCCTCCATTGAGGATCCGAAGACCTCGAAGGCGGCCGGTGGCAAGACCGCTTACGCGCCTTGCCCCAAGGGCGCACCGGAGTGGATCACCACTGGCCTGGAGCCGGTGAACGGCACCAACTGCGGTATCGGCGGTATCGGCATCAATGCCGCGGCGTCGGAGGATCTGAAGCGGGCGGCCTTCATCTTCGCCAGCTGGGCCACCAGCAAGAACACGCAGCTGAACGTGCTGGAAACCCTGGGCGGTACCCCGACCCGCAAGTCGGTCTTGGACGTGCCGGCGGTGAAGAAGGCGGAGACCCGCCCGACCGACATGCCCAACGCCCTGACCTTCCACGCGGTCTACGACGTCGGGATCCGCGATCCAAACTTCGTGCTGGGTCCGAAGATCCCCGAGGCCAACGAGTACCACAACATCGTCCTGACCGAGACGCAGCGCTGCGTCTCCGGCCAGAACACGCCGCAAGAGGCTTGCGAGGAGATCAAGTGGCAGGTCGACGACCTGCATCTCTAAGCCTCCCAAGGGTTTTGTTTGAGTACGCGTGTGACGTTGCCGCTGTCCTGCCTGACGAAGGGCTAGGGCAGCGGCGGCGGCCCAAGGGCCAAGAGGGATAGTAAACGTGAGCGACGAGGCCGCGGGCCGTACACATCAGGAAAGCGAGACGACGGAGGAGGGCGCCCGCGCCATCTCCTACACGCCCGCCACCCTCAACCCAGAGGCCTCGCGGCGCTATTACCTCTACCTGCTCTTGCCGGCCATCATCGTGCTGGCTTGCATCACCATCTATCCCTTTTTTTGGCTGATCTATATGAGCCTGCACTCCGTCGATATCGGCGGCGCGGGCGACACCTGGAACAACTTCCGCAACTGGGAGCGCTTGGAGCGCGACCGCAGGTTCCACGAAGGCTGGATCCTGCTGCTGAAGTACTCAGCGCTCTGTATGACCTTTCAGGTGGGCCTGGGCGTTTTCCTCGCGGTGGTCTTGAACCGCTCGCGCTGGGAAAAGGCGCTGGTGACCATCTTCCTCATGCCGATGATGATGGCGCCCATCGTGGCCGGCCTCATCTGGTACTACCTCTATAACTCCACCTTCGGCTGGTACCACTGGATCATGCAGAGCCTGGGCATCCTGGGCGAACGCTCGATCCTGGGCGATCCCTCAACGGCGATGATCGGCATCGTCATCGTCGATACCTGGCAGTGGACGCCGCTGATCATTCTGATCGTGCTCGCAGGCCTGAAACGCGTGCCGCGCGATCAGCTGGAAGCCAACATGGTGGACGGCGCCGGCGAGGTCCGGAACTTCTTCCAGGTGACCTTGCCGAACCTTTATCCCTTCCTCTTGATCGCCATCATGCTGCGGTTCATGGACAACTTCCGCTTCATCGACGCGATCCTGGTCCTGACAGGCGGTGGGCCGGCGAACTCGACAAAGATCCTGCCGACCTACCTCTTCGACGTCTCCTTCCAGTTCTTCAAGCTGGGCCGCGGTGCCGCCATCGCGCTGACCTTGCTGCTGGTCACCATCATCCTGGGCCTGATCCTGGTGCGGCTCTTCGAAGGGCCGGCGAACAAGGACAAAGAACGCCAGCAGGCGGAGGGCTAGGCAGATGGCATCCAGTGACATCGTCCAATACCGCTCTCCGCTGCGCAGAGTTCTGTCGGTTGCGGTGGGGATCTTCCTGGTCTTCTACCTGGTGTGGACGATCCTGCCGCTCTTCATCATGTTCGTCTCCTCCTTCAAGGATCTGCTGGCGGCCTTCCAGCTGCCCGAAGTGGGGGACTGGTTCGGGATCGGCGTCTTCTTCGAGTTCGAGCCGACCTTCCGGCACTACTATGAGCTCTTTGCCGAGAACAGGTTCGGGACTTATCTCGCCAACTCCATCATCGCTTCGCTAGGCTCTGCACTGGTCTCGGTGGTTTTGGGCTCGATGGCGGCCTATGCCATTTCACGCACTGATTTCCGGGGCAAGAAGGACCTCTTCTTCTGGATCATCTCCACCCGCATGGCGCCGGTGGTGGCCGTCATGGTGCCGCTCTACGCCATCTTCCGGGGGTTGGATCTCATCGGCACCCTGCCAGGCCTTATCCTGGCCTACACCACCTTCAACCTGCCCTTTGCCATCTGGATCCTGAAGGGCTTTTTCGACAACGTGCCCTACGCCATCGAAGAGGCTGCCATGGTTGATGGCTGCAGCCGCTTTCAGGCCTTCCGCGCCATCCTGCCCCTGGTGGCGCCCGGCATCGGCGCCTTCCTAGTCCTCTGCGTCCTCTTCGCCTGGAACGACTTCCTCTTTGCCTCGATCATCGGCTCAGGCGGTGCCAAGACCTTGCCGCCAGCGACGCGCGAGCTGGTGCAGCCGCAGAACATTCAGTGGGGCAAGATCATGGCGGCTGGGGTGGTTACCACTCTGCCCATGATGTTCCTGGGCCTTCTCATTCGGCGCTACCTGGTCGCCGGTCTCACCATGGGCGCAGTGCGCGAGTAGCAGAGGACGGATATGGCATCGGTCACCATCGAGAATGTGTGGAAGTACTACGGCAAGACCGCCGCGGTCCGCGACCTGAACCTCTTTGCCGAAGATGGGGAGTTCCTCTGCCTGCTGGGTCCCTCGGGCTGCGGGAAGTCCTCCACCTTGCGCATGCTGGCGGGGCTGGAGCACATCTCCGCCGGCGACATCCGTTTCGGTGAGAAGCGGGTGAACGACATCCCGCCGAAAGACCGTGACATCGCCATGGTTTTCGAGAACTACGCGCTCTATCCGCACAAGACCGTCTACGACAACATCGCCAACGCACTGCGCCTGCAGAAGCTCGACAAGGCGACCATCGATCAGAAGGTGAAGAAAGCCGCAGGACTGCTTGAAATCGATCATCTCCTTGACCGTCGCCCAGTCGCGCTATCCGGCGGTCAAAAGCAGCGTACGGCAATCGGCCGGGCCATCGTGCGTGAACCGGCGCTCTTCCTCTTTGACGAGCCCATTGCCCACCTGGACGCCAAGCTGCGCGCCCACATGCGGGTCGAGCTTAAGCTGATGCAACGCGCGCTGGGCACCACCATGATCTACGTGACGCACGATCAGCTGGAGGCGCTCTCCATGGCTGACCGGGTGGCGGTTATGCACGACGGCGTGCTGCAGCAGTTCGGCCCGCCGCAGGAGGTCTATCACAAGCCGGCCAACATCTGGGTCGCTGGCTTCGTGGGCGAGCCGCCGATGAACTTCCTGGACTGCGATGTGGTGGAGGAGGGGGGCGAGATGCTGGTCCGCCACCCCAGCTTCACCACCGCGCTGCTGCCGGAACAGGCGGCCATCATGCGCGACAGCGGCAGCGGCCGACAGGCGACCCTCGGCATCCGTCCGGATGAGATCGCGATCTCCGATGCCCAGCAGGGCGAGGCCTTCGCCGGCAAGGTGCTGATCACCGAGCCCCTGGGCGGCGATCTGCTGGTCGATGTGGAGGTCGGCGATAACAAGGTCTTGGTCAAGGCCAAGCCCAGCTATCAGGGAACGGGCGGAGACACCTGTTTCCTCACCTTTGACCGGGATCGCTGGCACCTCTTCGCAAAAGAGGACGGACAGGCCTATTTCTAATCCCAGTGTGAGAATTCGAAGAACCCGCCGGTATGTCCATGACCGGCCCGGACGACAAGGGAGGTAGCAATGCAGTTAAGTCGTGACGATCTAAGGGCCGCCTATCAGCGGATGTGCGTGATCCGGAACTTTGAGGACACGCTGCACGAGGAGTTTTCCGCCGGCAACATTCCGGGCTTTGTGCACCTCTACGCCGGTGAAGAGGCCTCAGGCGTGGGCATTTGCATGCACCTGGACGACCGGGATGCCATCGCCTCCACCCACCGCGGCCATGGCCACTGCATCGCCAAGGGCTGCGATCCTAAGGCGATGATGCTGGAGATCTATGGCAAGAAGGATGGCCTCTGCGGCGGCAAGGGCGGCTCCATGCACATCGCCGACCTGGCCAAAGGCATGATGGGCGCCAATGGCATCGTCGGTGGCGGCCCACCGCTGATCTGTGGTGCAGCCCTCTCTGCCAAGTACCTCAAGACCGGCGGTGTGGCCATTGCCTTCGTCGGTGACGGCGCCTCCAACCAGGGCACCACCTTCGAGAGCTACAATCTGGCAAAGGTCTGGAACCTGCCGGCCGTCTTCGTGGTCGAGGACAACGGCTATGCCGAGGCCACCAGCAGCTCCTACTCCGTCGCCGGCTCGCAAGTAGAGCGCGCCAAGGGCTTCGGCATGCCGGCCCAAGAGGTCGACGGCCACGATTTCTTCGCCGTCTGGGAGGCTGCACGCCAGGCCATCGACCGCGCCCGCGCGGGTGAGGGCCCAAGCCTGCTGCACGTGAAGCTGAATCGCTACTACGGCCACTTCGAGGGTGATGCCGTCACCTACAAGGCGCCGGGCGAGGTCGATAAGGTCCGCGCCGAGCGCGACGCGCTGAAGGTCTTCCGCGAGCGGGTGATGGAGACCAAGCTTTTGGACGCCGGCGAGCTGGACGCCATTGAGAAGGAGTCCCAGGCCCTGATCGATGACTGCCTGGCTGCCGCCAAGGCCGGTGAGATGCCGGGCGAGGCCGATCTTCTGACCGACGTCTACGTCGACTACAAGTTCTAGGAGGCTGACACCATGCCGATGAAAAGCTACCGCCAGGCCATCAACGAGGCGCTGCGCCAGGAGATGGAGCGCGACGAGCGCGTGATCATCATGGGTGAGGACATTGCCGGCGGCGCCGGCGCACCGGGCGAGGACGATGCCTGGGGCGGTCCCTTGGGCATCACCAAGGGCCTCATGCCCCAGTTCGGGCGCGAGCGGGTGCTGGATACGCCCATCACCGAGAGCGCCTTTATCGGCTGTGCGGCCGGTGCGGCGGCCACAGGCCTGCGTCCGGTCGCCGAGCTGATGTTCGTCGACTTCATGGGGGTCTGCTTCGACCAGATCTTCAACCAGGCAGCCAAGTTCCGCTACATGTTCGGCGGCAAGGCGGTGACGCCCATGGTGGTCCGGACCATGTACGGTGCCGGCTTCCGCGCGGCCTCGCAGCACAGCCAGTGCCTCTATTCCCTCTTCACCCATATCCCGGGGCTGAAGGTGGCGGTGCCGTCCAACGCTTATGAGGCCAAGGGGCTGCTGATCCAATCGATCCGCGACGATGACCCGGTGATCTTCTTCGAACACAAGGTCATGTACGACGATGAGGTCGATGTGCCGGACGAGCCCTATGCCATCCCCTTCGGCGAGGCCAATGTCACCCGCGAGGGTGATGACGTCACCATGATCGCCTTCGGGCGTATGGTGAACTTCGCCAACGAAGCGGCTGACAACCTGTCGAAATCCGGCGTGACCTGCACGGTCGTCGATCCGCGCACCACCTCACCCTTGGACAAGGAGACCATCCTGGAGACGGCGGCGGAGACCGGCCGGGTCATCGTCATTGATGAGGCGCACCCGCGCTGCAACATGGCGACCGACGTGACGGCGCTGATCTGCGAGCATGCCTTCAGCGACCTGAAGGCGCCGGTGAAACAGATCACCGGGCCGCACGCTCCGGTGCCCTTCTCGCCCGCCCTGGAAGACCTCTACGTGCCCAGCGTGGCGCGGATCGAGGCAGCGGCCCGCGAGCTGGTCGGTAAGGGCCACTAAGGCCCAAGCGGTCCAACGAGAGAAGAAAAGAGGGCGCCGAACCGGGAACCTCTAGGTTCGGCGCCTTCCCTGGTTTTGAGAGGAAGCGTCATGAGCGATATCCAACCCATTGTCATGCCCAAATGGGGCCTGGCCATGATCGAAGGCACCGTGGTCGAGTGGCAGGTTGAGGTCGGGGCCGATCTCAGCGAGGGCCAGGATATCATGGAGATCGAAACCTCGAAGATTACCAACGTCTATGAAAGCCCGGTCAAGGGCCCCTTGCGTGCCATCGTGGTCGAGGGCGGCGGAACGGTTCCGGTCGGCGCGCTTCTGGGCGTCTGCGCCCCGGCCTCAGTCTCCGACGACGACGTCGCGGCCTATGTGAAGGACTTCAACGACAACTTCGATTGGGATGCGGCTGCCGAGGGCGGCGGGCCTGCCACCCAGACCATCGAAGTCGCCGGCAAGCGCGCCCGCTTCATCAAGCAGGGTGACGCCGAGGGCACACCGATCCTTCTCATCCACGGCTTTGGTGGTGACTGCTTGGGTTGGATGTTCAATCAGGAGGCCCTGTCGGAGACCCACACGACCTACGCCATCGATCTGCCGGGCCATGGTGGTTCCAGCAAGAACGTCGGCGATGCCGATCTGGCCATGCTGATCCAGGCCGTTGTCGACTTCATGGACGCGCAAGACATCGCCAAGGCGCATCTGGTCGGCCATTCCATGGGTGGTGCGGTGAGCCTGGGCATGGCGATCGAGCACGCGGACCGGGTGGCCTCGCTCAGCCTGCTGGCGCCGGCCGGATTGGGGCCGGAGATCAATATGGAGTACATCAATGGCTTCATTGATCAGAAGCGCGCCAAGAAGCTGCGCGGGATCTTGGAAATCCTGGTCCACGACCCGCACTTGATCACCTCTGAGATGGTGGAAGAAGTGATCAAGTATAAGCGCTTGGATGGCGCGACTGATGCCTTGCAGGCCTTGCGCGACGGCCTCTTCACCGATGGCAAGCAGCAGACTCTGGACGCAGATAAGGTGAAAGGCCTGTCGTGTCCCACCGTGGTGCTCTGGGGCGAGGTCGATCAGATCCTGCCCATTGCACAGATCGAGGGCTTGCCGGAGGGGATCACGGTGAAACGCCTCCCCGACACCGGCCACCTGCCGCACATGGAGCGCGCCAGCGAGGTGAACGAAGCGATTCTCGCCCTGGTCGGCTAGGGACCTTCAGCGATGAAGCTCTCCATCCGTCATGCCAAGGATGCGAGCTTTGAGACGGGCGGCCTGCGCGACTACTTCGCCTACCGCGATCTCGGCATTGCCAGGGCGACGGAGGGGAAGGCGGGCGCGCAGGTGATCCGCGCGGTGCCGGGCAAGACCCCGCCCAACGCCCGGCACACCCACGCGCTTGAGTTCCAGATGATCTACATCCTGAAGGGCTGGGCACGCTTTTGGTACGAAGGTCATGGCGAGGTACTGCTGGAGGCAGGCGACTGCGTGCACCAGCCGCCAGGCATTCTGCACAGCCAAAGTGCCCAGTCCGATGACCTGGAGATCCTGGAGATCACCTTGCCGGCCGAGTTCAAGACGGAGATGGCTTAGGGCGACACGTCCTTGCTGCCTGACTCTTCCTGACCGAAGATTTTACTCCGCAGAGGCTTCACCTTGCCCAAAGGTGACAACAGATCATGAGTGGAACTTCTGCGAGGGCAAAGATGAAAGCTTGGATTGGTGCGGCGGCAATTACCGCTGTGGTCTGCGTGAACGGGGTCTCAGCCGAAGACGCACAGGAAGCGGCCCCGGCGCCGACCTTCCTCTTTACCCAGTCGGCCGACGCGGTCGCGATGGAGGGGGAGAGGCTGACATTGAGCGGCCTTGGCCCCAAGACGCTCTACTTCGCCGACGCGCCAGGGCGTATCGTGGGCTTCCTAGAGCACGATCGCTTCATCGTTTACTGGCACAGCGACGACAGCGGCTTCCTGACCGATCCGCCGAACGCGGCCTTGGTCCTGCACGACGATGCTGTCGATGCGCCGGTGATCGTGACCCTGACCGATGTGGCGCTGTCGGATGGAAACCTGGTCTATACGGCAAGCCTGCTGGAAGGGGATGCCGGCACCATCTCCGGCCCGGCCACCATCATCATCGATCATGGTGGCGGCGGGCATGGCGGCGGCGGGCATGGCGGTGGTGGTGGTCACCACGGTGGTGGCGGCCATCATGGGGGCCACCACGAAGGGTTCGACCGCGGCGGCAGCCACCCTCTGTTCCAAGACTATAGCTGGGACGATGAAGACGAGAGCCCGCCCTGCAATCCTCACCAGGGATTCTTTCACGACTTCCTGCTCTGCTTGAAGTAGCGGCGACGTGAGCGGCCCGCAGGTCCGGTTTCGCCGGCGCCGCCGCGCGGATCAGCCCTTGGTAGCTCTTCGGATGGCTTTTCGTGCCGAGTCCCACTGAGTTTCGGTGGAGACGGATATCCAGCGGGCGATGGGCCACTTCCCGGTCCAGGGAGGGCTGCCTGAGTAAAGAGAGCAGCGTCGGACAACCGGTCGACCGTGGCGAGCACCCGGGCCTTGGCCGCGTCTAAGCCGCTACGGACACTGGCGTAGGGTTCCGCGCGGGCGTCGGACACGATCCTGGCATTCAGCGCTGGCGTCTGGTTCCAGCCATAACCAGGTGCAGGCGTTACAGGCGCGTCACCGCACTCACCAGCCTCGATCCAATCGACGACCCGCTCCGCCCACCAGCGGCGCGTCGCCAGCACGTCCTTCACAGTCCAGTCATCCATGTAGAGGCGGTCGGGAAGGTCAGTTGGGCCAGTGTCCAGCTCTTTCGATAGCGCCCGATAGCGCCGCTCGATGCCGGTCACCAATTCCTCACGGGTCTTTGGGATGGGCATCTCGCTAAAACCTCTTGCAGCCTTTGGTGTGACGGCTAGAGCGAAATCATACGATTCCCCCAGACTTGAGCCTGTCGAAGCAGTCCGAGTGTTTGGATCCTTCTCGGCACAGGCTTCGACAGTACTCAGCATGAGGGGCCTGCCCCGGTTAAGGCGGCTAGCCCTTACTTGCCTCCAGGGCCTGCGTCAGGTCGGCTAGGATATCTTCTTCGTGCTCGATCCCGACGGAGAGGCGAATGTAGCCGTCGCTGACACCCGTCAGCCCTTGCTCTTCAGCCGAGAGCTGCGAGTGCGTCGTCGAAGCCGGGTGGATGGCGAGCGAGCGGGCATCGCCGATGTTGGCGACATGGTAGAAGAGCTTCAGCGCATCGATGAAGCGGCGCCCGGCCTCTTGCCCGCCGGCGATCTCGAAGCCGACCAGGCCGCCGTAGCCGCCGTTCATCGCTGCATCGGCACGGCGGCGGTGCTCGCCTTCCTGTAGGCCTGGATAGATCACCTTGCTGACCTCTGGCCGGCTGGCCAGGAAGGCCGCCACGGCGGAAGCGTTGGCGGCATGCGCCTTCATGCGCAAGGGTAAGGTCTCCAGCCCCTGGATGAACTGGAAGGCGTTGAAGGGGCTCATGGCCGCGCCCAGGTCGCGCAGCAACACGACGCGGGTGCGGATGATGAAGGCGATGGGACCCAGCGGCTTCACCGCTTCGATCCAGACGGCGCCGTGGTAGCTGGGATCGGGCTCTGACAGCAGCGGGAAGCGGGTCTTGTGTGCCTCCCAATCGAAGGTGCCGCTATCGACGATGAGGCCGCCGATGGAGGTGCCGTGTCCGCCGATGTACTTGGTGGTCGAATAGACCACGATGGCCGCACCCAGGTCGAAGGGACGGCAGAGCAGGGGAGCCGCCGTGTTGTCCATGATCAGCGGCACGCCAAGCTCGCGCCCGATGGCCGCGACCTCGGCGATGGGGAAGACCTGCAGCTTGGGGTTCGGCAGGGTCTCGGCGTAGTAGGCGCGGGTCTTGTCGTCGGTCGCCCGGCGAAAGGCCTCCGGATCGGCTGGATCGACGAAGCGCACCTCGATCCCCATCGCCTTCATGGAGTTGGCGAAGAGGTTCCAGGTGCCGCCGTAGAGGTCGGTGGAGGAGACGATGTTGTCGCCCGCCTGGGCGATGGTCTGGATGGCAAGTGCGGAGGCCGCCTGACCTGACGAGACGGCCACAGCCGCAGCCCCGCCTTCCAATGCCGTCACCCGCTCCTCCAGCACCGCGGTGGTGGGGTTCATGATGCGGGTGTAGATGTTGCCCAGCTCTTTCAGCGCGAAGAGATTGGCAGCGTGATCGCTGCTGTCGAACTGATAGCTGGTGGTCTGATAGATCGGCACGGCCACGGCGTTGGTGGCGGGGTCCTTGCGGAAGCCGGCGTGCAGAACCAGGGTTTCCGGGTGTTTGAAGGTCATCGCGACGGTGTCTCCTCAACTCGATATCCGCCAGCGGTCGGTTGTTTCCGCTCCGCCGGCCTTGCGGTCTTGAGGGGCACACGTGCCTTCGACGCTTTAGCAGTTGGTAACCCGGAGCAAGCTGCCCCTCAAATCGCCGGGAGCCGGTAAGGCCGACCAATCCTAGACAGGTGCTATGTCAATCCGATAGGCAGGTCTGTCAAGGGACAAACCACACAAGAACTCTGGCTTGGCGCGCTTTTGTTGTCCACGCCAGGGCTTGGTAGCGGAGCAGTGAGCCATGGCCAACATCGTCGGGACCAGTGGAGTTGACCAGGACATCACAGGCACCTCTGCGGCGGATGTCATCAACGTCTTAAGCGGCAATGACGCCTACATCTTTGGTGCCTCTGGCGATGACCTGATCTACGGAGCCGTCGGCAACGACAGCTACCTCTACGGAGGCCCAGGCAATGACATCATCGCCGGTGGCTATGGGAACGACCGCTATCTGGCCGGTGGCAAGGGTGACGATATCCTTCAAGGAAACGACGGCAACGATCGGCTCTATGGCGATCCAGAGGAGTCCAGCGGGTCGGGCCGGGACACGCTGATTGGCGGCAGCGGGCGTGATTTGCTTTTCGGCGGGTCGGGTGACGACTACTTCATCGTTGTCCCTGGCGATCTGGTCGGCGGCGAGACCTTTGACGGTGGCGACGGCACGGATACGCTGATCGTCTTTGAATCGATCCCCAACCACGTGGCCCTGGTCTCGATCGAGTACACGCTGGGCATCACCAACCTGATCTTCGGCACCAGCGGCAAGGACACGCTGGCCGGGGGTCAGTTCGACGACACCATCATCGGGCTCAGCGGCGCGGACCTGCTTGCCGGTCTCGATCAAGACGATGTGCTCTTTGGCGGTCCTGGTGCAGACCAGCTGAATGGCAACAGTGGCTACGATGCGCTCGAAGGCGGTGGCGCCGACGATACTCTCTACGGCGGCAGCGGATCGGATGCCTTGATCAGCGGCGCCAGCGGCGACGATCTGATCAAAGGCCAGGAGGGCGAAGACCTCCTCTGGGGTGGCAGCGGCAAGGACCGGGTCTTCGGTGGGTCCGGTGCCGACTACATCCTGGTTGGGCAGGGGCAAGCTGTAGCAGGCGCAACCTACGACGGTGGCTCTGGCAACGACACGCTCTTCAGCGTCGAGGCGCTGCCCACCGGCGTGGCGCTGCTCTCCATCGAAACGCTGCTCTATGGCGCGCCGGCCAGCGACACCCTCGTTGGCACCAGTGGAAATGACAGTCTATCGGGCTCCATGCCTGACAACCTGCTGCTGGGTCTTACCGGGGATGACGTCCTGCGCGGCCTTGGCGGCAAGGACACCGCCCTGGGCGATGACGGGCGCGATACGCTGCAAGGCAACGCGGATGACGATCAGCTCTTCGGCGGCAGCGGGATCGATCGCCTGATCGGTGGTGATGGTGATGACGGCCTCTTCGGAGACTCAGGGAACGACCGCAGTCTCTTCGGTGGAGATGGTGACGACCTTATCCTTAGCGGTGCCGGCAACGACCGTGACATCCGCGGCGGCAGCGGCGTTGACCGCATCTTCGGCGGCAGCGGCAGCGAGCCGGTGCTGGCCGGCGATAGCGGAGCGGACAGCCTCTACGGCGGCAGCGGCAGCGACAAGCTCTATGGCGGGCAAGACCTGGACTCGCTGCTGGGCGACCAAGGCGACGACAAGCTCTATGGTGAGGGCGGCGACGACAGCCTGATCGGCGGATCGGGCCGCGACAGTGCCTTCGGCGGCGCCGGTGACGACACCTTCTTCTTAGGCACGGGCGAGGCCGTCAGCGGCGAAGTCTTGGACGGTGGTGTCGGCAACGACACGGTCATCACGGCGGAGAGCCTAGGGGCTGGCATCGACCTGATCTCCATCGAGACGATCATCGTGCTCGGTGGCGGCGGGGCGACCAGCGGCAATGACACGCTGACCGGGACCGAGGCCAGTGACAGCCTGCGCGGCCTTTCAGGTGACGACGAGATCTCCGGCCTTGGGCAAACAGATTCCCTCTACGGCGACGAGGGTGACGATCTGCTACGCGGCCAGCTCGGCGATGACAGCCTCTTCGGCGGCAGCGGCGCAGACTGGCTCCTGGGCGCAGATGGGGACGACACACTCTACGGCGGTGCGGACCGAGATCTGGGACGCGGCGGCAGCGGGCGCGATATCCTGCGCGGTGAGCAGGGGAACGACGACCTGCGCGGTGGCAGTGGACAAGACATCTCGCTCTTCGGTGCTGCCGGAGACGACACCGTCTTCGGCGGTCAGGAGGCCGACCAGGGCCTCTTTGGTGGCGGCGGCGACGATCGGATCTATGGTGACGAATCCAATGACAGCAGACTGATCGGCGGCCACGGGGACGACGGCCTCTTCGGCGGCGGTGGTGATGACATCTCGCTGCGCGGGGCGTCCGGCGATGATCAGCTCTATGGCTCGGCCGGAGGTGACCGGCGCTTCTTCGGTGGGAGCCGGGCCGACACCCTGACCGGAGGCGGCGGTGACGACCAAGACTTCTTCGGCGGCGCGGGGAGCGACAGCCTCTTCGGCGGCCTGGGGGATGACCAAGGCTTCCAAGGCGACGCAGGCAGCGACCGCATCTATGGCGGTGACGGGGCTGATGAGCTGAGTGGCGGGAGCGGCAGTGATCTCCTCTACGGTGCGACGGCTGAGGATAGCCTGAACGGCGACAGTGGCGCTGATAGCCTCTTCGGTGGTGGCGCGGATGACCGCGTTATCGGGGGGGCTGGCGATGACGTGATCGTCGGCGGCAGCGGCCGCGACAGCCTCTTCGGCGGTGCTGGCCGCGACACCTTCTATGCCAGCCTGGCTGAGCTGGTCGGCGGAGAGACCATCAACGGCGGCGGCGGTAGCGACACGCTCTTCCTGGATGAAAGCCTAGGGGAGGGGATCACGGTGGTCTCGGTCGAGGTCACCATTTTCGGCGAATCGGTCAACACCTCTCTCACTGGCACCAGCGGCAATGATCGCCTCTACGGCAGTGGGTCGGAGGAAAGCCTCTTCGGGCTTTCCGGCGATGACTTTCTCTTCGGCCGCCCGCAAGACGATGTGCTGTTGGGCGGGCCGGACCAGGACGGTCTCTTCGGCGGGTCAGGAGCAGACAGGCTCTACGGCGGCGGCTGGATGGATCTCGAACTCTTTGGTTTTGCCGGCGATGACCTGGTCTTCGGCGGTGGCGGGGCCGATAGCATTTTGCAAGGCGGCACCGGGCAAGACGGCCTCTTCGGTGATGCGGGTGCTGACCGCTCGCTCTGGGGCGGATCCGGCGATGACTTTATTGCCGGCGGAAGCGGCAGCGACTTCGGTCTGCTCGGGGGTGGCGGGAACGACCTGATCGAAGGCGGCAGCGGGAATGAGCGCCAAATCTTCGGCGGTGTCGGCGATGACCTGCTGGTCGGCGGATCGGGCTTGGACCGTCTCTATGGCCAGTCGGGGTCTGATACCTTCGCAGCCTCGGCCAGTGAGCTGGTGAGCGGCGAGACCTATCATGGGGGTCTCGGCAACGACACGCTCTTCCTGGAGCAAAGCCTGCCAGCCGGTATCTCCGTGATCTCGGTGGAGACAACGCTCTTCGTGCCAACGACCTCGGATGTGACCTTGAACCCGGTCGCTCAGCTCTCCGCCGGCGACTTTATTGGAACGTGACGCTCGGCAGGTTCTCTACGCGCGCCATCGCCTCCGCCAAGGCGCGGGGACCCGCTGCGATCTCTAGGATCATCTTGTCCAGAAGCGCGCGCTGAAAGTCGCGCCGGTTGACGGCTGTCATGACGAAGGCGCCGGGACCGCCGATCACCGTGCGCTCATAGGCCTCCACCAGCCAAGGCTTGCCGCTGTTGCCGACGAAGGCATCCTGCAGGATGGCCAGCGCATTGATGGTGATCCCAGCCTCGATGGCCCGGTTGCGCGCGAGCGGCGCCGGCACCAGGCTGCGGCTGTCGGGATTGTCGCCGGAGATATCGATCACCTGCCGCTCCGCCTGGCAGGGACAAGCGACCAGCAGCTCTTGTGAATGGGTGATGGCATCGCCGATGGCGTTATAGGACTGCGGGCTGCGGTTGGCCGCCAGCACGGCGGTGGCGAAGGCCTCAGCGCCCTCCGCATCCTCCACGAACATCCAATCGACCTGGGTGCGCGCAGAGCCCGGACCGCCCCACTCGACATAGGCCAGCGCAACCCGGCCGTGGCGCCCGAACTGCAGCATGTCCAGGAAGTCGGGGCTGGTCGCCGCCGCGGCAATTCCGTCGCGCTGCAGCTGAAACTCGACAGGATCGATGCTGCCCGAGGCGTCGATGGCCAGCACAAGAGCCGTGTCCACCGCCGGGGTTGCCTTTGCTGGCTGCCCGGCAAATGTGGCGAGGAGACCACCCGCCAAGAGCCCGATCAAAGTGCTGCGTCGTGTCCTTGGCATGGCGGCTGCGGTCCCCGCGTAAAGCTGTCTGATAATCAAATGATGGCACGACTGGAGAAGACGGCAAGCCTTGCACACGTAAAAGCCACCTTTGCCTCGCCTCTGCCATCTTCTGCGCGCATTGCCGCTTATCAGCCGCTGTGGCATGGAAGGAAGACGATGACGCTGACACAGAAGCCTACCGCGGAGCTCCTCCCGTCCGCCTACACCGAAAGCACCGCGCCGGCCTGGCGGCGGCGCTCCCTTCTGGCCGGTATCGGCTCCTTGGGCCTGCTGGCCACGACTCCGGGGCTGGCGGCGACCCTCAGTTTTCCGGCCTGGCTGGCCGCCTTCCGGCGCGAGGCCGCCGCGAGCGGTATCGCTGAGACCACCTTGCGCCGGGCACTGGACGGCATCTCCCCCGTCAACCGCGTGCTGGAGCTGGACCGCCGGCAGCCGGAGTTCATGCAGAGCTTCTGGCGCTATATGCGCCGCGTGAACGACCGCCGCATCGCCGAGGGCCAGCAACTGCAGAGTGCCAACAACCGCATCCTCTCCAAGGTCGAGGCGGAGAGCGGTGTGCCGGCGCCGGTGCTTATGTCCTTCTGGGGGCTGGAAACCAACTTCGGCGGCTATCTGGGTGATTTCCAGGTCATTCCCGCCGTCGCAACTCTGGCCTGGGACGGCCGCCGCGAGGCGCTGTTCCGGGGCGAGTTGCTGGCCGCACTGCGGATCGTACAAAGCGGTGTCAGGACAGAGCGCGATCTGATCGGCTCTTGGGCTGGTGCCACCGGTCAGTTCCAGTTCCTGCCCAGCACCTATCTAAGGAACGCCGTGGACGAGGATGGAACCGGCGTGCCCGACATCTGGTCCTCGCTGCCGGACGCCTTCGCCTCTGCCGCCAACCTCCTGCGCAACAACGGCTGGCGGGTCGGCGAGCCCTGGGGCTATGAGGTCACCCTGCCCAACGGCTTCAACTACGCGCTGGCCGACGGCAAGACCGCCCGGCCGCTGACCGACTGGCAGGATCTCGGCGTGCGCCGTCCCGGGGGCGTAGGTCTGACACCGGCTAGCGACAGCGGCGCGCTAGTGCTGCCTGCGGGCTGGCAGGGGCCTGCCTTCCTGGTCTTCAGCAACTACCGCGCCATTCGACGTTGGAATAACTCAGAGCTCTATGCGTTGTCGGTGGGTATCCTCTCCGACCGCATTGCCGGCTTCGGACCCTTGAGCAAAGGCCCACCGGCCGATGCCGACCAACGTTTGACCTTGCAAGAGGTGCGTCAGATGCAAAGCCGCTTGAACGCCTTGGGCTACGATAGTGGGATACCTGATGGTAAAGTAGGGCCGATGACCAAAGGTGCGATCCGCGCCTACCAGGTTGACCGCGGGCTGCCGGCGGACGGCTATCCCACGGCGGCCCTGTTACGACAGATACTGAATTAGCAACGAGAGTGACGAACCTGTCATGTCTTTAACGCTTCGCTCCTTCCTCTGCCTGTTGACCGTCGGCGCCTTCTTGGCCGCCTGCGCCAGCGATGACTCTGTCGAGGCCTCGCCAGGGGAAAACACGCAAGTTGCCCACCACACCTCGCGGCTGGAGCCGCCGCGCCACCAGGCACGTAGCTTTCAGGTGGGCAAACCCTACCGCATCAGAGGCCGCTACTACCGCCCGCAGAAGGACTGGAACTATAACGAAGTGGGCGTTGCCTCCTGGTACGGTGGCAAGTTCCATGGCCGCAAGACGGCCAACGGCGAGATCTTCGACAAGAACCAGCTCACCGCCGCACACACCACCTTGCCGCTGCCGGTGATCGCGCGGGTTACCAACCTCTCCAACGGGCGCTCGATCAAGGTGCGGATCAATGACCGCGGCCCCTTCGCCGGCAACCGGATCATCGACCTGTCGCGCGCCGCAGCGCGCGAGCTGGACTTCATCCACCAAGGCACGGCGCGGGTGCGCGTCGAGGTGCTGCCGGAAGAGAGCTTTGCGCTGATCCGCGGTGCGGAGCCCTTCCAGCCGCAGACGACGCAGGTGGTGTCAGAGGTGGTGCCGCCGACCTTGGTCGCCGCCGTGCCGGTGCGCGAGGCCTCGGCCGTCTACCTGCAGGTCGGCAGCTTCGGCGAGCGCAGCAATGCCCGGGCACTGCGCCGGCAGCTAGAGGGCTTTGGCCAGGTTCAAGTGCAAGAGGCCGACGTTAACGGCAAACGCTTCTACCGCGTGCGCATGGGGCCTTTCGCCAACGCTTCGGCCGCATTAAACGCGCGTGAGCGCTTGGCCGAAGCGGGCCTCTTCCGCAGCCATCTGGTGTTTGAGAGCGATAGCTAGGCGGCTGCCAGGTGCAGCAGCGGCGTAAAAGAGAGATGAGGGTTAAGGCGTGACGACTGGGTTTACGAGACGAGCCTTTGCCGGCGGGGTCGCCGGCCTGACCTTGACCTTGCCTTTCGCTGGCGCCCTGGCCCTGGAGACCAGAGCACGCTCCGCCATCCTGATCGATGCGGAGAGCGGCGCGGTCTTGTTCGAGAAGAACCCGGATCAGCGCCTACCGCCTGCTTCCATGAGCAAGCTGATGACGGCCTTCGTCGTCTTCGAGCGGCTGTCGCAGGGCCTCTTGAGTATGGAAGATCGCCTGCCGGTCAGCGAGACGGCCTGGCGCAAAGGCGGCTCCAAGATGTTCGTTGAGGTCGGCGGCAGTGTCAGCGTGTCCGACCTGCTGCGCGGCATGATCGTGCAGTCCGGCAACGATGCCTCCATCGTGCTGGCCGAGGGGCTAGCCGGCAGCGAGCAGGCCTTCGTGCGCGAGATGAACGAGATGGGGCGCCAGATCGGGCTCACCAGTTCCACTTTCGCCAATGCGACCGGCTGGCCGGACCCCGATCACCGCATGACCGCGCGCGACCTGGCGACCCTGGCCCGTTTGGTGATTGAACGCTTCCCGCAGTACTACGCGCTCTACAGCGAGGAAGAGTTCACCTGGAACGACATCACCCAGCGTAACCGCAATCCGCTGCTGTTCCGCAACGTCGGTGCCGACGGCATCAAAACCGGCCACACGCGCGAGGCCGGCTATTGCCTGGTCGCCTCTGCCGTCGATAATGGCCGGCGGCTGATCCTGGTGGTCATGGGCCTCGATAGCCCGCGCGAGCGTGCGGAAGAGGCGGAGCGTCTGCTGCTCTGGGGCTTCCGCGAGTTCGCCAGCTATCGTCTCTTCCAAGCTGGCGAGGTCTTGGAAGAAGCGCCGGTCTGGATGGGCGATCAAGAGACCGTACCGCTGATCGCCCCGACCGAGATCACGGTGAACATGCTGCGTGCCGCACGCTCGCGCATGGGAGTCACCTTGATCTATCAATCGCCCATCGCCGCACCGATCGAGGCCGGGCAGGAGATCGCCGTCTTGACGGTGGAGGCGCCGGATACGCCCACCGTAGACTTTCCGATCGTCGCTGGCCGCAGCGTCGGCGAGGCCGGCGTGGTCGACCGCATGGTCCAAGGCGTCACCGAACTCGTGAGCGGCGACTGAGGCTCATGACGCCGCGCGGCCGGCTGGTCACCCTGGAGGGTGGCGAGGGAAGCGGCAAGTCCACCCAATGCGGTCACCTAGCCGACCACCTCCGCAGCCGCGGCCTTGAGGTCGTGGTGACCCGCGAGCCTGGCGGGACCAAGGGCGCCGAGGAGATCCGCGGCCTGCTGGTCGCCGGCGAGGCGGCGCGCTGGGACACCTGGAGCGAGGCCTTGCTGATCGCTGCCGCCCGGCGCGATCACGTCGTCCGGGTCATTGCCCCGGCCTTGGAGCGTGGCGCTTGGGTCGTTTGCGACCGCTTCGTCCATTCGACCTTGGCCTATCAGGGGCTGGTCGGCGGCTTGGGACAGGAGGTCCTGATCACCCTGCACCGCCTGACTCTGGGGCGCCTATGGCCCGATCTCATGCTCTTCCTCGATCTGCCGGTGGAAGAGGGGCTTGCGCGGGCCGCAAAGCGCGCCGGCGGCGATGCCTCGGAAGCACGCTTTGAAGGGCGCGGGCTGGCCTTTCATCAGGCGCTAAGAGAAGCCTTCGTGAGCTTCGTTAAAGAGGATCCACGACTCTGCCGACGGATTCCGGCCAGGGGCAGCGAGGCAGAGGTCGCAACGACTATCGCGGCGGCAGTCGCGACGCTATGACCCCGCAGTCCAATCCGGGCCTGCTGGGCCAAGAGGCCGCCGAGGCGCGGCTCCTAGCGGCCTTGGACTCTGGCCGCTTGCCGCACGCCTGGCTCTTCACCGGGCCACGTGGGATCGGCAAGGCGACCTTGGCTTACCGTTTCGCGCGCTCTCTCCTGGCCTATCCCGATGGCCGGCGCGGTTTGGATGGCAGTTTGACCCTAGAGGTCGACGCAGAAGACCCTGCCTTTCGGCAAGTGGCCGCCGCCAGCCATCCCGACCTGGTCGTCCTGCAGCGTAGCGTGAACGAGAAGACCGGCAAGCTGCGCAGCGAGATCCTGGTCGAGGCTGTGCGGTCCGCCGCGCAGTCCCTGCGCCGCACGGCCAGCGCCGGCGGCTGGCGCCTCTTGATCGTCGACAGTGCCGATGACCTGAACCGTTCGGCGGCCAACGCGCTGCTTAAGGTCCTAGAAGAACCGCCGCCGCGTACCCTGCTCTTGCTGATCGCTCACGCGCCGGCCAGCCTCCTGGCTACCTTGCGCTCACGCTGCTGCCGCCTGCCGCTCGCACCGCTCTCCGAGCCGTTGTTGCTGCGCTTGCTGGCGGAGCAGATGCCGGATTTGGAGGAAGCGGACCGGCAGCTCCTGGCGGGCCTCGGCGACGGGTCGATCGGGCAGGCGCTGGGCTTGCAAGAGGCCGGCGGATTGGATCTCTACCGGCGGATCCTGGGTTTGCTGGGCCGCGCCGGCCGGCCAATGGACAGAGCGGAGGCGCATGCGCTGGCTGAGGAGATCGGCCGCGATACGACGGGCGAACGCTTTCGCCAAGCCTGCGGGCTCTTGACCTGGTGGTTGGGCCGGGCGGTGGCGGCTGGTGCGCGCGGCCAGCCTCAGGCAGTGCTGTCGGAGGAGGAGCGGGGGCTGATGGAAGGCCTCCTCGCCCGCCGGGCGCTTGCGGATTGGGCGGGGCTGTGGGAGAAGCTGAGCCTTCTGACACGCCAGGCGGATAGCGCGAACCTGGATCGCAAGCAGGCCTTTCTCTCTGTCCTGATCGACTTGGAAGCGCCGGCCTGATCTCCGGGGCGCAGGCCTCTGCCGCGTGCCACAGCTGGACGGTAGAGACGGGACATGGCGCAGCAAGACGGCCGCTACTACATCACCACGCCGATTTACTACGTGAACGACCGGCCGCATGTCGGCCACGCCTATACCTCGCTGGCCTGCGATGTACTGGCGCGCTTCATGCGGCTGGATGGACGTCAGGTTCTCTTCCTGACCGGCACCGACGAGCATGGGCAGAAGGTCGAACAGTCGGCGCGGGAGCGCGGGCAGGAACCGCAGGACTACGCCACCACCATCAGCGATCTTTTCCGTGAATTGGCAGTGGCGATGAACTTCTCCACCGACGACTTCATCCGCACCACGGAACCGCGTCACCACGCGGCCGTGCAGGCGCTTTGGCGTATCCTCAAGGATCGCGACCAGATCTATCTCGGCCAGTATGCCGGCTGGTACTCGGTCTCCGACGAGGCCTTCTATGGCGAGGATGAGCTGGTGGAGCGGGACGGGCAGCGCTTCGCCCCCTCCGGCAAGGTGGTGGAGTGGGTGGAAGAGCCCTCTTACTTCTTCCGCCTCTCGGCCTGGCAGGAGCCGCTGCTGAAGCTCTATGAGGAGCAGCCGGATCTCATCGCGCCGGCCAGCCGCCGCAACGAGGTGATCAACTTCGTGCGCGGCGGCCTGAAGGATCTTTCGATCAGCCGCACGACCTACGACTGGGGCATTCCGGTGCCGGACGACCCCGACCACGTGATCTACGTTTGGTTCGATGCCCTGATCAACTACATCACCGCAGCCGGCTATCCGGACACGGAGGGGGAGACCTATCGTACCTTTTGGCCGGCCGATCTGCACATGGTCGGTAAGGACATCCTGCGCTTTCATAGTGTCTACTGGCCGGCCTTCCTGATGGCCGCCGACTTGCCGGTGCCGCGGCGGGTCTTTGCGCATGGCTGGTGGACCAACGAGGGTCAGAAGATCTCCAAGTCGCTGGGCAACGTGATCGATCCCTTCCAGCTGATCGAGCGCTACGGGCTGGACCCCGTCCGCTACTTCCTGCTGCGCGAGGTGCCCTTCGGGCAGGACGGTGACTTCTCGCATGCCGCCATGGTGCGGCGGATGAACGACGATCTGGCCAACGACCTGGGCAACCTGGCCCAGCGCGTGCTGTCGATGATCGCGAAGAACTGCGGTGGGCAGGTGCCAGAGCCGGGTCCTCTGCAGCCGGCCGATGAGGCCCTGCTGGGCGATGCCGCAGCACTGCTGGACCGGCTGCGCGAGACCTTCGGCGAGCAGGCCTTCCACCGCGGGCTGGAAGCGGTCTGGCAGGTGGTCGGCGACGCCAACCGCTATGTCGATGCGCAAGCGCCTTGGGCCTTGCGCAAGACCGACCCTGCACGGATGGCAACGGTGCTCTATGTCTTGGCTGAAAGCCTGCGCCGGATCGCACTCTTGGCGCAGCCGGTCATGCCGGCGAGCGCTGCGAGTCTGTTAGATCAGCTCTCTGTCCCAGACGAGAGGCGATCTTTCAAAACCTTCCTGGATCCATTGACACCAGGAACTGAGATACCGCGCCCGAGTGGGGTCTTTCCCCGCTTTACAGAGGCGGAGGAGAGCTGATGCTGATCGATTCGCACTGCCACCTGGACTACTTGCAGCGCGAGGGGGAAGACCTGGAGGCGGTGGTGGCGCGCGCGGCGGAGCAGTCTGTCGCCGGGATGGTTACCATCTCCACCAAGCTGAGCGAGATCGAGACCATCCTGGGGATCGCCGCACGCTTCCCGAATGTCTGGGCGTCGGTCGGCGTGCATCCGCATGAGGCCGAGCAGGAAGGGCAGGGCACGCCTGACCGCCTGATTGCTCTGGCAGAAGACCCCAAGGTGGTGGCCGTTGGGGAAACCGGCCTGGACTACTTCTATGAGCACTCTCCGCGTGAGCAGCAGCGCCAGTCCTTCCGCGCCCACATCGCTGCCGCGCGGGCGACGGGCCTGCCTGTGATCGTGCACAGCCGCGATGCCGATGGTGAGACCGTGGACATCCTGGCTGAAGAGTATGACAAGGGCGCTTTCACCGGCGTGATTCACTGCTTCTCCGGCGGACCTGCGCTGTCACAAGGCGCTTTGGATCTGGGCTTCTACATCTCCATGGCCGGTATCGTGACCTTCAAGAAGGCCGAAGCCTTACGCGAAACGGTGCGCCAGGTGCCGCTGGAGCGGTTGCTGGTGGAAACGGACTCGCCCTATTTGGCGCCGGTGCCACATCGCGGAAAGCGGAACGAGCCGGCCTTCGTCAGCCATACGGCCGCAGCGTTAGCTGAGGTGAAGGGTGTCTCGACTGAGGTCTTGGCCCAGACCACGACCGACAACTTCTTCCGTCTCTTCAACCGCGCCACGCTGTCGGCCCCCCTCTCGGACCAGTCGGCTGCATGAAGGTCACGGTTCTGGGCTGCGGCGGGTCAGGCGGCGTACCGCTGGCCGACGGGACGCCGGGTGGCCATTGGGGCGACTGCGATCCGAGCGAGCCGCGCAACCGCCGCCGCCGGGTCTCCGTTCTGGTCGAGGGTGACAGGAGCAGAGGGCAGGGGGCGCTGATCATCGACTGCTCGCCCGATCTGCGCGAACAGCTCTTGGATCACCCGCCCGAGCGTATGGATGCGGTACTGCTGACCCATGCCCATGCCGACCATGTGCACGGGATCGATGACCTGCGCGCCTTCACCTATCGCCAGCGCGAGGCCATTCCGACCTTCATGGACGCGACCACCCACGCGGCCATGATCCGGCGCTTCGACTATGTCTTCAAATCGAGCCATGCGGAAAGCCATCTCTATCCGGCCTTGCTGGATGATCGGGTGATCACCGCAGGTGAGACCTTCGAGGCGGCGGGGTTTAAGGTTCTGCCCTTTGCACAGGAGCACGGCCAAGGTACCACTCTTGGCTTCCGCATTGGCTCCTTTGCCTATTCGACCGATGCCTCGGCGCTGGACGAGGCCGCCTTTGAGGCGCTGGCGGGCGTGGACCTCTGGATCGTCGACTGCCTGCGCGACGCGCCGCACCCCACACACAGCCACTACGACAAGACCCTTGGCTGGATTGCCCGCGTGCAGCCCAAAAAGGCGCTTCTCACACACATGAATCACTCTGTGGACTACAGGGTGTGGGCAGAGCGCTGCCCCGCTGGCGTCGAGCCGGCTTACGACGGACAAGTCTTGCAACTAGACTTACCGCCTACTGGTTGATTCGAGCGCTGCTGCTGCTGTGCAGCGAGGCAGAGAGAAAGCCTTCGGGAACAGCCCAGGTCTCCGTCGCGTTTGCGGTTAGAAGCGCTCATTGCACATTGAATTGAACGGACACCTCAGGACGGAAACTACGACAGAATCTGCCTCTGTCTCCTGTTAGCTGACTTACCGTATTGCACACTCTTTAGGTCGTATAACACGTATTCTACAATGTGTTCTCCCGTTTTGGCTGGATTCTTGAGCTTCTCCCGATAGGATGGGCGTCGATCGGTCACATTTTCGAGGGAGAGGCGTGAGATGGCGATTTCGTTGGGGACCAGCGCGAGCGACAGCATTGACGGGACGAGTGGCGACGATCTGATCGCTGGACTGACTGGTGCAGACGCTCTACGAGGGCTCTCAGGCAACGATATAATCGCCGGCAACGCCATTCCGCCGGGTGCTGAATCGGAAGACGCAGAAGCGCGTGATACACTTTTTGGTGGCGAAGGCGATGATCAGCTTCTGGGCCAGGCCGGTGGCGATCGTCTGGGTGGTGGCTCGGGCAGCGACACGCTTTTCGGTGGCACCGGGCGCGACCGGCTGAATGGCGCCAGCGGCGCCGACATCCTGGAAGGCGGCTTCAACAACGATACCTTCATCGTCGACACGGTGACCGACCAGGTGCGCGAGGCAGCCGGCGGCGGCGGCAGCGATGTCGTCCGATCCAACGCCTCTGACTTCACCTTCTCTGACACGCCGGGCGAGGACCATCTCGAACGTCTGAACATCAACCAGGACGCCGGCGCAGCGGGCGCTACGGGTAACAGTCGGGACAACACCCTGGTCGGCAACTCCGCCGACAACAGCCTCGCTGGCTTGGACGGCGACGACATTCTAAACGGCGGCAGCGGCATCGACAGCCTGATCGGCGGCTTGGGTAACGATACCTTCGTAATCGGCAACGCAGGCGATCAGGCGATCGAACTGGCAGACGAGGGGCAGGACTTCCTTCGCGCCGCGGTGAATTTCACGCTGGGCGCCAATATCGAAGACGGCCGTGCCGAGATTGGCGCCGGCGATGTCGATCTCAGCGGCAACACGCTCGACAACAGCCTTGAAGGCAATAGCGGCACGAACAGCTTGGCAGGCGGCTCTGGCGCGGACCGAATTGATGGCGGCTTGGGTGCTGACACACTGGACGGCGGGTCGGGCGATGATGTCTTCCTGATTGACGATGCCGGCGACCAGATCGTCGAGGCGTCGGACGGTGGCAACGACCGGGCCGTGATCGATGCAGACGGCTACACGCTCGCGGCCAACGTTGAGGTTGGCGCATTGGCGCGCGGCGACAATAATCACAGCCTGACCAGTGGCGAGGGCGATCAGACGCTGCGCGGCAACACGGGCGACAACCTGCTCTTCGGCCAGTCCGGTGACGATCTGCTCACTGGCAATGCCGGCAAAGACACCCTCTATGGGGGTGATGATAACGACCGTTTGCAGGGGCAGGTGGGGTCCGACGTGGCTTTTGGCGGCGACGGTGACGACCAGTTGGGCGGCGCTGTTGACGGCGTTGGCGATAGCCTCTTCGGCGGGTCCGGCAGCGACATCATTTTCATGCGGCCCGATGATGTAGGCTATGGCGGCGATGGCGATGACACCTTTTCGTCCAGTTCGGTCGGGCTGAGTGGCGGCGAGACCATCGATGGTGGCGACGGCAGCGACAGCCTGCTGCTGTCAGAAGGAGAGAATCTGAACCACGCTGTCGTGCTGCAGGACGTCGAAAGCGTCGTCTTCGTCGGCACCAGTGCTCAAGAGAGCTTCGACGGGAGCGAAACCGCCGACACCATGACCGTCGGCAGTGGCGCCGATACCCTCGTGGGTGGTGAGGGTGACGACAGGCTGGACGGTGGCTCTGGGTTCGACACGGCGGTCTTCGCCGGCTCGCTCAGTGACTTCCAGGTTCTTCTAGGCGCCAACGACGTCACGGTCATCGATGGCAGCGGCGACAACGGCACCGACCTCCTGTCCGACGTTGAAGCCCTCGCCTTCGACGACGGGACCTTGGACCTCAATGCCAACGTGCGGCTGCTCGATGGCAACGCTCTGCTGGGGACCTTTGCGACGATACAGGCCGCTGTCGATGTGGCGGGCACGAGCAACACGATCGAGATCGCGGCTGGCACCTACAACGAGAGCGTGACGGTCGATAAGGCCCTGTCCTTCATCGGTCAGGGTGAGGTGGTGGTGACACCGGGGAGCGGCTCCGCCTTCATCGTTGATGGCGACCTGGGCTCCGGCAACACCCTCTCCTTTGACGGCATCGACATGATCGGCGCACCGGAGTCCGCTATCGTCTTCGGACCCGGGGACGCCCTGGGAACCTTAGAGGTCCGCAACGCCCAGATTGAAGCCAATACGCGCAACGGCATCGAGATCGTGAATGGTGCCGGCCTCGGCAACGTCATCATCGAAGACAGTGATTTCGTCGGCAACGGCGAGCCCTCGGGCTCCAGCGGCGACGGCGATATCCTGCTCTTCAACTACACCGGCGATGCGACCCTGCGGAACTTGACTCTCGAAGGTCAGGACCGAGGCAACGGCGAGGCAGAGACCGGCATCCAGTTCCGCAGCGACAGCGGGTCCATGGGAGTGGTGCTGATCGAGAATGTTGAGATCAGCGGCATCTACGAAAAGCAGGCCATTGGCATCTTCAACTACGACGATGTGAGCGGCCTCAGCATCACCGATCTGACGATCACCGCGGACTCGACCAGCTTCCAGACCTCACTGAACTTCGATGGGATCGGCAGCGGCATCGACCTCAGCGACGGGTCGCGCTTCCAGAACCTCGATATCTCGAACAGCGACATCATCTCGCTGCAGGGCGACGGTAACGCCAACACCATCACCGGGGCGACCGAGGGCGAATTCCTGCGCGGCCGCGACGGGAATGACCTGCTCTCCGGCGGCAGCGGCGACGACACCCTGGTCGGCGACAGCCTGGGCAGCGGGTCAGGTGACGACACGCTGGTAGGGGGCAGCGGCAACGATGCTCTCTTCGGGGAAGAGAGCGCTGACACCCTCGACGGCGGTGACGGAGACGATGTTGGCGAAGGTGGTCTTGGTCAAGACAGTCTTTCCGGCGGTGACGGCAACGACACCCTCATTGGAGAGGGTGCGATAGCGGACAGTATCGTTATCCCCGTCTCAGCGTCCTTCACCACGGACTTCAGCGAGTTCGACCTTGGCCCCATCACGGATGGCCAGAATGACTGGGTGGTGAAGTCGACCAACCGCGACCAGGAGATTGTCGATCTAGGCGGGAGCTTCGGACAGGTCTTCCGCATGTCCAGCGACCCAAACCAGGCCGACTTTGCCGGACCTTTCTCACCGCCCGCTCCTTTAGCGGCGGGGGAGCCGCAGACGACCGCAGATGTGGATAGCTTGAGAATCTCCTTCGACTTCCGCGCAGTCAGCGACAACCCGGATTCCTCCCGTCTTGAGGTGGATTTCGGCAACGATGCTGCGACCGACCGCAACAACTTCATGGTGATAGAGTGGGAGGATAGCGTCGGCCTGCGGATTGCCGTGAACGATCCGACCACCACGCCCTTCGTGTGGAATCCAAACGATTTCGCGGCCTTCACCGGCAACCGCACCTTGATCGATGGTTTGGATAGCGGCGGCGCCCAGTGGCACCGAATAGACATGATTCTCCGCTTTGAGGATGGCCCTGATAACGACGTCATCGACATCTTCCTGGACGGGAACCTCATCGGCACCACCACGACCTTCGAGAACTTCCGCGACTGGAGCAACCCGGATCATGCGGCCACTGCTGAGGCCAACATCACCTCTCGACTCTTCTTCCGGCCCTCGGCCGGCGGAGCGCCGAACGATGGGCCGGGTGGCGAGAATGAGGGCTTCTACTTCGACAACGTTTCGGTGACTGGCTTCCAGTCCGGCATCGCGCATGCCGACGTTCTAGAGGGCGGTGCAGGCGACGACGATCTCTCTGGCCAACTTGGCGACGATAGCCTCTTTGGCGGTAGCGGTATGGATAGCCTGACGGGTGGGACAGGCGATGACAGTCTGGAAGGTGGCTTAGGCGACGACAGTCTTGACGGTGGGTCCGGCTTCGATCAGGCGGTCTTCGCCGGCGACTTTGCCGATGCAACCCTAGCGACCTCTGGCGGTGACTTCCTGGTCACGACCACAGACGGCACCGACGCGGTGACCGCTGTGGAGCAGCTGGCTTTCGATGATCAGACCGTGTTGGTGGTTGGTGCGGGCGGCTTCGCCTCGATCCAGGCGGCCGTGGATGCGGCCAGCAGCGGCGATACCATCGCCGTGCTGGAAGGCACCTACGCCGAGAGCGTGACCTTAGACAAGGCCGTCTCTCTGGTTGGTGTCGGGGAGGTGGTGGTGACACCGACCAGCGGTTCGGCCTTCATCGTCGATGGCGATCTGGGATCCGGCAACACGCTCTCCTTCGACGGCATCGACATGATCGGCGCATCGGAGTCCGGTATCGTCTTCGGACCTGGGGACACCCTGGGGACCCTGGAGGTGCGTAATGCCAGGATCGAGTCCAATGACCGTAACGGCATTGAGATCGTGAACGGCGCCGGCCTCGGCAACGCCATCATTGAGGACAGCGATTTCGTGGCCAACGGTGAGCCCTCGAGCTCCAGCGGCGACGGTGACATCCTCTTCTTCAACTACACCGACGATGCAACCCTGCGGAACCTAACCCTCGAGGGTCAGGACCGCGGCAACGGCGAAGCAGAAAACGGCATCCAGTTCCGCAGCGACACCGGGTCCATGGGGACCGTGCTGATCGAGAATGTCGAGATCAGCGGGATCTACGAGAAGCAAGCCATCGGCATCTTCAACTACGATGATGTCAGCGGCCTCAGCATCACCGATCTGACCATCACCGCAGACTCGACCAGCTTCCAGACCTCTCTGAACTTCGACGGGATCGGCAGCGGGATCGATCTCAGCGACGGGTCGCGCTTCCAGAACCTCGATATCTCGGCCAGCGACATCATCTCGCTGCAGGGTGACGGGAATGCCAACACCATCATCGGTGCGACCGAAGGCGAGTTCCTGCGCGGCCGGAACGGGGACGACCTGCTCATCGGCGGCACCGGGGCCGACACCTTGGTCGGCGACAGCCTGGGCAGTGGTTCGGGCAACGACACGCTCGTCGGCGGCAGTGGCGACGATGTCCTCTTCGGCGAAGAGGGCCTGGATGCAGCCGTCTTCTCCGGGAACCTGGCCGATGCGACCATTGCGGTCTCCGGCAGCGGCGACGCCATAATCACCACAGCCGAAGGTGGCAGTGACACGCTGAACTCTGTCGAGGAGCTGCGTTTCGACGACGTCGATGTGCTGATGGTCGGCGGCAATGGCTTCGCCACCATTCAGGCGGCGGTCGATGCAGCCACTGCCGGCGATACCATCTTGGTGCTGGAAGGCAGCTACACTGAGACCGTTATAGTCGACAAGCAGGTCACCATCCAAGGCGCCCAGGCCGGTGTCGATGGCAGCGACCCTGGCCGCGGCTCGGGCGAGAGCAGCGTCGTCGGTGCCATCTGGATCCAGGCCAATGGGGTCACCCTCGACGGGCTGCGGATCGAAGACGGCGCCACGGTCTCCGGTTCCAAGGCTGGCGTTTACGTCACCGGTGACGACGCGACCCTGACCAATATGCTGCTGGAGCGCGGCGGGTCGTTCGATGGCTTCCGCGGTGTCCTGACCCCAACCAACAGTGATGAGAGCGGCCTAACCATCACGGCCTCGAAGTTCTCTGGGTGGGCGACCGGCGTCTACACGGACTCGGACAGCGATTTTGAGGTCACCGGCAACAGCTTTGAGGCCAACAACGTCGGTCTCTCCGCTGATTTCCCGACCCTGCCGGAAGACGTCGACAACAACGACTTCACCAGCAACCTCTTCGAAGACTTCGGCCTGGGCATCAGCGATAGCAGCTTCGATCTCGGCGCCCTGGTCGGTGACGCCAACAGCTTCAGCGGCGGCGTGCCGGAGGTCTCGGCCTATGCCCTTGCCCCCGGTACAGCGCAGACCATCGAGGGTTCCGACGCCAACGATCAGATGCAAGTGATCTCCGCCTCGTCGGTCGAGTTCAACGGCCTCACCGGAAACGACGTCCTGCTGGGTGGGGATGAGAACGACATCCTGCGCGGTGGGGAAGGGGATGACGAGATCTCCGGCGGTGACGGCAACGATCTGCTCTTCGCCGGCAGCGGCAACGACACCTTGACCGGCGGCACCGGGGCCGACTCCTTCCGCTTCACCAGCAACGAGGGCAGCTCCGAGGTCACTGACTTCAATGTTGGTGAGGTGGGTGAGGTGATCGGCATCGAGGTCAGCATCAACGGCACGGACATCACTGACTTCGCCGATCTGGCGGGGCGCCTCTCCGTGACCGGCGGAGACGTGGTGATCGATCTCAGCAACCGGCCAGAGGATGCAGGCGCGGATGTCGACTTCAAGGTCACCCTGGACGGGGTTTCCGACACCGCCTTGCTGGCCAGCGATGACTTTGTCTTCTTCTTCTAGACCAAAGGCCAAGGCGGCTTGAGGAAGGGGGCTCTTGCGGGCCCCCTTCTTCCGTTCAAGGGACAGTCCGTTACGGAGACAAGCCGCCGATGGACAAGGGGAGGGGCACTCCCTATTCTCCCGCATCCGACGAGCCAGGCAGACCCGCCGCGCCGCAGCCAGAGGTTCTTTATGCGCCGTTCCCGCTATTTCCTGCCGACCATGAAAGAGACGCCCGCCGAGGCCGAAATCCTCTCGCATCGCTACATGCTGAGGGCCGGCATGGTACGCCAGGCCTCCGCAGGCATCTATTCCTGGCTGCCGCTGGGCTTTCGCGTCTTGCAGAAGATCGAGCAGATCGTGCGGGAGGAGCAGGACCGCAGCGGTGCGCAAGAGGTGCTCATGCCGACCATCCAAGCGGCCGACCTCTGGCGCAAGTCCGGCCGCTATGACGATTACGGCAAGGAGATGCTGCGCATTCAGGACCGCCATGAGCGCGATCTGCTCTACGGTCCGACCAACGAGGAGCTGATCACCGACATCTTCGCGACCGCGGTGAAAAGCTATCGCGACCTGCCGCGCAACCTCTACCACATCCAGTGGAAGTTCCGCGACGAGGTGCGGCCGCGTTTCGGCGTCATGCGGGGCCGGGAGTTCCTGATGAAGGATGCCTATTCCTTCGATCTGGACTATGAGACCGCGCGCATCGCCTACGAGAAGATGTTCGTGGCCTACCTGCGCACCTATGCCCGCATGGGCCTACAGGCCATTCCTATGGAGGCCGATACCGGCCCCATCGGCGGCAACCTGAGCCACGAGTTTATCATCCTGGCCGATACCGGCGAGAGTGACGTCTTCTGCGACCGCGGCTTCCTCGACCAGGACGTGCTGTCGGACGATATCGATTTCGAGGACAGCGCCGCTATCCGCGCCATTGTGGAGCGCCACACCAGCCTCTACGCCCGCACCGACGAGAAGCACGAGCAGGGCCTCTTCGAGGCCGAGGTGCCGGAAGAACGCCGCTACCACGGCCGTGGCATCGAGGTCGGGCACATCTTCTATTTCGGCACCAAGTACTCCGAGCCGCTGGGCGCCAAGGTGACGACCCGCGAGGGCGCGGAGGTGCCGGTGCACATGGGCTCCTACGGCATCGGCGTCTCGCGGCTGGCTGGCGCCATTATCGAGGCCAGCCACGACGACAAGGGCATCATCTGGCCCGATGCCGTGGCGCCCTTCTCGGTCGGCTTGATCAACCTGCGCGCCGCCGACGAGGCCTGCCGTGCTGTCTGCGAGGACCTCTACGCCAAGCTGCAGGCCGCCGGCATCGAGGTGCTCTATGACGAGCGCGACGAGAGCGCTGGAGCCAAGTTCGCCGAGATGGATCTGATCGGCCTGCCCTGGCAACTGGCCGTTGGCCCGCGCGGCATCAAGGCCGGCACGGTGGAGCTGAAACGGCGGTCCAGCGGTGAGCGCGATGAGGTCTCGGCCGAGGCCGCGCTCGCGCGGTTGACGGCCTAGGCCCCGCCCATGCCCTTTGGGTCTTTCGAGCGGATGCTGGCCCTGCGTTACCTGCGCGGCCGGGGGCGGGAGGGCTTCGTCTCCATCGTCGCGATCTTCTCGCTGGGCGGCATCTTCTTAGGTGTCGGCACGCTGATCGTCGTCATGTCGGTCATGACCGGCTTCCGCAGCGAGCTCCTGGGCCGGATTCTGGGGGTGAACGGGCACCTCTCGGTGCTGGGCATTGCCGAGCCGATCCAAGACTATGAAGCGGTGGCCCAGCGCATCTTAAGCGTGCCCGGCGTGGCCTCGGCCACACCCATCGTCGAGAACCAGGTGATGGCCACCAGCGAGGGGCGGGCAACCGGTGCCTTGGTCCGCGGCATGGGACCGGACGACTTGAAAGCACGCCAAGAAATCGCCCAGGCCATCGTCGCTGGCAGCCTCAATGACTTCACCGGCGAGGACGCTGTGGCCATTGGCATACGCCTTGCCCAGCGGTTCGGCCTGACCGTTGGCGATCCCATCACCTTGATCGCGCCAGAGTTCACCGTCACCACCATCGGTCAGGTTCCGCGGATCAAGACCTATCGCATCGTCGCGCTCTTCCAGGTCGGGCAGTTCGAGTATGATTCCTCTTACGTCTATATGCCTTTGGAGGCGGCGCAGCTCTTCTTCCGTCTGAAAGACCGGGTGAATGCGGTCGAGGTCTTCGTCGATGACCCGACGGAGGTCTCTCAGCTGCGTGTGCCGATCCGCCGGGCGGCAGGGCTGGAGTACCGGACGCTCGACTGGCAGGACGCCAACTCAAGCTTCTTCAACGCGCTGCAGACCGAGAAGACGGTCATGTTCCTAATCCTCTCGCTGATCATTCTGGTCGCCGCCTTCAACATCACCTCGGGCCAATACATGCTGGTGAAAGGGAAGGGGCGGGACATCGCTATCCTGCGCACCATGGGGGCGACCAGCGGCATGGTCTTGCGCATCTTCTTCCTCTCAGGCGCCTTGATCGGCGTGCTGGGGACAGCGCTGGGCGTGGCCGGTGGGGTCGCCTTTGCGCTGAACATCGAGATCATACAGGGCTGGGTGGAACAGCTGGCCGGCACTCAGGTCTTCGACCCGGCGGTCTACTTCCTCTCCAACCTACCAGCGGAGCTAAAGTGGGAGGAGGTCTGGCAGGTGGTCGCGATGGCGCTGGGCATCTCCTTCATCGCACCCTTGCTGCCCGCCTGGCTGGCGGCGCGGCTGGACCCCGTGGTGGCGCTGCGCAATGAGTGATCCGGCCGGCCTGGCGCTGAAAGACATCCGCAAGAGCTTCAAGCAAGGCTCTGAAAAGCTGGAGATTTTGAAGGGCGCAAGCCTAGAGATCGCGGCTGGGGAAATGGTGGCTCTGGTCGGCCCTTCCGGTGCTGGCAAGTCGACTTTGCTGCAGATCGCCGGCCTTCTGGAGAAGTCCAGCAGTGGCGAGGTCTTGGTCGCTGGCAAGGCAACCGGCAGCCTGGGCGACGGGCGGCGTACGGCCTTACGGCGCTCCCACATGGGCTTCGTCTACCAGTATCACCACCTGCTGCCGGAGTTCACTGCTCTGGAGAACGTGGCCATTCCGCAGATGATCGCCGGGCAGGGGCGGGCAGCCGCGCGCAGCCGGGCCAAGATGCTGCTGGAGAAGGTTCAGCTGAGCCATCGCTTGGGGCACCGGCCCTCACGCCTCTCCGGCGGCGAGCAGCAGCGCGTGGCCATTGCCCGGGCGTTGGCGAATAAGCCGAAGGTCCTGCTGGCCGACGAGCCCACCGGCAACCTGGACCCAGAGACGGCGGAGGAGGTCTTCACCTTGCTGCGCGGTATGGTCGAGGCGGAGAAGGTCTCGGCCCTGATCGCGACCCACAATCTGGCGCTGGCTGGGCGCATGCACCGCTCCTTGAAGCTGGAGGGCGGCAAGGTGATCGATGCGACCTTGGCACCGATCGACGTGTCGGAAGCTCTGCTGGATCTGGCGAGCGGGCCGTCCGACAGCGACGGCAAGGCCAAGTCCTAGCCCGACCTGCTGCTGCATGGCACGCCGCCACTATAATCTCCCCTCCCTCACCAGCCTTGCGGTCTTTGAGGCCGCTGCACGGCACGGCAGTTTCAAGCGCGCCGCGGCGGAGTTGAACGTCACGCCCGGCGCTGTCAGCCACCAGATCAAGGCCCTGGAGCAGGAGGTGGGCCTAGCCCTCTTCCTGCGCGGCGCCGGCGGCAGCCACCTGACCAGGGCCGGTCAGCGTCTGCAAGAGGTCTTGAGCCGCAGCTTCTCCCAAACCGCCGCGGTCTTGGAGGAGCTGCGCCGGCAAAGCGGACCGCCCAGCGTCACCATCGGCGCGACGACGGCCATGTCCTCCCTCTGGCTTCTGCCGCGCCTCAGCCGGCTCTGGCGGGACCATCCGGACCTGCGGGTCAATCAGTTCTCCTCCGATCTTGAGAACCCGCCGGGGGAAGCACAGCTGGATCTCCGCCTGCGCTATGGCAGAGGCAGCTGGCCGGGCCAGGTCTCGGCCTTGCTCTTCACCGATAGCATCGCGCCGGTCTGCAGTCCGGCTTTTGCAGAGGAGCACCCGGTGGATAGCCTGGAGGCCTTGGCCCGTTTGCCGCTCATCCAGTTCGACAGCGGCAACCCGCTATGGCTCACCTGGTCCGACTGGTTCGCTGCACTCGGCTACGAAGGTCCCTTGAACCTCGGCATCCAGGTGAACAATCACGCCATCGCCCTTCAGGTTGCCCAGGATGGCTTTGGCGTCGCCTTAGGCTGGTTCCAGATGATCGCCGTCCTGCGCGAGCGCGGCCTTCTCCAGTGCCTGGGATCCGACAGCCTGCCGTCGCCTGGCAGCTTCTACCTGACCTGGGCGGAGGAGACGATTCAACGCCCGGAGGCCGAGACTCTAAGAGCTTGGCTCTTGGCCGATGCAGCAGGTGAGGCGGCTTCACCCGCAGATTAGATTTTGTGCTCTTGTCTGGGTCGTTGCTTCCTGTTTCCCTTCCTCACTTACATGTTGAGACAAGGGGAGGGTTCCCGATGCCTAATGGTGCTGATCACGCCTTGGCCGCCGTCGTCCGGCCGATCGAAGAGGCGCACGGCCTCCCCAACGCGCACTACATTGACAAGGGCGTCTTCGCCGCCGAGCGCGACGCGCTTTTCTTCCGCACCTGGGCGGCCATCGGCTTCGGCAAGGATGTGCCCAACGCCGGTGATGCCATGCCGATCACCTTCCTGGGTGTACCGCTCTTGGCCGTGCGGGACCGCGACGGGACCTTGCGGGTCTTCCAGAACACCTGCCGGCATCGCGGCATGATCCTGGTGGAGGAGCCGACGAGCATCCGCGGCGCTATCCGTTGCCCCTATCACTCCTGGGCCTATGCGCTGGACGGCGCCTTGCGTTCGACCCCGCACGTCGGCGGCAGCGGCCAGAACAGCCATCCCTGCATCAATAAGAAGGACCTGGGGCTGTTCGAGATCCGCTCCTTTGTCTGGAACGACGTCATCTTCGTGAACCTGGACGGCAAGGCCCCGCCCTTTGAGGAGCACGCCGCCGCGCTGATCGAGCGCTGGAAGGAGTTCGATCAACCCCTCTACCACCCCGGCGCAGACAGCTCCTTCACCCTAGAGGTGAACTGCAATTGGAAGCTGGCGGTCGAGAACTACTGCGAAAGCTACCACCTGCCTTGGGTCCACCCCGGCCTCAACAGCTACTCCAAGCTGGAGGACCACTATCACATCGAAGCCCCAGGTCACTTCTCGGGCCAAGGCACCCTGGTCTACCGCCCGATGATCGACGAAAGTGGCCACAACTTCGAAGCCTTTGCCGGTCTTTCTGAGAAGTGGGACAGTGCCGGCGAGTACATCGCGCTCTATCCTAACCTCCTCTTCGGCGTACACCGCGACCACGTCCACGCCATCCTATTGGAGCCGGTGAGCCAGTCGAAGACCATCGAGCGGGTAGAGATCTACTACGCCAACGACGCTATGCGCACCAGCGAGTGGGCCGGCATGCGGGCTGCCAATACCCGCCTCTGGCGCGGCGTCTTCGAAGAGGACGTCTTCGTCGTCGAGGGCATGCAACGCGGCCGCTACGGCACCCAGTTCGACGGCGGCAAGTTCGCGCCCGCCATGGATGGGCCCACGCACTGCTTTCACCATTGGGTGGCGACGCAGATGATGCGGCCGGCTTAGGCCGGCTGCATCTCGCGGCAGACCGACCGTAACCACGTTGAGAAGAGCTGCACGCGCTTGAGATGGCGGGAGCGTTCGGGTGCTGCGAGGAAGTAGCCGCTGTCAGCCGGCGCCGTAATCGGCAGCGGGGCCACCAGGTCCCCCTTACCCAGAACTTGGTCGGAATAGGGGCGCCGCCCCATGGCGATGCCCAGTCCCGCGCGCGCGGCGGCCAGGCTGGCGGCGCGGAGATCGAACTCGATCCACCGCTGTGGCTGGCGGTCTGCAAGTCCAGCATAGGCGAGCCAGCGCGACCACTCCTCACCATCGGATCCGCACCAGATCAGTGGATGCTCTAAGAGGTCTTCGGGTTTGGCGATCGGGCCCTGCTCTGCAAGATAGCTGCGCGAGCAGCAGGGGATCAGCGTATCGGCAAAGAGGAAATCCTCCGCGTTGGCCTCTGCGAGCGGCCGATACTCCAGCGCCACGTCCGCCAGGCCGCTGGAGAAGTCAGCGGCAAGTGGATCACAGAGGATCGAAATCCGGAGGTTTGGATGCCTGCGGTTCAAGTCGCCCACCAGCGGTGTGAACCAAAGCTCGGCTAGGGAGTGGAACATGTGCACCACCAGCTGGTTGCTCTCTCCCTGCTGCGAGGCGCGCTGCGTGGCGCCCTCCAGCAGCTCCAGGGCACGGGTCAGCTCGGGCAGATAGGCCGCACCGCTCTCGGTCAGCTTCAACCCGCTGCTGGAGCGCTCGAAGAGCGCAGTTCCGACATAGCCCTCCAAGGCCTTGACCTGATGAGAGATGGCGGAGGCGGAGAGAGACAACTCGTCCGCGGCCCTCTGCATGCTGCAGTGCCGTGCCGCCGCCTCGAAGGCCCGAATGGCCGGGAAGGGAGGGAACCTACGCGTCATCGACGCTCCATGATCGCTGCCTTGGTCCACTGGAAGATGCAGAGCCTAGCAGTGGACTTCTCCGGGGCTCAAGCAGGGCTCAAGGCGGCTGAAGAGGATTCACTTGCTGCTTTTCGCCGTCGGTATGACGCTTTGATCTGCTGAACGATAAGAAAGGGCATCGGCCGATGACGACAGGGAAGCAGCCTCTCTCCAGCCTTGGGCTTGCACAGGATCGCGGCAAGCCGCTCAGCCGGCGAGCCTTTATGGAGCGCGCGCTGGCTGCGGGCATGACGGTCTCTGCCGCCAGCTTGCTGTGGAGCGATAAGGTCCTGGCCGACACGCCCAAGCGCGGTGGTTTGTTCCGCGTCGGTATGGACGACAGCAACACCACCGACCAGCTGGATCCGGCGACCGCCGAATCGCATCACATGATCCAGATGAACCATGCCATCCGCAACTACCTGACCGAGATCACCGAGGACAACGTCGTCGGCCCGGAACTGGCCGCCGGTTGGGAGGCTACCCCTGACGCCACCCGTTGGACCTTCGATTTGGTGAAGGAGGCGACCTTCCACAACGGCAAGCCCTTCACCGCGCGTGATGCCATGGACTCCCTCAATCATCACCGTGGTGACACCAACTCAGCAGCTAAACCGCTTCTGGAGGCGGTGACGGAGATCAAGACCGATGGCGATCACACCTTGGTCGTCACCCTGAACGCGGGCAGTGCGGACTTTCCCTACATCCTGACCGACTATCACCTGGCGATGATGCCCTCGAACGGGGAGGGCGGAGTCGATGCCGATAGCGGCATTGGGACAGGCGGCTATCAGATCAAGGCACATGAGCCAGGCGTGGAAAGCGTGCTGGAACGCAATCCCAACTATTGGAAGCCGGATCATGCCTGGTTCGATGGCGTGCAGTTTCTGGCGCTGAACGATCCCAACGCGCGGCAGACGGCGATCCGCACGAAGCAGGTCGACGCCATTACCGAGCCTGAGTTGAAGACCCTGCACCTCTTGGCGCAAGACGAGGACTTGGTGGTGGATGAGGTGGCGAGCGGCGCCCACGTCACCTTGCCGATGTTCGTGGACCAAGCACCCTTCGACAACAATGACCTGCGCCTAGCGCTGAAGTACGGCATCAACCGCGATGAGATTCTGCAGAAGGTCCTGCGCGGGCATGGCACCTTGGGCAACGATCATCCCATCGGCCCGACCTTGCCCTACTGGGCCAATCTGGAGCAGCGGCAGTACGATCCTGATCGGGCCAAGCATCACTTAAAGAAGGCCGGTATGGAGGGGGCAAAGGTCACGCTCTCGACGGCCGAGACGGCCTTCCCCGGTGCCGTCGACATGGCCGTGCTCTTCAAAGAGCATCTGGCTCCGGTGGGTATCGACCTGACCATCGACCGTCAGCCCAATGACGGCTACTGGTCCAACGTCTGGCTGGTGAAGCCCTTCGTCGTCGTCGGCTGGGGGGCCCGCCCCACGCCGGATGTCATGTTCTCTCTCGCCTACGCTAAGGGTGCTGCCTGGAACGAATCGCACTTCGCCGACGAGCGCTTCAATAAGCTCTTGGTGGAGGCCCGGGCAGAGCTGGACGACGACAAGCGCCACGAGATCTATGCGGAGATGCAGGAGATCCTGCGCGACCGGGGCGGAACCATCGTCCCCTTCTTCCGCAACCGCGTCATCGTCCGTCGGTCGACTGTCCGTCATGGCGAGAAGCTAACCGGCAACTGGGCCCTGGACGGCGCACGGGCGTCCGAGCGCTGGTGGTTCGCCGAAGGTCAGGGCTGACGTCCCTACGATCCACGCCGAGCCTTGCTCCAGGGGCTCGTGATCCACAGCAGGAGCGGTGGCCGGTTTTAGGCCAGTGGGGGAGAGCAGCATGCTGGCTGACGCAGACAGCCTACCCAGCACTGCCGTGCCGCAAGCGACTGGGCAGACGAAGCAGGCCTGTGGCTGGTACGAACTAGCCCCACCGCCGCCGGCGCCGAGACGCCTGCAGGGGGCCCAGTCCTTCGACAGGGTGGTGATCGGTGGCGGCTTCACCGGCCTGGCCTGCGCCCGGCGTTTGGCGGAGCTAGAGCCCAACAGCAGGGTCGCGCTGGTGGAAGCGCAGCGCATCGCTGCCGGTAACTCCGGCCGGAACTCCGGCTTTCTGCTCGCTGTATCCTTCTATGACGATGCAGCACCGGCGGTTCAGGCTGCACGCACACGCTTGCAGCGCGCCGGCCTAGCCGATCTCTCCAAGGTGGTGGCTGACCAGTCGATTGCCTGTGACTGGCAGCCCTTTGGAAACCTCTACGGTGCCGTCAGCGGGGCTGAAGAGGCGCATCTCGCCCAGATCACCGGCAAATACCGCGGGCAAGGTGAGCCGCTGGAAGATCTCTCGGCCGACCAGATGGCCTCGATCACCGGTTGCCAGGACTTCCGCCGGGCTATCTTTCACCCTGGCACGGTGCTGGTCCAACCCGTGAAACTGGTCCGTGGCTTGGCCGAAAGCTTACCCGGCAACGTGACACTCTTTGAGGACAGCCCTGCCGTGGACATAGCGCCGACGGCTGACGGGATGGAGGTTCGAACGCGCGACGGCCGGATCCGCAGCGGTGGCGCCTACCTCTGCGCCAATGGTGGCGCCCCGGCACTGGGGGGTGGTCGAGGGCGGATGTTGCCGGTCTGGACCTTCGCCGCCATGACACCGCCGCTCGGGAATGGGGGAGGGCCTTTTGGCTTGCTCCCCTGCTTTGCGGGCGGGCCCACCTTGCGCAAGACAAGAGACGGCCGCTTGCTGGTCCGCCAGGGCTTCGCTGTTGCGACCAGCGCGCAACCCAGCAGGCGAGACCTCCAGGCCTTTGAGCAGCAAGCGCGGCGCAGTCTGGCACACTATTGGCCGGATCTAGCCGCTGTGCCCTTCGACTACCTCTGGGGCGGGGCCATGGTCCTGACCCGCAACACTGCGCAGGTCTTTGGCAAGCTGCGGGCGAACCTTTACGCAGCCGCCTTCTGTAACGGTGCCGGGAACTGCAGCGGCACGATCGCCGGCCGTTTGCTGGCCGAGCAGAGCTTGGGCCACGACAGCGAGCTGCTGCGCGATCAATGCACTTTGCCACCGCCGCGGCGCATGCCGCCACGCTTCCTCGCCGCCTTGGCCGCACGCCAGCAGATCGCCCAAGCCGACCGCCGCCTGCGTGCCGCCCAAACCAAGGACTAAAGCCGCCATGCCACGCGCCAGGAACGCCCGGAGCACTGCCCGGAGTCCGCGTAAGCGGACCAGAGACGGGTTGGAACAGCTGCCCTACGCGCCCTTCCAACATGGCTTTGCGGCCCTGCAAGTCATCAGGAACGACCAGGTCGAGGCCATCCACCGCGCCTCTATGACCATTCTGGAGACGACAGGGCTGCGCGTTCTGGAACCTGAGGCCCGCCGCCTCTTTAAAGAGGCCGGTTTCCGCGTCGATGAAGCCAGCCAGCAGGTGCGCTTCGACCGAGCCGGGATCGCAGATCTGGTCGCCAAGGCACCGGCCAAGACCAGCGTGCGGGGGCGGGGCGAGGGACGCCGCTTGGAGATCGGCGGCGATACTATGGTGATCGCCACCGTGGGCGGACCGCCCTTCGTCTCGGATCTCGAGCGCGGGCGCCGTCCCGGGACCAGCGCTGACATGGAAGACTTTCTGAAGCTGACCCAGTCGCTGAACATCATCCACATCGAGGGCGGCTGTTCGGTGGAGCCGACGGACCTGCCACCCGAAACCCGCCACCTGGACTTCTACCTCGCTGCCAGCCGGCTGACCGACAAGTCTTGGAAACCCTTAAGCAATGGTTTCAGCAAAGCCCGTGATGCCATTGAAATGGGTAAGATCCTCTATGGTGTGGATGAAGAGGCCTTGGCTGGTGACCCGGTCTTCTTCGTGAACACAAACACCAATACGCCGCTGGTTTTGGATGCCGAGATCACGCAGGGGATCATCGCCTTCGCTGAAGTCGGACAGCCCATCTGCGTGACACCCTTTGCCCTCTCTGGTGCCATGGCGCCGACCACCTTGGCCGGTGCCTTGGCTCTGCAGAACGCTGAGACCCTGGCAGCCTGTGCCCTGGTGCAACTGGTGCGGCCTGGCTGTCCCTACATCTATGGTTCCTTCACCAGCAATGTGGACATGCGCACCGGCTCACCTGCCTTCGGCACGCCGGAGTATGCGCTGGCCGCGCAAGCCAGCGGTCAGCTGGCCCGGCGCTACGGATTGCCTTGGCGCTCGTCCAACACCACGGCCTCCAACGCCGCAGACGCGCAGGCTGCGTATGAGAGCGAGATGTCGATCTGGGGCGCCGTGACCGGCCGTGCCTCCATCCTCAATCAAGGTGCTGGCTGGCTGGAGGGTGGCTTGGTCGCCTCCTATGAGAAGCTGATCCTGGACGCCGAGATGCTGCAGATGATGCAGGTCTGGTCGCAGGGCTTCCCGGTAGACGAGGACAGCCTCGGCATCGACGCCATTGCCGAGGTCGGCCCGGGTGGCCACTTCTTCGGCAGCGAACACACCTTGCAGCGTTTCGAGACAGCCTTCTACGCGCCTTTGGTGTCAGACTGGTCGAACTATGAGAACTGGACGGATGCCGGCGCCCGTGACGCCGCTGGGCGGGCAACGCTGATCTGGCAGAAGCTGCTTGCCGACTTCCAGCCACCGCCCTTGGACCCGGGCGTCGACGAGGCCTTGGCGGCCTACGTCCGTCTGCGCAAGGAAGCCCATCACCTGTCGAACGCGTCTTGAGGGGGGGCGGGTTTCCCCCCCAGAACATCGACCGACATGCAGCTATGACTAAGTCATACTCTAGGAGGTCTTCATGACCGTCCAAACGACTTTCAGCTCTACCGACTGTCACCACCGCTTTTTCTCGCCAGCAAGGTGGAGGAGGGCGTCGATGCCTCTCAGAGTGCGGCTGTCCCCGCGGCACTCGAGCAGATGATAGGGTAGGGTGCTGCGGCTAGTCAGGCAGCGCCCAACTTGGCACTATCTGGCGAAGCGCAGGAGTGACGAGGAGGCTAGGGCTCATGGCCACCATGAGTGTTTCCCTATCAGACGCCATGAAACAGTGGGTCGACGAGAAGACGGCCAGCGGTCAATACGAAAGCGGCAGCGACTATGTTCGCGACCTCATTCGCAAGGACCAGGAGCGCTCAGAAAAGATCGCGCATTGGCAAGCCCTTGTAACTGAAGGGCTGGAGAGTGGGGTTTCAACGCGGTCGCTTGACGAGATCCGAGAAGGTGTTCGCAGTCGAAGAAGGTGAAGCAACACAAGCTCACGCAGGCAGCCGACGCTGATATCGATCGCCTCTATGAGTGGGGTATCGATACATTTGGCGTTGAACAAGCCGATGCCTATCTATCAAAGCTAGAAAGAGCATTTGAAACGATTGCACTGAACCCAGGCATCGGGCGGGTGAGAGAAGAGTTTGGATCGGACATCAGAGTTTACGTCGTTCAGGTGCATGTGGTTCTCTACACCATGACAGGGGACGGAGGCGTACTGATCGTCCGTGTTAGGCCAGCAAGAGAAGACTGGCTAGGTAGCCCATGACCTTACGTGCGCGGGCCGAGGGTCTGCACGACTCCTGACGGCAAGAGCCTATCTCAGCATCTGTTACAGATGACGCTGAGCAAGAGGTTTGGGTGCAGGCTGTGACTCAGGCCGGTGCAGACTGGATCAGTCGCAGCAAGTCACGCGGCCGGTAACGCTAACCCACAAAGGCCTTCTCGATCACGAATTCGGCCGGCATGGAGTTTGAGCCCTCTTTCAGACCGGCCTCGATCGCCAGCGCCTTGCAGTCTTGCAGCATCTCCATCGAACCACAGATCATAATGCGGTCGACCGCCGGGTCGAAGGGGGTCATGCCCAGCTCCTTAAAGATCTGCCCGCTCTTGATCAGGTCGGTGATGCGGCCTTGGCGCTCGAAAGGCTCGCGGGTGACGCTGGGATAGTGGATCAGCTTGTCTTGGGCGAACTCGCCGCAGAGCGGATCCTCCAGCGTGCTCTTCACCAGGTCTTGGCCGTAGGCCAGCTCGGCCACCTCGCGGCAGGTGTGGGTCAAGATGACCTTGTCGAACTTCTCGTAGGTCTCCGGGTCGCGCACCAGGCTGGCGAAGGGGGCGATGCCGGTGCCGGTGGAGAGCAGGTAGAGCGTCTTGCCAGGCACCAGCGCGTCCAGGACAAGGGTGCCAACCGGCTTGCGGCCCAAGACGACCTCGTCGCCCTCCTTGATCAGCTGCAGCTGGGAGGTGAGCGGGCCGCCCGGCACCTTGATGGAGAAGAACTCCAGCTCCTCGTCCCAAACCGGGCTGGCGACGGAGTAGGCGCGCAAGAGCGGCTTTCCGGGTTTCAGCTCCAGACCGATCATGATGAACTCGCCGGAACGGAAGCGGAAATCGGCCGGACGGGTGATGCGGAAGTGGAAGAGGCGATCGGTCCAATGCTTGACCAGGGTCACGGTCTCACGCGTCATGCCGCCTGCCAGGGCAGGGCGCTCGCCGGCGCTGGCCGGGCTCATCTCGTTCATCACTCTCTCCAGGAAACCTGCGCGTCGCTCCGCCCTCGGGAGCCATAAACCCTAGTCTCTAGCCCAAGCGAGGCGCTCACGCAAAGTACGCAAGACGCCCCTGCAGAGCCTTGCCCCCTCAATCCACAGATAGCAGTCCTGGGCGGGACTCCAAGGCGCCCCCATAGTAGCGCCATGGCTCACAGCGACTTCGTCCACCTGCGCACCCATTCCGCCTACTCCCTGCTGGAAGGCGCGATCAAGATCAAGGATCTGGTCGCCCGCTGCGCTGCTTTGGAGATGCCGGCGGTCGGCCTTTGCGACACCGCGAACCTCTTCGGCGCGCTGGAGTTCGCCAACACGGCCAAGGGTGCCGGCCTGCAGCCGATCATCGGCTGCCAGATCCCGATCCACCGGCCCGAGGAGACGGGCGGCCGGCAGATGACGCCGCTGCCGCCCGAGCCACTGGTCCTGCTGGTGCAGTCGGAAGAGGGCTACGCGAACCTCATGGCGCTTATCAGCAAGGCCTATCTGGAGACCGAGCCGCCCTTGCCGCCACAGATCGCGCTGGCTGATCTGGAGGGCTACAGCGAGGGATTGATCTGCCTGACCGCCGGCGCGGAAGGCGCCTTGGGCCGCATGCTGAGCCAAGGCCAGGTGCCGGCGGCGCGCGCCTTGGCGGAACAGTTGGCGGGGCTCTTTCCGGGTTGTCTCTACATCGAGCTGCAGCGCCATGGCGTGCCAGAGGAAGAGGCGGTGGAGCCGGGCCTCCTCGATCTGGCCTATGACCTCGACCTGCCGCTGGTCGCCACCAATGGGGTCTTCTTCGCCGAGGAAGCGGTTTATGAAGCGCATGACGCGCTGCTCTGTGTCGCCGGTGGTAGCTACGTCTCGCAGGACGAGCGGCGGCGCCTGACGCCGGAGCACCGCCTGAAGTCTGCCGCGGAGATGCGGGCCCTCTTCGCCGACCTGCCGGAGGCCTGCGACAACAGCCTGATCATTGCGCAGCGCTGCCACTACTTCCCCGGCAAGGTGAAGCCGATTCTGCCGGCCTTCCCAACCTCGGAGGGCCGTGACGAGGAGGGCGAGCTGCGCGCCCAAGCGGCGGCGGGGCTGGAGGAACGGCTACAGTATTACGTCTACCAAGCCGGGCAAGACGAGAACGCGCGCGAGCACACTGCCGCCCCTTACCGCCAGCGGCTGCAGCATGAGCTGGACGTCATCGTCTCCATGGGCTTTCCCGGCTACTTCCTGATCGTCGCCGACTTCATCAAGTGGGCGAAGCAGCAGGGCATTCCGGTCGGCCCGGGCCGAGGATCGGGCGCCGGCTCGGTGGTGGCCTGGGCGCTGACCATCACCGATCTGGACCCCCTGCGCTGGGGCCTGCTGTTCGAGCGCTTCCTCAATCCCGAACGCGTGTCTATGCCGGACTTCGACATCGACTTCTGCCAGGACCGGCGGGACGAGGTGATCCGCTATGTGCAGGAGAAGTACGGCAACGACCGGGTCGCCCAGATCATCACCTTCGGAAAGCTGCAGGCCCGCGCCGTGCTGCGCGACGTCGGCCGCGTCCTGCAGATGCCCTACGGCCAGGTCGACCGGCTGTGCAAGCTGGTGCCGAACAACCCAGCGAACCCGGTGACCCTTCAGCAGGCAATCGACGGCGAGCCGCAGCTGCAGGCCCAGATCGAAAGCGACGAGACGGTCCGCCACCTGACCGATATCGCGCTGAAGCTGGAGGGGCTCTACCGCCACGCTTCCACTCACGCGGCCGGTGTCGTCATCGGCGACCGGCCGCTGCAGGAGCTGATACCGCTCTACCGCGATCCTCGCTCCGACATGCGGGTGACGCAGTTCAATATGAAGTTCGTCGAAGAAGCCGGGCTGGTGAAATTCGACTTCCTGGGCCTGAAGACGCTGACGGTCTTGGCTGAGGCAGAGATCCTGATCCGCAAGCGCCAGCCGGACTTCGACCTGGCGACCATCCCGCTGGACGACCGGCCGACCTACGAGATGCTGGCCCGGGCCGAAACGGTGGGGGTGTTCCAGCTGGAATCCTCCGGCATGCGCGACGTGCTGAAACGCCTGAGGCCCGACCGCTTCGAGGACATCATCGCCGTCGTAGCGCTTTATCGCCCGGGGCCGATGGACAACATCCCCGCCTACATCCGCCGGAAGCATGGTGAGGAGAAGCCGGACTACCTGCATCCCATGCTGGAAGGGATCCTGAAGGAGACCTTCGGCATCATGATCTACCAAGAGCAGGTCATGCAGATCGCCCAAGAGCTCTCCGGCTACAGCCTGGGCGGCGCCGACCTGCTGCGCCGCGCCATGGGCAAGAAGATCAAGGCAGAGATGGATGCCCAAAAGAAGGCCTTCATCGACGGCGCCACCGCGCGGGAGGTGCCGGAGGCGCAGTCGGAGATGATCTTCGATCAGGTGGCCAAGTTCGCCGGCTATGGCTTTAACAAGAGCCACGCCGCCGCCTATGCCTTGGTCGCCTATCAGACGGCCTATCTGAAGGCCCAGTACCCGACGGAGTTCATGGCCGCCTCCATGACCCTCGACATGGGCAATACCGACAAGCTGAACCTCTTCCGGCAGGAGCTGCAGCGGCTGGGCACGGCCCTGCTGCCGCCGGATCTCAACCGCTCCGATGCCGTCTTCTCGGTGGAGGCGCAGGCGGATGAGAAGCCCTCGGCAATACGCTACGCGCTGGGTGCGCTGAAGAACGTTGGTGCCGCCGCCATGCGGGGACTGGTGGCCGAGCGTAAAGGGGAGGGGTCGTTCAAGGATCTGGCCGACCTCTGCCAGCGTCTGGACCCCAAGCAGGTGAACAAGCGCAGCCTAGAGTCTCTGGCCGCTGCCGGTGCCTTCGACAGCCTGCATGCCAATCGGCGCGAGCTTTTCGACGGTGCCGACCAGCTGGTCCGGCTGGCAGCCGCCGCAGCGGAGGCGCGAACCTCCTCACAAGTCAGTCTCTTTGGCGGCACCGCTCTAGCCCTGCCCAGTCCGAAGCTGGACGGGAAGCCCGACTGGCAGCCGCTCGACCGTCTGCAGCATGAGTTCGATGCCATTGGCTTCTATCTTTCGGCCCATCCACTCGACAGCTTCGAGAAGCCCTTGAAGCGGCTGGGCGTGGTCTTGAGCGCGGACATGGAGCGGGTAGCGCGGCAGGCACCCGGGCGCCGCAAGGTCGCCGGCATCGTTGTCGGTAAGCAGGAGCGGCGCGCCAAGAGCGGCAACCGCTTCGCCTTCCTGCAGCTCTCCGACCCGACCGGTGTCTACGAGGTGGTGCTCTTCGCCGAGACGCTGGCGCTAAGCCGCGAGCTCTTGGACGGTGGCCAGCCGCTGCTGCTCTCTGTCGATCTACGCAGTGAGGGCGATGGCCTACGTATGACTGCCCAGCAGATCGAGCCCTTGGAGACGGCAGCCTCCAACGCTGCCACTGGCATCCGGCTTTTCGTCAGCAGCAAGGCGCCCATACCCGGCCTGCGCGATCTGCTGGACCGCCAAGGGCGGGGCAGGGGGCGTGTATCCCTCGTCCTTGATCTGGAGCAGGGCGAGGAGCTGGAGTTCGACCTGGGCTCAAGCTTCAACCTGACGGCAGATGGCCGAAAGGCGCTGAAGAGCCTGCAAGATGTGCGGGTGGAAGATCTCTGAGGGCGCCTTCAAAGCGCCTGTGTGTAGATCTCTAGCGCTGCCTCAAGCGTCATCTCGCGTGGATTGTTGATCAGCAGCCGCTCCTGCTTCATCGCGTCCTTGGCCAGCATCGGCAGATGATTGTGGCTGACGCCGAGATTGGAGAGGCGCGTCTCTATCCCAAGTTCAGGCCCCAGCTTCACGAAGCCTTCGATCATGCCCTCGGCACGCTGCCTGTCGGCGCGGCCGGCCAGTTCTGGGAAGATGAGGGATGCGAGCTCCGCGTAGGCTGCCTGCGCCTCTGGTAGATTGAACGCCAGCACGTAGGGCAGTACCAGCGCGTTGGAGTGGCCATGCGGAATGTGGAAAGACCCGCCAAGCGGATAGGCCAGCGCATGCACAGCAGCCACCGGCGCATTGGCAAAGGCCATCCCAGCAAGCATCGAGCCCAGCAGCATGGCCGCCCGCGCATCGCGGTTCTCCGGCTCGACGCAGGCGGTTCGGATGTTCTCACCCAGTAGGGCCAAGGCCTGCTTCGCCAAGCAGTCCGATACGACGTTCTTCAAGCGTTTGGAGGTGAAGGCTTCGATCGCGTGCACCATGGCGTCGATCCCGGTGGCAGCCGTTACCGGCGCCGGCAGGCCCACGGTGAGCTCAGCGTCGAGAACGGCGAAATCCGGCAGCAGCTGCGGGGAGACGACGCCCTTCTTCTGGGCGGCCCCTGTCGTCACGATCGAGATAGGCGTGACCTCGGAGCCGGTCCCGGCAGTGGTCGGCGCCAAGACCAGCGGCAGGCGCGCGCCGCGGACCAGGCCAACCCCGTACATCTCGTCCAGCGGCTGATCGCTGTTCGCCAGCACCGCGATCAGCTTCGCAGTATCCATCGATGAGCCACCACCGACCGAGGCAACGCAATCGATCCCCTCAGTGCGGGCCTCCTCCACTGCCTCCAGGATCATCTCTTCCGGCGGGTCGGGCTGAACGTCCGAGAAGGTCCAGACGCCAAGCCCAGCCTTGCGGAAGCCCTCCAGTGCGGCCTCGGCGAGGCCAAGCTCAAGGATCATGGCATCGGTGACGAAGGCGACCTTGCGGCAGCCTCTCTCAGCCAGAAAGGCGCCGATCTTGGCAGTCCCGCCGATCTCTGCCAGGACCGAAGGGGTGGTCTGAAACGTGAAGGGCTTCATGGTGCTTTCCTGTCTTCGAAGGGCGCTGCTGGCTTTTTGGCCTATGCCCCTAGCCATCAAGGGCTTGTAACACAAGCATGTGGGACCCCCCGGTGCTTTTCACCCTTGCGTTCTTCGGGACCTTCGCCTACATCCCGCGTCATCTCACACGCAGGATATGCGCCGGCTGTGGGCCTTTTGGCTTTTCAGAACGACGCTCCGGTGGTCTCCAATGGGTGGAGGCCGGGACCCTGCGGAGGACAAACCGGAGAAGACAGACATGGCTTTGCCAGACGTTTCCATGCGCCAAATGCTTGAGGCCGGCGTTCATTTTGGCCACACCACCCGCCGTTGGGATCCACGCATGGCGCCCTTCATCTTTGGCGAGCGCAACGGCGTCCACATTCTGGATCTGCAGCAGACGGTTCCGCTCTTCCACCAGGCGCTGCTGGCCGTGCGTGACGTGGTCGCCGGCGGCGGCCGCGTGCTCTTTGTCGGGACCAAGCGCCAGGCGGCCGAGAAGGTCGCCGAGGCCGCCTCCAGCTGCGGTCAGTACTATGTCAATCACCGCTGGCTGGGCGGCATGCTCACCAACTGGAAGACCATCAACCAGTCGATTCGCCGCCTGAAGGACCTGGAAGGCCGCCTGGATGGCGAGGTTGAGGGCCTGACCAAGCGCGAGCTCCTGACCCTGACCCGTCAGCGAGAGAAGCTGGACCGCGCGCTGGGCGGCATCAAGGAGATGGGCGGCCTGCCGGACATGCTCTTCGTCATCGACACGAACAAAGAGCATCTGGCAATCCAGGAAGCCAACCGCCTGAACATCCCGGTGGTCGCGGTTCTCGATTCGAACAGCAGCCCGGAGGGAGTGTCCTTCCCGGTGCCCGGGAACGACGATGCCATTCGCGCCATCAGCCTCTATTGCGAGATGATCGCAGAGGCGGTGCTGGACGGGATTCAACAAGAGATGGTCCGCTCTGGCGCTGACCTGGGTGCCATCGAGGCGCCGATCGCAGAGGTACCAGCCGAAGCTTCTGAAGGCGAAGCCACTGCCGAGGAGGCCCCGGTGGACGAGGCTCTGGCAGCTGAGTTGGAGGCCGGCACGGCTGAGACGGCTGCCGCCGATGCCCCGGCGAGCGAGGAGGCCGAGGTTCCGGCCCCGACCGCAGAAACGCCGACTGCAGAGACCCCGGCCGAGCCCGAGCGTCCCGCCGCGGGCTAAGCCGAAGAGAAGCGGCAGGCGCGCAGGAAAGCGTCAGCCGCTGCTTTTCGGGTCTTTGTCGCCGAACCGTAACGGATCTCTTCTAGGACTGCTCCTGGACAGAGACGCTTTAACTTGTCACCCGTGACGACGTGAGGATTGGAGCCATGGCTCAGATTACCGCTGCGCTGGTTAAGGAACTGCGCGAGAAGACCGGTGCCGGCATGATGGATTGCAAGAAGGCGCTGGTCGAGAACGACGGGGACGTCGAGGCCGCCGTCGACTGGCTGCGCAAGAAGGGCCTGGCAGCCGTTGCCAAGAAGTCCGGCCGCGTTGCCGCCGAGGGCCTGGTCGCCGTCGCCACCGACGGCAAGGCCGGCGCGGTGGTCGAGCTCAACTCCGAGACCGACTTCGTTGCCCGCAACGAGAACTTCCAGGGCTTTGCCGCCAAGGCAGCCGAGACCGCTCTCGCCGGCCCCGACACGGTCGAGGCCTTGGGCGAGGCTGCTTTCCCTGGCGGCGAGGGCAAGCTGGCCGACGAGCTGAACAAGATGATCGCCACCATCGGCGAGAACATGGTGCTGCGCCGCGTCGGGCGTCTTAGCGTCGATCAGGGTGTGGTCGCGCACTATGTGCACAACCAGGTCGCCCCTGGCCTTGGTAAGATCGCGGTGCTGGTCGCGCTCGACTCCGCAGGCGATGCGGAAAAGCTGCAGGCCTTCGGTAAGCAGCTGGCCATGCACGTCGCTGCCGCCTCGCCGCAGGCGCTGTCGCCGGCCGACGTCGACCAGGAGATGCTGGACCGCGAGCGCCGCGTGCTGGCCGACCAGGCCAAGGCCAGCGGCAAGCCCGACAACATCATCGAGAAGATGGTCGAGGGACGTATGCGGAAGTACTACGAGGAGGTCTGCTTCCTGGAGCAGGTCTTCGTCGTTGATGGCGAGAACAAGGTGAAGGCCGCTGTCGAGACCTTTGCTAAAGAGCTTGGCAGCCCGGTGAGCGTTGCTGCCTTCCTGCGTCTGCAGCTGGGCGAGGGGATCGAGAAGGAAGAGGACGACTTCGCCGCCGAGGTCGCGGCCACCGCCGGCCGCGCCTAAGCGTCACCGACCGGACCTGCGGCCGCCCCCTGCCTTTGCAGCGGGCGGCCGTTCGTTTTTCGATCCCGCACGAGGAGGCTCGCCAGCGCGGTCCCAGGGTGGCATAACCGGTCCCGCCTTTGTCGCGGCACCGGCCGATCCGGGCCGCCATCACCGCAGCCGTCACTGCTCGGGGGGAGCCGCTAGCCCATGACGCCGCCACCTGACTATCAACGCGTCCTCCTGAAGATCTCCGGCGAAGTCCTAATGGGCGAGAAGTCCTACGGGATCGATGCCGCGACAGTGAAGCGAATCGCCAACGACATCCGGGAGGTACACGCGACTGGCAAGCAGATCGCGCTGGTCGTCGGCGGCGGCAACATCTTCCGCGGCGTGGGTGGTCCGGCGCAGGGACTAGACCGCGCGACCGGCGACTACATGGGCATGCTGGCGACGGTGATGAACGCCTTGGCCTTGCAGTCGGCGCTGGAAGGCCTGTCTGTCCCGACTCGAGTCCAGTCGGCTCTGCCGATCACCTCGGTCGCGGAGCCCTACATCCGCCGTCGGGCACAGCGTCACATGGAACGCGGGCGTGTCGTCATCTTCGCAGCCGGCACCGGCAGTCCCTTCTTCACCACCGACACAGCCGCCGCCTTGCGCGCATCGGAGATGGGCTGTGAGCTTCTGCTGAAGGGGACCAAGGTCGATGGCGTCTACAGCGCCGACCCAGTGGCGGACCCCAGCGCAAAGCGCTATGACGATCTAAGCTACGCCACGGTGCTGACCGAACAGCTGGCCGTGATGGACGCCACCGCCATCGCCTTGGCGCGTGAGAACCATATCCCCATCCTGGTGTTTTCCATTCTGGAGCCTGGCGGGTTTTACAAAGTGCTGCGTGGCACCCTGAAGGGCACGCTGGTGCACGATTGAGGAGGCAAAAGAGAGACCGTGGCAGACCCCGACCTAGATGATATCGAGCGGCGCATGTCCAGCGCCATCGAGGCGCTGAAGAAAGAACTGACCGGCTTGCGCACTGGACGTGCCTCACCGCAGCTCTTGGAGACCGTGACCGTAGAGGCCTATGGCGCCACCATGCCGTTGAACCAGGTGGGCAGCATCTCCGTTTTGGAGGCACGGACCCTGGGTGTACAGGTCTGGGACAAGGGTTTGGTCTCGGCGGTCGATAAAGCCATCCGGGAGTCGGGTCTCGGTCTCAATCCTGCCACCAGCGGGCAGTTGGTTCGTATCCCGATCCCGGCTTTGAGTACGGAGCGCCGGCAGGAGCTCTCCAAGGTCGCCGGACGCTACTGCGAGCAGGCAAAGGTGGCAGTGCGCAACGTACGCCGTGACGGCATGGAAATGCTGAAGAAGATGGAAAAGGACGGCGATCTGTCCGAGGACGAACAGCGTCTCTGGGCGGACGAGGTGCAGGGCCTGACCGATACGCATGTGAAGCAAGCCGACGAACTGCTGGCGGCCAAGGAAGAAGAGATCATGCAGGTCTAGGGGACCTGCCGGCTCGACGAACTGCAGCTTGCCAGCCTAGCGCGGGATCATGAGAGGGAGAGACGACACGACATGACCGCGCTTAGTCTTGCGACCAACGATCCGGCAGACCGGCTGCACGTTGCCATCATCATGGATGGCAACGGGCGTTGGGCGAAACAGCGGGGCCTGCCGAGGACCGCCGGCCACCGCCAGGGTGCGGAGGCTGTGCGCCGTGCGGTGCAGGCAGCGGTCAAGTTGGAGATCGGCACGCTCACGCTCTTTGGATTTTCGGCTGAGAACTGGAAGCGCCCCTTGGGTGAGGTGACCGACCTCATGGGGCTGCTGCGCTTTTACCTGCGCAGCGAGCTGGAGGAACTGCACGAGCAGCAAGTCCGCCTGGCAGTGATCGGTGAGCGGGACCGGCTCCCCGATGACGTGCGCCGGCAGATTGCCGAGGCCGAAGAACGCACCGCGGGCAACAGCCGGCTGTTGATGCAGGTGGCTTTGAGCTACGGTGCGCGGCAAGAAATGACCCGTGCGGCGCGTGCCTTGGCCCAGGCGGTCGCTGAAGGCCGTTTGTCAGTGGCGGAGATCGACGAGCAAACTTTCGCCACGCAGCTCTTCACCGCCTCTGTGCCGGACCCGGACATCATTCTGCGCACCTCTGGCGAGCAGCGCCTGTCTAACTTTCTGCTTTGGCAATCTGCCTACAGCGAGTTGATTTTCATCGATAAGTACTGGCCCGACTTCGGTGAGGCCGACTTGGCGGCCGCCGTTGCCGAACTGCAATCCCGTGACCGCCGCTTTGGTGCGCTTGCCAAAGCCTAAGGGGATGAGCCTCGCTCTCCGTCAGCGACTGGCCAGTGCCATCGTGCTTGGGCCTCTGGTTGTCGCCGCTATCGTTCTGGGTGAGCCTTGGTCCCTCTTGCTCCTCATCTTCGTGGTGGTGGCGCTGGCCTGGGAGTGGACGCGGCTGACCCTGCCCCAGTTTGTTTTGCTGGCCTTCCTGTCTCTCGTCGCCGGGCCGATGGCTGCGGTGATCCTGGCCAGCCGGGACCAGTGGGCTCTTGGTCTCTTAGCGCTGCTGGTCTCAGGTTTGCTCGCCATGCTGATAAGCCGCCAGCAGCAGGACGGGCAGGGGCTCTGGCTGTTGCTTGGCGCTTTCTACATTGGGCTGCCGGCCTTAGCGCTCTACTGGCTGCGTGACATCCATCCAGAGGGTCTGGGTTGGACCTTGTGGCTGGTTGCCATCGTTTGGGCGGTCGATGTCTTCGCCTACCTTGTCGGCAGCCAGGTCGGTGGACCAAAGCTCTGGCCGCGCCTTTCGCCGCGCAAGACCTGGTCTGGTTTCGCGGGTGGCACGGCGGCAGGTCTGGGCATGGGTCTTCTGGGCGGTCTCTGGCTGGAAACCACCGCGCTGTGGGTCCTGGCAGCACTGGCCTTCTTGCTCGTCCTGGTCACCCAAGCCGGCGACCTCTTCGAGTCCGCAATCAAACGTCGTTTTGGTGTGAAAGATGCCGGTAGCCTTATCCCAGGGCATGGTGGCTTGCTAGACCGCGTTGACGGTCTCTTGCCGGCTTCCATCGCGCTGGCCGTCGCGCTATGGCTAGGCGTGCAGGGCTGAGACAAAGGGCCTGCGGGCAATGGCAAGCGCCCAGGCGATTAAGGGAGGCACTCCTGACAGGAACAGAGACGGCACAGCAGCCACCGAGACGTGTGAGTGTTCTTGGATCTACCGGATCGGTGGGGCAGAACACCTTGGATCTCTTGCGGCGCGATCGCGAGGCCTATCAGTGTGTTGCGCTGACTGCTGGAACCCGCGTCGAGGCCCTGGCTGCGCAGGCGCTCGCGTTCGAGCCCGAGGTGGCTGTGATCGCTGACGAGAGCCACTACGGGGCTCTCAAGTCCGCCTTGGCGGGCAGTGGGATCGAAGCCGCAGCGGGCCGTACGGCAGTAGTGGAGGCCGGCCAACGGGAGGCGGACTGGGTCATGTCGGCGATCGTCGGTGCGGCCGGGCTGGAGCCCACCTTGGCCGCAGTCGAGCAAGGCAAAGTGGTCGCCTTTGCCAACAAGGAAACTCTGGTCTGCGCGGGTGACCTGGTCATGGACCGGGTCGCCGCCCGGGGCACAACGCTGCTGCCGGTCGATTCGGAGCATAATGCGATTTTCCAGGTCTTTGATGCCGAACGGCGCGAGGGCATTGAGAAGATCCTCCTGACGGCATCGGGCGGTCCCTTTCGCCAGCTAAGCCTGGCGGAGATGGCCGGGAAGACACCAGAGCAAGCAGTTGCTCATCCCAACTGGGACATGGGTGCCAAGATCTCCGTCGACTCCGCCACTATGATGAACAAGGGACTGGAACTGATTGAAGCTGGTCACCTTTTCGCCTTTGGGCCAGAGCGCGTCGAAGTGGTGGTGCATCCGCAGTCGGTGATCCACTCGATGGTCGTCTACCTGGACGGCTCTGTCCTGGCGCAACTGGGATCGCCAGACATGAGGACGCCCATCGCCCACACGCTCGCCTGGCCGGCGCGTATGGCAGCGCCGGTCGAGCGGCTGGACTTCGTCAAACTCGCCACTCTGACCTTCGAAGCACCTGATTCGGAACGCTTCCCGGCCTTGCGTCTGGCGCGTGCGGCGATGGAGGCGGGCGGTGCGGCACCGCTGGTTCTCAATGCTGCCAACGAGTCTGCTGTGGCAGCCTTTCTGGACCGGCGTATCGGGTTTCTGGACATCGCCGCCGTGGTCGAAGAGTGCTTGGAAGGTGCAGATGCTTGGCATGTCAATGACCTAGCGGCCATTCTTGCGGCCGATAGTGCCGCGCGGCGTTTGGCCGAGGCTGCGATTGCCGGGCGTGCGGCTAAGCTCTCAGCCGCTCAGTAAGCTCTGCCGTCAAGGATCCGCTGTTGGACCAGATCATCGCTATCCTCGAGATCGTCATACCCTTCCTGCTGGTTTTGACCCTCCTGGTCTTCGTGCACGAGCTAGGCCACTATTGGGTGGCACGGAAAAACGGTGTGCGCGTGGAAGTCTTCTCCATTGGGTTTGGGCCGGAGCTCCTCGGCTACACGGCGAAGAGCGGTACCCGTTGGCGGGTCTCGGCCCTACCGTTGGGCGGCTACGTGAAGATGCTGGGGGACATGGATGCCACCAGCCGGCCGGATGACGAGAAGCTGCGGCACCTGTCTGACCAGCAGCGCCAAGAGTCCTTTCCCGTTAAGTCGCTTGGCGCGCGTGCCGCCATCGTCGCAGCTGGTCCCATTGCCAACTTCCTCTTCGCCTGGCTGCTCTTGGCGCTGCTCTTTGTCTTCGTTGGCCGCTCCGTCACGCCTGCGATCATCAGCGACGTCGTCCCCGACTCCGCAGCCGCTCAGGCCGGATTGCAGGCCGGTGACCGGGTACTAGACGCAAACGGCCGTTCGATTGACCGCTTCGAGGACCTCCAGCGGGCAGTGCAGCTCAATCTGGATCAGCCACTCATCCTTCTGGTCGAGCGCGATGGACGGGAAGTCGCGCTGACGGCCTTTCCAACCCTGCTGATCGAACAGGACGCCAATGGCTGCGATATTCAGATCGCGCGGCTCGGCATTCGCGGCGGCATCCGTGAGATGGAACAGTTGGGTCCCTTCGAGAGCGTCTGGCTGTCAGCCGGGGAGACCTGGTCCTTGGCGCGGGACACCTTGACCGGCGTATGGCAGATCATCACCGGCACCCGGGGGACGGACGAACTGGGAGGTCCGATTCGCATTGCGGAGATGTCGGGTCAGGTTGCCCAGATCGGATTCGTCTCCTTGATCCTTTTCACCGCGCTTCTCTCGGTGAACCTTGGGCTGATCAATCTCTTCCCGATTCCCATGCTGGATGGCGGCCATCTGCTCTTCTATGGCTACGAAGCGGTGCGGGGGCGTCCTCTTGGCCCGCGTGCACAGGATATTGGATTCAGGCTTGGCCTTGGCCTTGTGCTAACGCTAATGGTCTTTGCGACCGTGAACGATCTCTTGCGGATCAATGCCTGCGTGAGCTGACGGATTAGGAGGGCCTATGCCTTCGCGCCTCTGCCTTGAGCTGCCAAACTGCCGACCACGCCTGCGCTTCGCCCTGATTGTCTTGGTGATGCTGCTAGTGGCGTTGCCTGGTCTTTCGAGTAAGGCCCCCGCGCAGACGTTACTCTCCGGCGGCACCATCGCTGAGATCGTCATCGAAGGTGGCCAGCGCATCGATCCAGCGACCGTCCTGAACTATCTGGGTCTACAACCGGGTGATTCCTTTGACGCGCGCGATCTAGACGCCGCACTCTCGTCGCTCTTCGCCACTGGGCTCTTCGCCAATGCGCAGTTTGAGCGGCAGGGTGACACGCTGATCGTGCGGGTGGTGGAAAACCCACTCATCAATCTCGTTGCCTTCGAAGGGAACGACAGGCTTCCCGACGAAGACCTGCAGTCGGAGATTCAGTCGCGGCCCCGCACCGTCTTTACCCGCAGCAGGGTGCAAAGCGATACGCAGCGCCTGCTGGACATCTATCGGCGGATCGGCCGCTTTAGCGCCACCGTTGATCCCAAAATCATCCGCCTAGACCAAAACCGCGTGAACCTGGTTTTCGAGATCAGCGAGGGCGATGCCTCCGAGATCGATTCGATCAATTTCATCGGCAATCGAGAGTTCTCCGACAGCCGGCTCCGGGAGGTCATAACCACTAGTGAGAGCGACCTCCTCGGTCTTTTTGGTTCTAATGACTCCTACGATCCAGAGCGTCTGAACTTCGATCGGGAACTCTTAAGGCGGTTTTACCTCTCTGAAGGCTATGCGGACTTTCAGGTTCTCTCGGTTGTAGCCGAGCTGGCCCGCAACAAAGAGGACTTTCTGATCACCTTCACGGTTGAAGAAGGTGAGGTCTACACCTTTGGTGCCATCGACGTGATCTCGACCCTTCGCAACCTCGATCCCGAAGATATCCTCAACCAAATCACGACAGTAGAGGGTGATACCTACGACGCTTCGGAGGTCGAGGACAGCATCGACGCCATCACCGATGCAGTGGGCAATCTTGGATTTGCCTTCGTCGAGGTGGTCCCGCAGATCGACAAGAACGACGAGGCGCGGACCATCGGCATAACCTACGACATTCAGCAAGGCCCCCGTGTCTTCGTCGAGCGCATCGATATCAACGGCAATATACGCACCGTGGATAACGTTATCCGGCGGCAGTTTAATCTAGCAGAAGGCGATGCCTTCAATTCCAGCAAGCTTGCCCGTTCCCGGCGGCGGATCGAGAATCTCGGCTTCTTCCGCTCAGTCGACGTGACGACGGGGCAGGGATCGTCACCAGACCGCACGGTCGTCACGGTGACGGTTGAAGAACAGTCGACCGGTGACCTCGCACTCAGCGCTGGTTTCTCAACGGATTCGGGCCCCTTGGGCAGCATCACGATCACAGAGCGTAACCTGCTGGGCTATGCTCAAGACCTGCGGCTCAACTTCGTTTTGTCCGGTGCGGCGTCAGAGATTGACCTCAGTTACACCGATCCCTACTTCCTGGATCGCGATCTGGCGGCTGGCATCGACCTATTCCGCACAACTAACGAGCAGTCTTCATCGGACTTCGACGAAGAAAGGGTCGGTTTTGGTCTGCGCGCCGGCTGGGACTACGAGGACGACTTCCGTCAAGTGGTCCGTTATGTCTTTGAACGTCAGAAAATTAACAACGTCGACGATAATGCTTCCGCAGTCATTCAAGACGATGAAGGTACCTTCTTCACCTCGACCATCGGTCAAACCTTGACGTGGGACAGGCGGAACAGCCGCTTTGATCCGACCGATGGGTTCGTAGTCGTGTTGGACAATGCCTATACAGGCGTTGGCGGAAACTCCTACTTTTTCGAAAACACCTTGGGTGGCGCCTACTATACGCCGGTCTTTGGTTACGATGATCTCACCCTGCGTCTCTCCGCACAGGTAGGCAATATCAGCTCTATCGAGCCAACGCGCGTCAGTGAGCGCTTCTTTGTAGGTGGCGCCGACTTACGTGGTTTCGAATCCGGCGGTGTCGGTCCGCGCGACGCCAATTCTGATGATGCTTTGGGCGCCAAGCACTTCTGGGTCTCGACAGTTGAAGTGATCTTTCCCCTAGGCCTGCCAGAAGAGCTCGCCATCCGCGGCCGCGTCTTCAATGATGTCGGCGCTGCCTGGGGTATCGATGGCTCCACGGAGAACGTTCTGGATTCCGCCTCCCCACGCGCCTCGGCAGGGGCTGGCATTTCATGGGAGTCTCCCTTCGGTCCCATCGTTGTCGACTTGGCGTGGGCTTACATTAAAGAAGACTTCGATGAGACAGAGGTGTTTCGATTCAGCTTCGGCACACGCTTTTGATCAGATTGAACGGGATCGCGCGCTTTACCGTTTTGCTACTTGCTGCCGGCGTGGCTGGCAAGAGCCTCTCCGTCTGGGCGCAAGAGCAACCGCTTGAAGAGCAGCCGCGCAGTGGCGTTGTCATCAACCTGCCGCCGGAGCCAAGCATACGGGCCGTGGCACCTATCGTTGTCGTCGATATGGAACGGATCCTGGACGAAGCGGCAGCCATAACCCAGCTGCGCGCTACTCTTGCCGCTGCTAGGCAGGGGTTTCAGCTGGCAATGCGGGAACGCGAGGCACAGCTACAAGAACGCGATCAGGTTTTGGCAGGGCAGCGGGATCAGCTGGATCCAGACGTGTTTCAGAGGGAGCGTGACCAGCTTGCGCGCGACCTTACGGGCCTGCAGGACGAGATCAAGGCCTGGTTTCGAGAGCACGACCGTGTCTTGAATCAAGCGCTGCGGCAGACGCAGACTGCGCTGCTGGCGGAAGTCAGTGCGCTGGCGACCGAGCGTGGAGCCGTCGTCGTGCTTTCCAAGTCGTCGATCGTGTTGGTGCAACCTGATCTGGACATTACGGAAGCAGCGCTTCGCCGCTTGAACGAGGTGCTGCCTGCTCTTCCGCCGCCGGCCTTTCTTGAGGCCAGTGGTGCAGACTAGCAGGTCCACCGTACCCTCTCTTCACAAGGCCAGCCCCAGCCTCTTATCGACAAAGCGATTGTGCTTCGTCATAAGAATGATGCACCGCACAGCCGATGCCGGAGCCATGTGGTTTCCCACCAAGTTCGCCCCCTTCGCGTCGCCGCAGAGGTCTGACGGGCGGGAGGGGGCACGCGTCAGGTAGGCCTTCGCCGACCTGCCGGTGAGGTTCCGAGGAACACGAGTAGAGTGAGAGAAGAGTTCGGAACCTATGAGTGACGCCAGCGCCCCCGCTGTCCACGCGGAAAGCCTTGATATCCACGGCATCATGAAGCGGATTCCGCACCGCTACCCCTTTTTGATGATCGAGCAGGTGACCGACATCGTGCTGGGAGAGAGTGCGACCGGCATCAAGAACGTGTCGGTGAACGAGCCGCACTTTCAAGGTCATTTCCCCGAAGAACCGGTGATGCCCGGCGTGCTGATTGTTGAGGCCATGGCGCAAACGGCTGCTGTCCTGGTTATGGAGACCCTGGGCGAGACCGATCACGGGCGGATCGTCTACTTCATGACCATCGAGAACGCTCGCTTTCGGCGCCCCGTTCGGCCCGGCGACCGCTTGGAGATCTTCGTGAAGAAGCAGCATCACCGCGGCCAGGTCTGGAAGTTCTCCGGCGAGGCGCAGGTCGAGGGCAAGGCCGTTGCGCAGGCAACCTATTCAGCGATGATCGTCGACCAGCCATGAGCAGCATCCACCCAAGCGCCGTCATCGAGCCTGGCGCCCAGATCGGCGAGGGTTGCAGCATCGGCGCCTTTTGCCTGGTCGGCAGCAACGCTGTCTTGGGCGAGGGCGTGGTCCTACACAGCCATGTGGTCGTGACCGGACGAACCACGCTGGGTGCTGGCTGCCAGGTCTTTCCTTTCGCCAGCCTCGGCCACGCGCCGCAGGATCTGAAGTACAAAGGCGAGGCCTCGGCGCTGGAAATCGGACCCAAGTGCGTGATCCGCGAGCAGGTCACCATGAACCCGGGGACCGAGGGCGGCGGCATGCTGACCAAGGTCGGCGCTGGCTGCCTCTTGATGGTGGGCGCGCACGTGGCCCACGACTGCATCCTGGGCGATGGTGTCATCCTGGCCAACAACGCGACCCTGGCAGGGCATGTGCAGATCGGCGATCGCGCGATCCTCGGCGGTCTCTCGGCCGTGCAGCAGTTCTGCCGGGTTGGGCGCAACGCCATGATCGGCGGTATGGCGGGTATCCGCCAAGACGTGGTACCCTTCGCGCTGGTCAGTGGCCGGCCAGGCGTGCTGACGGGTCTCAACATGGTCGGCCTGCGCCGCGCCGCCTCCCAGCGCGAGGAGATTGAGAGCCTGCGCGCGGTCTTCACCAAGGTCTTCGACAGCAAGGCCGGAACGATCGCCGAACGCGTGGCAGCATTGGACGAGCCCGCAGCCGATCAGGCCCTCGTCCAGGCCTTCCTCGCCTTCGTGAAGGGCAAATCCGCGCATGGCTTCATGCACCCCTCCGGCACGGATGCCCTCTAGCCAGAGTTCCCGCGAGGAACCAGCCGCCGACGGGCCGCTCGGAGTCATTGCCGGCGCCGGCGCCTTACCGCGAAAGGTAATTGCAGCGGCCGAGCGTCAGGGACGTCCGTGCCTCGTCGTGGGCTTTGCCGGCCATACGGACGAGGAGACCCTGGCAGCAGCACCCTCGTTCCTGTCCAGGCTCGGCGCAGCCGGCAGCATTGTCAAACGCTTGCGGGCCGAGGGTGTCCGCGACGTGGTGATGGCTGGTGCTATCCGCAGGCCGAGCCTTCTGCAGCTGAAACCCGACCTCTTCACCGCAAGAGTGCTGACGCGGATTGGCATGCGAGCGCTTGGCGACGATAGTCTTCTGCGCGCGATCATCGCCTTGATCGAAGAGGAGGGTTTCACCGTCCGCTCCGCCCAGGAGATCACTGGGGACTTGGTAATCGGGGAGGGGCTGCTTGGCCAAGTGCGCCCGGACGAGCAGGCAGAGGCCGACATCCGGCGCGGCTTTGAAGTGGCTGAGGCCCTGGGCTTGGTCGATGTTGGTCAGTCCGTCGTCGTGCAGCAGGGCATTGTTCTGGGCGTCGAGGCGGTCGAAGGCACCGACGCCTTGCTTCAGCGCTGCGGCCCGCTTGCCCGCGGAGGCGTCGGGGGCGTCCTGGTCAAAGCTATGAAACCCAACCAGGACCAGAGGGCCGATCTGCCGACAATCGGTCCTGAGACGGTGCGCAAGGCCGCTGCCGCGGGCTTACGCGGCCTAGCTCTTCGCGCCGGTGGGGCCTTGATCATCGATCGGGAGGAGATGGTGCGGGAGGCTGACCGGCTGAAGCTCTTCATCATCGGTGTGAAGAAGACGAAGCATGACTGACGCTGCGGAGGGACCGCTCATCTACCTCGTCGCCGGCGAACCCTCCGGCGATCTGCTGGCCGCGCGCCTTATGCGTGCCCTTAAGCGTGAGACCGGGGGCAGGGTGCGCTTCCGCGGTGTGGGTGGGCCGCAGATGGAGGCCGAAGGCTTCAAGAGCCTTTTCGACATTCGTGAGATCGCCATCATGGGTCTGGTGGAGGTTGTGGCCCACATACCGACCGTCCTGCGCAGGATGCGGGAGTGTCACGAGGATGCGCTCGCAGCCAAGCCTGACCTCTTTCTCTCCATCGATTCGCCCTCCTTCTCGCTGGAGGTCAGCAAGAAACTGACAGGGCAGGGCTATCCCCTGGTGCACTATGTGGCGCCCACGGTTTGGGCTTGGAAGGCGGGGCGGGCCAAGCGCATCGCCCGCTTCCTTAACCACCTGCTCTGCCTGCTGCCCTTTGAGCCGCCCTACTTCGAAGTGCACGGGCTGCCTGCGACCTTCATCGGCCATCCAGCTGTCGAGGCTGCGGAGCGTCCAACGGACCCCCTCGCCTTTCGGGCCGCCCACAGACTTGGCGATGCAGACCCGCTGCTCTGTGTCTTGCCAGGCAGCCGTCGGGGCGAAGTCAAGCGCCATGCGCCCATCTTCGGGCAGGCCTTGGGCTTGCTGGCCGAAGGTTACCCCGGGGTTCAAGCCCTGGTGCCGACGGTGCCGACAGTCTCGGACCACGTGAAGAAGGCCGTGGCAGGCTGGCCTGTTCCCGCCCAGGTCCTCCTTGGAGACGAGGAGAAGTATCAGGCCTTCGCTGCCTCCCGCGCTGCTTTGGCAGCCAGTGGCACGGTGGGGATCGAGCTGGCGGTCGCCGGCTTGCCGGCAGTCATGGCCTACAAGGTGAATTGGCTGAGCGCCGCCATGGTCCCGCTCTTCGTCAAGCTGCGCTATGCCTCGATCGCCAGCCTGGTTTTGGATCGTCTGGTACAGCCGGAATGCCTGCAACACCGCTGCAATCCCAAGACCTTGGCGCGGATCCTGCAGACCTTGATCGATGATAGCGGCGAGCGTGCAAGGGTCATCGCTGACGGTCGGGAGGCCGCCCTAGCACTCGGCCAAGGCGGCGAGGCGCCCAGCCTGCGGGCTGCACGGGTTCTCTTGGGCCTGCTGCAGAAAGGAAAGCCTTGAGCGACGGGCGAGAGGCCCGAGCGGCCCCTCGTCCTCGCTTGTGCTCTAGCGCGCGCTGAGCGGCTTGTACTCGCGCTTGCCTTCGCCGATGTAGACTTGGCGCGGGCGACTGATGCGCTGCTCCGGGTCCTCGATCATCTCGCGCCACTGCGCCACCCAGCCGACCGTCCGCGCAACCGCGAAGAGCACGGTGAACATGCTGGTGGGGAAGCCCATGGCCTTCAGGATGATGCCGGAATAGAAGTCCACGTTGGGGAAGAGCTTGTGGGAGACGAAGTAGTCGTCTTCCAACGCAATGCGCTCCAGCTCCATCGCCAATTCCAGCAAGGGATCCTGGATCCCCAGCTCTTCCAGAACCTCATAGCAGGACTTCTGCATGACCTTGGCGCGCGGATCGTAGTTCTTATAGACCCGGTGGCCGAAGCCCATGAGGCGGAAGGGATCGTCCTTATCCTTGGCGCGCTTGATGTATTCCGGGATCTTATCCTTGCTGCCGATCTCGTTCAGCATCATCAAGACCGCCTCGTTCGCGCCGCCGTGAGCAGGGCCCCAAAGTGAGGCGATGCCGGCCGCTATGCAGGCGAAGGGGTTCGCACCTGAGGAGCCGGCGATCCGCACTGTAGAGGTCGAAGCGTTCTGCTCGTGATCGGCGTGCAGGATGAAAATGCGGTCCATGGCCTTCGCCAAGATTGGGCTGTTCTTGTAGTCCTCGCAGGGCACCGAGAAGGTCATGTTCAGGAAGTTCTCCGCGTAGGTCAGGTTGTTACGCGGATACATGAAGGGCTGCCCGTGGGAGTACTTGTAGGCCCAAGCGGCGATAGTCGGCATCTTGGCGATCAGGCGGTGTGAGGCGACGGTGCGCTGACGCGGATCGCGGATGTCGGTCGAGTCGTGATAGAAGGCCGAGAGCGCGCCGACCACGCCCACCATGATGGCCATTGGGTGCGCATCACGGCGGAAGCCGCGATAGAAGTTGGCGATCTGCTCGTGCAGCATCGTGTGGTAGGTAATGGCGTTCTCGAACTCCGCCTTCTCCTGCGCGTTGGGCAGTTCGCCCTCCAGCAGCAGATAGCAGACCTCCATGAAGTCGCTGTGCTCGGCCAGCTCTCCAATGGGATAGCCGCGGTGCAGCAGCACGCCTTCCTCGCCGTCGATGTAGGTAATGCGCGAGCGGCAGGAACCGGTCGAGGCGAAGCCCGGGTCGTAGGTCAACAGCGAGGCTTCGTTGTAGAGCTTGCGCACATCGAAGCCGGGGGCGCCCAACTCACCCGTGACCTTGGGCAAGTCCCAGCTGCGCCCGGTGGCGTTGTCGGTGACGGTCACCGTCTCGTCTTTGGTCGACATCTTGCCTCTCCCTCTCGTGCACGTGGGCCCGCCTTGGGGCCTTCCTTAGCTAGGGCGGCAGGCGCTCCTGAGAATCCCCGAGGCCTGCCGCTTTCGCAGCGCAGCATAGTGGGCGATCAGGAGGATTGCAACGCTTCTTAAAAGAAGCCCGGAAAGATCTGAAAAACAGTTACTTTCCGGCGATAGTGAGAGCGTCTTGCAGGCGAGAAAGACAGCTCTCTCGGCCCAGAATCTCCATCACTTCGAAGATCGGCGGCGAGACCTTTGACCCAGTGATTGCAGCGCGCAGCGGCTGAGCAACCTTGCCCAGTTTCAAGGGCGGGTCAGAGATCTCTTCGGCGAAACTGCGTACGCTCGACTCCAGCTCTTCCCGGTCCCAGCCGCTGGCATGCAGCAAGGGCTCAAGCCCGCTGAGGAGAGCTATGGCCTCCGGGGTCAGAAGCTTGAGGGCATCGGCACTGTAGGTCAGCGGCGGCTCGTTCAGATAGACGGCGGCTGAGGTCAGAAGGTCGTCCAAACGCTTGGCGCGCGGCGTCAGGCCGGGCATGCCGGCCAGAAGGCGATCGCGCTGGTCTTCGGTGAAGGCAGCACCGCCGGCTGCGCAATGACGCTCCTCAAGACGCGCGACCAGATCGGCTGGCTCGTCACTGCGCAGATAGTGTGCGTTCAGGCTGTCCAGCTTGGCGAAGTCGAAGCGCGCCGGGTTCTTACCGACATCGCCGATCTTGAACCAGTCGCGCGCTTGAGCGTCGGAGATGATCTCGTCATCGCCGTGCCCCCAGCCCAGCCGCAGCAGGTAGTTGCGGAGCGCGGCCGGCAGGTAGCCCATGTCGCGATAAGCCTCGATCCCCAGTGCACCGTGTCGCTTGGAGAGCTTGGCGCCATCGGGCCCGTGGATCAGGGGGATGTGGCCAAAGCTTGGAACCGGCCAGTCCATCGCCTCAAAGAGCTGGCGCTGGCGGAAAGCGTTGGTCAGGTGATCGTCGCCACGGATCACCTGCGTCACCCCCATGTCATGATCATCCACGACGACAGAGAGCATGTAGGTTGGGCTGCCGTCACCGCGCAGGATCACCATATCATCCAGCTGGCGGTTGGCGACGGTGACGCTGCCCTGCACCAGGTCCTCGATCACCTGTTCGCCCTCACGCGGAGCCTTGAAGCGGATGGTCGGCGCCACGCCATCGGGCGCCTCGCTGGGGTCGCGGTCGCGCCAACGCCCGTCATAGCCAGGCGGGCGGCCCTCGGCCTTGGCCGTCTCCCGCATCTCCCGCAGCTCGTCCGGCGTGGCATAGCAGCGGTAGGCCTTGCCCGCGGCCAGCAGGCTCTCCGCCACCTCGCGGTGCCGGTCGGCACGCTGAGATTGGAAGATGGCCTCTCCATCCCAGTCCAGGCCCAGCCAGCCTAAGCCATCGAGTATGGCATCGATTGCCTCTGGCGTGGAGCGGGCCCGGTCGGTGTCCTCGATACGCAGCAGGAAGGCGCCGCCCTGGCTGCGTGCGGCAAGCCAATTGAAAAGCGCCGTCCGCGCCCCGCCGATATGCAGGAAACCAGTGGGGGAGGGGGCGAAACGGGTGTGGCGGCGTCGGCATCGGCGGTTGGAGCTTTCGAAGAGGGGCCTATAGCGGGACGGGCAGGGCCTAGCACAGCCAGCGGCTCTTTGACCACGCCGCTGGCCTTCATCTGGGCCTTGGCTAGACTGCAAAGCCATGGTCCTCCTCCAGCGCGCCTCTCTCGACCGTGTGACGGCCGCCGTTCGGTGGCCTGGCAGCCTGGACCGGCTGATCGAAGCAGAGCGCGACCGTTGGCTGCTATGGCTGCCCGTGGCCTTCGGCGGCGGGATCGCTCTTTACTTTCTGCTGAAGCAGGAGCCGCCCTGGTGGGTGTCGCTGCCGCCTCTCGCAGCCGCGCTCACAGCTTTGATCTGGCTGCGGCAGCAGCTGGTACCGGTCTACCTGCTAACACTTCTCGCCGCCTTCAGCGCAGGGTTGGGAGCGGCGCAGATCCGCAGCGAGCTGGTCGCCGGACCCTTGCTGACTGAGCGTATTGGTCCGACCCAGGTCACCGGTCGCCTGATCCAGGTGGAGCGACGGGTGGCGGACAGCCGGCTCTTGATCGCCCCCACGGCCATCGGCGGCCTGACTGCGGACGAACTGCCGCGCCGCCTGCGCCTGCGGCTCGCTGGGAAGCGAGAGCTGGCCCTCTCGCCCGGGGATCAGATCAGCCTGCGCGCGACCCTGCTGCCGCCGCCCCCGCCGGCCCTACCAGGCGGCTATGACTTCGGCCGCGACGCCTTCTTCCGCGGGATCGGCGCGGTCGGCTTCATTCTGGGACCGGTGGAACGGTTGGATGTGCCAGCGGCGGGCGGCTGGCGCCTCTTCTGGGAGGGCTTGCGCGATGATCTCGGGCAAGAAATCCGCCAAGCCCTTCCACCGGCGGAGGCCGGGATCGCCGAGGCTTTGCTGACTGGCCAGCGCGCAGCTATCGATCCAGAACTGCAAGAGGCCTACCGCGCCTCTGGCCTGGCACACCTGCTGGCAATCTCCGGGCTGCATGTCGGACTGATAGCAGGCCTTTTTTTCCTAGGGCTCCGCGCCCTCTTGGCGCTTTTTCCGCCGATCGCGCTGCGTTGGCCGATCAAGAAGATCGCAGCCCTGGTTACCGCCCTGGTGCTGCCCTTCTACCTGCCGATGGTTGGCGCCTCGGTGCCGACGCAGCGGGCCTGCCTCATGGCATTGGTGGTGCTGGCCGCAATCCTGCTGGATCGTCGCGCCATCTCCCTGCGGCTGGTTGCTTGGGCGGCCTTGGTGGTGCTCGCCTGGTCGCCAGAGGTGCTGCTGGGAGCCTCTTTCCAGCTTTCCTTCGCGGCTGTTACCGCCCTGGTCGCGGTCTATGAGAGCTGGCGCGCCAACCGGCAGGGCTGGGAGCGGGATGAGCGGTGGGAGCGCCGGCTGCTGCTCTACTTCCTGGGCGTGGTCACCACTTCGCTGATCGCCGGTTTGGCCACCGCGCCCTTTGCCGCCTATCACTTCCATCGACTGGCCACCTATGGGCTCTTGGCGAATCTGATCGCGGTGCCACTGACCGCCTTCTGGATCATGCCCTGGTGCCTGCTGGTCTATCTGCTGCTCCCCTTCGGCTTGCAGGGTTTGGCCTTCGAGCCCTTGAGCTGGGGCCTGTCGATCCTGAACGGCGTGGCGCTGGAGGTGGCGGAGCTGCCCGGCGCCTTGGTGCACCTGCCGGCCATGCCGCTCTGGGGATTGGCCGCAATCGCGCTCGGCGGGCTCTGGCTTTGCCTCTGGCGAACGCGCTGGCGCCTCTTGGGCCTGGCGGTCCTGCTTGCCGGCTGTCTCAGCGGTCTGACCTACCGCGCGCCGGATATCCTGATCACCGCCGATCAACGCCTGATCGCGCTGGCCGGACCGGACGAGCAGCTCTGGCTCTCCACGCGCAGGGTTGGCCGCTTCTCCGCCGATCTTTGGCTCAGGCGCCGCGCCCAGGCCTCGGCAGACACTTGGGCCGAGGCAGAAGCGGGTGGTGAGACCTGGCTGCGCTGTGACTCCTTAGGCTGCCGCTATCGCCATGACGGCGGGCTTGCAGCCCTTGCCCTGCGTCCAGAAGCCCTGCGCGAGGACTGTACGGGCGTCGATTTGCTGATCGCCCGCTCGCCGGTACCGCGCGACTGTTTGCGCTCTGGTCAGGTGCTCGACCGCTTCGACTTCTGGCGCAACGGCGGTCATGCCGTCTGGCTATCGGTTGGGGAGGTCAGGATCGACAGCGTCGCGCAAGCCCGGGGGAATCGCCCTTGGTCGCCGGCGCGCCGCTCCAGCCGGCGTGTCTTCCTGCCGGGTGAGACTCAGTAGCGCCGCAGCAGGGCTACCAGCCGGCCTTGGATCTTCACCCGCTCCGGCGGGAAGATCCGTGTCTCATAGCGCTCGTTCGCTGGCTCCAGCGCAATGGCACGGCCCTTGCGGCGCAAGCGCTTCAAGGTGGCTTCGTGGTCGTCGATGAGAGCTACCACGATGGTGCCGTTCTCCGCCGTGTCACCGCGGTTGATGACGACCGTATCGCCATCGTGAATGCCGGCCTCGATCATGGAGTCGCCCTCGACTTCCAGCGCGTAGTGCTCGCCACGGCCCAAGAGGCTGGGCGGTACCTGAACCGCGTTGGAGTAGTCGCGCAATGCCTCGATCGGTGTACCGGCGGCGATGCGGCCGAGCAGCGGGATCTCGTTGTCTGCGCTCTCCTGGTCGCTGTCCGCTGCCTGTGGCTCAGTGCTGGGATCGCGAAAATCGCCTTGGATGACCTTGGGGGAGAAACCACGCGGCTTCACGTCCTCAGTCAGATCCTCGGGCAGGCGCAGGACCTCAATGGCTCTTGCCCGGTTCGGCAGGCGGCGAATGAAGCCGCGCTCTTCCAAGGCCAGGATCAGGCGATGGATGCCGGACTTGGAGCGTAAGCCCAAGGCGTCTTTCATCTCGTCGAAAGAGGGGGAGACCCCGCGTTCCTCCAAATGGTCGTGGAGGTAAAGCAGGAGCTGATGCTGTTTGCGCGTCAACATGGGGCCGGTTTCCTCTTCTTCGCGGCAACGATACCGCCGACGGTTCCCTGGAGCACTTGGCTCTCCCGATTCTTTGCAGAAGAACAAAGGCTGAATACGCGACTCGTTCTATTTTGGTTCTCATCGCCTGTCAAGGCAGGAGAAAAGCGATTCTACGACTCTTAGGAGAAGCGCTCTCTTTTAAATCCCGCCATCGAGAGGGAGAATCCGGATCGGGGTGCCGATGGCAGCGGCCGGTGCATGCGGTGGGCGGAGGGCCAAACCGTCGGCACCAGAGAGGATGGCCAGCATGGAGCTGTCTTGCCGGCGGAAAGGCTCCACGGTCGCTTGACCGCTGGCCGACCAGGTGATGCGGCTGCGCAGATAGTCTTCGCGCCGATCATTGGCAGGCAGGGCTACGCCCAACTGGCCCAGGATCTCCCGCGGTTCCGGGTCTAGGCCCTGCAAGAGCCGCAGAATGGGACGCAGAAAGATCAGCCCGCAGACCAAGGTTGAGACCGGGTTGCCGGGCAGGCCCAAGAGGGGTGTGCCGGCCAGGCTGCCGAAGAGCAGCGGCTTGCCGGGCCGCATGGCGATCTTCCAGAAGTCCAGATCCAAACCGCTGTCGGCGAGCGCGGAGCGGATCAGGTCGTGCTTGCCGACCGAGGCCCCGCCGGTGGTGACCAACAGGTCGCAGCCAGCAGCCCCGCGCGCCAGCTGCTGCAAGGTGTCGCCGCGGTCGGGGGCAATGCCTAGGTTCACCGGCAGGCCGCCCTCTGCCTCGACCAGGGCCGAAAGCGAGAAGGCGTTGGAGCTGACGATCTGGCTGGGGCTACGCGGCGCACCTGGCAGGACCACCTCGTCACCGGTCGCCAGAATGGCCACGCGCGGCTTGCGGTGCAGAGGCAGCCAGGCGTGGTTCATCGCCGCCGCCAACCCCAAGTCACGTGCGGTCAGGCGACGCCCGGCGGGCAGGCCGATCTCACCTTCCTTGAAGTCCAGACCGCGCGGGCGGACATAGCGGCCGGTCTCAGTGGCCTCGGTCAGCGCGATACTGTCGCCCTCGCGCTTCACATCTTCCTGGATGACGATGGTGTCGCTGCCTTCTGGCAGAGGCGCACCGGTGAAGATCCGCACGGCCTGGCCCGGTCCGACCGTCTGGTCGAAGGCGGCGCCGGCCGCAACCTCACCGATAACCGTCAATCGGGCCGGCAGACCGCCGACATCCGCACCACGTACGGCATAGCCGTCCATGGCGGAAACCGCAGCCGGCGGCTGGGTCGTGCGGGCGGGCAGGGGGCTTGCCAGCACCCGGCCGAGGCCTTGCGTCAAGCCGACAGTCTCCGCCGGCAAGGGCTGGAAGGCGCTGAGGATTCGCGCCCGTGCTTCTGTGACCGGCAGCATCAGTCTTGCCGAAAGTCGCCGGACTTGCCGCCGCTCTTCGCGACCAAGCGCACTGCGCCGATGGTCATGCCGCGATCGACCGCCTTGCACATGTCATAGACGGTGAGGCCGGCGACCGAGACCGCGGTCAGCGCCTCCATCTCCACGCCCGTCTTGCCGGTCAGCTTACAGGTGGCCTCGATCAAGACGGCAGAGCGTTCCCGGTCCAGGCTGAGGTCCACCTTGACGGAGGTCAGCGCCAGCGGATGGCAAAGCGGGATCAGATCCGGCGTGCGTTTGGCAGCCATGATGCCGGCCAGACGCGCCACAGCCAAGACATCGCCCTTGCCCAGCTTGCCGGCCTCGATCAGCGCGAAGGTCTCCGGCGCCACCAGCACCTCGCCGCGCGCCGTGGCCACCCGCAGAGTTTCCTCCTTGGCGCCGACGTCGACCATGGCGGCCTTACCCTCGGCATCGAAGTGGGTGAGGCGGCTCATGCCGCGGCCTCGTCGGCTTTGGGCAAGAGGGCGCGTGCGGCAGCCTGCACATCCGGCTGGCGCATCAAGGATTCACCGATCAGAAAGGCGCGCGCTCCCACGGCTTGTAGCGAAGCGAGGTCGTCGCGGGTCGCTAGGCCGCTCTCGGCGACCAGGAAGCGCTCTGCCGGCACCCGGGGGGCCAGCTGGCGCGTGGTCTCCAAGGTAACCTCTAAGGTCTTGAGATTGCGGTTGTTGATGCCCAGCAGCCCATCTTCCAGGCGCAAGGCCCGGGTCAGCTCCTCGCCGTCATGCACCTCAACCAGGACATCAAGGCCCCACGCCCGCGCACAGGCGGTCAGCTCTGCGGCCTTGGCATCGTCCAGAGCTGCCATGATCAGCAGCACGCAGTCAGCTCCGAGAGCGCGGCTTTCGACAATCTGGTAGGGCTCTAGCATGAAGTCTTTACGCAGGACTGGAAGATCACAGGCCGCACGCGCTTGCTGCAGGTAGCGATCATCGCCTTGGAAGTAGGGCTTGTCCGTCAGCACCGAGAGGCAGGTGGCGCCACCCGCCGCGTAGGCCTGGGCGAGGCTGGCTGGATCGAAGTCCGCCCGGATCAAGCCTTTAGAAGGGGAGGCTTTCTTGATCTCGCAAATCAGTCCGTAGCCATCTGTAGCGGCGCGCGCCTGGAGAGCAGCGGCGAAACCGCGGGGTGCCGGGGCCTCGGCGGCAGCCCTTTCCACGAGGGAGAGGGGGCGTGAAGCCTCCCGTCGCTCCAGGTCTGCGCGGGTGTCGTCGCAGATGCGGGCCAGCACATCACTCATGCCGCAGCTCCCGTCGGTTCGTTGGTGATGGCGACCAGGCGGTCTAGGACGCGCCTGGCAGCCCCGCTATCGATGCTCTCTGCAGCCTGGGCCACGGCCGCTGGGTAGCTGTCTGCTCGTCCGGCCATCATCAAGGCCGCACCGGCATTCATCAAGACGATGTCGCGGAAGGGGCCGGGCTCGCCATCCAGCACGGCGCGGATGGCGGCGGCATTCTGCGGCCCGTCGCCGCCGATCAGATCCTCCATCGTGGCAGTGGGCAGCCCGACCTGATCTGGATGCAAGGTCTGGCGCGAGATGACACCCTCTTGCAGGACAGCGACCTGCGTCTCACCGAGGGTGGAGACCTCGTCCAGGCCACCGGCTCCGTGCAGCACCCAGGCACGCTCATGGCCCAAGGCGCGCAGCACCTCCGCCAGGGGTTCGACCCAGTGCGGGGAGAAGACGCCCAGGATCTGGCGCTTCACGCCGGCCGGATTACACAGCGGTCCCAGGAGGTTGAAGAGCGTTCTTGTTCCGAGTTCGACCCGAGTTGGACCGACGTGGCGCATGGCCGAATGGTGTCGGACGGCAAAGAGAAAGCAGGTCCCAGCTTCCCGCAAGGCGCGGCCCATCAGGCTCATGTCGGCCTCAAGATTGACGCCGAGGGCCTGCAGCACGTCGGCCGCACCCGATTTCGAGGAGAGCGCGCGGTTGCCATGTTTGGCCACGGGCAGACCGCATCCAGCGATGACAAAGGTGGAGCAGGTGGAGATGTTTAAGGTGCCCTTGGCGTCCCCGCCGGTGCCGCAGGTATCGATGGCCTCGACCGGAGCCTCCACCGGCAACATGCGCGCGCGCATGGCCCGCGCGGCGCCGGCGATTTCGGCCACGCTCTCGCCACGGACCCTGAGCGCCATGAGGAAGCCGCCCATCTGTGCCGGTGTCGCATCGCCGGCCATGATTATGGAGAAAGCCTGCTCGGCCTCGGCTTCGCTCAAGCTCACCGCGCAGGCGACCTTGCCGATCAGCGCCTTGATGTCACCCATGTCACCCTGTTTGCTGGCGCTCATGCGGTGGCCTCGACCGGGATCTTCGCCAACTCCAGGAAGTTCTGCAGCAGACGGTGGCCTTGCTCGGAGGCGATGGACTCGGGGTGAAACTGCACGCCGTAGAGCGGCAGCTCGCGGTGGGCGAGACCCATGACGATCCCGCCTTCGCTTTTGGCCGTCACCTCCAGGCAAGACGGCACAGTCTCCGGCTCAACCACGAGAGAGTGGTAGCGCGTGGCTTCGAAGGGGGAGGGCAGGCCGGCGAAGATGTCCGTTCCCTTGTGATGCACCTGGGAGAGCTTGCCGTGCATCGGGGCAGGGGCCCGCACCACCTTGCCGCCGAAGACCTGGCCCAGGGTCTGGTGACCCAGACAGACGCCCAACAGCGGCAGCTTGGCATCGGCAGCGGCGGCTACCAGCTCGAGGCAGATGCCGGCGCGGTCTGGGTCGCAGGGACCGGGCGACAGCAGAATGGCGCTGGGCTTCAGGTCTAGAGCCTCAGCCACGGTGATCTGATCGTTGCGACGCACCAGCGGCGGTGCCCCTAAATCGCCCAGGAAGTGATAGAGGTTATAGGTGAAGCTGTCGTAGTTATCGATAAGCAGCAGCATGGGTGCGCTTTCAAGGCTAGCGGAACGTGGCCGCGCCTTATAGCAGCCGTGCCGGCCAACAGCAAAGCAAGGTGCCTCCTCTTTGCCTGGTGGCGACGCGGCGCGGCCTGATAGCACCAGGGCCAAAGTGAGTGGCCCCGATCCAAGGAACAGACAGACGCGATGGCGAAGCCCGCCACAGGCAAGAAACCCCAGGTCCGTAAGACGGCAACCACCCGCAAGACGGCGACCAAAGGCAAGACCAGCGCGAAGCCGCGCAAGCCGAAGACGCCGGCAAGCGCCAAGCGTAAGTCATCGCCCACCAAACGGCGGCGCAGCCCCAGCATGCGGGTGACGCAGGGCCGGCGCACGCGCCTGGGTGGGCTGCTAGCGGTTCTCCTAGTCGGATCATTGGCGGCGTTGGGTCTCTCCTGGCCGGAGTCAGAGCCTTCAAGTGCTTTGCGCGCTGAGGCGCCTCAGACGGTCAAGGCTGCGAGTACACCGAAAGCGCCGCTGATAGAGGCGGAAGCGCCCGAGCCGGCAAGCCTGCCGAACCCGCCGATACAGGTAGCCGTCGCCCCACCGCCCCCACAGGCAGCGCCCCCACAGGCAGCACCCCCACAGGCAGCACCCCCACAGGCAGCACCCCCGCAAGCAGCACCTGTGACGCCTGCACCAAAGCCCGATGCCGTCCCGACTTGGCAGCGCCATGCAGCAGCCTACGACATCAAGCCGGGTCAGCCGGTGATCGCCATCGTTCTGGACGACTTGGGGCACAACAAGCCGCGCTCCCGCCGCGCCACCGACCTGCCCGGTCCGCTGACTTTGGCCTATCTGCCCTACGCCAGCGATCTTCAGGCGCAAACGGCTGAGGCGCGCCGGCGCGGGCACGAGATCCTGATCCACATGCCGATGGAGCCGCAGAACCTGGCTGGCAACAATCCCGGCGAGAACGCGCTGCTGACCAGCCTCTCGCCGCAGGAACAGCAGCGGCGCCTGCGCTGGGCGCTGGACCGCTTCGAGGGCTATGTCGGCATCAACAACCACATGGGTAGCGCCTACACCGCCGACCGACCTGCTATGGACCGGGTCATGGCAGAGTTGTCACGTGACGGCCTGCTCTATCTCGATTCCTTGACCAGTGCGCGCAGCCAAGCCAGCCAGGCGGCGCAGGCCGCGGGTGTACCGAACCTGGTGCGCGACATCTTCCTCGACCACGGCGGTGACGACCCGGGCCTGGTGCTGGCGCAGCTGGCCAAGGTCGAGGAACTCGCTTTGAAGCAGGGCCAGGCAGTGGCGATCGGTCACCCGCACGACGGTACGCTGACGGCGCTGCAGCTTTGGATACCCGATGCCTTGGCGCGCGGCTTTGCGCTGGTCCCGGTCTCGGCCCTGGTCGAGCCGCGGCGGCGAGGGGCGGCACGACCAGGCTGAGGCCCTTGCCAGGCTTCACGCTGCGGGCTAAGTCGCGGGCTATGGATATCGATAGCGATCGGGTGGTGGCGCTGCTGCAGCAGGTGGCCGCGGAAGAGGTCATGCCGCGCTGGCAGAACCTGGGCGAGGGCGACATCAGCTACAAGGACGGCGTCGAACCGGTCACGGTCGCCGACCGTGCCTCTGAGACGGCTCTGGAAGAGGGACTGCGCGCCATTCTGCCTGACGCTGAGGTCGTGGGCGAAGAGGGCGTGGCGGAAGATCCCAGCCGCATGGAGCTGCTGCGTGGCGCGGCCTGGACCTGGATCATCGATCCGATCGATGGCACCGGCAACTTCTCCCGCGGCAAGCCACACTTCGCGCTGATGGTGGCGCTGGTGCGTGGTGGCGAGACGCATGGCGCGTGGATCTTTGCGCCGGCTCTGAAGCGCTTGGCCGTGGGTCTAAGAGGCGAGGGGGCTTGGCTGGATGGCCAAGCGCGCCGCCTTGGCCCAGAAGGGCGAGCGCCGGCTGAGCTGAGCGGTACGCTCCACGCCGGCCAGTTCTCGCCGCCGGAGATGGCTGCCAAGATGCGTGAGCGGCGCGACCGGGTGAAGGCGCTGCGCAGCATGGGCTCAGCGGGGATCGAGTACCTGCGCCTGCTGGAGGGGGAGATGCAGTTCTCCTTCTTCACCAAGCTGATGCCCTGGGATCATGCGCCAGGTTCTTTCCTGCTGCGTGAGGCCGGCGCGGTCACCCGCTTCACCGATGATCGCCAGCCTTACACGCCGCTGCGGCAAAGCGGGGAAGGGCTCTTGATCGCCCCCAATCAGGACCGCTGGGACGCCCTGCACCAGACGCTCTTCAGCTGACGCTCATCACGGTTCGGATCAGCAGCGAGAGCAGGCCGACCGCCAGGATGCCGGCGAGCCAGAGGCCGATGAACCAGAGGATCTGCTTGCGGCGCCGCGACATGGGCCGGCTAGTAGTCGGAGTGCATGTCGGCCCGAACCTTGCCGCGGAAGACCCAGTAACTATAGGCCGTGTAGCCCAGGACGACCGGCAGCAGAATCACGATCCCGACCAGCATGAAGCTCTGGCTCTCCGGTGGGGAGGCCGCCTGCCAGATGGTCACGTCCGGCGGAATGATGTTGGGCCAGAGGCTGATCGCCAGACCCAAGTAAGACAGCACGAAGAGCGCCAAGGTCAGGATGAAGGGCCGATGGTCCTGGCGCTTGCGCAGCGCCGAGACCAGCGCTACTGCGATCAAGGCGACCAGGAAGGGCACAGGCATGAGGAAGAGCGGGTTAGGCCAGGTAAACCAACGCTCTGAGATGCGCGGGTCCGCCAAGGGGGTCCAGATCGAGACCGCAATGATCGCGATGACCACCAGGGTCAGCAGGATCGGATAGATGCGCCAGACCCGCTCCTGCAGCTCTCCCTCGGTCTTCAGGATGAGCCAGCCGGCGCCCAGCAGCGCATAGCCGAAGACCAGCGCAACACCGACGCAGACGGTGAAGGGGGTCAACCAATCCAAAGGCCCGCCGGCATAGTCGCGGCCTTCGATGGCGATGCCGTCGATGAAGGCACCTAAGGCCATCCCCTGCATCAAGGTGGCGAGGAAGGAGCCACCGGCAAAGGCCCGGTCCCACCAGCGATGGTCGGCCTCGGCCTTGTGGCGGAACTCGAAGGCGACACCGCGGAAGATCAGCGCCAGCAACATGAAGATCAGCGGCAGGTAGAGCGCCGAGAGCAGGACGGAGTAGGCCAGCGGAAAGGCGCCCAGCAGCCCGGCACCGCCCAGGATCATCCAGGTCTCGTTCCCGTCCCAGATCGGCGCGACGCTGTTCATCATCACGTCGCGGTCGCGGGTCTCGGGGAAGAAGGGGAAGAGGATGCCGATGCCCAAGTCGAAGCCGTCCAGCACCACATACATGATGACGCCGACGGCGATCACGATGGCCCAGATGAGGGGGAGGTCGAGCGCCATGGCCCCTTAGTCCCTTCCGTCTTGCGCGGATTTTGCCCGTGGTGCGGTCATTCTGCGGGTTCCCCGGCACCGCGGCCCGGCAGGGCCGGATCCTGCGCCGCTGACAAGGGCCGCTTGGCATGCTGCTGGCGTCCAGGCCCGCCCGCTGGGGCGACAGCGGGCAAGTCCGCAAAATCCTTCCGCATGAGCCGAATGAGATAGTAGGTGCCGATGCCGAAGACCGGGATGTAGACGATGACGAAGAGGGCGAGGGTGGTCGCCACCTCCGGCACCGTCAGAGGCGAGGCCGCGTCAGCCGTGCGCAGGTGATCGAAGACCACCCAGGGCTGACGCCCCATCTCGGTGGTGACCCAGCCGCAGAGCACCGCGATGAAGCCGCTGGGGCCCATGACCAAGGCCAGCTTGTGGAACCAACGCGCGTCATAGAGGCGGCGGTTGATCCTAAGCACGATGGAAATCATGCCCATGGCCATCATCGCCAGGCCGATCGCGACCATGATGCGGAAGGTCCAGAAGATGACCGTCGCGTTGGGCCGCTCGTCCGCCGGCCAGTTCTTGAGGCCTTTGACCTCACCGCTCCACTCGTGGGTCAGCAGCAGGCTGCCCAGATGCGGGATGCAGACGTCGAACTCGGTGACTTCTTTCTCCATGTTGGGCCAGCCGATCAAGGACCAGCAGACACCGCTCTGGCTGGCCGGCCAGATGCCTTCCATGGCGGCGATCTTCACCGGCTGATACTCCAGCGTGTTCAGACCCTGCTGGTCACCGGCGATCATCTGCATCGGCGCCACGATGGCCGCCATCCACATGGCCATGGAGAACATGACCCGCGCCCGTTCATCGCCGCGCCGCTGCAGCAGATGCCAGGCGCCGACCGCGGCCACCACGAAGGAGGTGGTGAGGAAGGCCGCCAGCATCATGTGCGTGTAGCGGTAGGGGAAGGAGGGGTTGAAGATGATCTCCATCCAGTCTTCCGCGATGAAGCGCCCTTCGGGATCGATGCCGAAGCCGGCTGGGGTGTGCATCCAGCTGTTGGCCGAGAGGATCCAGAAGGCGGAGATCAAGGTGCCGAGCGACACCATGCAGGTAGCGAAGAAGTGCAGCTTCGGCCCGACGCGGCCCCAGCCGAAGAGCATGATGCCGAGGAAGCCGGCTTCCAGGAAAAAGGCGGTCAGCACCTCATAGGAGATAAGCGGCCCCAGCACATTGCCGGTGATGTCGGAAAAGCGCGACCAGTTGGTGCCGAACTGATAGCTCATCACCACACCGGAGACGACGCCCATGCCAAAGGCGACCGCGAAGATCTTGATCCAGAAGCGATAGAGGTCGTAGTAGACGCTCTTCTTCGTCTTCAGCCAGAGGCCCTCCAGCACCGCCAGATAGGCCGCCAGGCCGATGGTGAGCGCTGGAAAGATGATATGAAAACTAACCGTGAAGGCGAACTGCACGCGGGCCAGGTCGACCGCCAGACTCGTCTCCATGCTTTGCCTCCACCGACGTTTTCCGCGCTATCGGAAAAGGCCGGGTGCCCGCTACGAATCACGCGTCTGTGGGGTGAAATCTGACGGGTTCGTGCGCAGTGAACAAGCGGTCTGCCGGGCGCCATGTGCCGCGGGGCAGGCCGTCGCAGAGCCAAAAGGTGACAGGGCAGAAGGCTGATTTAGCCAGGTTTTTCCTGGGTCTTGGCCTGCTGCCAGAGGGCTTCCATCTCCGCCAGATCGGCCTCCTGCGGCGTACGGCCCTGGGCAGCCAGTGCGGACTCGATAAAGCGAAACCGGCGCTCCAGCTTGGCGTTGGCTTTCCGAAGTGCGGCTTCCGCATCGATCTCCAGATGCCGCCCCAGATTGGCCAGGACCAGCAGCAGGTCGCCCAGTTCTTCCTCCGCCCGGGCCTGGGCCTCTGCATCATCCGGTAGGACTGCGACCTCGGCCTTCAGCTCAGCCAGTTCTTCCTCGACCTTCTCCAAGACCGCGGTAGCATCGGGCCATTCAAAGCCAACCCGGGCGGCGCGCTTCTGCAGTTTAGCGGCCCGCAGCAGGGCAGGAAACGCCAGGGCGACCCCATCCATCTGGCTGGGCGCTTGGCTGCTCTTGGTGGCACGTTCATCTGCCTTGATCGCTTCCCAGCCGCCCGGCGGCAGTGGAGTCCTGTCCGGCCCAAAGACATGCGGGTGGCGCCGGACCATCTTGTCGGAGATAGCGGCTGCCACGTCATGGAAGTCGAAGGCACCTGCTTCCTCCGCCATGCGGGCGTGGAACACGACCTGCAGCAAGAGGTCGCCCAGCTCGTCCTTCAGCGCCGCCAGGTCGTGCTGCGCAATGGCATCGGCGACCTCATAGGCCTCTTCGATGGTGTAGGGCGCGATGGTGGCGAAGCTCTGCTCCAGGTCCCAGGGGCAGCCGCCGTCGGGATCGCGCAGGCGGGCCATGATGGCGAGCAGGCGCTCCAGCGGCGGCAAGTCCTTCACGAGGGCTTACTCCAGGCTGCTGAGCGCCCTGGCTGCAGTCACCTGGGCCTGGTGATCGAACCAGATGCGGAAGATGCGCTCGCTTTCGGCGCCAGCGACGTTGCCTGAGGAGAAGCCGAGGTCGTCGAGGAGGCCGCCGTCGTTCTTCACCGCTAGGGTCTTGATGTCATAGGTCCAGATCTCGCCGCCATCCTCTGACAGCGTGCGCTCCGTCGGCGTGCCGTAACGCTCTTCAATCTCCTTCGGCGTGGCACCGAGCGGGACTGAAGCCGCAAGAGCCTCTGCGGTCGCTTGTTCGGCGACGGCAGCCGAAGGTGCGGAGAGGAGCAGACCGAAGACAGCAGCCAGCGCAAAGAAAGCGACACGCATCATAAGATCCTTTTCAGTAAAGCCTTACCGAGTTTAGGAGGTCTGAACCGGGGCCTCCAGAGTCAAGGCAGCTGCACCCGCCTCGCCGTGAAGCGGGTGCCTCTCTGCGCCCCTTACTCGCTGGTGACGATCTCGCTGTAGTCACCGCGCAGCTGCAGGGTGATGGTCACATCACTGCTGTCGCGATTGCGCCAAAACCAACCATGCTCGCCAGGGAAGGGGGCTTCAAAAGAGCCCTCTCCAGAGGCAGCACCGCGACCACGCTCATAGTCGATCGACTGGCCGTCGCCATGGGCGTGCAGGTCGAAATTGATCCGCCCGCCCTCGGCAACCCAGGCGTAGTCAACCCGGTCGCCTGCCGACATCGTCAGTTTCACCTCTGCAAAATCGCCTGGTACGAGGGTAAAGCGAACGGTATCGGACCAGGCGTCCTCTGCCTGCGCAGAGCCGACAACCAGCTGCAAGAGACCATCGAGGAGGTTCAAAGACTGATCGCCATCGCCATGCAGCAAGCGGTCTTTCTCGGCCTCATCCGCAAGTTCCTGTTTGATCTCACCCATCTCGGCAAGGCCAAGCGCACGCCCGATACCGGTGGGGTCAATGCCATACTCGGCCGGAAGCACGATGGTCACTAGGATTGCGATCGCAGAGACAGCGGCAATGATGGTCGAGCGGAGCAGCTGGCCGGAGCTCGGCAATTCCTCAAGACTGGGTTTCTTCGCGTTGAACATGAGCCAGCTCCCTCTAGGCGTTTACAAAGTATCCGGTGAGTTGAAATCCCATGAGCATAAAGCCCAGAGACATCATCACCACGTTGGCGGTATAGGCCTGGTGAAAGAAACCGATCTTCTTCCGCCAGTAACCCATGACGATCAAGATGACAGCAAGCGCAAGGATCTGGCCAATTTCAACCCCCACATTAAAGGCGAGGAGATTGAGCAGCAGACCCTCCTCAGAGATGTTATAGTCAAGGATCTTGGTGGCCAGACCGGTTCCATGAAACAGCCCGAAGATAAAGGTAGCGGCCTTGGTGTTGGGCTGGAAGCCGAACCAGCGCTGATAGGCTCCGAGGTTGTCGAGCGCCTTGTAGACAACCGAGAGACCAATGATCGCATCGACGATGTAGGCGTTGATCCCCCAACTGAACCACACACCAGCAAGCATCGTCACCGAATGGCCGACGGCGAAAATACTGACATAGATGGCCACGTCCTTCATCCGATAGAGGAAGAAGACAACGCCGAGCAGAAAGAGAATGTGATCGTATCCCGTCACCATGTGCTTAGCGCCGAGATACATGAAGGGGATGATGTGGACCCCCCAGATTTCTTGGATGTACCCCGCATCACCGGGGGTTACGGCATGGGCCAGCGCAGAGGTGACGCTGATGATCAGCGCCGCCAGCAGGAGGCCGATAAGGATTAGGCAGTGCCACACAGCGGGGCTGACGTCGCCCCGTCGTTTCACAGTCATAGGACTCTCCGAAGTCGTCGTGTCAGATGGTAGTCGTTGCGCCGCAAAGGCGATATCCATCAGACGCGGGGAGGGCGCTCTATTCTGATCACTGGACCCGGCCAGTCGAGCGACGGGAGCAGCTGCCAGGGGCTGCCAAAGGCCAGCGGTGAGAGTGACGAGGGTCCAAGGTTCGCAATGGCCTTGCCGTGATCGTGGTCGGCGCTCTCATGGCTATGACCGTGCGAGGCCCAAAGACGATCGGCAATGGAGGCATCAGCCTGACCTTGGTCGGCGATCTCCTCGACCTGGTGTGGCGTCTCAGCGACGACGTGGGGGCTATGGCCAAAGGCAGGCGCAATCGACCAGAGCGCCAGAGCCAGGCACATGAGTGTTGAGAGCACTGCCCGTCGCGTTTCCGACACCTGCCTCACGTCCTTGCCATAGCGCGCAGTTCGCTTGCCTCAGCTGGCTGTCTTGCGCTTGTTCTATCCTCCTGGGGAGGATAGGTCTCTGTTATGACAAAACCGCGGCCCCATGCAACCCATCCAGCGATTATCGCCCGACTGAAACGCGCTGACGGTCACTTGCGTGCCGTGATCGGCATGATCGAATCCGGCAAGCCTTGTCTGGACGTTGCCCAACAGCTGCTGGCCGTTGAGAAGGCGGTCGCAAACGCCAAGCGCACTCTGATCCATGATCACATGGACCATTGCCTGGACGCGGACAGCGACCCCGGCGAGCGCGATGAGCTCAAGGCTATCGCGCGCTTTCTCTAACGCCGTCCATGCCGGCTGTTCTTGCAGACTGAAGCTTTCGACGCTGGGACTGGACGAGAGGGCGTTAGGGAGGGTGCTCGCAGCCTCTGCACATCTCTAGAGTAATTTTTCGCATAATATATATTATGGAACTTTTTGATCTAACCAGGAGCAAGCTCTTGGCCCTTTGGAGCGCTCAAGCTAGCGTGCGGTCCATGCCATACCTCTTCTCTGTCAAAGGCCCTGCGCCGGCTGGCTCTTGGCCCTGGCCGCTTTCTGCCGCCGAGGCGCAGCGGCTGCGCAAGCGCCTTCTCGCGATGATCACGCCGGCCTTGGCAGAGACTGCCGTCAGCCTGGGCTTGCCGAAGCCGCAAGACCAGAGCGAGGCTTTCGACAGCTTCCTTGAGGGCTATCGCAGCCGGCCCTTAGTCGAAAACCGGCACGGCAGTGGATTCAACGACTCACTTTGGCTCTGGCTCTTGGCGCGTTGGCTAAACCCCGCGCTCATTGTCGAGAGCGGCACCTTCCTGGGTCATTCCGCTTGGCTCTTCCGTCGTGCCTGCCCTGCCGCCCGCATCGTCACGCACGATGTTGAGATCTGGCCAGCTGGCCGCCTGCGGGCGCCCGGCGTCGACTATCGTCTCGACGATTGGCAGGCCTCCACCGACCTCAAACCACGGGATGTCGGGACCGATAAAGCGCTTTGCTTCTTCGACGATCACCTTTCGCACCTGCAGCGCCTGCGCGAGGCTGCCGCGCGCGGCTTTCGCTGGGCGCTCTTCGACGATAACTTCCCAGCCTGGCAGCTCCACGCCACCGGGGCGCCGCCACTCCCAAGTCTCGCGATGCTGTTAGATGATGATCGCGTGACGCATGACATAGACTGGCAGCGCAAGGGCAAGCAGTATCGCTATAGTCCGACGTACCACAGTGCTGAGGACTGGGTCGCCACAAAGGCCTTGGTCGTGGCCTCAGCGACCTTGCCTGATCTGGCAGCGGTGACCCGTCTTCCACCAGGGTCGAACCTGACCTTGGTCCGTTTGAGAACAGAGGAATAACAATGAAGTACACTGCGGCTTTTATCTTCTGTCTTAGCTTGCTCGCAAGCCCCATGGCCGCCTCGGCTGAGTCTATCTCGCTGACGCGCTGGGCGCCTGATAGCCTGCCGACGCTGCAGGAGCCGACGGAACTGGCTGCCAAGGTCGCAGACGGCAGCTTGCCGCCCGTCATGTCCCGCGTTCCCCGTGTGCCACTGGTCGTAGAGGAGACCAAGTCGCGGGTCATCGGCAAGTCCGGCGGGCGGCTGCAGACCATGATCACGCGATCGAAGGACAGCCGCCTGATGGCTGTCTTCGGCTATGCCCGCCTGGTTGGTTATGACGCGCAGTACAACATCGTCCCCGACATCTTGGAGAGCGTGGATATCGTTGATGGGAAGCGCTTCACCTTGAACCTGCGCCCCGGGCACCGCTGGTCTGACGGTACGCCCTTTACCTCCGAAGATTTTCGTTACTACTGGGAAGATGTGGCGCTGAATGCAGAGCTGTCGCCGGTGGGCCCGCCAATCACTCTGCTGGTCGATGGGAAACCCCCTCAGGTCAGCTTCCCCGACGAAACGACGGTGATCTTTGAGTGGCCGGCGCCCAACCCCTTCTTCCTGCCGGCTCTGGCACGGGCCACCCCGCTCTACATCTACCGGCCGGCCCACTACCTGAAGAAGTTCCACAAGAAGTATGCTGACCCGGCGGTGCTGCAAAGCGAAGTCGAAGAGTCCGGTAAGCCCTCTTGGGCAGCGCTCCACAACAGCCTGGACAACCTCTACCGGATGGACAATCCAAGCCTGCCGCTCCTGCAGCCTTGGGTCGTCGTGACCGCACCGCCGGCCCAGCGCCTGGTGGCTGCGCGCAACCCCTACTTCCACCGCATCGATGCTGAGGGCATGCAGCTGCCCTACCTGGACGAATGGCTTCTGGCCATCACCTCGCCGGGGCTGGTACCGGCCAAGACGGCCGCGGGCGACAGTGACCTGCAGGCCCGCGGCATCGCCTTCTCCGACTACACCTTGCTGAAAGAATCGCAGAAGCGCGAAGGCTATCAGGTGCTGCTGTGGAAGACCGTGCGGCCCTCCAACTTCGCGCTTTATCCCAACCTCAATGCCAACGATCCGGTCTGGCGCCAGCTGAACCGAGACATCCGTTTCCGCCGCGCGCTCTCGCTGGCGATCGACCGCAACGAGATCAATCAGGTGATCTACTTCGGGCTGGGCCTCACTGGGAATCAGGGCCCTCTGCCTGAGTCTCCGCTCTATCAGCAGAGCTACCGCCAAGCCTGGGCTCAGTTCGATATCGAGCAGGCCAACAAGCTGCTGGATGAGGTTGGCCTGACGAAGCGGAATGACGACGGCATCCGGCTAATGCCTGACGGCCGGCCTTTGGAGATCATCGTCGAGTCAGCTGGCGAGTCCGAGGAAGAGCCGGACATTCTAGAGCTGGTGAAGACCTCTTGGCGCAAGATCGGTGTCGACCTCTTCACCAAGCCCAGCGACCGGACGGCCCTGCGCAACCGCATCTTCGCCGGCGAGGCCAACATGGTGATTTGGTTCGGCTTCGAAAACGGTGTCCCGACCAGCGCGATGAGCCCGCAGTATTGGGTTCCGGTCGCACAGTCGGGCTATCAGTGGCCCAAGTGGGGCCAGTACTACGAGACCAAGGGTCGCTCAGGCGAGCCGGTCGATATGCCGGAGGCCGAGAAGCTCTTAGCGGCCTTCAAACGCTGGCAGGCCGCCACCAGCAATGCCGATCGCCTTGCGGCCTGGGAAGAGATCCTGCAGATCAACGCAGAGCAGGTCTATACGATCGGCTTTGTCGGTCAGGTGCCGCAGCCCGTGGTGGCTGACAGCGACCTGGCCAATCTGCCGAAGGTCGGCGTCTGGAACTGGGAGCCTGGGGCCCAGTTCGGCGTCTATCGTACAGAGACCCTTTTTTACGACCGCTAGGCCTCCATCGTGCCTTGAGTATCTGAAAACTTGATGACGGACGCAGACAGATGGTGTATCGATATGTCCCGATCTCGTGAGGTGTAGGTCTGCTACGCCTCTTTCCCGAGTTCTGGGAGGAAAAACATAACATTGCCCAAGTGGCACCTAAGAGCCGGACCTTGGTCCGGCTCCTTTCTTTTGTGCAGTGCAACAAAAAACGTTTGCGCCCGAGGCCCGCTCATCCCTAACGCACTGGCGGAAGCAAGACACTGTCTTCGCGACACTGCCGCCGTTCGACCTGCTCGCAACTGCGTGGGGTAAGCTCCCGGGTGAAGCAAATGCGTAACTCCTGCAGACGCCGGTCCCGACAGCGCGCCGAGATACCGTCTGCAGGTATGTCTGGATTGGCCTCTAGAAAAGCCGCTTCTAGGGCGCGGGTGGAGGTTACCAGTGGTTCCTCCAGGCGCTGCAGGGCGTCTGGGATAGCCACGCTATCGAAGGCGCGTCTGGTGAGCTCGAAGTAGGCTTCGGCAGGCAGCCCGCTGCAGGTCCCGTGCTTGCGCCACTGATGGCGGACGAGCCCGGCCGCGGGCATGATGTCGAGCATGCCTTGCACCGCCGCCTGCGACAGACGCGGTGCCGGTTCGATGCAGTCCGCGGGCCAGCCCCGCTCATACTGCGGCCAGAGCCCGTGCACGACAAAGGCGAAGGGTCGGCCCGAATCGCACTGCAGCGGGCTGCGTCCCGGCGCGACGCTGGCGCAGTAGCTGGGCGACCAAGAGAGCGCGAGGACGTAGAAGTCGAAGTCGCCAGGTGTGTCCGCCGCCGGGCTGCGCAGGCCGAGGGTGACCAGCAGCAAGGCCAAGAGAAGCCGCATTATGCGCTCACGCGCAGCCAGGCTGGCTTCAGCGGCAAGATCTTGACGTAGATCGGGCAGTCCGGGCGATGCGCGCCGGGCAGGTAGCCGGTTGACATGAGGAACTCGCCGACGATCTCGCCACCGGTGAAAAGGAAGGTCTTGCGGAAGAGTTTCACCCAGTCCGCCTTCTCCAGCGGATGGTGGGCATCCAGCCAGGCCAGGAAGCCGCCGTGGCTGTCGCGCAGGGCCTGGATGCGCTTAGCGTTCTCGATCGCGGCATTGACCTTCAGGCGGTTGCGGATGATGCCGGCATCGGACAGGAGCCGCGCGCGATCCGCCTCGTCGAAAGCCGCCACCCTATCGACCTCGAAGCCGGCATAGGCCGCCTGAAAGCCTTCACGCTTCTTAAGGATGGTGAGCCAGGAGAGACCGGCCTGATTGATCTCCAGCACCAGGCGCTCGAAGAGGCCGGCTTCGCTCTCGATCGGAAAGCCATACTCGTTATCGTGATAGGGGCCATGCCAAGGGTGGCCTGGGGCACTGTCGCAATAGTCGGTCATGCCCCCCTGCCCTTTAACGCGCCGCCTCGCGGAAGGAAATCCAATCGCTCTCGATCAGGTACCAGGCGATGAGGAAGAGCACGATGGTAATGCCGGTCGTGGCCAGCACCTTCCGCCAGATCATCGGCTTGGCCGGGGCGGAGGCCGCATGGCCGACCTCCGGCTCGTCCAGCGGCTTGGCACCCCAGGGCAGTACGGCGAAGAGCACCACCCACCAGATGACCACGAAGACCATTATCATAGTCGGCCAGGTCATATGCCGCCCTGCCCTCTTCTACGACGCGCCAATTGAAACACCCTAGGCCTGCTCCAGCTCCACCAGGGTGCCGCAGAAGTCCTTGGGGTGCAGGAAGAGCACCGGCTTGCCGTGCGCGCCGATCTTCGGCTCGCCGTCGCCGAGGACGCGCGCGCCTTCTGCCTTCAGGTGATCGCGGGCGGAGAGGATATCATCGACCTCGTAGCAGACGTGGTGCATGCCGCCGGATGGGTTTTTATCCAGGAAGGCTTGGATCGGTGACGTGTCGCCTAGAGGGTGCAGCAGCTCGATCTTGGTGTTCGGCAGCTCCACGAAGATGACGGTCACGCCGTGATCGGGCTCCGGCATGGGCTCGGAGACCTTGGCACCCAGCGCGCCACGATAGAGGTTGGCCGCCTTCTCAAGGTCCGGCACGGCGATGGCAACGTGGTTCAAGCGACCGATCATCTCATTCTTCCTTTGGCTCCGCGTGTCAGGAGATTTGGCCTTTCGGGCGGCAAGAGCAAGGTCAGGCAACCCGCACCAGGTGCACCTCAACCTGCGCCTTTTTGCCCGTCTCCCGCTGGACCCGGCGGCGCAGTGCCACCCGCACCGCCTCGCGCAGCTTGGCATCGTCGCGGCGCGTCGCCTTGCCGGCCAAATCCAAGGCCTCCTCGATGCAGTCGATCAACCAATCGGGCTCGTGTGCAGAACTGTCCAGACCGCGTTCGGTCACCTGTGGCGTCACCACCAGATTGCCGCCGCGGTCAGTGACCAGGGTGGCCAAGACCTGGCCGTCATTGGCCATGCGGTGGCGTTCCTTGAAGGCATCGGAGTTGATCGGCAAGAGCCGCTTGCCGTCCAAGGCCAGCCGGCCGCTCGGCACCCGTTCGGCCAGGATCGCCTCGCGTCCCGGTGCCAGGCGGATGGCCTGACCGTTGCCGCCGACTAGGGCTTGCGGTACCTGGCAGCCCTTGGCGAGTGCTGCATGGGCGCGCAGGTGCTGTGGCTCGCCATGCACCGGCAGGGCGATACGCGGGCGCACCCAGTTGTACATCTGCGCCAGCTCATCGCGGGCCGGATGGCCGGAGACGTGGATAAAGGCATCGCTGTCGGTCAGCACCTCGATCCCTGACAGGTGCAGACGCTCCTGCAGGCGCTCGATCGGCCGCTCGTTGCCCGGGATGACGCGGGAGGAGAAGATGACCTGATCGCCTGGCTCCAGCGCGAAATGCCGGTTCTCACCGCGAGACAAGCGCGGCAAGGCGGCCCGGGCCTCGCCTTGGCTGCCGGTTGCCAAAATCAGCACCTCATTGCGCGGCAGGTAGCCGACATCTTCCTCACTGATCAGCGGCGCAGGGTTCTTCAGATAGCCAGTCTGGCTGGCGACCTCGTAGATACGCTTCATCGAACGGCCGAGGAGACAGACTCGGCGGCCAGCCCGATGGGCGGCGACCAGGGCGCTCTCCAGGCGGGCGACGTTGGTGGCGAAGCAGGCCACCACGACCCGGCCCGGCGCTTCCGCCACCAGTTGGATCAGGCTATTGCGGACGTCGCCTTCTGAGCCCGCGGTGCCCTCAACCTGCGCGTTGGTCGAGTCGCCGACCAGAGCCAGCACGCCCTCGTCTGCCAAGGCCCGAAGAGCGCCGTCATCGTAGTCATCACCGACGAGCGGATCGGGATCGAGCTTCCAGTCGCCGGTGTGCAACACGGTGCCAAGTGGCGTGCGGATGACCAGAGCATTGGGCTCGGGGATCGAGTGGGTCAGCGAGATGAGCTCGATATCGAAGGCCCCGACGGAAAAGCGGCCCGATAGCGGGATCTCGTGCAGGGTCACCTGCTTCTCCAGGCCGGCCTCAGCCAGCTTGCGGCGCACCAGCTCCGCCGTGAAAGGCGTGGCGTAGATGGGGCATTGCAGCCGCGACCAGAGGTAGGGAATGGCGCCGATATGGTCTTCGTGGGCGTGCGTTGCCACCAGGCCCACCAGGTGATCGCGCCGCTCTTCAATGAACTGGGGATCGGGCATCAGCACCTCGATCCCCGGCAGGCTGCCGTCCTCGGGGAAGGTGATGCCCAGGTCGACCATCAACCACTGACCAGCGTGGCCATAGAGGTTGAGGTTCATGCCGATCTCGCCAGTGCCGCCCAACGGCAGGAAGTAGAGGGAGTCCGCGCCAGGCGCCGGATCGAAGGCAGCCGTCATGCCGCGCTGGCGTGCTCGTAGAGCAATCGCAAGCCGCGCAGAGTCAATTCGTGATCGACGTAGTGAATGGCCTTCGTGCTGCCGAAGAAGAGCGGCGCCAAGCCGCCGGTGGCGATAACTGTCATAGGCTTTCCATAGTCCGCCTCGATGCGTTTCGCCAGCCCCTCGATGAGGCCGATATAGCCCCAGAACACGCCCGATTGCATCGCCGGCACGGTGTCGTTGCCTATGACATGCTGCGGCTTTTCGATAAGGATACGCGGCAAATGCGCCGCGCCGAGGTAAAGGGCGTCGAGTGAGAGGTTGATGCCCGGTGCGATGGCGCCGCCTTCATAGCCGCCATCCTCTGCCACTACGTCAAACGTCGTGGCGGTTCCGAAGTCGACGATGATCTTCGGTCCGGGATAGCGGGCATGGGCGCCAATGGCGTTGGCGATACGGTCGTCCCCCAGACGGTCCGGCCGCTCCAGGCGGATTTCGATCGGATAGGCCTCAGCCGCTTCGTGCACCGTCACCGGGTCGCCGCCGAAATAACGGCTGCAGAGCGTGCGCAGATTGTAGTCTGCCGCCGGCACAACGTTGCTCAAGACCAGGCCATCCACATCGGCCGGGCTGACGCCGTCGAGGGCCATGAGATGGGTCAGCCAGACGGCATACTCATCCGCAGTCCGGCGCGCATCGCTGGCGGCTCTCCAACGGCCGATCAGTTCCTCCCCCTTCAGAAGTGCGAAGACGGTGTTGGTGTTTCCAGAGTCAATGGCCAGCAGCATGGTGGCCTCCCTCTCCAAGCTTCCCCGCAGCTGGGAAGAAAACGTCCCCGGCGGAGATCTTCAGCGGTGACTCTAGGCTATCCTGTTTCAACAAGAGGGAGCCATCGCTATCCAAATCCTGAAAGACCCCGTCTAGAACTTGACCGTCCGCCAAGCGTGCTTGCAAGGGCGCACCAAGCCCGGCTGCACGGGTCTTCCAAGCCCTGCGCAAGGGGCCGAAGCCTTCTTCCTCGAAGCGTCGGCTCCAGGCATCGAAGGCGCTGGCCCAGGCCGTCGCGACCTGAGAGGGCGCCAAGGGCGCGACCGTGACCGCGCTCAACGCCGTGGCAGCATAGGGTGTGTCGGTCGGTGCCCAAGTGAGATTGACCCCGAGGCCAATCACCAGCCACTGCAAGGCACCCTTGGGCGTGGCGTGGCTCTCCAGCAAAATGCCCGCCAGCTTGGCCCCATCCAGCAGCAAGTCGTTAGGCCACTTGAGCGTCAAGCGATCGGGCTGGGGGAAGACACCAGAGACAGCCTCATGCAAGGCCAAGCCGGCAGCAAAGCCAAGGAGGGCCGCCTGGCTTAGAGGCAGCGACGGCCGCAGGAGGGCGGAAAGCGCCAGGTTCCCGGCCGGTGTCTGCCACTCGCGCCCGCGCCGACCCCGCCCAGCAGTCTGGCGGTCGGCAAGAATCAGCGTGCCGGACGGTGCTTCGGCCAGCGCCTGCCGCTCCGCCTCTGCCATGGTGGAATCGAGCGTTGAGAAGTGCAGCAGGCGGTAGCCCGTGGGGAGGCCCGCTGCGGCAGGCCTCATTTTCCGAAGAGCGATGCCGCCGCCGCTGAGGCGCCAGAGGTCAAAGGATCTGGCACCGCGACCAACACCAGCATGCCCAGGCTGGCCACGACGATCACCAGGCTCACCTCGCGCGGCAAGGGCCGGTCGAAGGGCTCATCGGCCTCGTCGAACCACATGATCTTCACGATCCGCAGATAGTAGTAAGCAGCCACTGCGGAGGTCAGCACGCCGATCACCGCCAGGGTGAAGAGCCCCGCCTCCACCGCCGCCTCGAAGACGTAGAGCTTGCCAATGAAGCCCGCCAAGGGTGGGATGCCGGCCAGCGAGAACATGAGGACCGAAATGGCGACGGCCAGCATGGGCTGCGAACTGGAGAGGCCGCGCAGGTCGTCGATCCCCTCCACCAGGTTGCCTTGCCGGCGCATGGAGAGGATGCAGGCAAAGGTGCCAAGGGTCATGATCAGATAGATCGAGAGGTAGATCATGACGCTGCGCGCGGCCTCTTCGGTGCCGGCGGCCAGCCCGACCAGGGCATAGCCGACATGGCCGATGGAGCTATAAGCCATGAGGCGCTTGATGTTGTTCTGACCGATGGCCGCGAAGGCGCCCAAGGCCATGGAGGCAATGGAGACCACCACGATGATCTGCTGCCACTGCGCCAGGAGCGGTCCGAAGGGATCCAAAAGCACGCGCATGAGCAGCGCGAAGGCGGCGATCTTCGGGGCTCCAGCGAAGAAGGCGGTGACGGCCGTCGGAGCGCCCTCATAGACGTCCGGCGTCCACATGTGGAAGGGCACTGCGGAGATCTTGAAGCAGAGACCGGCCAGCAGGAAGACCAGGCCGATCACCAGGCCGATCGGTGGCGCCTCGCCTGCCGCCTGCATTGTGGTGAAGAGCTGACCTAGCCCGGCGAAGGAGGTGGTGCCGGAGAAGCCGTAGACCATAGAGGCACCGTAGAGCAGCATGCCCGACGAGAGCGCACCCAGGACGAAGTACTTAAGCCCAGCCTCCGAGGAACGCAGGGAGTCCCTCCGGAAGGCAGCAACCACGTAGAGCGCCAGGCTTTGCAGCTCCAAGCCCATGTAGAGGCTGATCAGGTCGTTGGCGGAGACCATCAGCAGCATGCCGAGCGTGGCGAAGAGGATCAGCACCGGGAACTCGAAGAGCGCCATGCCCTCCCGCTTCACGAAGTGATGCGACATCAGCAGGGTGACGGCCGCGCCCAGCAGGATCAGCACCTTCATGAAGTTGCCGAAGGGCTCGACGATGAAGAGGCCGTTGAAAGCCAGGTTGCGCTCGCCGCTGCTGACGATGATGGCAACCGCCGCCACGACCAGGATGACGATCGCCAGCCAGATGACCGAGGGGCCCTTGAGGCGCGGGATGAAGGCGCCCAGCATCAGCAAGCCGATGGCCCCGAGAGCCAGGATCAGCTCCGGCACGGAGAGCAAGAGGTCGTTGCCGAGATTGGTCATCACCATGGGCCGGCTCCTACTCCGCGCCGAGCAAGGCTAGGAGCGAGGGCGTCTCGATCTCCAGCATCGCGGTGTTGTAGCGCTGCAGCAGCAGCTCTACCGAGGGGGCCATGATCTCCAGGAAGGAGGCCGGATAGATCCCCATCCAGAAGACTAGAGCGATCAGCGGCGCGAAGATCGCCCGCTCCCGCCAGTTCATATCGAGAAGCCGCTTCAGATCCGGCTTGGTCAGCACGCCGAAGATGACCCGCCGGTAGAGGTAGAGCATGTAGGCCGCACCCAGGACCATGCCGGTCGCGGCTAGCAGTGCGATCCAAGAGCTGGCCTGGAAGGCACCGACGATCACCAGGAATTCGCCAACGAAGCCGCTGGTCCCCGGCAGGCCGACGGAGCCCAGCATGAAGACCATGAAGACCAGCGCATAGGCCGGCATGTTCTCGGCCAAGCCCTCATAGCGGTCGATGTCACGCGTGTGCAGGCGGTCGTAGACCACGCCCACGCAGAGGAAGAGGGCGGCGGAGACCACGCCGTGCGAGAGCATCTGGAAGATCGCGCCCTCAACGCCCTGCTGATTGAGCGTGAAGATGCCGAGGGTCACGAAACCCATGTGCGCGACCGAGGAATAGGCGATGAGCTTCTTCATGTCCCGCTGCGCCAGAGCCACCAGCGAGGTGTAGATGATGGCCACCACCGAGAGGAAGAAGATCAGCGGGATGAAGAAGTCGGTGCCCGCCGGCATCATCGGCACGGAAAAGCGCAGGAAGCCGTAGCCACCCATCTTCAAGAGCACACCGGCCAGGATGACCGAGCCTGCCGTTGGCGCCTCCACGTGGGCGTCGGGCAGCCAGGTGTGCACCGGCCACATGGGCATCTTCACCGCGAAGGAGGCGAAGAAGGCCAGCCACAGCCAGATCTGCCAGCCCGCCGGCAGGTTGGCGCTCTCCATCAAGGTCGGGATATCGCTGGTGCCGGTGTAGAAGAGGATGGTCAGGATCGCGACCAGCATCAGCAGCGAGCCGGCCAAGGTGTAGAGGAAAAACTTGAAGGCCGAATAGACCCGGCGCGGCCCGCCCCAGACGCCGATGATGAGGAACATCGGGATCAGCACAGCCTCGAAGAAGACGTAGAAGAGGATCAGGTCGAGGGACGTGAAGGTGCCGATCATCAAGGTTTCCAGCACCAGGAAGGCGATCATGTACTCCTTCACCCGGACCTTGATCGCGTCCCAAGAGGCCAGGATGCAAAGCGGCGTCAAAAGCGTGGAGAGCAGCACCAGCGGCATGGAGATGCCATCGACGCCCATCTTGTAGATGAGGCCCAGGTCCGGCAGCCAAACGTACTCTTCGACGAACTGGAAATCGGCGGTCCCGCGCTCGAAGTTGAACCAGATGAAGAGCGACAGCAGGAAGGTGATCGACGAGGTCCAGAGCGCAATGGCCCGGGCGTTGCGCGCAGCATTCTCCTCCTGCCCGCGCACCAGCAGGATGAAGAGCGCGCCCACCAGCGGCAGGAAGGTCACGATCGAAAGCAGCGGCCAGGTCATGACGGTTGGTTCTTTCCTTTAGCGCGGCACGGCCAAGCTTGAGGGCCCGGTCGTCAAGAAACGACGTACCAGGTGACGAAGACCACCACGCCGATCAGCATGGCGAAGGCATAGTGATAGACGTAACCGCTCTGCAGCAGCACCGTGCGGCGCGACACCAGCAAGGTGGAGGCGGCAATGCCGTCGGGACCGAAGGCGTCGATGGTCTTCTGATCACCTCTGACCCAAAGCAGGGAACCCAGCGCCATAGAGGGCTTCACGAAGATGCGGTCGTAGAGCTCGTCGAAGTACCACTTGTTAAGCAAGAAGAGGTAGACGCCGCGGAAACGCTGGGCCAGGACCGCCGGCAGGTCCGGACGGGCCATATAGAAGTACCAAGAGAGCGCGAAGCCGAAGTAGGCGGCGATCGAGGGCATGAGGATTGCCCAGACCGGGATGTGGTGCGCGGCCTCAATGGCGTCGGTCTTCGCAAAGAGCGAGCCGTCCCAGAAGGCCTCCCGCCCCTCGCCCACGAAGTAGTGGTAGCCCAGACCACCGGCGAAGACGGCGCCGAGGGCCAGCACGATCAGCGGCAGCAGCATGACCTTGGGTGACTCATGCGCCTGGTCGTAGGCCGACTGGATCGCCGGCTTGCCGTGGAAGGTCATGAAGATGAGACGGCCGGAATAGAGCGCCGTCAGCACGGCTGCGGCCACACCCATCCAATAGGCGAACATGCCATGGGTGCTGTGCGCGCCATAGGCCGCCTCGATGATCATGTCCTTGGAGTAGTAGCCGGCGAAACCGGTGACGAAGGGGATGCCGATCCCCGCCAGCGCCAAGGAGCCGATCCACATGTAGGCATAGGTGAAGGGGATCTTCTTCCAAAGCCCACCCATGCGCCGCATGTCCTGGTCATGGTGCATGGAGTGGATGACAGCGCCAGCACCCAGGAAGAGCAGCGCCTTGAAGAAGGCATGGGTGGTCAGGTGGAACATGGCCGCTGAGTAGGCCGAGACGCCGGCGGCGAAGAACATGTAGCCCAGCTGCGAGCAGGTCGAGTAGGCGATGACCCGCTTAATGTCGTTCTGCACCAGCCCGATGGTGGCAGCGAAGAGGCAGGTGATGGCACCGATGTAGGTGACGATGGTGAGCGCAATCGGCGCCTCTTCGAAGAGCGGCGAGAGGCGGCAGACCATGAAGACGCCGGCGGTCACCATGGTGGCGGCGTGGATCAGCGCCGAGACCGGCGTCGGGCCTTCCATGGCGTCCGGCAGCCAGGTGTGCAGGCCCAGCTGGGCCGACTTTCCCATGGCGCCGATGAAGAGCAGGATGCAAAGGATTTCCAAGGCCGGCGCAGAGACACCGAAGGCGGTCAGCATGGTATCCGCTTCGCCAGGGGCGGCCGGGAAGATGTCGGCGAAGTCCACTGCACCGAAGAGCAGGAAGACACCGGCAATGCCCAGGGCGAAGCCAACGTCGCCCACACGGTTCACCAGGAAGGCCTTCATCGCCGCGTTGTTGGCCGAGGGCTTGTTGTACCAGAAGCCGATCAGCAGATAGGAGGCCAGGCCCACGCCCTCCCAGCCGAAGAACATCTGCACCAGGTTGTCGGAGGTCACCAGCATCAGCATGAAGAAGGTGAAGAGCGACAGGTAGGCCATGAAGCGCGGGATCGAGCGATCCTCCGCCATGTAGCCGATGGAGTAGATGTGCACGACGGAGGAGACCACCGTCACCACCATCATCATGACGACCGACAAGGTGTCGACCTTGATCGCCCAAGAGAAGGTGAGCGCACCGCTTTCGAACCAGGTGAAGAGGGGCGTGACCCAGCCAGCCTCTCCGCCGATGCCGACGCGCGCGAAGAGGATGACCGAGAAGACGGCAGCCAGGACCACCAGGGTGCAGGTCACCAGCTGCGCCCCGCGGTCGCCCAAGGGGTGACGGAAGAAGCCGGCGATGAACGCGGCGATCAGCGGCAGAAAGACGACGGCGGCTTCCATCTGCCTTACCCCTTCATCATGTTGAGGTCTTCCACCGCGATGGACCCGCGGTTTCGGAAGTAAACCACGAGGATCGCCAGGCCGATTGCGGCCTCAGCCGCCGCCACGGTCAGCACGAACATGGCGAAGACCTGGCCCACCAGGTCGCCCAGATGGGTAGAGAAGGCGACCAGGTTTATGTTTACCGCCAAGAGCATCAGCTCGATCGACATCAGGATGATGATGACGTTCTTCCGGTTCAGGAAGATCCCGAAGATGCCCAGCGTGAAGAGGATAGCGGCGACGATCAGATAGTGGGTCAGCCCAACTGCTTCGGCCATGCTGCTAGACCCCGCTGCCGGTGGGTACGTCTTTGATCTCGATCGCCTCTTCGCGGGTCCGTGAGACCTGGGTGGCGATCGACTGCTTCTTGACGCCCGGGCGGTGGCGCAGGGTCAAGACGATGGCGCCGATCATCGCTACCAGCAGGATCAGACCAGAGATCTGGAAGAGGTAGGCGTAGTCGGTGTAGAGCACGCGGCCCAAGGCCAGCGTGTTGGAGACCTCAGACACCGGCTGCTGTGGCTGTTCCACCAGGGTCGAGGCCTCTGGCGCGATGGCCCAGGCGCCCATGATGAAGGCCAGCTCGACGAAAAGGATCAACCCGATGAGGGCGCCGACCGGCAGGTACTGCAGGAAGCCCTGACGCAGCTCCACGAAGTTGATGTCCAGCATCATGACGACGAAGAGGAAGAGCACCGCAACCGCGCCCACGTAGACGACCACTAGGATCATCGCCAGGAACTCTGCCCCCATGAGGACGAAGAGCGCGGCGGAGTTAAAGAAGGCCAGGATCAGAAAGAGGACGGAGTGCACGGGGTTCCGTGCGGAGATCACCATGACCGCGGCCGCGATGGTGATCGCGGAGAAGAGATAGAAGGCGATAGTCTCGACGATCATAGAGCCCCCTCGCCCGCGGCTGACTGCTCTGCGCAGCCCGATTCCGTGAGCGCTAAACCCAACCAATTGTGCACGAAACGCTGTCGAAGAAGACCAAGCTCAGCCCCGGAGACGGCTCAGCGGTAGGGCGCGTCCTTTTCCAGGTTTTGTGCGATTTCGTATTCCCAGCGGTCGCCGTTATCCAGCAGCCGCTCCTTGTTGTAGAAGAGCTCTTCGCGCGTCTCGGCAGAGAACTCGAAGTTCGGACCTTCCACGATGGCATCCACCGGGCAGGCTTCCTGGCAGAAACCGCAATAGATGCACTTGGTCATGTCGATGTCATAACGCGTGGTGCGGCGGCTGCCGTCCTCGCGCGGCTCGGACTCGATGGTGATGGCCTGGGCCGGGCAGATGGCCTCGCAGAGCTTGCAGGCGATGCAGCGCTCTTCACCGTTGGGGTAGCGGCGCAAGGCATGCTCACCGCGGAAGCGCGGCGAAAGCGGGCCCTTCTCATAGGGATAGTTCAGGGTGACCTTGGGCTTGAAGAAGTAGCGCAAGGTGAGGCTCATGCCGGAGATCAGCTCTCCCATCAGCAGGCTGCGAAAGCCGCGAGACATGGCAGACATGGCTTAAGTCCCTCTTGTTACGGCTGCCTTGCGCACCCGCTTTGACCGGGTTGAACAGCACAGCGACACCGCGTTGTTTGCGTCGCACAATCGGCCCTGCTTGGCAAGCCGCGCAAGGTCGCGTCGTTTCGTTGCTCCCTTAGGCGCCGCCACCGGCCTCCGGCAGCCAGCCGAAGGTGATGAGAGCGCCCGCCGTCAGCACCAGCCAGACCAGCGAGAGCGGCAGGAAGACCTTCCAGCCAAGCCGCATCAGCTGGTCATAGCGGTAACGCGGGAAGGTGGCGCGCACCCAAAGGAAGCAGAAGAGCACCAAGGCGACCTTGAGCACGAACCAGACCACTTCCGGGATCCAGGTGAAGGGCGCGACGCCGAAGGGCGGCAGCCATCCACCGAGGAAGAGGATGGTGGTCATGGCCGCCATCAAGATCATGTTGGCGTATTCGCCCAGGAAGAAGAGGGCGAAGGACATGGAGGAGTATTCGACGAAGTAGCCGGCCACCAGCTCCGACTCGCCCTCAGGCAGGTCGAAGGGCGCACGGTTGGTCTCCGCCAGGGTCGAGATGAAGAAGACCACGAACATCGGCAGCAGCGGGATCGCGTACCAGAGATCCTCTTGCGACATGACGATGTCGGTGATGTTGAGCGACCCGGCGCAGAGGATGACGGTGACGATCACGAAGCCCATGGAGACCTCGTAGGAGACCATCTGTGCAGCCGAGCGCAGCGCACCCAGGAAGGGGTACTTCGAGTTGGAGGCCCAGCCGGCCATGATCACGCCATAGACGCCGAGTGAGGAGATTGCGAAGAGGTAGAGGATGCCGACGTTGATGTCGGCGATCACCCAGCCCTCGGCCACCGGGATCACCGCCCAGGCGATCAGCGCCAGCGCAAAGGTCAGCATCGGCGCCATCAGGAAGACGACCCGGTTGGCGCCGGCCGGCAGAATGGTCTCTTTGAACAGCAGCTTGATGCCGTCTGCGAAGGGCTGCAGAGCTCCGAAGGGGCCGACCACGTTGGGGCCTTTGCGCAGCTGCATGGCGGCGATCACCCGGCGTTCGGCCAGGGTGAGATAGGCCACCGCCACCAAGAGCGGCACGATGATCGCGATGATCGAGAGAACCGTTAGAATGGTCGGCCAGGCATAGCCCGCCCAGAAGCCGGCATCAGCCATGAGTTCCCGTCGCCTCCCCCGCCTCGGCCGTCACGAAGCTCCGCGTACAGGCCGCCATGGTCGCCGATGCCCGGGACACCGGGTCGGTCTGGTAGTAGTTGCCGATCGGCGAAGCGAAGGCCGCCTGCCCCAGCGCTCCTTCGGCGCCAAAAGCACCCCAGGCGCCGGGCGTCTGACGGTCGATCTGGCCGAAACGTGGGTTGCTGGCGATCAAGTGCCGGCGCAGGTCGCCCAAGGTATCGAAAGGCAAGGTCTTGCCCAGCACGGCCGAAAGCGCGCGCAGGATGGTCCAATCCTCCCGCGCCTCACCTGGCGGGAAGACCGCCATACGGGCCAGCTGTACGCGGCCCTCGGTGTTGGCGTAGGTCGCGTTCTTCTCGGTGTAGGCCGCACCCGGCAAGATGACATCGGCGCGGCGCGCACCGGCATCGCCGCTGTGGCCCTGATAGATGACGAAGGCCTGGCCCAGACGGCTCATGTCGATCTCGTCGGCGCCCAGCAGGTAGACCAGCTTGATATCACCGCTCTCGCAGCCCGCCAGGATGCCGTCGCGGTCGCGCCCACCCTCCTGCGGCAGGAAGCCCATCAGCAGGCCGGCCACCCGTGCAGCCGCCGTGTGCAGCACGTTGAAGCCGTTCCAGCCCTCCGGCGCGCTCTCGCCGGCCATGCCGTAGCGCTCAGCCACTTGGCGGGCCAGAGCCAGTACGGCCGCGCCGTCTTCGCGAGCAAGAGCGCCCTGCCCCAGGATCAGCATTGGCTTCTCGGCAGCCTGCAGCGCCTCGGCGAAAGAGCCCTCGCCCTTGGCCAGCGCCGTCAGGCTGTCCGGGCCGGCGCCCAGGTAGCTGTAAGGGATGGTCAGATCCGGCTGTGGGCCAATCAGGCCGACCGCCAGCCCGCCGCGCAGGCTGCGCTTACGCAGGCGCGCGTTCACCAGCGGCGCCTCCCAGCGCGGGTTGCTGCCGATGATCAGGACCGCATCGGCCTCCTCGATGCCGGCAATGCCGGTGTTGAAGAGGAAACCGGCTTCCGGCCCCGCCGGCAGCTTGGCGCCGTCTTGGCGGCAATCCAGGTTGGCGGAGCCCAGCTCCGCCATCAGCAGCTTCAAGGCCAGCATGGCCTCGGCATCGCAGAGGTCGCCGGCCAGCGCCGCCATCTCAGACCCGGACAAGGTGGCCACCTTGTCGGCGATGGCGCTGAAGGCCCGGTCCCAAGAGACCGCCTGCAGCTTGCCGTTTTCGTCACGCAGATAGGGCCGGTCCAGACGTGCCTTCTTCAAGCCGTCGATGGCATAGCGCGACTTGTCGGCCAGCCACTCCTCGTTGATGCCCTCATGCAGGCGCGGCAGGATCCGCAGGATGTCGCGGCCGCGTGCATCGATGCGGATGTTGCTGCCGACCGCGTCCATCACGTCGATGGAGTTGGTCTTGCGCAGCTCCCAGGGGCGCGCGTGGAAGGCATAGGGCCGCGCGGTCAGCGCGCCGCCGGGCTTTAACGCGCGGAAGACAGATTTCATCACAGCTTCGCGGTCACTGAAATAGTGATAGGTGTCGGCGATAAAGGCGACATCGACCGATGCCTCCGGCAGGGTGATGTCATGTTCGCGCCCTAGA